>NZ_CP047895.1:1642500-2242500 GCF_009913435.1 Sphingomonas changnyeongensis | reverse complement strand
GATGGCGATGCGGACCCGGTCCTCCAAAATCGCTGCCTCGTTCGGGCCGCGATCATCCGCATCCGAGAACCGGGCGAGATACTCGGCGCACTCGTCCAGCACATCGATCAGTGCAGACATCGAGTTCATGCGATCGGCGATTTGCTCGGCGGCGCGCTCGCCCCGAGCATCCGCGAAGTGCAGGCCATCGAGCAGCACCTGCTTGCCAACATGGGTGTAAGCGCCAGTCATGCCGCCAGCCTTTCGATCGACTTGGCGATGGCCGCCGCCGCGCGCCTGGCGTCGGTGCGCATCTGATCCTCGATCATGCGCCGGGCTTCGGCCGCACCGAACGTGTTGCGCAGCTTGATGTAGAGCGGACGGAGATCGATCGGGCACCAGCCGGACCTGGTCTGCCGGATCGATCTGCCTGCCTTCGCGCGCGCTTCGGGGGTGCGTGTCGTGGCAATGTTGGCCGCGCCATAACGCCTGCCGCTTTCGCGCCTGATCTCGATCACGACGGGGTCTTTGTGGACCGCCATCAGCCTTTCCATGTGGCGCGCCTTGAACTCGGGATCGGCGAACCGGGCTTTCAGGCTCGCGCTGACCTTGGCCGCACGGTGCGGATCTGCGTGCATCGCGGCGGCGGCGCACCGCCGGCAGTGGCCGGCACCCTTGGCCTCGCAGGCTTCTGGCCGCCGACAATGGGGACGATCAGGCATTCTGCTCTCCCGAGAAGATGATGACGGCATCACGGCCGCCGATGGCTTCAAGCGCGCGCTCGACGGCCTCGCCGAGGCTCGCGGCATCGTGGTCGATGCCGGTCGCCCCGTGGCGAAATCGCGCGCCCGATCGTGTCGCCCGCAGGTGGATGCGCGGCCGGCCGTCGGCGCGCGCCGGGACAGCCGCGCTGCGATTACCCACGACCATGCTCCGCCAGCCGGGCCAGCGCCGCGCCCTTGAGGGGCACGACCAGGCCATTGGCGCGGCTCAGGCGGGCACCATGATCGGCAAGCCTCGCCTCGACCTCGCGCAACTGGGCGACCAGCACCGCCTTCCGGGCCATGAGCCGGCGGACCTCTGCGGCATCGCGGGCCGGGCTCACTTCGCCGCTTCCTTCAGCTTGGCGATCCGCTCCACCGCGCGATCGCGCAGCACCCCACCTTCCTCTTCGGTCAGGCCCGGCAGGAGCGCCGAGACGCGCGAGTTGACGTCCATCGGGGACGTCGCCTGGTCGATCTGATCCAGAGCGTCGGCCAAGGTCACGGCCTCAGCGCGGTCGTCATTCGCATCCCCTCGGTCGCCGTCCGCCACGGGTTCGGACGACGTTGAGGGGCCGGCGGCCGCTGCCGGGGGAGTGGCGGTTTCGGTGGACTGGGGTGAACGGGCGCGGGTCTGCTTGCGAAGCGCCTCTTTGGCAGCCTCGTTGCCGGTCGACTTCGCTTCGTCGGCAGCATCGCCTTCTGCAGGGTCGAACCAGTCGGCGGGAACGGACATGTTGTCGCGAAGGCTCTGGTAGATCTTGCGTAGTGCGACGATCTGCGCTGGCTGGATCGTGTCGAACCGACGCTGAATGCGCGCCTCGAGCTGGTGCTGGCTCACGCCGAACTCGGCGAAGGCGTTGACCATCTTCTGGAGCGCTTCCGGCGACGTGTCAGCCTTGGCGCGCATCGTCGCCTCGCACTGCTGAACCGCCGTGTCGATAACGTCGCCAGGGATCACGGCGAGGATGCACGAGCGCAGCCGACGCGAGCCGTTATTGGCGACGAGCTCGTAGACGTCGCGCGGGTCTTCCAGCTTGTAGGAGCCGCGCTTGGTGTGTCGGGTGTGCGGAACCGAGAAAGTCATTTCGCGGCGGACATTCGTTTCCACGTCCCAAGCGAAGGCCTGAACGACAGATTCGCCGTGCCGCTGCTCGATTTCGCGGATGCCGAACTGAATATTGCCCCAGTTCTGGGCCAGCGCCTCCGCCAGCCGGATCGACGGGCCGGTGATTTCAGAGCCGCCACGCGAGTAGCTGTAGAGCGCGGCCTCGGCCAAACCTTGACGCTGGCACGCATTCAGGATGCGGTCCATCGCGCCGACCTCGTTGCGCGGGTTGGCGCGGGCGATCATCATTGCGGCCTGAACTTCGGCGATCGCGCGCTGCTGATCGGTGTTTGCGACCGCCCCGATGCGGCTGGTCGGCTCGGTAACACCGCCGCCCATCGGGTTCACGATGCGGGTGACTTCGTTCATTGGTGCGTGCTCCTACTTGATCAGAAAGCGCCGGTTCGGCTCGTCAGCTTTGAGGAATGCCGAGTAGATTTCGGGGTGCGCGGCCTTCAGCGCCCTGCTGTCCAGCCGAGCCGCTGCCTTCGCGGCCTTCCACGTGCACAGCGTCGTGCCGTCGCGAGCAACGAGCGTGTCGGCATCGCCCAGCGCGGCCATGATCGTCAGCTTGGCTGCTTCTTCGCGGGCCGCGAGGTCGGCTTGTGCCGCTTTGATCGCCCTCAACTGGTCAACCGCCTCGGCCACCTCCGGGCATGCGATGACAGAATCGGCGCGGCTCTGACGGCCCCAGCGCTTCAGAGCGTCAGCCATGGTTATCGGTTCGGGCGGGTCGTCATCGGTGACGCGGCGCCAGAACTCAGCCTCGGCCTCGACCAGCATTTCGTGCAGCTCGGCATCGGCTTCGACGGTGTAGATGCGAAAGTCACTGCCGCCGATCAGCACCGCGATGTCGGTCACGTCATAGCCGGTGACGGCCATGTAGTGCTGAACCTGAAGCAAATAGCCTTGAGGCACTTCGTCGCTGCCGGGCTCGCCCCAGCCTTCTGCGGTGCGCGCCGTCTTTCCTTCGTAAAGGCGATCGGTCGCGATGCCGTCGAGGTTCGCCAGCATGAACCCGTAGCGCGGGTGGCGAAGAACGCCCTCCGGAAGCGCCACGCTCCGACCGGTGCGGTTCGCATATTCTTGCCGGACGACGGGCTCGAGCAGCGTGCCCCAGCGCATTGGTTCGCTCTCGGCTTGGTCGACGAGCAGGCCGCGCTTGTCGAGGAAGACGTCCAGCGCAGAACGGTAAGGCGACACACCGAGAATGGCGGCAACATCGCTCCCGCCGATGCCGGTGCGGCGCTCGGCAAGCCATGCTTCGCGGGTTGAGATGGCGTTCAAAGGAACTTCTCCGTCGGCTTGAGATCGAACAGGTGATCCGCGTAGCGCCGCGCAACCCGGACGGTTTGGCCGCCCACGGTCATCCACTTCGGCGCGGTCGCTCGGATCAGGTAGAAGCGCAGCGTGACCGCACCGGCAGTGTCGGTGTGCCGGATCATCACGCGCTCACCCTTCAGGTAGAGCGCCGCGGAGGTTTCGAGTGCATCGGCCAGGTTGATCGGTGCCTGCCCTTGATTGAGGCGGGCGGTGCCATCCTCGTTGATGAAGAACAGCTCGAACTCTTCGGCCCGATGTGCGCGGGGGCGGGCAACGGCGGCGCTCACAGCGCGAGCACTCCGACGATGAGCCCAAAGACGGGCACCGCCCAGAGCATCGCCGGCACGACCGCGCGGCGGATCAGGTGGCGAGCATAAGGGGTCATGCCGCCACCCGCTGCGCCGGGGCCGCGCTCAGGCGCCCTGTGAGCCGATCGTAGATGACCCATGCGACGGGACGCTGGGCATAGAACGCCGCATGATCGCAGCGCCCCATGGCCTCGCACTCATACTGATCGCGGATCGCTTCAAGGCGAGCCGGACCGGCACCGAGATAGCGGATGTAGTCGTCGTGGGTGCGGTAGTAGACGCGCCGATGCTCGGCCAGCGCAGGCGGGTTCAGCGCCAGCGCTTCGAGGATAGCCCGCGCCTCGGGGTGATCCCACCAGCGCGCGATGCCCGCCGGGGCATCGTCTTCGACCATCTGGCGCAATGCCCAGTTGCATCCGGGCTGAGTGTTGACCCGCGACATTCGTCCGCTCCCTGGTGATGAGCGAACATTAGTGTGATATTACACACCAAGTCAAGCGGGAAGGTGTGCTATCTCACACTTATTTTTTGGCGCAGGGGTATCCCTCTTTCAAGGCGGTCAAAACAACCACCGCAGCCTGACGGTTCAAGGCGTCTGGGCGGCGCTTCATAAAGTCGACGACGACTTTGCGGCTTTCGCGCATTGTCGTTTGATCCGGCATGCAAAAGACCAGCGGAGCTTCCGCTAAGCCGCTCCCGAGGTAATAGCCGTCGATGACCCCGCCGATAAAGGCGTAGCACTGCATGCCGCGGTCCAGCTCTTTGGCGGTGCAATTTTCGTAGAGTTCAGAGGCGTCCCGGACCGGGGTGGACGGGAGCTCCTCTTGGATTACGGCCGAGGCCGCGAGCGTCGCGGCATAACCCAGAGCACTGGCGTAGCCCATATGACCTCCACATCCATCATGTCAGCGGCGTTCAAGGATCGCAGGGTGTAGCGGCCCGGCATGGTTCCAGGCGCAAGGATCTTCAGAAACGTCCCGCCATCGGCGGTGCAGACCGCGCAATACTCGCCGAGGTATTCCGGCAGCACGCCATCATGATCACGGCGGACATAGATGACGTCTCCCGCCTCGTATTTAGGCAGCATAGAGTCGCCGCTTACTTCGAGCGCCATAAGCCGGCCAGCCGCGAGCGGCGGGCGCGGGACGCACTCAGGCTCGTCAGTTTCTTCGAACAAAATTGCTCCGCCCGCCCCGATCTTACCGAGCAGTGGCACAGGATCGCGCCCAGCTATATGGTCTAAGCTGACGTCAAAGAACTCGGCAAGCTTCACAAGGGTGCCGACGCGGACATCGTGCCGCTTTTCATCAAACAGATCGCGGATAGCCGTTTCACCTAAGCCCGCCTGCTTGGCGAGCGGCTTTCGCTTGATGTCGCGCTTGTCCATGAGGTCTTTCAAGACTGCGCGCACCGCGTCCATGTCGAACCCGTCGGCCATGCCGCGGGTATCGCATGTCGCCGCGAGCGATCGGCAGTCGGGCAATATCACCCGTTGACGGTGTGCAGTATCACACCTTATAACGGGCTGCATGAGCACGCTCCTCGTTGACATCGAAGCTTTCCTGACAGCTCACGACATGTCGCCGACGCGTTTCGGCGAACAGGCGCGTGGCGACCGCCATCTCGTGCGGCAGCTGCGCGAAGAAAAGCGCCGCGTTTGGCCGGAAACAGAGCAGGCAATCCGTCGCTTCATGGCGACCTACCCGAACCATGAGCCTTGGGTTCCGAAGCGCCCCCGCGCGCGTCGCAAGGCCGCAGTATGACCCAGCCGACCGAGCATGACATCCGCCGGATCGTGCGGGAGGAACTGGCCGCAATGATGCGGCGGTGCGCCGACGCGAGTGGCGCCGACTGCAGCAGAGCCAAGTCGGCCGCATGAGCCCGCCCGGATCCTCTGTTTCCCCGTCGGCACTCCCGCTGACACCGCACGGCGTAGGCGTGCGGCACCTGTGTGCTGCGTCGGGCAATGCCCCACCCCCGTGCTCGGCGCAGCACACGTTTTTCCGTCTTTCCCCCATGTCGCCGGAGTAGCCCGTGTCTGACCATTGTGCAGCGGAAGGGTCGCCAATCGTCTCGCGCGATCGCGTGACCGAGACGGTGCGCGCGCTTCTGCAGACCGCGATCCTGATCGAGCGCAAGTTTACGGCCGAGCAGGTCGCTCATCTGTCCGGCCTGAAGCTGCGCGCCATCCGGTCCTATATGGCGAACGATCCGGCAGAGATCCGCGAGACGCCTCTGTCGAGTGCTCTTTCGATTGCAGTTGTCCTGGGCGGCAAGGCCGTGAACTCGATCCTGGCGCTGATCGGTTATGGCGGCGCCACGCCGCTTGATGAGCCCGACGAAATCTCGCCCGGCGTGATTGTTGCCCAGCTGATCGAGCACACCGCGCCCATCGCTCAGGCGGCTGCGGACGGGCGCATCGACCATGTCGAACGACCGATCACCCGCGCCGCGGCCGACAAGATCATCGCTGCCGTTCTGCCGCTCTCCAGCATGGCGGATGCCGGCTGATGGCGGCCAACCATCCCGCGTTCGGTGCTGGCTCGCGCGCTCGCTTTGACGGCCAGCCTTCCACCGCGAACCCGTATCCAATCGGCAGCACGGCCTATCGCGCCTGGGCCAAGGGCTGGAACGAGATCAACGCCAAGCTCGGGAGCGGCCGATGAGCCAGAACCGCTCCACCGCCGTGATGCAGCGTCGTGTCGAGGCGCATGACTCGCTTGAGGATTTCCCGACGCCGCCCTGGGCGACGCGCGCCCTTTGTGAATGGCTGCTTGGCTTGGACATGGATATCTCACTCGACGCGCAGACCGTGCGCGAGCCGGCGGCCAACCGCGGCCACATGGTCAGGCCGCTCGCCGAGTATTTCGCCGAGGTGCGCGCCAGCGATGTCCATGACTATGGCGTCGGCTTTCCCGTGGCGGATTATCTGTTCGGGCCAGCCGATCAGCTCGATCTGACCGATTGGACCATCACCAACCCGCCTTTCCGGCTTGCTGAGCAGTTCATCGCACGCGCTCTCGAGACCAGCCGCATGGGCGTCGCGATGATCCTGCGCACCTCTTTCCTTGAAGGGGTAGGGCGCTTCGAGCGCCTGTTCTCGATCCGGCGGCCGTCGTGGGCGCTGCAGTTCACCGAGCGCGTCGTCATGCACAAGGGCAAGCTTTCGGCCAACGGATCGACGGCGACTTCCTATGCCTGGCTGGTCTGGCAGCATGGCAAGTCCGGGACGCGCCTCGACTGGATAGCGCCGTGCCGCCGGCACCTCGAGCGCGCGACCGACTACCAGAATCAGGATTTGGCGGCGTGAGCGGCGGTTCAGCCCAGTTGCGCCGTTACCGGCGCCTGCGCCGCGACGGTGCTTCGCAGATCGAGGCCGCCATGCGCGCCGGCATCTCACTAGGCGAAGCGAACCTCGTCGACGCCGACGACGCGCGCTGCCCGCCATCTCCCGAAGCCTTCGAACTGCTGGAGATCAGCCGTGACGACACACGATCAGCTCAGGTCGGAGATGGCGCACGACCTGAGGAGCCACCGCGCGAAGCAGCGCGAACGCCGGAAGCGGGCACCGATCATCGCCAAGATGAACCTGATCCGGGCCGAGCTCGGCCTGCCAACGATCAACCCCGAAGGAGCGTGACCATGGGACGTGCCCGAAAGCAGAAGACGGAAGAGGTCGAGGAGCTCGGCCAGAAGGACTTTGGCGTGTCCGCCGTCAGCGCCAATGGCACAGATTTGAGGTTGTGATTTAAGGAGGATCTGGGCTTCGTCGCAGTGACGAAGGAACGAAGATGAAGCCCAGATCCTCCAATGCAAAATCGCCGGTGAAGGCCCCTGCGGAGCGGGTGGTGAAGGACATCCGGCGACAGACCCGACGCCACTTCTCGGCCGAGGACAAGATCCGGATCGTGCTGGAAGGCCTGCGCGGTGACGACAGCATCGCCGAGCTGTGCCGCAAGGAAGGGATCGCCCAGAGCCTGTACTACACCTGGTCGAAGGAGTTCATGGAAGCGGGCAAGCGCCGCCTTGCGGGCGACACTGCCCGTGCCGCGACCACCGGCGAGGTGCAGGACCTGCGTCGCGAAGCCCGTGCGCTGAAGGAATGCGTGGCCGATCTGATGCTGGAAAACCGGTTGCTCAAAAAAAGCATCGTCGCGGATGGGGGCGACGACGAATGAGGTATCCCGCATCCGAGAAGCTCGAGATCATCAGGATCGTCGAGCAGTCACACCTGCCTGCCAAGCGCACGCTGGAGCAGCTCGGCATCCCCCGCCGGACGTTCTATCGCTGGTATGACCGTTACCTTGAAGGCGGGCCGGAGGCGTTGGAAGATCGGCCATCGGCGCCGAGCCGGGTGTGGAACCGCATCCCGGCCAACATCCACGACCAGATCATCGAGCTGGCGCTGGAACAGTCTGAGCTGAGCCCCCGAGAGCTGGCCGTGCGCTTCACCGACGAGCAGCGCTACTTCGTATCGGAAGCCACGGTTTACCGGCTGCTCAAGGCCCACGACCTGATCACCAGCCCGGCCTATGTCGTGATCAAGGCGGCCGACCAGTTCCACACCAAGACCACCCGCCCGAACGAGATGTGGCAGACTGACTTCACCTACTTCAAGATCATCGGGTGGGGCTGGATGTACCTGTCGACCGTGCTCGACGACTTCTCGCGCTACATCATCGCCTGGAAGCTGTGCACCAACATGCGAGCCGAGGACGTCACCGACACGCTGGACCTCGCCCTCAAGGCCTCGGGCTGCGACAGCGCCACGGTGCTGCATAAACCCCGGCTGCTCAGCGATAACGGCCCCAGCTACATTGCTGGCGAACTGGCGGAATACATCGAGGCCCGGAAGATGAGCCACGTCCGCGGCGCCCCGTGTCATCCCCAGACCCAGGGCAAGATCGAGCGCTGGCACCAGACACTGAAGAACCGCATCCTGCTGGAAAACTACTTCCTGCCCGGCGACCTTGAGGCCCAGATCGAGGCCTTCGTCGAGCACTACAACCACCAGCGTTACCACGAGAGCCTGAACAACGTGACGCCCGCCGACGCCTACTGCGGCAGGGCTCCAGCCATCATCAAACAGCGCGAAAGGATCAAGCGACAGACCATCGACCATCGGCGCTTGCAGCACCGCAAGCTCGCCGCCTAACATCAATCCCCAGACGACGCCCGCACTCCGCTAATTTACGCCGCGATCTGTGCCGAATGTCCTGACGACGGACATGCTGCGACGGATCGTACATCCCTGAACATTCTCAAACGGACTCATAGCCACAGCAACGGGCATCCGATACGACTTACGCGTATCTGCAGGAGGTCGTCGATGCGAAAACGCGCCCCAATCCGTCTGTTGAGCTTAGGCAGCATCTTTCTTATCGCGACTAGCTCTGGTGTTTACCCTATGATCGCCGCCGTGAAGGACCAAGAAGCAGGAGAGGGTGCGAAAATCTCTGTACGTCCAGAATGCGATACGCCCGCCGAAGTCGCTGGTGATCTTGTTGTAACGGACCTACCCAAGAATCCCACTGCAATCCGGATACAGCCAGGCGTCGATCTGGCTATTACTTCGATATCGAAAGTGACTGGATCCTGTGTTGACGATCTCTCCGAGGTCAACGGAAGCATCTACGAGTTCAGGGGCCAGGTGGCGGTCGGTTATACAACTCAAGGCGTTGTCCCAGCAAAAGTCGGTTCTGTTTTCAAGGGTGCATGGACACGAGAGGACATGAGGCTGCCGGGTAACGCCGCGAAGTTCGTAATGGCCATTCCCGTACCTTCCCCCCTAGGACCGACCACGATACGTTTTACGTGGGCCTCTGGCGTTACAGAAAGTCTTCTTTGATTGCTTCGTTCGCCGTCTGCAAAGATGGATCTAAAACAAGGCCAAAAATGATCGCCCAGAGCGATGTTCCATTTTCGAAACTATCGATTTTTCCATCGCATCACTATTCTGTCGCAGGACTCTCTCTGCTTTCCGAAATGAAAAACAAATCTCGGACCGTTTTGATGCTCCGTTACTCCTATAGCTTCGACGGCGCTGAAATATGTAATATTGCGAGATAGTCAGAAAGGGCATCAAGCGTGTCTACGGAGACAGAAGACTATAACGATACCATTGTCGTTACTGGTTCTCGGCAAAAATACCACGACTATTGGGGAAGTTGGTTTTGGGTCAGCGGCGCTGGCTTCGCCGGCCCGCTTGATGGGATAGGCGGTGGGGGTGGTGTCCAGTCCTCTCCAGATAGTGCCAACAACGTGGTTCATGTCAACTTCGAGCCGACAGATGGGCAGGCGGCATTAGGGCCAAAACCCAATCAGCCTCTTGAAACTTGCCGCGCACATTGATTCAGGGAGTCTCCGCTGAGGCAGGAGGCTTTGGAAATGTCGCGTTCGTTGTTTTGGCTGTCGGATGAAGCATGGGCTGCGATCGAGCCGCACTTGCCGAAGAACCAGCCCGGAGCGCGTCGCGTCGATGACCGGCGGGTGATCTCGGGCATCGTGCACATGCTGAAGTGCGGTGGCCGCTGGGCGGACTGCCCGCCCGAACACGGCCCTTCGACGACGGTCTACAACCGCTGGAACCGGTGGAGCCGCCGGGGCATCTGGACGCGCATCTTGGCGGCGCTCACTGAGGAAGGCTGGATCGCGGAGACCGGTCAGATCGACAGCAGCTACATCAAAGCCCACCGCTCCGCCGACGGCGCAAAAGGGGGGCGCGGGCCAATGCCATTGGCATCTCGCGTGGCGGCCGGACGACGAAGATCCACGCCCTTGTCGATGTCCTCGGACGGCCCCTCCGCCTCGTCCTGACGCCCGGCAATACCTCGGATGTGAAAGGCGCTGACCTGCTGATCGGCGAAACGGCTGGAATGAAGCGGGTGATCGCCGACCGCGGCTAAGATGCCAACCGCATCCGGGCTGCCTTGCGCGAGCAGGGCACGATCCCGGTGATCCCCGGACGGCGCAACCGCAAGCGCCCGATCCAATATGACGAACGACGCGACAAGGACCGTTGGCGCGTCGAGGCCATGTTCTGCCGCCTCAACGACTTCCGCCGCATCGCTACCCGCTACGACAAGCTCGCCAGGAACTTCCTGTCGGCCATAAGCCTCGCTGCCGCCGTCGCATTCTGGCTCTGATCGAGTCTCGACCCTAGGTGGGTTCAGACGGGCTGCTTTGATGCGCCTCTGGATCTGGTGCAGCGTCGGCGGTCTGGGCGGGGTAGTTGAGTGCCTGCTGTCGGGCTTCCAAAAAACAACCCCGTTCCCGGAACATCCCCAGAACCCCGTCGGGGACTATTCGGGGACTCCCCCTGCCGGCCGCCGCCATCTGCTGCCCGCTGTTGCCGCTCCGGTGATCTCCGATTGACCGTGCCAGAGGGCAGCGCCTAAGGGAAAAGCCGTGTCGGGGAGTAGCGCAGCCTGGTAGCGCATCTGCTTTGGGAGCAGAGGGTCGCAGGTTCGAATCCTGTCTCCCCGACCAACCATGATCCTCGTCGTCCACCCCTTCGGTCCTGGCGATCGGCATGGCTATGGTCGTCGACGATGCGGTGACAGCGACCGCGCATCGATTGTCGCCGGGGCCAGACGTCGCGTCAGCTGCGGTTTTGCGCTAACGGCGATTGATGGATGGGTCTTTTGAGGGTGCGAGCGCGCCACCGCGTGCGGACGAGGGCTATTGGCACCGCGCGGCGGACCGGCTGGTGGCAACGCTTGCTGCGCTCGATGCCGGGGCAAGTGCGCCGGCGGTCGGCGATGTCTTTCCCGATCTGGCTCTGCCCGACGCGCGCGGGCGGCTGGTGGGGCTGGCGTCGCTGCTGGACCGGGGGCCGGTCGTGCTCAGCTTTCATCGCGGGCTCTGGTGCCCATGGTGCGTGGGCGAGATCGAAAGCTGGCGCGGTGCGCGACCTGCGCTCGATGCAGCGGGAGCGCGGCTGGTCGCGGTCACGCCGGAGCTTGGCGGGCGGGCGGCCGACATGGCGGCGCTGCTTGGCCCGGCGGGGCAGGTGCTGTGCGATGTCGATTTCGGCGCGACGCTGTCGCTGGGGCTGGGTTTCTTCGTCGGGGCCGATCTGATCGCCCGTTATCAGGCGGCGGGGATGGATCTGGATGCGCTTTACGGCGCGGCGAGCGGCATCCTGCCGATCCCGGCGACGTTCGTCATCGGCCGTGACCGCATCGTGCGTTTCGCTCATGTCGACCGCGATTTCCGGCACCGCGCCGATCCGGCCGACGTGCTGTCCTCAATCGCCGGCCGAGGCTGAAAAACAGGCCTTGTCGTCCGCGATGGTGACCGGGCCGGGATAATGGCGCGCGATCGCGGCCAGCCCCTCGGCCCGGCGCACCAGCGCACGTGCCATATTGTGGGTGAGGATCAGCCGCTTCGCCATCAGCCGGGCGGCGGCGGCGCCGATGTCGGCGGGCGGGCGGTGCAACCCGCGGGGCTGCCCCGGGCCTTCGGGGATCGCATGATGCATGATCAGCAGATCGGGCCGGCTGCCGGCCAGCCGCGCCTCAAAGCCTGATGACAGCGCGCTCTGGTCCCCTGCGAACACGATCATCCGCCCGCCGGCCCGCACCAGATAGGCAAGGGCGGGGACCGGCCCATGATGGACGGGAAGCGCGGACAGCACATAATCATCCCCCGTGATCAGCACTTTTTCCGCGCCGGACCTGATGTCGGCGGCGGCAATCTCGCGGATCGCAAGGCGCGGTGCCGGCTCGGCCAGCCAGTCGGCAAGATAGGCAAAAGCGCCATTTTCCCCCGCGATCACCGTCATGTGCGCGCTGATGCCGGCAAACACCCCGCTGCCGTCCGGCCCGAACAGCGTCAGCCGGGCCGGCGGGTCGGCAAAGTTCGATGTCTTGAGGATCGCGGCAAGATCACCGGCATGGTCGACATGCAGATGGCTGATCGCGATCGCATCCAGTGCAGCGGGGGCAACCCCGGCCTCGCCCAGCCGCAGCGCCGCCCCGGCCCCGCATCGATCAGCAGTCGTGGCCGCCCGTCGATCCGCACCAGATAGGATGGCCCGGCGCGCCCCTCGGCAATCGGGCCGCCCGATCCCAGAATGTCGACACTCAGGCCAGCGCCCGGGCATGCGAGTGCCGCCGCCAGCAACGGGACGAACGACAGCGGCATCAGGCGGCGATCATCTGCACGGGGCTGCGTTCGGTGCCGAGCAGCCGGTCCAGCGACCATTGGCCGCCGCCGCGCGCGATGAGCGGCAGCAGCATCGCCGCCCACGACAAATGGGTCGGCCACGCATCGGGATAGACGAAGATCTGGATCGTGGCCGTCATGCCCATCAGGCCGAGCGCACCGAGGCGGGTGAACAGGCCGAGCGCGAGCAGGATGGGAAACAGATGCTCGCAATAGGTCGCGGCATGGGCGGCGATGCCGGGCGGGACGAGCGGCAGCGCATATTCATATTCGAACAATGTATAGGTCGACTCCTTGATCGTCAGCAGCCCCTCGACCTTGGTGCGGCCGGACAGGAAAAACACCGCCGCCGCGCCCAGCCGTGCAACCAGCAGCCAGAGCGAGTCGGGGATGTGCGTGAGCAATGCAGCCAGCCGGGCATAGATGTTCATGCAGTCTCTCCGTGGATGGGAATAAGTGCGCCGACCCTGGCGAGCGTCGGCAACTGGGCCAGCGCCGCCGGGGGCAGCGCCGATGCCGCATCGGCCAGCGTCTTGCCGGCGCGAAGGGCGTCGAGCAGCGGCAGCGCGTCGCGGGCGACCGGCCTGACCTGCACCCCCGCACCGGCGCGGGTAACGAGCGCCAGCTCGCCATGGTCCGGGAACGCCGCCGGCCATTCCGCCCTCGGCTGATGGGCCGCCCACAACGTGGCCACCGGATGCGGCGACGCGCACCAGCCGGTCGCCGGAGCGAGCGGCCAGCGCTGGCTGGGCGAGGGCGGTGCGCGGAGCGGCTTCGCATCGGCGGCGAACAGCGCCCGTACCACCAGCCATTCGAGGCGCGCGACATCGGCGAGCCATGGCCATGCGGCGAGCGGGCGGATCCGCGCGATCGTCGTCGCCAGCCCGCGCCCGTATAGGCACAGCCGGGGATCGGCCGGCGGCTGCCGACGAATGTGGCGCAGCGCCAGCGCGGCAAAGCCGTCCGCGCCGATCATCGCCCGCAGCACGGGATAATTGTCCTGAAGCGCGGTCTGCGCTGCCACCAGCGCATTGTTGCGGTGAACGGCAATCGCGGCCGCTGCCTCCCGGCCCGCCGGTATTGCGGGTCGCCCAAAGCGTCCGGACACGGGCAGCGACAGAAGACGCGCGAACCGCGCCTCGAAGGCCTCCGGCGCTGCGGGGGGCAGCGGGCCGTCGCCGCAGGGACCGGCTCAGGCCGCATAGTGTCGCGGCCCGGTCCCGCCCGCCGCCGCCAGCAGCGGGGAAAACGCCTCCGCCTCGGCCAGCAGGGCTGCAAAGGGGGCAGATCGGCGTCGCGCTCGACGAGCAGCGGCACCGGCCCGGTGCGGGCCAGCAGCCGTTCAGCAAGGGCGAACACGGCCGAGGCGACGGGACAGTCATGGCTGTCGATCAGCAGCCTGCCGCCGGGATCGGCGCTGTGGCCCGCGACATGGATTTCGGCGACCGCCTCGGCCGGCACCGCATCGACCAGCGCGACCGCGTCCAGCCCGAGATTATGGGCGGAGACATGGATGTTGTTGACGTCGATCAGCAGCCCGCAGCCCGTGCGGTCGGCAAGTTCGGCCAGAAACGCATGTTCGGGCATGTCGTGATCGCCCGGCAGATCGGCTTGCGCGACATAGTGGGACGGGTTTTCGATCAGCAGCCGCCGGCCAAGGATCTGCTGTGCCCGATCGACATTCGCCGCCGTCAGCGCCAGCGCGGCGCGGGTGCGCGGGAAAGGCAGGAAATCGGGCACGTGCCAGCGGCCGATGCGCTGCCAGGCCAGATGGTCTGAAACGAGGACCGGCCCGACATCGTCGCACAGCCGCGCCAGCCGCCGCAGGTGCGGCAGCGGGGCCGGTTCGGTTCCGGCCAGCGCCAGGCCGACGCCGTGCAGCGACACCGGGTGCCGGGCGGCGATGTCGATCAGCGCCGCCCGGCGTGGCCCGCCGGGAACCATGAAGTTCTCGGCATGCACCTCGAACCACAGCCCGTCGGGCAGCAGCGGATCGACATCGCCGCGCGCGATGAGCGCCAGATGCGGCAGCCTGAGGCCGATGCCCGGGGTCGCGCGCAAAGGTGCCGGATGCTGGCCGGGCCGGTCCATTGCGGGTCTCAGGCCGGGGTGAGCGAGCCCGAGCCCTTCGGCGTCTTGATCTTGGTGCAGGTGCCGGCAGGCACCAGCTTCCAGGCATTTTTCTGGTAATCGACCTTGGACGTGCCCGCGCAGCTGGTGCCGGCACCGGCCGCACAGTCATTCTGGCCGGCCTTGGCCACGCCATAGCATTTTTCCATCTTGGGCTTGTCAGGCGCAGCCTGCGCCGCGCTTGCGGCAAGGGCGGCGGCCAGCACCGGCAGGATCAGCTGGGAACGGTCAATCGTCATCGGGACACCCTGTCATCCGCCGCTCGCCAGGCCGTGACGCAGCCGCCCGGCAAAGCGGGCGGCTGCGTGGAACCGACGGGGAGAGGCGGGGCAAGAGCGTCGGCACCACCCCTTGTCCGGGCCGGGCGGCGATCCGGTTACATGCCCGCGCCGGACCGGTCGTGGCGACGTGCGGCGTGTAACCGGTGGCGTGACCGGGCCGAACAGACAGATGCCGGGTCCGCCAACGGGGCGCGGCGCGAAACCGATGGCCCGCCGGGCCGATTCGAGGAGATGAACATGCTTGCCACCCGCATCACCATTGCCACCGCCGCCGCCACCGTGGCGCTGGCCGGGGCCGCGTCCGCCCAGAGCCAGCACAAGGCGGCCGACGAGGACAAAGTCGTCCATTGCTATGGCATCAACAGCTGCAAGGGATCGTCGGACTGCGCGACGGCCAGCAGCTCGTGCAAGGGGCAGAACTCCTGCAAGGGCCAGGGTTTCAAGGCGCTGACGGTCAAGGCGTGCAAGGCCGCCGGCGGCCGGCTGACCGAAAAGTAAAGCCTTGGCCGGGCCGCAGCCGGCGGCGGACATGACTGGCCCGGGGGGCGGCACCTGCCGGCCCCCCCAACCGTCCTATCCGGCCGGCGCCTGCCGGCCCCTCAACCGTCCAGCCCGGCCGGCACCTGCCGGCCCCTCAACCGTCCGGCCCGGCCGAGCCGGCGCATTTCGGAAGGCGAGGCAAATGCCCGCACCCCTTGCATGTCCCGAACTTGCCGCCCCGCTTTACGGGCTGGGCCTTCGGCGTCCGCACCATGATGCGTTCATGGCCGGTCGGGTGCCGGTCGATTTCGTCGAGGTGATTTCGGAAAACTTCATGGTCGATGGCGGCCGGCCGGCGCATGTGCTGCGCGCCGTGCGGCGGCACCATCAGGTCGCGTTGCACGGGGTCTCCATGTCGCTCGGCTCGGTCGACGGTCCCGATCCGGCCTATCTCGTCCGGCTGAAAAGGCTGGCTGACGAGATCGAGCCGATCTGGATTTCGGATCATCTGGCATGGACGGGGATTGGCGGCATCAGCAGCCATGATCTGCTGCCACTGCCCTATACGGCCGAAGCGCTGGGCATTGTTGCCGCCAACATCCAGCGCGCGCAGGATCTGCTTGGCCGTGCGCTGCTGATCGAAAATCCGTCGACCTATCTTGTCTTTGCCGACAATGAGATGCCCGAATGGGCATTTCTTGCAGCGCTCGTCCGCATGACCGGCTGCGGGCTGTTGCTCGACGTGAACAACATCCATGTGTCCGCGCATAATCACGGGTTTGATCCCGCCGACTGGCTGGACGGGCTGCCTTGGGCTGCGGTCCGCCAGCTTCATCTGGCCGGGCCGAGCCAGGGGCCGGACGGCCTGCTGATCGACACCCATGATCATCCGGTGCCCGAGCCGGTCTGGGCGCTTTATGCCGAGGTCCGTCGCCGTGCCGGGCCGGTCGCGGTGATGATCGAGCGCGATGACGAGATCCCGCCGCTCGGCGAGCTGCTGGCCGAGCTTGACCGGGCGCGGCTGCCCGACCCCATGGCCATGCCCGCAATGGCGGACCGGCCATGACCGGCCTTGCCGCGCTGCAGCGCCGCTTTCAGGCCGGGCTGATCGCCGGCGATCTGTCTGGCCTTAGGGATCTGGTGCGGGCGCCCGCGGGGCTTGCCGTTCATGCCCATGCCGCGCGCGCGATGCTGGTCGATGCGCTGGCCGACAATCATCCCAAGACGCTGCACTGGCTGGGCGGGGAAAGTTTTACGGCATTGGCGCTCGATTACATCGCGCTGACGCCGTCCTGCAGCTGGACGCTGGCCGATTACGGGGCCGATTTTGCCGAATATCTGGCCCGGACCTGTGCCGCCGATCCCGAAATCGGCGAGATTGCGGCAATCGACTGGGCGCTCAGATGCGCGTTTTCGGCCGCCGATCCGGGCTCGGACGACTGGGCGCGGGTGCCCGGGCTGGAGTGGGACCGGCTGTCTCTCATGCTTGCACCCGGCGCAGCGTTGCTGCCGGTTACGACCAATGCCGATGAGATCTGGGCGGCGGTGCCCGAACGGCCGGTGACCCCCGGCTGCTTGGCGAAGGCGTCACGCTGCTTGTCGCGCGCGACCGGCTCGAGCCGGTGTTCCGCCGCCTGCCGGCGGGCGAGGCGCGGCTGCTGGCGCTGCTGGCCGCCGGCACCGCCTTTGGCGCGGCCTGCGAGCGATGCGGGGCGGACGCGGGAGCAATCGGCCGCTGGCTTGCGGGCTGGCTCAGGATCGGGCTGGTCGTCCCGCGCGCCTGATCCGCACGATTGCCGCACAGCCAAGCACTGCCAGGTTCATCACGGCAAATCCGATGAGCGCGCTGGCCGCGCCCGCGGGTGCTGCGCCCAGCAGCAATGCATCATTGCCGCCCGGCAGCAGCCGTGCGCCCATCATCATCAGCGCACCGCCGATGATGCTGCGCCCGGTGGCCTCCCAGCCATTCCAGCACAGGCGAAGCCGGCCGGTCAGCCAGCCCGAGGTCAGCGCACCGCCCAGCGTCGCGATCATCGCCAGCCCCGCCTGACCCGGCGGACGGGCCATCCCCGCGATCAGCCCGTCCAGCGTCTCGCGCTCGACATCGACCCAGGTCCAGCCGGGCAGGGCGACGAACAGCAGCCCGCCCGCCAGCCCCATCGCGGTCATCAACCCGAACAGCCGCGTGCCGCCGGGCCGGGACATCAGCCAGATCGCGGTTGCGGCGAGCATCAGCCCGCCTGCGGTGACCAGCATCAGTCCGGCGCTGCCCGGTTCGGCGAACGGTCCCGGTGGCGGCACCACCCGCCAGCCAAGCCCGGCCCCCAGCGCATCGCCGATCGCCACCCCCAGCGGCAGCGCCACCAGATGAGCCTCGCCATTGCCCAGCCGCCAGAGCGACCCGATCAGGCACGCCCCGTTCACGAACGCGCCGATGCCGAGCAGCACGCCTCCGCCGATCAGCGCCGGACCGACGGGGGTGCTGCCCGGCAGATGGTCACCCACACCCAGCAGCCACGCGGCGGGCAGACAGATGACCGTCGCCGCTGCCATTGCGGTTGCAAAGCCGATGATCAGCCGCGCATCGCGCCGGTCGAGCCACTGGGTCATGGCGACGACGCCGCAGGTGCCGCCGCGATGGGCCGCGAACCCGACGACAAAGGCAGCGATCAGGCAGAGCAGGGCGATGATCATGCGGGCAGGTCCGGCCGCTGGGTGATGATCCGCGCCGCCCGGTCGAACGTCAGATAGCTCCACAGCCAGTTGGTGCCCACGATGAGGCGGTTGCGAAAGCCCGCCAGCGCCCACACATGCACGGCGCACCACAGCAGCCAGGCGAAATGCCCGCTCAACCGTGCGCGCCCCAGATCAGCGACCGCGCGCGACCGGCCGATGGTCGCGAGGCTCCCGGCGTGGCGGTAGCGGAAGGCCGGGGCCGGCCGACCGCTGCGCCGGGCGATGATCGTCTGACCGACATGCCGGCCCATCTGGGTCGCGGCCGGGGCGAGGCCGGGAACCGGCCGGCCATCGGGGCCGGGCACGGCGGCGGTGTCACCAATCACGAAAATGTCGGGATCATCGGGCAAGGCGAGGTCAGGCCCGGTGAGCACACGTCCCCCGGGATCTGCCGCCGCCCCCAGCCATGTTGCGGCGGGCGAGGCCGCGACCCCGGCCGCCCACGCGATAACCGCCGCCTTGATCTGTTCCGCGCCGATCATGATCATGCCCGCCGATATCCCCGTGACCTTGGCGTTCAGGCGCACGTCGACGCCCAGGGCGTTGAGCGAGCGGGCCGCAGCATCGGACAGCGATGGCGGAAAGGCCTGCAGCAACCGCGCGCCGCCATCGACCAGCAGCACGCGGACGCAGCGGCGGGTGATGTGGGGAAAATCGCGCTCCGCCGCATGACGGGCGAGTTCGGCGATCGCACCGGCCAGCTCGACCCCGGTCGGCCCGCCGCCGACAACGACAAAGGTCAGATGCTCGGCGCGGGTTTCGCGGGATTCGGCGCGCATCGTCTCGGCCCGCTCAAGCGCGAGCAGCAGCTGATGACGCAGCCGGATCGCATCGTCGATGGTCTTGATGCCCGGCGCATGTGCGGCCCAGCCCGGCTGGCCGAAATAGCCATGGCGCGCGCCGGTCGCGACAATGAGCGTGCTGAACTCCAGCCCGGCACCGCTCGCCAGCCGGACGGCGCGGCGCGCCCGGTCGATGCCGGTCACCTCGTCCATCACCACGCTGACCGTCGGCCAGCGGCGCAGGATCGTGCGGATCGGCGCGGCGATGTCGGCCGGTGACAGACCGGCCGTCGCGACCTGATACAGCAGGGGCTGGAACAGGTGATGGTTCTGACGGTCGACAAGGATCGTGGCGACGCCCGCCTGGCCGAGCATCCGGGCGGCGGCCAGCCCGGCAAAGCCGCCGCCGATGATGACGACCGGGTCGGCAGGGTGATGCAGTGCAGACATGCCCGGTCATTCGCACCGGGCGGGCGCGGCGTTACACGGGCCGGCCGGGCCGGGCGGGCATCGCGCCCGCGATGGCGGTGCTGGCCATCGCCCCACGGGGCGCATTATCCTTGCTGCACATATGCTGCCGATTGCCCCATCTCTTGCCGCCGAAGCTGCCCGCCTTGCCCCTTATGCTGCGGCCTATGATGCGCTCATTGCCGGCATGGTCGCGCGCGGGGCCGGGCGCCGCGCGCCGCGCGTCGGCCAGGCGTTTCCGGGCTTTGCCCTGCCCGATGCGACCGGGCGGTTCCACAGCCTTGCCGAGCTGCTTGCCGGGCAGGATGCGCTTGTCCTGAGCTTTCACCGCGGGCTGTGGTGCCCATGGTGCCGGGTCGAGAGTCAGGGCTGGGCGGAGGCGGGGCCGCATCTGGCAGCGGCGGGCGCGCGGCTGGTCACCATATCGCCCGAACTGGATGGACGCGCCGGGGCGATCGCCGCGCGTGCCGGGGCGCTTGGCCTGTGCGATGTCGATCTCGGCCTGTGCCTTGCGCTCGGGCTGGCCATCGCTCTGCCGCCGGAGCTGGTGGCCGATTATGCGCGGGGCGGCGACGATCTGGTCGCGCTGACCGGTGGCAGCGGGCGGCTGCTGCCGATCCCGGCCACCTTCCTGCTCGACCGGGCGGGGATCGTCCGCTTCGCCTTTGTCGATCCCGATTTCCGCCGCCGTGCGGAACCGGCGATGGTGCTGGGCATGCTCGACCGGATCTAGCGCGGCATCCGATCCGATGCATCGGATCGGCCGTTCTGTTGCTCAGGTCTCTCGCTGTTCTCCGGGTCTCCGGGCGGGTCAGCCCGGCGGCAAACTGTTAGCCGGCGGCGTTCGTCCAGGCGCGTGCCCGGCTGGCGCGGACGAAGCTGTCGGCCGCAAGGCTGCGGCGTCGCCCCGAAATCCCCGCCAGCACGACATCGGCGGAAATCTCCGCGCCTTCGACGCTCAGGCCGTGCATGCCCGGCTCGCCGGGATCGGGCATGAAGCCGGTGCCAAGCCCCGCCGCGATCAGCCGCCGGAGCTGCATGCCGTCGCGCGCCATGTGGCGGAAGCCGAGATCAAGGCCGACAATCTCCGCCCGCGCGCGGAGCGCCGCGACACCCTCGCAGTCATGGTCGATCAGCGGCTCGCCGGCCAGCTCCGCGAGCGTGACGCGGTTGCGGCCGGCATGGATATGTCCCGATCGGACGACCATCCGGTAATCATGGCTGAACAGCCGCCAGGCTTCGAACCGTTCGGGCGCGTCGGCAGGAGCTTCGACGATCATCAGATCAAGCGTACCGGCCAGCGCCTGGGCGATCAGCTCCCGGCTGGTGCCGCCGACGACGTTCAGCTGCAGCCCCGGCATCGCCTGCGCCAGATCGCCGAGCACCGCATCGAGTGTTGCCGATCCGACGAGCGCGCAGACGCCCAGATTGAGCGGCGCGACCTGTCCCTTGCCAAAGCCGCGCGCCAGCGTCTTTGCCGCCTCGGCGGCTTCATAGGTGCGCGTCAGGTGCGGCAGCATCAGCCGGCCAAGTTCGGTCAGATGGGTGCGCGCCCGTTCGCGCCGGAACAGCGGCCCGCCCAGCTCGTCCTCGAGCTTCTGGATCGCGCGGGTGAGCGATGGCTGGGCGACACGGCATTCCTCCGCCGCCCGGGTGAAATTGAGCAGCCGCGCCGCTGTCAGGAAATACCGGATCTGATGCATTTCCATAGGCGTAGGATAACAAAGCGGCACGGCGCGACAAGACCCGTTGCGCAGCTGGTATCATTTTTGATCCTGATCGCGGCGATAGCGTTCTCCTATCGAAAACATGCGCCTCCGATGGCTGTGCCCCCCGATCCGCCCCCGGCAGACTGGTCGCAGGGTGTGGGGAGGAACGATGGCATGAACGGGAACAATGCCGTAACGGGCAGCAACTCGGGCCGATTGCTCGACCGTGACCCCGAGCGGCGCGGCGGGGGCCCGGCGGCGATCAAGGTCCCCGGACGGGGGAAAGGGGGCGCGCGCAATCCCGCCGACATGCGCTGGTCCGACCTGATGGCACGGGGCAGGGCTGGCGACCGGCGCGCCTATGACCGGCTGCTTGGCGAGCTGCGTCCCTGGCTGTGCCGCTATTTCGCCCGGCGGCTGCCGGCGATCCATGTCGACGATGCGGTGCAGGAAACGCTGATTGCCGTGCACAATCGCCGGCATGATTTTGACATCACGCTGCCCTTTCACCCCTGGCTGGCGGCGATCGCCCGGTTCAAATGGGTCGACCGGCTGCGGATGATGGAGCGTGAGCAAACTGCCCTGGATGCCGAACCGACCACCCCGAGCCACGAGATCGACATTGTCAGCTGCCATGTCGTCGGGCGGTTGCTGGGCGGGCTGCGCCCCGCCCAGGCCGAGGCGATCCGGCTGGTCAAGATGAACGGCCTGTCGATCATCGAGGCATCGGCACAGACCGGCCAGTCGCAGTCACTGGTCAAGGTCAATATCCATCGTGGGCTCAAACGACTGGCCGGGCTGCTGGTTGAGCCGGCCCCGGCGCTGGCGGACGCCGTCACCGGTCGCTGACCGGCCGTGCCGATCATGGTCAGCCCCTGATCATGGGAGCGAGCCGAGCGGCCAGATCGCCTGCGCCTGGCCCGACGATCAGGTGCAGGCTGCCGCCCGCCATCGTCGCGCCGCGAATACCCAGGCGGTGCAGTTCGGCCATGGCTTCCGGCCGGGCGAGCAGATCATCGACCGGACCGGCGCACTCCAGCACAAGCCTTGTGTCGCGCGCGGTGATATCGGCGGTGGTGAGCGGGCGCAGCCATGCCGCCAGCGCATGCGCATCGATGGCGGATCGCAGGCCAGCCGGGAGAGGGACGGGAACAGTCCGGGCGTCCAGCGGCGCGTCCGGCATCTCCGCCGGGGCGGTCTCGGCTGCAATCTGGCGGATCTCGCCCGCCAGCCGGTCGGCGGTCGGGCCGATCACGACCTGCAGCGCATCGCCACCGGGGCGGAACACGCCACGCGCGCCCAGCCGCCTGAGTGCCGCCTCATCGACCAATGCCTGATCGGCGACGCGCAGCCTTAGCCTGGTCGTGCAGGCGTCGATCGCGCTGAGATTCCCCGGCCCGCCAAGCGCTGCGGCAAAGCGCGCGGCGACCGGCAGCGCCATGTCCGCATCGCTATCCGCATCGATGGTTGCTGACACATCGTCAGCGGGATCGCGGCCGGGCGTTTTCAGGTCGAACCGGCGGATGCACCAGCTGAATGCGGCATAATAGACAAGCGCATATGCCGCCCCGACCGGCAGCAGCATGAGGGGCCGGGTCGCGAGGCCAAAGCTCAGCAGATAATCGAACAGCCCGGCGGAAAAGCCGAAGCCCAGCCGCACGCCCAGCGCATCCATCAGCGCCATCGACAGCCCGGTCAGGATCGCGTGCAGCGCGTAAAGCGCAGGGGCGAGGAACATGAAGCTGAACTCGATCGGCTCGGTCACCCCGGTCAGGAAGCTGGTTGCCCCCAGGCTGAGCAGCATGCCGCCGACCGCGCGGCGCTGGCTGGCATGGGCGGCGCGGTACATCGCAAGACAGGCGGCGGGCAGGCCGAACATCATCACCGGGAAAAAGCCGCTCATGAACGCGCCGGCCGCGGGATCGCCGGCGAAGAAACGCTTAAGGTCGCCGGTCGCGCCGCCGAAGTCGCCCAGGATGAACCAGGCGATGTTGTTGAGGATATGATGCAGCCCGGTAACGATCAGCAGCCGGTTGAGCGCGCCATAGGCGAACAAACCCGCAGGCCCGGCCTCGACCGCCCGGCGGCTGAGCATATCGACCCCGGCCGACAGCAGTGGAAACCCCATGCCAAAGACAAGCGCGACGCCCAGTCCCGCCAGCCCGGCCGCGATCGGCACGAACCGCCGCCCGCCGAAAAACGCCAGATAATCGGGCATCCGGATATCGGCGTAGCGGTTATACAGCTGCCCCGCGATCAGCCCGGAGACGATCCCTGCCGGCACGCTGAGCCGGGCGATCTGGCCGTCGCGCCAAGCACTGGTCAGCGCGGCGCGGACGTCGCTGCCCAACCCCGCGCCAAGTCCTGGCGGCACGGCGAGCAGCGCCTTCGCGCCTTCGGTCGCGACCAGATAGGCGACCGCTCCGGCCAGCCCTGCCGCGCCATGGTTTTCGCGCGCCAGTCCGATGGCGACCCCGATGCCGAACAGCAGCCCGAGATGGCCAAAAATCGCATTGCCGGCGGCGGCGATGAACGTCAGGTCGAGCAGATCGGGCTGTCCGAGGCGAAGCAGCAGCCCGGCGACGGGCAGCACCGCGATCGGCAACATCAGCGCACGGCCAAGCGGCTGCAGACGGGCGAGGACGGCGCTCATCGGGCAAACTCCTGGGCAAGGGCGCGCACGGCGCGGGCATCGGGCAGGCAGAGCGCCGTGCGCGCGAGATCGCGGCAGGCGGGCAGGTCGAGCATGCGCAGCCGCGCCTTGACCGGCGCGATCTGGTCGATGGCAACCGACAGCTCGGTCACGCCCAGCCCGATCAGCAGCGGTGTGGCGAGCGGATCGGACGCGATGCCACCGCACACGCCGATCCAGCGACCGTGCCGGGCCGCGCCCTCGGCTGCAAGCGCGATCAGGCGCAGCACCGCCGGGTGAAGCGCATCGACCCGCGCGGCGGTCGCCGGATTTCCCCGGTCGCACGCAAGGGCATATTGGGTAAGGTCGTTGCTCCCGATCGACAGGAAATCGGCCTCGCGCGCAATGGCATCGGCCCCCAGTGCCGCCGCCGGGGTCTCGACCATCACGCCAAGCGGCGTGGGGCGGTCGATACCCAGCGTCCGCTCGGCCGCGCGCAGCCGGTCGCGCACCGCGGCAAGTTCGGCGGGTTCGATCACCATCGGCACCATGATCCGCCGCTGGGGCGCCGGCACCCCGGCAAGGATCGCGCGCAGCTGGGTGTCGAGCAGATCCTGCCGCGCCAGGTTGAGACGCACGCCGCGCAAGCCCAGCGCAGGATTGTCCTCGGTCGCCATCGGCAGATAGGGGGCGGGCTTGTCGCCGCCAATGTCGAAGGTGCGCACGATCAGCGGCCGGTCGGCCAGTGCGGCGGCGATCTCGCCATAGATGCGCGCCTGTTCCGCCTCGCCCGGCGCGTCGGCGCGGTCAAGAAACAGGAACTCGGTGCGCAGCAGCCCGCAGCCTTCCGCCCCGCCCGCCACTGCGCGCCCCGCTTCGGCGGCCGAGCCGAGATTGGCGAACACCTCGATATGGGTGCCGTCGCGCGTCATCGCCGGACGATGCGCCTCGGCCAGTGCCTCAGCCCGCGCCGCGCGCGCGGCCGCCAGCCGCTGGGCCGCGGCGTCAAGCCGCAGCTCGTCGGGTGCGGTGTCCAGCCCGGCATCGGCATCGAGAATGAGCGGCTGGCCATCGGCGATCGCGAGCACATCCGGCCCGAGCGCGACGAGCATCGGCACGCCCGCCGCAGCGGCCAGGATCGCGACATGCGAGGTCGGGCCGCCCCGCGCCAGCGCGATACCGGCGAGACGGCCGGTGTCGAGCGCCTGAAACTCGCTGGGCAGCAGATCATCGGCAATCAGGATGGCTGCGCGGGGCAGGGGGACGGCTGAGTGCGGGGGGGCTGCTGAGGGCAGGGGCGCGTGCGCCGTTCCCGCGCAGACCAGTTCGGCGATCACCTGCCGCTCGATATCGGCCAGATCGTCGATCCGCTCGATCAGCAGGGCGTCGCCGGTTGCCGCCAGCGCCGCCTGACAGTCGCGCACCGCGCGCCGCCAGGCAAAGGCTGCGCTCGCCCCCGCATCGATGGATTTTCCGGCAGCGTCGGCGAGTTCTGGATCGTCGACCAGCGCGCGGTGCGCGGCGGCAATGTCGGCCATCGGGCCGTGTCCATGTGTGTCAAGCCGGGCGGCAACGGCGGCGCGGGCGCGGTCGAGTGCGGCGCGTTCTTCGGGGGCAGGACCACCGGTTTCGGGCACGGCAAGCTCGGCGCGGCGGAACTTTGCGGCGACCCCGATTGCCAGCCCCGGGGCTCCCGTGACGCCCAGGATCAGGTCGCCCGCGCGCTGCGATGCGCCCATCGCCGGGGGCGGAGCATGGGCGCGGACCGGCGGCGGATGATCGGCGGCTTCGCCCATGCCGCTGTCGATGAGCGCGAACAGCGCATCGGCTGCCGCCTCGGCATCGGGGCCATGCGCCTCGATGGTCAGCCGGTCGCCGTGCCGCGCGGCCAAGGTCAGCAGCGCCACCGTGCTGCGCGCGCTTGCCCGCCGCGCGCCCGTCAGGATCGCGACATCGGCGGCATAGGGGCGGAGCGCGGCAACGATCCGCGCCGACGGGCGGGCATGAATGCCGTTGGCCATTGCCAGCACCAGCTCACGTCTGGCGGCCGGCCTTGCCGGTGCTGCGGGGACGGCTGGAGAAGCGGGGGGCGGTGCACCCGGCACGACATGGCCGATCGCAGCACCAGCGGTCACCAGCCTGGCGTTCTGGTCGATCAGCATCCGGTCGCCCTCGCCAATCACGACGATCGGCGTGACGACCGACCGCGCAGCGCGGGCGACATGGTCGAGGTCGAAGCAGATCAGCGGATCGCCGGGCGCGACCTGCGCCCCTTCCGCCACTTGCGGAGTAAAACCGGCCCCGCCCAACGCCACCGTGTCGAGGCCGATATGGATGAGGATCGTCGTCCCGTCCCCGGCCGCGATGGTCACTGAATGGCCGGTGCGGGCGACTGCTACCACCGTTCCCGCGAGTGGGGCCGTGACCAGGCCGTCAAGCGGGTCGATCGCGATGCCCGGCCCCATCGACCCGCTGGCAAAGACCGGATCGGCAACCTCGTGCAGCGGCATCAGCCAGCCGCCAAGCGGCGCGAGAAAAGGTGTCACTTGATCAGTCTCACTTGCTCGATCGCCCAGAGCGGGTCTGGCCCCCAGGCGGTGTAGGTCAGGCACAGCGTCGCCTTGTCCTGCAGCGGCGGCAGCGGCGCGGTCAGGATCGTCACGCCCGGATTGCCGGTCGCGGGCTGGAGCGGCAGGCGGGCGACCGGTTCGCCGTCGCAGCTGCCGGTGCGCACCTCGATCTCGCCGGCTGGCGTCGCGGGCGGGCGGAAGCGGATGGTGTCACGATCACCCCCGACCTGAAAGTTGAACGGCAGCTGCCCGACATGCACGGCAATCGCGTGGGCGCCGTTTGTCGGCGCATCGTCCCACCGCCAGCAGGGATCCAGAATGTCGATCAGGAACCGCGCCCGCTCGCCTGCTGCCGGATAGTCATCCTCCAGATAGAGCGGCAGCCGCCCTGTGCAGCTGCGCAGGGCGGTGCTCGACACCCGGTCCGGCGTGGAGGGCACAGCGCCGCCGGCTGCGTCCCGAAAGGCGGTATCGGCAGCCACAAGGCCGAGCGGCGTCATGCGGCCAAGCTGGGGAGCCAGCCGCGCAAGAAAGTCAGGATAGTCGGCCGCGCCCGCCCAGCCGATTTCGGCAACCGCCAGCGCGCGCGGAAATGCCATCCACGCCACCCGGTCCTCGGTGCGGACATGTTCGGTCCACACCTGCCCCTGCAGCCCGCGCAGATGCCTGAGCAGCGCCCTGCCCGGCCGGTCGCCCAGCGGCTTCACGGCAATCACGCTCGCCAGATCCTGCACCCTGCCGCGCCCCGGCGGCTCGGCCGGGCCCTCGCCCTGGCGATGGTCGAAATACAAAGCGGGTGCTGCGGCCAGGATCGTGTCATGCCCGCGCGCCGCCGCCTGTTCGGCACCTTCGCGCCCGCGCCACGACATCACGATGGCATCGCCGGGCAGGGGCGCGTCCAGAATCTCGTCCCAGCCGATTAGCCTGCGGCCATGGCGGGCCAGATACTGGCCGATGCGGCCGATCATCCAGTTCTGCAGCCCCGCTTCGTCGCCGACGCCCAGTTCGCGGATCCGCGCCTGCACGCGCGGATCTGCGCGCCACTGGTCCTTGATCGCCTCGTCCCCGCCGACATGGATCTCGCGCGATGGGAACAGCGCGATCACCTCGGCGAACACATCCTCCAGAAAGGCGATCGTCCGTTCATCAGGCGCATAGAGCCAGGGGAACACGCCCCAATGGGATTCGATGCCCGGCGGCGGGGTCACGCCCATGCCCAGTTCGGGATAGGCGCGCAGCGCCGACAGCGCATGGCCGGGCAGCTCGATCTCGGGCACCACGGTCACGCCCCGCGCGGCGGCGAAGGCGACAATGTCGCGCACATCATCCTGCGTGTAATGGCCGGTGACCGGCGGCAGCGGCGGTGCACCCGGAGCTGTCGCGGGCAGGCGGGTGCCGCCGATCGCGGTCAGCCGCGGATATTTGCGGATCTCCAGCCGCCAGCCCTGATCGTCGACCAGATGCCAGTGAAACCGGTTGAGCTTGTTGACCGCCATCCATTCGATGAAGCGACGGATGAATGCCGGCGACTGGGGGTGGCGGGCGGAATCGAGCATCATGCCGCGCCAGCCGAAGCGCGGCTGGTCGTCGATCCGGACCGCCGGCAGCTCGCCGGTGCGGCCCGGCCGGGTCGCCAGCTGCCACAGGGTGACGGCCCCGTAATACAGCCCGGCGCGGTCGCCGCCCGTCACGGTCACGCCGCGCGGCGTGGCAACCACGCGGTAAGCCTCGGGTTGCAGCGCCGGATCGCGGCGGAACCTGATCGCCGGGCTGCCGGCACCGTTGGCACGGATCACGGGCGCGATGCCCGTCGTGCGCCGCATCAGATCGGCAAAGGCCGCCGCCGCATCGGCATCGCCGGTCAGCGGGGTCGATGCGGAGACAAAAAAACTGCCGCCATCGACCCGGATCCGGGCCGGTTGCGGCAGCAGGTGGAGAGATTGCGCCGCCGCCGGGGCCGCCAGCCCGATCAGGGCGGCGACCACGGCCTTGGCGACCGGACGGATCATGGGACCGGGCATTGGGGGCCTCAGTAGCGGACGCGCACCCCGGCATAGAAGATCCGCCCATTGTCATACAGGGCGCGGAACCGGTCGGTGGTTCCGGCATATTGGAAAATCTTGGTGTTGGTCAGGTTGACCGCATCGGCCGTCAGCGAGACATTGTCGGTCAGCTTGTAGCTGATCGAGGCGTCAAGCGTGTCGGTAGCCGCCTGGTTGAGCGGCGAGGCGCGGTCGATGTTGATGAAGAAGGCCGAGCGATAGTTGTAGGACAGGCGCGCCGACAGCCGGTCATTCTCGTAATAGCCGGTCAGGTTGAGCGCATGCTTGGAGTTGCCGGGGATCGGATCACCCGATTCAGACTGGGCATCTGAATAGGTATAGTTGACCACCGCGCCGAAGCCGCCCCAGATCGGCCGCGACACCTGCAGTTCGAAGCCCTTGTTGGTGCCGCCCGCGCCGTTCGAGCGGCGGTTGATGTCGAACAGGCAGTTATAGAGCTGCTGGCCGGCATTGATCAGCGTGCATCGCGACAGGTTGGGCGTGCCGGTCTGCACCGGGAAGCGCTCCTGCACCGTGCGGTTGACGATGTAGGACTGGATGTCGCGGTAATAAAGCGCGGCGGCGACGATGGTGTCGCGGTCCGGATACCATTCGATGCTCAGGTCCGCACCATTGGCGCGATAGGGACGGACATTGGGATCACCGCCGTCGCCGGTGAGCGCGCCGGGGTTGAGGCTGACGCGCGGGACGATGTCGGTATAGTCGGGCCGCGTGACCGTGCGGCCCGCCGCGACGCGGACGACGACGGTCGGGCTGACGTCGAACGCCAGGTTCGCGCTCGGCAGGATGTCGGTATAGGACTGGTTGATCTCGACGGGCAGATAGGTGCCGAACGGATTGGCGATCGCACCCGGCGTGTTGGCCGGCACGCCGAGCAGATTGCCGCGCGAAATCTGGTCGGTGCGGATGATGCGCACGCCAAAGTTCCCGCGGACCTTTTCACCCTCGCCGCCGATCTTGGCCATCACATAGCCGCCATAGGTGCGCTCGGTGATCGAATAATTCTCCGGCGGGTTGATCACCCGCTCGCGCACCGAGGCCGGCTGGCCGTTGAGGATCGAGCGCAGCTTGCCCCGGTCGACCGCGAAATAGCTGGTGAGCGTGCCGGGCAGGGCTATGTTGGCGAGGAAATCATCCGGCAGGCTGCCGCCGGCAAAGCTGGCCGAGGTGCAGGGCGCTCCGCCACAGCCCCGCGTGCTCAGCGGGATGAAGAAGCCGCCGAACGTGGTCGCTAGGAACCGCGCCTCGCGCAGATGGTCGGTATATTTGCCGCCGAACTTGAGCGCCGTGATCGGGCCCCAGTCGACGTCTTTTTCAAGGTCGGCGTAGAAATAGGTTTCCTCGTCGATATTGTCGATCTTGTGCAGCGACGCGAAGTCGAAGATCAGGTCCGACGGCCGGTTGGGATCGATGCCGGTAAAGCGCACCTGGGGCACGCGGCCGGTGATGTCGAAGGTGAAGGCCCCGGGCGCCGCACCTTCGTAAAAGGGCTGGGAGTTGGTCGCGCCCTTGGCCTTGGTGTAGCCGCCCTTCAGGTGCAGTCGCGCGCTGTCGCCGACCTGCCAGGTCACGTCCAGATCGCCCGACCAGGTGTCGGCAAAGGCATCGCGGTCGATCACGTCGTACACGGCGGCGCGGCCGCCGGGCGTCGAGGTCACGGTGCCGCGGACGACGGTGCCGTTGGCGACGGTCGGGTTGGTAAGCGTGCCGCCGCCGCCCAGCGCGTTCGATGTCCAGGCGAGATAGTTGGCGTTCACATTGTCGGCGTTGAAGCGCGAATAAAGCCCGGTCGCGATGATCTCCAGATCGTCGGACGGCTTGAACTGCAGCTCGATGTTGCCGCCATAGCGTTCACGGGTCTGCTGGAACAGTGCCGAGCCGATGAGTGCTGGGATCTGCGCCGTCTGGCCGCCGACCGTCACGTCCTGATAGCCGAGCACTTCCACACCGTCGCGGCGGATCTGGCGCTTCTGATAGACCGCGCCCAGCAGGATGCCGAACGTTTCGTCAGCATTTTTCCAGCTGACCATGCCCGAGGCCTGCGGATCGACCTTGCCCGAACGCTCGGTATAGACAGCCTGTGCCGAGGCCGAGACCGTCCAGCGGTCGAGATCGAGCGGGCGGCGGGTATTGACGTTGATCGTGCCGCCGATGCCGCCTTCTTCGATATCGGCCTGCGGGCTTTTGAACACTTCCAGCTTGCCGACGATTTCCGACGGCAGCGTCAGATAGTTGAACGAGCGCGTCGCCGACAGCTGGTCGAGGATGAACCAGTCTGCGGTGGCGATGCCATGGCCGTTGACCAGCGTCTTGGTCAGGTTCGGCGCGGTGCCGCGCAGAGATACGCGCTCGCCTTCGCCAAACTCGCGGTTGATGACGATGCCTGGCACGCGCTGCAGTGCTTCGGCGACATTCTTGTCGGGGAATTTGCCGATATCCTCGGCCGACAGCACATCGGCAACCATGTCGGTCAGTCTTTTGGCCTGGAGCGACTGGGCGATCGAGCTGCGAAAGCCCTGGACGACGATCTCGTCGCCATTCTGGCCGCCGCTGTTCTGGCTGCCGCTGTTCTGGGCTGCGGCCGTCTGAGCCGGGTCGGCCGCTGCCACATCCGCTGCAGCGTCCGGTGATGCTGCAAGGACCGCGCCGGGCGTGCCGGCAATCAAGATCGCCGCCAGGCTGGCCGCGCTGAACAGGTGATTATGCTTGGTCATCATTTCCCCCTCCCGTTGACGGCGGCCTTTGGACATTTCCAATAAGCTACCAATATGGGACCAGATGCAGTTCATCATATGCATTGGCATCACCGTCAAGGGGGATTCTTGCAAAGTCATGACAGAAAAATGCATTTTTGGGCTGGCAATGGTCCGATATTGGTTATAGGTGTCGAACCAAGGGAGGCGTCGCATATGGGGCTGTTGCAGGATGTCGTCACGCTCGAGAAGCGGGCCGGGAACAAGCAGTCCGGGGACGGGCAGGCGGCCGGCCCGCTCTATCTGCGGCTGCAGGATGCGCTGCGCCGCGCCATCGAGCAGCGCCAGCTGAAGCCCCAGGATGCGCTGCCCCCCGAACGCGATCTGGCCCGCGACTTCGGGGTGTCGCGCATCACCGTGCGCAAGGCGCTGGACGGGCTGGTGGCCGAAGGGCTGCTGACCCGGCGGCAGGGGGCGGGCACCTTCGTTGCCGGCCGCGTCGAAAAACAGTTCGCCAAGCTCACCTCCTTTTCCGAGGACATGATCGCCCGCGGCCGCGCGCCGAGCAGCGAATGGCTGCTGCGGGCGCGCGGCGCGGTCACGCCCGATGAGTCGCTGACTTTGGGGCTGTCGCCGGGCACGCCGGTCTACCGGTTCCACCGCATCCGCTTTGCCGATGGCTCGCCAATGGCCCTTGAACAGTCGACGATCGCCGGGGACTGTCTGGGCGATGTCGATGCGGTCAGCGACTCGCTCTATGCGGCGCTGGATGCGGCCGGCAACCGGCCGGTGCGGGCGCTGCAGCGGTTGCGCGCGGTGCTGTTCAACCGCGAACAGGCCGGGCTGTTGCAGGTTTCGGCCGGCGCGCCGGGCCTGTTCATCGAGCGGCGCGGCTTTCTGGACGATGGCCGCGCGGTCGAGATGACCCACAGCTGGTATCGCGGCGACGCCTATGACTTTGTTGCAGAGCTGAACGCGCTGTGAGCACCGCCGGCACCACCCGCATGCAGATCGAGGCCGCCGAGGCGCCCGAAGTCGTGGCCCGGCTGCTCGCCGCCAATGCCGGCCGCGTGGCCGAACTCGCGGCGATGCTTCGCGCTGCCCCGCCGCCCATGGTGATGACCTGTGCGCGCGGCAGCTCTGATCATGCCGCCACCTATGCGAAATATCTGATCGAAACCCGGCTCGGCATCCCCGTCGTGTCGGCCGCGCCCTCGACTGCGTCGGTTTACGGCGTCACGCCGCGCGCGGGCCGGGCCTTGTGCATAGCCGTGTCGCAGTCTGGGGCCAGCCCCGATCTGCTCGCCACCGTGGATGCCGCGGCCGATGGCGGGGCCGGGATTGCGGCGTTCGTGAATGTCGCCGATTCGCCGCTCGCCGCCCGCGCCGACTGGCTGTTTCCGCTCCATGCCGGTCGGGAGCTGAGCGTCGCGGCGACCAAATCCTGCATCGCCAGCCTGGCCGGCCTCGCCCAGCTGGTGGACGGTTGGGCCGGCGAACCGGCGGCCGATCTCGTCCGTCTGCCCGACCTGCTGGCGGCAGCGCAGGCGTGCGACTGGACGCCGCTGGTCGCGCGACTGCGCGATGCGCGCGGGCTGTTCGTCCTTGGCCGGGGTGTGGGACTGGGCATCGCGCAGGAGGCGGCGCTCAAGTTCAAGGAAACCTGCCAGATCCATGCCGAAGCCTACAGTGCGGCAGAGGTGCGGCACGGGCCGATGGCATTGATCGGGCCGGACTTTCCGGTGCTGATCTTCCGGCAGGAAGATGAAACGGCGGTCGGCATCGATGCGCTGGCCGCTGATCTGGCGGCGCGCGGCGCGCCGGTGTTCATGGTCGGAAAGGCGCTGGCTGGGGTGACGGCGCTGCCAGCGGTCGCGGCACCTGCCATGCTTGCGCCAATCGTCCAGCTGCAGAGCTTTTACCGCGCGGCGGCCGAACTCGCGGTCGCGCGCGGGCTTGATCCTGATGCGCCGCCGCATCTGAAAAAAGTGACCGAGACGGTCTGATGGCGCTGCTGTTCGTGAATGGCCGGGTGCTGGTCGACGGGGTGCTGCGCACCGACGTGTCGGTGCTGGTCGACGGCGCGCGGATCGCCGCGCTGCTGCCCGCTGATGCGCGCGCGAATGCCGAGACCGTCGATCTGGCCGGCGACATTCTGGCACCCGGCTTTATCGACACCCAGGTCAATGGCGGGGGCGGGGTGCTGTTCAACGACGCGCCGACAGCCGCCACCATCGCTGCCATCGGGGGCGCGCATCGTCGGTTCGGCACGACGGGCTTTCTGCCGACGCTGATCAGCGATGATCCGCCGGTCATCGCCCGCGCGATCGCAGCGGTGGATCAGGCGATCGAGGACGGGGTGCCCGGCGTGCTCGGCATCCATATCGAGGGGCCGTTCCTGAACGTCGCCCGGCGCGGCATCCATCTGGCCAGCAAGATCCGCCAGATCGACCATGCCAGCGTCGATCTGGTCACCCTGCTGCGCGGCGGGCGCACGCTCGTCACGCTTGCACCCGAACTGGCGACGCCGGAGCTGATCCAGGCGCTGGTCGCGCGCGGGGCGGTGGTTGCCGGCGGCCACAGCGATGCGCGCTATGATGAAGCCCGTGCCGCGGTTGCGGCGGGCATGACGGGCGCGACCCATTTGTTCAACGCCATGTCGCCGCTCGGCAACCGCGAGCCGGGGATGGTCGGGGCGGTGCTCGACAGCCCCGGCGTCATTGCGGGGATCGTTGTCGATGGCCGCCATGTCCATCCCGCGACGCTCAGGATCGCCATCGCCGCGCGCGGGGCCGATGCCTTCATGCTCGTCACCGATGCGATGCCGACCGTGGGCGGCGGCAGTTCGTTCATGCTGCAGGGCAAAAGGATCGAGGTGCGGGACGGGGTGTGCGTGGATGAAGCGGGCACGCTCGCCGGATCGGATCTCGACATGGCCCGCGCGGTCCGCAACGCCGTCGGGCTGATCGGCCTGCCGCTTGAGACCGCGCTCGCCATGGCCTCGGCGGTGCCGGCCCGGTTTCTGGGGCTGGAGGCCGAATATGGCCGGATCGCGCCGGGGATGCGGGCGAGCCTTGTTCGCCTGACTGCGGCGCTGGAGGTCGTGCAGAGCTGGATCGACGGCGCGGCCTGACACCGGTTACGAGCCAAGCCTCACACGCGCTGCCACGCCAGGACATGGTCGCGGATGCGGCCGTCACGCATCGCCTCGGGGGCGGACAGGACCAGCCCGCTGTGGCCGTCGAACCGCGCCAGCCGGCGCTGGTCGGTTCCGGCCATGTCGGGGTTGAGCGCCATCGTCACATGATGGACGACATGATCGCCATCGACCGACCATGGCCCGGCATAATGGAAATAGCCGTCAAACGCCCCGGCCTTGGCCGCCGGATCGGCGGCCCGCGCATTGGCCAGGCCGAACACCGGCCGGCCGGCGCGTGCGATGCTGGCCGTCATGACGCCGGGGGCGTAGACGATATAGCCATGCGCGTCCGGCCCGAACGGATGGGTCGCCCCGCCGTCCGGATAGTCGATGCGCCAGGCAACCAGGCGCCATGCGCCCAGGAAAGCGGCGGGATCATGCGGCATGGGCGTGGTCCTGTGGCAAAGCGGGCCGGCGGTTCTGCACGATGCGGAACCGCCCGGCGACAAAGGCGAGATCGGCAAGACAGGCATTGCCCGCCGGATTGAGCCCGGTGACGTGATAATCGCTATAGGCGGCGGCAAAGTTCGCCCACATCGCGCCGGTCAGGTTAATCGACAGGTTCATTCCTGCGCCGGCAAAGGCGTCCGCCGCCCGGTCGATCAGCGCCGGATCGGTCGCATAGAGATAGGAGGAGATCGCCCCGTGCCGGCGGCCGAGCGTGGTCGCCTCGTCAATAGCGGCCTCGGCATCGTCGGCGGCGATCAGGAACAGCACCGGCCCGAAATGTTCGGCCCCGTACAGCGCCTCTGCCCCGGCGGGAACGGCGACGACCAGCGGGGTCATGGTCCGCGCCTCGGGATAATCGGGATGGGCATAGGGGCGGGGGCGCCTCAGCACCCGTGCGCCGGGCATCTGCCCGGCCCGTGCCTCCAGCGCGCGGACGATGTCGCAGCTCGCCTCGGCCTGCACCGCGCCCATGATCCCGGCGGCGCTGGCCGGCGCATCGGCAATCTCGTCGATCGCGGCGATGATCGCGGCGGCGACATCGTCGAAGCGCATCGGTCCGGCCGGGGTCTGGATGCCGCCTGCAGGGATGTAGATGTTCTGCGGGCTGGTGCACATCTGCGCTGAATAAAGGCAGGCCGCGCGCGCGACGGCGCGGGCGACCGCCGCCGGATCCTCGGCCCCGGCCAGCACCACCGCATTCAGCCCGGCGGTTTCGGTGAACAGCAGCTTGCCGGTCACGCTGCGTTCCAGTTCGCCGCCAAAGGCCGGGCTGCCGGTAAAATCGATGATCGCCACCGCCGGATCGTCGATGAAGCGCCGCGCGACCGGTTCCGCCCGTGTGTCGACGGCAAGCGTGACCAGATCCGGGTCAAAGCCATAATCGGCCAGCGTCCGCCGGCACGCGGCGACCGCGATCGCCATCGGCAGCACGGCGATGGGATGCGGTTTCACGATCACCGGGTTGCCGGTGGCCAGGCTGGCGAACATTGCCGGATAGGCGTTCCAGGTCGGGAAGGAGGCGCAGCAGATGACCAGGGCGATGCCGCGCGGGACCAGCCGGTATTGCTTGGCCAGCACGACATCTTCGGCGCCGAACTGGCGCTGCCACCGCGCTTCGGGCGTCACGTCGCGCATCGCCTTGGCGGCATAGGCGAGCGCCTCGATCCCCCGGTCGAGTGCATTGGGGCCGCTGCCGCTGAACGCCTGGGTGAAGCTTTGCCCGGTGACCTGCATCACTGCATGGGCCATTTCAAAGTTCACCGCATAGAGCCGCAGCGCCATTTCGGCGCACAGGGCAATGCGCTGTTCGGGCGGCGTGGCGGCCCAGCCGGGCAGCGCCGCTGCGGCCGCCGCGATCAGCGCCGCCGGATCCGATTGCGGATAGCTGATGCCGAGCGGGCGGCGCGTATAGGGCGACACCTCCTCGCCGATCCAGCCGGTGATGCCGGGCTGATCGAGGGCGAAGCGCCGGTCGAGCCGGGCATTGAACGCCGCCCGCCCGGCTTCCGGCGCGCCCGGGGCATGGAACCGCGCGCTCGGCGAGTCGCGGAACGGGCTCCAGTGGCGGCGGGTTTCGACCGCGGCAATGGCATCGGCGATCAGCGGCGCATGGCGCGCGGCGAGCATGGCGGGTGTTTCAGTCATCACTGTCCGGTCCGGGGTTCAGGCGTTGGACGATCATCGCGGCACCGACGCCCGATGCGCCGCTGGTCACGACCATGCCTAGGCTGGCCCCGCCATGATCGAGGCTGTCGAGCAGGCTGGAGAGCAGGATGGCCCCGCTTGCGCCCAGCGGATGGCCCTTGGCGATATGCCCGCCGCCGACATTGACCCGGCCCGGATCGACCCGGCGGTCGCGCAGGAACAGGGCGGCGGTGACGGCAAAGGCTTCCATGAACTCGATCCGCTCGATGTCGCGCAGATCAAGCCCCGCGCGGCTGAGCGCGCGGGCCATCGCGTCCAGCCCGCCGGTCAGCCCGGCCGCCGGGCTGGCCGCGCCTTCGGCATAGGCAAGGATGCGCGCCCGTGGCCGCCCGCCGCCATCGCCGCTCAGCAGCGCGAGCGCCGCGCCGTCGCACACCGGCGGCGCATGACCCAGCGTGTGGCGGGGTGCGAAACGCCGGCCCTCCAGCGCCTCGGCATAGTCATCCTGCAGCGCGCCGAACGCCGGGGGCAGGGCGGCCAGCGCCTCGGCCGTGGTCGCAGGCCGGATGCACTCTTCCCGCGCGAGACCCGCGGTCGCCACGCGCGAGGCGTTGAGCCGGGGATCATGCTCCGCCGCCGCCGCCCGCTGCTGCGACATCAGCGCGACCGCATCCAGCTCGTCCCGGCCGATGCCCAGCGCGTCCGCCAGCCGGTCGGCGGCCAGCACGACGGGGATGTAGCGCCGGTCGGCGGGCAGGGCGGCATCGGTGTAATAGTCCGCGCGGTCGCCCATGAACGGCACCCGGCTCATCATCTCGACCCCGCCGGCCAGCACATGGCCCGCCTGTCCGGCGGCGATCTGCGCCGCAGCCATGCCGATCGCGGTCAGCCCCGAGGTGCAGTAATTGTTGATGCTGAGCGCGGGCATGGTGTCGGGCAGCCCCGCCTCCAGCCGCGCAACCAGGGCGATATGCCCGCCCTGCGCGCCCGTCTGGCCGACACAGCCGAGGATCAGCGCATCCGCCGCGCGTGCATCCCCCGACCCGCGCCGTTCGAGCGCTGCAACCTGACCGGCGACCAACTGTCCGGGCCGGAGCGCGGCCAGACCGCCATCGGCGCGCGCCTTGCCGCGCGGCGTGCGCACCGCATCGTGCAGATAAACCGGCGTCATGACGTCAGACGCCGACCACGAAACAGACCGATGTCGTCGCGCTGCCGCCGACATTGAAGGTCGCAAAGCGCCGTGCGCCCTCGACCTGGCAGTCGCCCGCCCGGCCGCTGACCTGTCGTGCGGCGTCGAGCAGCATCCTGACCCCGGTCGCGCCGACCGGGTGGCCCAGCCCGATCAGTCCGCCCGACGGATTGACCGGCAGCCGGCCGCCAAGCGCGATCGTCCCGTCTTCCACCGCGCGCCAGCTTTGCCCCGGCGGGGTCAGGCCGAAATGATCGATCGCCATATATTGGGTGATCGAAAAACAGTCATGCACCTCCAGCCCGTCGACCTGATGGATGTCGGCCAGCCCGGCCCGGCCAAGCGCATCCATCATCGCGCGGCGGACAAAGGGGAAGACGAACGGGGCGTCGCGGCTGTCGGCCAGCTTGCGGGTAAAGGACAGGGGCGCGGTGCTGTGGCCCCAGCCGGTGATGCGCGGGATCGTGTCCAGCCGCTGGCCGGTGCGCTCGGCATAAGCGCGCGCGACCTCGGCCGAGGCGAGGAAGATCGCCGCCGCGCCGTCGGTCACCTGGCCGCAATCCGATTTGCGCAGCCGCCCCTCGATCACCGGGTTGAGCATGTCGTCATCGCCCAGATGGTCGGGCGTCACCGTCCAGCCGCGCGTCTGCGCCAGCGGATTGCGCCGGGCATTGGCAAAGGCATTGGCCGAGATCGCGCGCAGATGCGCCCGATCGAGCCCGTAACGGCGGTCATATTCGTCGGCCACGCCGGAAAAGATGTGCGGCCAGACATAGGTGGCGTCCTGCGCCTCCTGCCCGGCCCAGGCGGCGGCCCCCAGATATTCGGCGGCGCGCCGGCCCGGCACATTGCGCATCAGTTCCACCCCGACGACCAGCGCGAGGCCGTAGCGCCCGGCCTCGATCTCCGCCGAGGCGGCGAGCGCGGCGATGCTGCCCGACGCGCAGGCAGCCTCGTGCCGGGCGGCGGGGACGCCCGCCAGCGCGGGGTGGACATGGCCCATGAACCCGCCCAGCTGCCCCTGGCCGGCGAACAATTCGCCGACGAAATTGCCGATATGCACGGTCTCGACCTGTTCGGGCGCGATGCCGGTTGCGGCGAAGGCCGCTTCGCTCGCGTCGCGGATCAGTTCGAACAAGCCGCCGCCCTCGCGAGTGACGTTGCGCGCGAAATCGGTCTGCGCGCCGCCAAGGATGAACACCTCGCGGCTCATGCCGCCGTCTCCGCCGCACCTGCCAGCGTGGCGAGCGCCTGGGCGCGGGCTTCGCTGCGCATCACCTTGTTGGTGACGTTGCGGGGCAAGGCGGGCAGGCGGAACAGCCGCTCCGGCAGCTTGAACACCGCCATGTCCTTGCCGCGCAGGAAATCGGTCACCTCATCCAGCGTCAGATCGGCCTCGCCACGCGGCACATAGGCAAGGCCGATGCGCTCACCCATCACCGGGCAGGGGAGCGAAAAGGCGCAGGCCTCCGCGATCAGCGGGTGGCCGCCCAGCAGCTGGTCGATCTCTTCGGGTGCGATGTTCACCCCGCCGCGGATGATCAGGTCCTTTGACCGGCCGACGAAGCGGTAATGCCGGCCGCCGCCCGCAATCTCGAACAGGTCGCCGGTGCGGAACCAGCCATCGGCGGTGAAGGCCTGGGCGGTCTGGTCGGGCGCGTCCCAATAGCCTTCGAACACCGTCGGTCCGCGGATCTCAAGCTCGCCGGCCACGCCTTCTTCCTCGATGGGCGCGCCGCCGCCCGGCGGCACCAGCCGGGTTTCGATATTGGGGCCGCGCCCCGCGCCATGCGGCCGGGCGAACAGCGACCGGCGCGGAAAGATCGATGCCCGCGCATCGGGATCGGGTTCGTCGGCGGCGCTGGTGATCAGCGATACGCCTTCGTTCGATCCGAAGATGTTGACCACCTCGATCCCCAGCCGCTCCTGAAAGCCGCGCACCATCGCCGGGGCAAGCGGGGCGGAGCCCGATCCGATCACCCTGACGCTCGACAGATCGACCCGCGCCAGCAGCGCCTCGTTCTGGAGCAGCATGTTGAGCACCGCGGGCGGCGCGATGGTGAAGGAGGGGCGCTCCTCGGCAATCTGGCGCAGATAGATTTGCGGGTCGAAGGGATGGTGCAGCACCATGGTGCCGACCGTTTTCAGCCAGCACATGGTGATCCCGCCGATCGACGCCATGTTGATGAGCGGGAAGGGGTTCAGAAGCACCGCCCCATCCTCCAGCCGCGCGGCCTCGTAACAGGCAGCGGCGATCGCCACCCAGTGATTGTGGCTGCGCGGCACACCCTTGGGCACGCCGGTCGTCCCCGATGTCCAGCAGATGGTGAAGATGTCATCCGCGCTGCCGCCCGCTGCCGGCACGGGATGCGCCGCCGCATCACCCGGCGCCGACAGGTCGATCGCCCCGGCAGGCGGGTTCGGGCCGAAGGTCATCAGCCGGCAGTCGGCGGGCAGCAGCGGCCGCGCGACGCCGACATGATCGGCATGATGCACCTGGGTGGCGCAGACAAAGCCGCGCGGGCGGACGATGCCGATCATCGTGCGCAGCTCGTGCGAGCGATACTGGACCGCGACCGGGCTGACGATCACGCCGATCGTGGCGGCCGCGAAATAGAGCGTCACGAACTCGCTGATATTGGGCAGCTGGACCATCAGCACGTCGCCGCGCGCCAGCCCCGATGCGGTCAGCAGCCCTGCCAGCCGCGTCACCTCTGCCGCCATCTCGGAATAGGTCAGCCGCCGCGGCGCGCCAAAGGCGAAATCGGCCCGGTTGGGCGCATCGACCAGCGCCGTCCGCGCCGGATGGGCGCCGGCATTGGCGCGGAACATCGCGTCCAGCGTCACATCCCCCCACCAGCCATCGGCGCGGCAGGCGGCGCGTTTTTCGGCACTGGCGACGGTCATCGGCCCGCCCCCGCCGTGAGGATCGGGTTTTCGCCCATGCCGATGTCGCTGCCATTCGCCCAGCTGCTGTGCGTGCCAGCGCAGATGCGCTCGGGCAGGCGGATGCGGCACACCGGCCCGGCGGCGATGTCGCGCGCGTCGATCAGCACGCATTCGGACGTGTCGCTGTTCAGATCGGCGACGAACGACACCAGATAGCCATCATCCTCTGCGGTCGCGCCGATGCGCGGTGCAAACGGGCTTTCGCTGGCAAAGCGGCCGGGGCCGAACTCATAGCTCTGGCTCGCCCCCGTCTCCAGATCATGCTTGACCAGCCCGCGGAACAGGAACCAGCCCGGTTCGGGGATCGCGCTGTAGGCGTAACGATATTTCCGCCCGGCATATTTCTGGTTGAACATGCCGAACTCGAGGATGCGGTCATCGAGCCGCTCCTCATGCGTCCGCCCGGTCTTCAGGTTGAACCGCCAGCGGTGGAGCTTGGGCTTCAGCAGATGCTGGTCGAGATAGGCCATCATCCGTTCCAGCCCCTCGGGCGCGCCGGGATAGGAGCGCGGCATCGGCTCTTCCTGGAAATAGCCGTCGAGGATGATCTCGTCGCCCTCCTCATAGGCGTTCAGCCAGTGGAGCGTATAGGTGGGCGTGGCCTCGAACCATCTGATGTCCTCGGTCCGGCCATAGCGCGGGATGATCGCGAACCGTGTCGGCATGTCGGGATGGAACTGCACGACATGCAGCCCGCGCTTCAGCAGATCTGGATCCCAGAACAGTGGCATGTCGTTGAGGATCGAATAATTGGCGGTAAACGCCATGTCGTGCGGCAGGCGCGGCCCGGGCAGCGGCACCGGCACATAATGTTTCAGGCGGTTGTCCGCGCCGACGACGCCGTAATGCATATAGGGCGCGTGCTTGGAGTAGTTGAAAAACAGCAGCTCGCCCGTCGCCTCGTCGGTCTTGCAATGCGCCGAAATGCCGTCGACCGGCACCCACGCCTCGGTGCCATATTGTTCCATCGTGAAGGGGTCGAGACGATAGCCCTCGCCGCACTGGTAGAAGGTCGACAGGATCCGCCCGGCATGGACGACCACGTCGGTCGACGAGGAATCCTTCAGCCATTCCTGCGCCCCCCAGCCGGGCCGGGTGGAGCGGTGCGGCGGTTCCATCAGCCCGGCCCAGAGCGACCGCCCGGCCTCGCGTTCGGCCTCGAAACCCTTGGTGCGCACGAAACGGCTGCGATAGCTCGCCCGGCCGCCCTTGAACGAGATCGAATGGATGAAGCCGTCGCCATCGAACGGGTGATAGCGGCCGATCGGCTCGTGGATCTGGTTTTCCCCGGTGCGCACATAGACGCCGTCGATATCGTCGGGGATGCGGCCGATGACTTCGGCATCGCCATTGGCGAACACGGCGTCCCATTCGTTATAGGTCGGGCGCCACGCCCCTTGCGTATAGGGGTTGTCGCTCGGGGCCAGGGTCGATGCGATCGTGTCGACAAGGGTCGCGGGCATTTGCTCTCTCCTAAATGTCGAAACCGGGCAGCCTCAGCGCCGCCTCATATTGGTGTCCGATCCGCGCGATGATCGCCGCCAGCGGTTCGACCGCGTCGACCGCGCCGACACCCTGTCCGGCGGACCACACATTCTTCCACGCCTTGGCCTCGCCATGCGCGTCGGCGAAATCGGGGCGGCGTGCCTCAGGCATGTTGTCGGGATCATGGCCGGCGGCGATCAGGCTGGCGCGCAGCCAGTTGGCGGGCACGCCGGTGATGCCGCGCGACAGCACGATGTCCTCGCCGCCGGCCTCGACGACCATCTGCTTATAGGCCGGGTCGGCCAGGCTTTCCGCACAGGCGATGAGGCCGGTGCCGACATAGGCGAGATCGGCCCCCAGTATCTCCGCCGCGCGCACCGCCCGGCCGGTCGTGATCGCCCCGCCCAGCACCAGCGGCCCGCTCCAGAAGCGGCGGACCTCCTCGACAAAGGCAAAACCCGCCATCGCGCCGGTATGGCCGCCCGCGCCCGCGGCGACGAGCACCAGCCCGTCGACGCCCGCCGCCGCCGCCTTGCGGGCAAAACCAACCGAGTTCACATCGGCGAACACGCGCCCGCCATAGCCATGGACGGCATCGACAACCCTGGCCGGGCTGCCAAGCGCGGTGATCACCAGGGGCGGCCGGTGGCGGACGACAATCTCCAGATCCGCCGCCAGCCGGGTGTTCGATGGATGGACGACCAGATTGACCGCCCATCCGGCCGCTTCCGGGCTGGCGGCGATCGCGGCGGCGATCCGGGCCAGCCAGTCGTCGAGGATTTCGGGCGTCCGCGCATTGGGCGAGGGCAGCGATCCGATGATCCCGGCACGCGCGGCCGCGATTACCATGTCCGGCCCGGACACCAGAAACATCGGCGCGGCGATCACCGGCAAACGCAGATTATGGCGCAGAATGGGCGGTATCGGCATCGCGGCGTCGGACTGTCCTGCGAGACTGGGTTCTGGGCCCGGACTTATGCCCGATCCCGGCTTGTATAACCATACCTAAATGCGGTAGGTTCCATTATGCAAGCCAAAAAGCCCCGGCACCGCATCTCCGCGGCCGAACCGGGGGACGTCAGGGAGGATGCACATGAAACGGACGATCCTGCTGTGCCTCATGGGAACGGCGCTGACCGCCCCCGCCTTCGCCCAGTCTGTTCAGGATGGGCAATCGGGTGATGGGCTGGATGATATCATCGTCACCGCCCAGAAGCGCGCGGAAGGCCTGTCGGACGTGCCGATTTCGATCTCGGCGGTCAGCGGCAAGCTGCTCGAAAGCTATGGCCAGACCAGCCTTGAGCAGCTGTCCTATTCGGTTCCCAACCTGAAGATCACCCAGACGGCGATTGCCAACCGCATCGCCATTCGCGGCATCGCGTCGGGCGACAACAAGGGGTTCGAGCAATCGGTCGCGATGTTCGTCGACGGCGTCTATTATGGCCGTGACCAGCTGAGCCGGCTGCCGCTTGTCGATCTGGAACGGGTGGAGGTGCTGCGCGGCCCGCAGCCGACCTTGTTCGGCAACAACGCGATTGCCGGGGCGGTCAACATGGTCACCCGCCGGCCGACGTCGGAGCTTGAGGCGTCGCTGAGCGGGCTTTACGAGTTCAACCATCAGGAAGCGCAGCTGACCGGGGTGATTTCGGGCCCGGTGGCCGATGGCGTCGGTGCCCGGCTGGTCGGCTATTACCGGCATATGGACGGGTTTTTCCGCAACACGCAGACGCGGCGCGAAGAACCCAATCTGCGCGAGGCGTTCGTGCGCGGGATCGTCGATTTCGACCGGGGCGGGCCGGCCCGTGCGAGCCTGAAGCTGGAATATGCCGATTTCCGCACCCGCGGCCAGCCGCGCGAGGCGTTCGGCGCGACCGGCACCTATTCGGCCATATTCACCGGGCCGCTCGCGGTCGATACGGTTGAGGATTATGTCAAGGCCGATGGCGGATATGTCAGCGACAACAGGGTTTTGAACGCTGTTCTGAATACCGAGTTCGATGTCGGCGAGCATGTGCTGACCTCGGTCACCGGCTATGTCGACTATCGCACGCGCGAGACGGTGGACGTCGATTTCACCGAGCTGGCGCTGCTCGACGGCACCACCCAGGGCGAGGATTATGCCCAGTTTTCGCAGGAGCTGCGCCTGACCTCGCCGGGCGGGGAAAAGTTCGATTACATCGCCGGCGTCTATTACCAGCATTCGCGGCTCGACGCCGATGATCAGGTGCGGTTCAACCGCACCTTTCTGGGCTTTGGCCCGCCGTTCAACGCGATCGGCGACACCAGCAACGAGCGTGTCTATGCGCAGAAATCGGACCTGTTTTCCGCCTTTGCGCAGGGCAAGCTGGAACTGGCCCGGTCACTGCGCCTGACCGCCGGCGCGCGGTTCAACCATGAACGCAAGAGCGGCGCGCGCACTCTGGTGATCAATCGCGGGGCGGCCAATCTCTTTCCGCTGCCGGTGGTGCTCGGCACGTTCCGCGCGCTCAACATCGAAGCGCACCAGATTTCCGGCCGCTTCCGCCAGAGCTGGCTCGATCCGATGGCCAATCTGCAGTTCGATGCCAGCGACGCGCTGATGGTCTATGTCTCGTTCGCGCGCGGCACCAAGGCGGGGGCTTTGACATTCGGTCCAACTCGCGGCCGGATTCGACGACGGTGGCGCGGCCCGGGGCGTTCCAGTTCGACCGTGAACGGGCGAACAATCTAGAAGCGGGGCTGAAATACAAGGCTGGCGCGCTGGCGTTCAACCTGTCGGTCTACCGCACCGATTATGACGATCTGCAGGTCAACATCTTCGACGGCACGCTGAACTTCAACGTCCGCAACGCTGCGGGTGCGCGCACCCAGGGGGTGGAGGCCGATGCGCGGATCGCCGTGACCGACCGGCTGACGCTGAGCGGTGCTGTCGCCTATCTCGATTTCAAGTTCACCGACTTCACAAGCGGTCAGTGCTTCTTCCAGCAAGTGCCAGGGCCTGGTGGGTTTTGTGACTATACCGGCAAGCGCAATGCGCTGTCGCCGCGCTGGTCGGGCAATGCCAATGCGGATTTCCGCCAGCCGCTGACCGATGCGCTGAAGCTGGGCATCAACCTCAACATGGATTTTTCAAGCAGCTTCATCGCCTCGGCCAATCTCGATCCGCGCACCCGGCAATCGGGCTTTGCCCGGCTCGGCGCGCGCATCGCGCTGGCGGCCGATGATGATCGCTGGGAGGTTGCGCTTGTCGGGCGCAACCTGACGAACCAGCGCATCCTGCAACAGGCCGGGCCGCTGCCGCTGTCGACCACGATCACGCGCGGCGGCGGGATCGCCTATACCGGGATTTACGACCGGCCGCGCAACATCGCGCTGGCGTTCAACCTGCGCTTCTAGGGTGGGCTGCGTGCAGAGCGAGCGCCGCGTCGGCCCGCGCGTCTTTGACGGCGGGGGCCACGCGGCCTATCGGCGGACGCCAAGGGGCGAGATGGACAGGCGCGGGCCGGGTTGGCGCGCGGCAAGCGAGCGAGGACTGAACAGCGACGATGAAGGCTGAAACTATCCGGGCCTGCTCGATCTGGCGGGCGCTGGAGGTCGTGGGCGACGTGCCGGTGCTGCTCATCATGGAGCGCGCCTTTCTCGGCACGAATCGGTTCGAGCTGTTCGTCGAACAGACCAGCCTGCCGCGCTCGGTCGTCAGCGCACGGCTTAAAAAGCTGGTTGAGAATGATTGCCTTGCCCGCGTCCGGCGCCCGCCGGCGCGGCGTCACATCTATGTGCTGACGACCAAGGGACGCGACCTGTTCGGCATCGCGCTGATGATGCTGCGCTGGCAGCATCGCTGGGAGCCGCGCGCGCGCGAGTTTCGCGTCGATCTTGTCCACCGCGGATGCGGCGGGTCGATCGAGCCGGTGCCGGTGTGCGCGGCCTGCGACACCGAAATCGATCCGCGTGCCGTCAGCTGGCGCGAAGGCCCCGGCCTGGCGCAGGTCACGCCGACTTACGGGCGGCGGCGACGGCTGACCGAGGCGGTGGCCGGGCGACGCAGCACCGGCACGCTGATCGACACGGTGATCGAACTGTTCGGCGACCGCTGGGCGACTTTGGTCGTGCGCGCCGCCTTTACCGGCATCCACCGGTTCGACGACATCCAGCGCGACACGCTGATGGCGACCAACATCCTGGCCGGGCGGATCGAAAGGCTGGTCGCGCAGGGGATATTGCGCGCCGTGCCTTATTCGAACCATCCCGACCGGTTCGATTACAAGCTGACCGAAAAGGGGCTGGATCTGTATCCGGTCATCCTCGGGCTGCTGCAATGGGGCGACCGCTGGTATGCCGATGAACGGGGCCGCCGCTGCTGCTCAGCCATGTGCCGTGCGGCCATGACCTGAAGATGCGCGTGACGTGCAGCGGGTGCGGCGGCGAGCTGACGCTCGACAATAGCAGCTTCTCGCTTAGAAGCAGGGAAAATCAAGACAAGGCAGATATATGACCGGCTTTCCTGTCAGGATTTATCACAATCCGTCCTGTGGCACTTCGCGCAATGTGAAGGCGATGATCGAGGCGGCGGGCCATGTGCCGGAGGTGGTTGAATATCTGAAGGCCGGGTGGACGCGGCCCGAGCTGGAGGCGCTGGCCGCGCGCATCGAGGGCGGCGTGCGCGCGCTGCTGCGTGAACGCGGCACCCCGGCAGCGGAACTGGGGCTGACCGATGCCGGCGTCGATGATGCGCAGATCCTTGATGCGATGTGCGCGCATCCGATCCTGGTCAACCGGCCGATCGTGGTGACGCCAAAGGGCGCCGCGCTGTGCCGCCCGGCCGAAAAGGTGGCAGATCTGCTCACGCCCTGAGGTGGGACGGGCGCGGGCCGCAGATGCGGCTCTGAGGCTCCGCACCCTTTAAAGAATGGCCAGCCTTCCCGCCTTCAGGCTCTGGCTGTCGGCCCCTGAACCGCGACGGCGCGGCTGTCGCCGGGGTGCGTCCCGGGCTTGACACTGTGTGTTCATGCATGGAACATAACATGAACATATGCGGGAAGTCATGCAGGAATCGGTGCGTCTTCACCCCGCCTTCCGGCGGGCCGTCACTCTGGCTCCGGCCATTGGCCGGGGGCGGGACGGGCTGTGCGCGCTGGGCGACGGCGCGGTCGATCAGGCGCTGGCCGGCGGGCTGGCGCAGGGCGGCTGCATGAAGTCCTGACGGCAGCGGCCGAGGATGCGGCGGCAGCCGCCGGCTTTGCCGCGATGCTCGCCCGCCGCCTCGCCCGGCCCGCCGGTCCGCTCATCTGGCTGCGCGAGGAGGCGGTCGAGCGGCGGCTGGCGCTGCACGCCCCCGGGCTTGCCGCATTGGGGCTGGATCCGGGGCGGCTGGTGCTGGGGGCGATGCCCGATGCGCTGGCGGTGCTGCGCGCCGGGGTGGAGGCGCTGCGCTGCGGTGATGTCGCGCTGGTGGTGATCGAGATCTGGCACCAGCCGGCGATTCTCGACCTGACGGCGACCCGCAGGCTGGCGCTGGCGGCCGAGCGCTCGGGGGTGACGCCGCTGCTGCTGCGCATCGCCGCCCGGCCGATGCCCAGCGCCGCGCATACGCGCTGGGATGTGACGCCGGCCCTGTCCCGGCCGCTGGTCGACGACGCGCCCGGGCACCCGGCGCTGGCCGCGCGGCTGGCCCGCCACCGCGGCGGACGGGCGGGCATGGATTGGCGAATGGAATGGGATCGTGACACAGGCAGTTTCCGCGCAGCAGCGCTATCTGGCGCTGTTCCTTCCCTTTCTGGCGACCGACCGGCTGCGGTTATCCGACCGGGGCCATGGCGGCGCGTCGGCTGATCTGCCGCTCATCCTGACTGAAAAGCTGCGCGGGGCAGACCGGGTTGCCGCCTGCAACGCCCCGGCGCTCGCTGTGGGGCTGGTGCCGGGCATGGCGCTCGCCGATGCGCGGGCGCGGGTGCCGGACGTCAGGGTCGCGCCGCATGATCCGGCGGCCGATCTGGCGCTGATCGAGCGGCTGGCCGACGATCTGGACCGGTTCACGCCGATGGTCGCGCTCGATCCGCCCGACGGGCTGATGCTCGACATGACGGGCTGCGTGCATCTGTTCGGCAGCGAAGCGGCGCTGGCCGCGCAGGTCGAGGCGCGGCTGACCGGGTTCGGCCTTGCCGTGCGCCATGCCTTTGCCGCGACGCCCGAGGGCGCGCGCGCGCTGGCCCGGTTCCAGAGCGTGCCCGCGGCGAGCGAAGCCGCGGCGCTGCGCCGGCTGCCGGTCATGGCGCTCGAGCTTGAGGACGAGGCGCTGCACGCGCTGCGCCGGGCCGGGCTGCGCACCATCGGCGATCTGGCCGGGCGGCCGCGCGCGCCGCTGGCGGCGCGGTTCGGGGCCGGCGTGACCGACCGGCTCGACCGGCTGCTCGGGCTGGCCGACAGCCGCATCACCCCGCGTCGGCCGCCCCCGGCACTGCGGTTCGAGCGCCGCTTCGCCGAGCCGCTGGGGCTGGCCGGCAGCCTGATGGCGGTGATCGCCGAACTGGCCGGCGAGGCGGCGGCGGCTCTCGCCGAACGCGACCGGGGCGGGCGCTGCTTTGTGCTGCGCTGCTATCGCTGCGACGGCCATGTCCGGTCGCTCATGGTCGATACCAGCCTGCCCAGCCGCGATCCGGCGCTGGTCGTGCGGCTGCTGCACGAGCGCATCGACGCGCTCGCGGACCCGCTCGATCCCGGTTTCGGGTTCGACATGCTGGCGCTCGACATTCCCCGGGTCGAGCCGCTCGCGCCCACCCAGCTCGCGCTTGAAGGCGGGGCGGTGCGCGAGGCCGAGCTGGCCGGGCTGATCGACCGGCTGGCCGCGCGTCATGGCCGGACGCGCCTGCGCCGGCTGGTTCCGGGCGACAGCCATGTGCCCGAACAGGGCGTGCTCAGCCTGCCCGCCGCCGATCGTCCGGCCCCCGCGCCCTGGGCCGCGCCCGCGCCCGGAGAGCCACCGCTCCGCCCGCTGCATCTGTTCGATCCGCCCCAGCCGATCGAGGTTGTCGCCGCCGTTCCCGAAGGTCCGCCGCGCCGGTTCCGCTGGAAGGGCAATGTGCATGATGTCGTCCGCTATGACGGGCCGGAGAGGATCGCCCCCGAATGGTGGCGGCTGGCGGCGGGCGAGGGGCGGACGCGCGACTATTTCCGCATCGAGGATGCGCGCGGGCGGCGTTACTGGCTGTTCCGGCACGGGCTTTACGGCCGGGAGGCGGCGGCCCCGCGCTGGTTCCTGCACGGGCTGTTTGCGTGATGCCCGGTTTCGCCGAACTGGCGGCGGCGACCAATTTCTCGTTCCTGCGCGGTGCGTCCCACCCGGCGGAAATGGTCGCGCGGGCGATCGAACTGGGCTGTGCCGGGCTGGGCATTGCCGATCGCAACAGCGTCGCCGGGGTGGTGCGCGCCCATGTCGCGCTGCGCGAGGCGCGGGACAAGGCGCTTGCCGCCGGCCTTGTGCCGCCCGCGTTCAGGCTGGTCGTCGGTGCCCGGCTGGCCTTTGCCGACGAGACGCCCGACATCATCGCCTATCCGGCGACGCGCGCCGGCTGGGGGCGGCTGACCGGGCTGCTCAGCCTGGGCAATCTGCGCGCGGCCAAGGGCGATTGCATCCTCCACCTCGCCGATCTGATCGACCATGCCGATGATTTGCTGCTGATCGTCATGCCCGATGCGGAGGCGGACGGGGTGGACGATGCGGTGCTGCGCCGCCTTGCCGCAGCCGCGCCGGGGCGGCTGTGGCTGGGCGCGACGATGCCGCGCAGCGGCCGCGACCGGCGGCGGCTGATCCGCCTTGGCCAGCAGGCGGACGGGGCGGGGGTGCGGCTGCTCGCGACCGCCGATCCGCTCTATGCGCGGCCCGAGGACCGGGTGATCCACGATATCATAAGCTGCATCCGCATGGGCACCACCGTCATGGCGGCAGGACGGCTGTTGCTGCCCAATGCCGAGCGGCATCTGAAGGGAGCAGACGAGATGGCGCGGCTGTTCGCCGCCCGCCCCGATGCGCTGGCGGCGAGCCTCGACCTCCTCGGCCGGATCGCCTTTTCGCTCGACGATCTGCGCTATTGCTATCCAAACGAGCCGGTGCCGGACGGCTGGGACGCGCAGGGCTGGCTTGAACATATGGTGCGGCAGGCGGCGCTTGCGCGTTACGGCGATCCGCTGCCGCCGCGCGTGGCGGCGATGCTGGCGGAAGAGTTCACGCTGATCGCCCGTCAGCGCTATGCCCATTATTTCCTGACCGTGCATGATCTGGTGCGTTATGCCCGCGCGCAGCAGCCGCCGATCCTGTGCCAGGGCGGGGATCGGCGGCGAACTCGATCGTCTGCTTCCTGCTCGGCGTGACATCGGTCGACCCGGTCGAGCACGACCTGCTGTTTTCCCGCTTCGTGTCCGAAGAACGCAGCGAACCGCCCGATATCGACGTGGATTTCGAGCATGAGCGGCGCGAGGAGGTGATCCAGTATATCTATCGCCGCTATGGCCGCCACCGCGCCGGCATCGCTGCGACCGTCATCCGTTACCGCCCGCGCAGCGCGATCCGCGAGGTCGGCAAGGCGCTCGGCCTGTCGACCGACGTGACCGCGCGGCTGAGCAGCACCATCTGGGGCAGCTTTGCCGACCGGGTGGAGGAAAAACGCTATCATGACGCCGGGTTCGATCCTGACGCGCCGGAGATTGCGCGGCTGCGCCGGATCGTCGACCGGCTGATCGGCTTTCCGCGCCATCTGTCCCAGCATGTCGGCGGTTTCGTGCTGACCGAGGATCGGCTCGATGCGCTGGTGCCGATCCACAATGCGGCGATGGCCGGCCGCAGCTTCATCGAATGGGACAAGGACGATATCGACGCGCTGGGGCTGATGAAGGTCGATGTGCTGGCGCTGGGGATGCTCAGCTGCATCCGCCGCGCCTTCGATCTGATGCGCCGCCACGGGCTGGGCGATCATGACCTGGAGGTGGATCTGAAGGCCGATGATCCGCTGGTTTACGACATGCTGTGCCGGGGCGACAGCATCGGCGTGTTCCAGGTCGAAAGCCGGGCGCAGATCAACATGCTGCCCCGGCTGCGGCCGCGCTGTCTTTACGACCTGACCGTCCAGGTCGCGATCGTCCGTCCCGGCCCGATCGAGGGGGAGATGGTGCACCCCTATCTGCGCCGCCGCGCCGGGCTGGAAAAGGCCGAGCTGCCATCGCCTTCGCCGCCGCACGATCCCGATGAACTGCGCACCGTGCTCGGCCAGACCTATGGCGTGCCGCTGTTCCAGGAACAGGCGATGAAGCTGGCGATCGTGGCCGCCGGTTTTTCCCCGTCAGAGGCCAATCAGCTGCGCCGTGCCATGGCGACGTTCCGCAATGTCGGCACCATTCACGAATTTCGCGACAAGATGGTCAGGGGCATGACCGCCAAGGGCTATGACCCCGATTTCGCCGAACGCTGTTTCCGCCAGATCGAAGGCTTTGGCAGCTACGGCTTTCCTGAAAGCCATGCCTTGTCCTTTGCCCGGCTGGTCTATGTCTCGTCATGGATCAAATGCCACCAGCCGGCGGTGTTCGCCTGTGCGCTGCTCAATGCCCAGCCGATGGGCTTTTACGCGCCGGCCCAGATCGTCCGCGATGCCCGTGAACATGGGGTGGAGATCTTTCCACTGGATGCGAATTCAAGCGATTGGGACAATAAGCTTGAACCGGATGTGAAGGGCGGCCTTGGCCTGCGCCTCGGCTTTCGTCAGCTTGACGGGTTTCGCCAGGCCTGGGCCGAGGCGTTGGTCGCCGCGCGCGAGCGGGGTGAGGGGGGCGGCCGTTTCGGCACGATCGGTGAGCTGACGCGGCGCGCCGGGCTGCCGAGCGCGGCACTCAGGCTGCTGGCCGATGGCGATGCGTTCGGATCGCTGGGGCTGAAGCGGCGCGATGCGCTGTGGGCGGCGCGCCGGATCGCCGGGCCGGCGCTGCCGCTGTTCGAGGCTGCCGGGGCCGATGATCAGGGGCGGAGGCCGATATGGCCCTGCCGCCCATGCCTGCGGCAGAAGCGGTGATCGCCGATTATCAGGCGCTGCGCCTGTCGCTCAGCGCGCATCCGCTCGCCTTTCTGCGCGACCGGCTGCGCGGGGAGGGGGTGGCCAGCTGTGCCGACATCGCCGCTGCGCGTTCGGGCGCGCGGATGCAGGTTGCCGGGCTGGTGCTGGTCCGCCAGCGGCCGGGCAAGGGCAATGCGATCTTCGTGACGCTGGAGGATGAAACCGGCATCACCAATGTGATCCTGTGGGCCAGCCGCTTCGAACGCTATCGCCGCGCCGTCATGGCGGCGCGGCTGATGCAGGTGGCGGGCGAGGTGCAGAAAAGCCGCGAGGGCGTCGTGCACCTGCTCGCCGCGCGCATCATCGACCGCAGCGACCTGATCGACGCCCTTTCCGACGCCGAAGCCCGCATGCCCCGCGCCCATGCCGACGAGGTCGACCACCCCCAGCCGCCCCGCAGCGCACCGCCCCGCGCGCGGGCCATCCCCGCGACGCACGGCTGATGCCCCGTTCGCGCGATTTTCACTGACACGGGCTGGTCAGCCGAAAATGTCATTGCCGATGATTGGCCGGTAATGGCCCGGGATCACGATCAAGCACGTGGCTGAAAAGTGCCGCGCCTATGCCGGCGTCAGCCGCAGCAGCCGTCCGCCGGGATGATCTTCCAGAACCCACAGTGATCCGTCTGCGGCCTCTTTCACCTCACGGATGCGCTGTCCAAGCGGGATACGCTGCACTTCGGATGCCGTCGTCCCGTCCAGCTGAACGCGCACCAGTCCTCTCGACACCAGACCGGTAATGATCGCCTGACCCCGCCAGCCGACGAACAGCGAACCGGAATAGACGATCATGCTCGAGGGGGCGATCGACGGGGTCCAACTGATTGCCGGGGCGACATATTGCGGCGCGGTGGCGTGACGCGGGATCGGCACGTCATCATATCGAATGCCCTCAGACACATTCGGCCAGCCATAGCTTCTGCCGGGCTGAATCAGGTTCAATTCGTCGCCGCCTTTCGGCCCCATTTCATTCTGCCAGAGCCGCCCCGACAGGTCGAACGCCAGCCCATACGGGTTCCGGTGCCCCGTCGACCAGATCTCGGGCCGGGCACCGGCGGTCGTCACGAACGGATTATCGGCCGGGATGCTGCCATCGTCACGCAGCCGGATGATCTTGCCCAGCGTCGTCGCGGTTTCGCTGGCATCCACACCGACGGGCCTGTCGCCTGCGGCGATGAACAGAGTTCCGTCCTGCGCGAACAGCAGGCGCCCGCCATAGCCGCCATCGGCGGCAACCTTCGGATCCTGTCGCCAGATCACCCTTACATCGGTAAGGCGATAGGATTGAAGATCGATCACGGCGCGGGCAACGGCAATACCCCGGGCCGTGCTGTCGCCCTCGACATAGCTCAGATATATGGTCCGGTTCGACTGAAACTGCGGGTGCAGTTCCACATCAAGCAGACCGCCCTGGGATTCAATAAAGTCCACTGTGGGCACGCCGGCCACATTTGCGACTATCGTGCCGGCGGAGGTGAGCACCCGCAGGCGCCCTGCCTTTTCCGTGACGAGCAACCTGCCATCGGGCATGAATTCCATCGCCCAGGGACGATCGAGAGTGGCGATTGTCTGGGTCTGAACCGCCGTCGTCGGCGGTGGCGGCGGAGCAGGTGTCGGCACAGGCGCCAGGCCCCAGGGACAATGCTGACTTGGGGGGAACGCTCATCGGCCTCGCCGCCGCCGCCGCAGGCGGCCAGCAGCAATGCGAGACAAAGCGGAGTTCTGATCTTTACCACGTTGCCACTCCCGCGAGAATCTAGCTTTCGCGGTGCCCGACACGGGATTTTGGAATGGTTAGCGCCGGATCAGTAGCTTTACTTAACGCCGCGTTCAGCACGCGCCGCCCCGCCTGCCGGAGGGCGTCCGTAGCCTGCTACCGTGAGGCGGCTACCGTCCCCGCGACGCACGGCTGATGCTCCGCTCGCGCGATTTTCACTGAAACGGGCTGGGCGATCGCGACTGGCCGGGGCGTGGGAAGGCCAGGGCCAGGGCCAGGGCATCTGGCCCGAACCCCGGATCGCCTGGTTCCGGCTGCTTGAGTCGCTGCATTTTCCGGATCACCGGGCAACCCAGCCCAAAGAGCCTTGGGCTTTGCCGGCCATCTCCCTTGCCCCGCCCATAAGTCTGTTTCGGGCCGCTCCCGCCACACGAGCGGGTTCACTCGCGCATTACGGCGCGCAAGCAGCGATTAGGCGACGCGAGGAAGTGCCGAAAAACGACCGGTTATCAGCGACGAAGCTTGGCGGAGACGGAGGGATTCGAACCCTCGGTACGAGTAATCCCCGTACGGCGGTTTAGCAAACCGCTGGTTTCAGCCACTCACCCACGTCTCCGGATGCGGCGGAAGCGGCGCTATAGCCGGGGCTGGCGCGCGGATCAACCGGTGGCGTGACAACATTCGGCACGGCGTGCGCGGGGGCGTATTCACCCTCCAGACAGGTTGGGCTAGCTTAACCGGCAGGGGCGCTGCGGCATCTGCCGGGGCGGCGATATGCACGAGACGGAAAAAGGGACTGAGGGCAATGAAGATCACGCAGCAGGGCCGGCACGGTATCCGGGCGGCGATGATGGCGACGCTGGCGCTGGGCATTGCCGCCGCGCCGGTCGCGGGCGGGGCGCAGGTGAGGACCATCGACCCCAACACCGCGATCGACGCCGATCTTGCGCCCCGCAGCCAGCCCGCCCCGGCTACGCCGCCGGCCGAGACCATCTATTATGGCGACACCAACCCGCCGGGCCAGCAGGCACCGGGGCAGTCGACACCGGGGCAGGCGGCCCCGGTTCAATCGGTGCCGGCGCAGCCCGGGCAAACCGGCGGCTCCACCCCGGGCGCACCCGCTGCCGTGCCGCCATCACCGACCGCCAAGGCCTATCGCGAGGATGATCTTATCGGTGCCGCCGAAGGTGTTTTTGGCAAGGGAGCCAAGGGCCTGGCGGACATTATTCGCAAGGTGTTGAAGGATCAGGGCGAGCCCAGCGCCTATATCACCGGGCGCGAGGCGGGCGGCGCGCTGGTCGTCGGGCTGCGTTATGGTTCGGGCACGCTGTTCCATGCCGTCGAGGGCCAGCGCCCGGTTTACTGGACCGGGCCGTCGGTCGGCTTCGATGCCGGTGGCGATGCCGGGCGGACGTTCGTGCTCGTCTATAATCTGCACGACAGCCAGGAGCTTTATCAGCGTTTCCCGGCCGGGCAGGGCACCGCCTATTTCATCGGCGGATTCACCGCCAGCTATCTGCGTTCAGGCGATATCGTACTGATCCCGATCCGCCTGGGCGTCGGCATGCGGCTGGGTGCCAATGTCGGCTATATGAAGTTCACCGAGAAGCAGAACTGGTTCCCCTTCTGATCCGGACGGCCGGGGCAGGGGGCGCAGGCACGTATCCGGCCGCCCCGCTGCACCGGCGCCACGGTCAGCCGACGAAGCGCCAGCGCAGTGTTTCGCCGGCATGAAAGGGGACGACATGGTCGCCGCCGGCGGGCAGGCTGTCGGGCACCGTCTGCGGCGCGCGTTCGAGCGTGATCTGCCCCTCGTTCAGCGGCAGGCCGTAGAAGCGTGGGCCATGTTCGGAGGCAAAGCCTTCGAGCTTGTCGAGCGCGCCTTCCTCCTCGAACACGGTCGCATAGCTTTCAAGCGCATAGGGCGCGTTGAAGATGCCCGCGCAACCGCAGCTGCTTTCCTTCGCATGGATTTCGTGCGGCGCGCTGTCGGTGCCGAGGAAATATTTGGGCGAACCCGAGGTCGCGGCGCGGCGCAGGGCCAGCCGGTGGCGCTCACGCTTGGCGACCGGCAGGCAATAGGCATGGGGTCGGATGCCGCCGGCGAACATCGCGTTGCGGTTGATGATCAGATGCTGCGGGGTGATCGTCGCGGCGATGTTCGGCCCGCCATCGGCCACGAAATCCACCGCATCGGCGGTGGTGATGTGCTCGAACACGATCCGGAGCGCCGGGAAATCCTGCATCAGGCCGATCAGCACCGAATCGATGAACGCGGCCTCGCGGTCGAAAATGTCGATATCCGCATCGGTCACTTCGCCATGGATCAGCAGCGGCATACCGATCCGCTGCATCGCCTCGAGCGCGGGATAGATGTTGCGCACATCGGTCACGCCATGCGCCGAGTTGGTGGTCGCATGCGCGGGATAGAGCTTGCAGGCGGTGAGCACCCCGGTTTCAAAGCCGTGCGCGATCTCGTCCGGATCGGCATCGTTGATCATGTAATAGGTCATCAGCGGGGTGAACCCGCTGCCCGGCGGCAGCGCGGCGAGAATGCGGTCGCGATAGGCGGCGGCCGCCGCGACCGTGGTGACCGGCGGCTTCAGATTCGGCATCACGATCGCGCGGGCAAACTGCCGCGCCGTATAGGGCGCGACCGAGGCCAGCATGTCGCCATCGCGCAGATGCACGTGCCAGTCATCGGGCTGGCGGATGGTCAGCCGGTCGACGGAACCGGAACGGGCGGCGGCAGCGGGGGCGGGGCGATGCTCTTCCTTTTCCATGCCTGCCTCCTTAACTGGGTCGCATGTCGCAAACCACCCTTATCGGCCGCGCGCTCGTCCGTCTGTCGGGCGATGATGTGCGCGATTTCCTCCAGGGGCTCGTCACCCAGGACGTCCGACTCGTCACGCCGGAGACGCCGCGCTACGCCGGGCTGCTGACGCCGCAGGGCAAGGCGCTGTTCGATTTCATCCTGTGGGCCGATGGCGCGGACATTCTGATCGATTGCGAGGCGGATGCGGCGGAGGCGCTGGTGCGCCGCCTGTCGATCTACCGGCTGCGGCGGCGGATCGACATTGCCGTCGATGCCGGGCTTGCCGTGCACTGGGCACCGGATGGCGATCAGGGGGTGGCCGATCCCCGGCTGGCCGCGCTTGGCCGGCGCTGGATTGCGCCGGCGGATATGGGCGCGGATGGGGGTGGCGACGGCGGTGCCGATGCGCGCTGGACCGCCCACCGGCTGGCGCTGGGCGTGCCCGAGGGGGCGGTCGATCTGGGGCAGGACAGGGTGCTGTGGCTTGAAACCAATGCCGCTGAGCTGTCGGGCGTCAGCTTCACCAAGGGCTGCTATGTCGGGCAGGAAAACACTGCCCGGATGAACTATCGGCAGAAGGTCTCGCGCCGTCTGCTGCGCGTCGGCGGGCCGGACGGGGCGGTGTTCGAGCGTCGCCGCGTCGAGGCACCCGGCGACGACGCCTTCATTCCCGACTGGCTGGCCCCGGCCCTCGCCGCAGCCGGATGAGCGCGACCAGCGCGATCCCGGCCCAGATGACGTTGAGCGCGGCCGACGGGATCGCCCCGTTCCAGCCGCTGTTGATGATGAAGCCGACCGCGCCGGCAAGGTTCATCGCCTGATAGGCGGGGCTGGCCGCCGCCATCCGCCCGGCGGTCAGCAGGCCATAGGCGACAAGGATCAGCAGCGCGCCGCCCCAGCCCGCAATATCAACCCAGATCGGGGTCACCAGCTGAGCGACGCCTTCAGCCGCTCTGCCCCGGCATGGCTCTGGGCATCCGCCGGCCCGGTGCCGTCATAACGGGGCACGATGTGCAGATGCGCGGGGAAGGACCGGCCCGGTCCGTTGCCGGCCACCGCCGCCACGACGGTAAAGCCCGTCGCGCCGAACGCCGCCTGCTGGGCACGGCCGGCCGCGTCGGCGGCGCGGTAGAGCGCGGCGCGTGTCGGCTCGGGCAGATCCTCGATCCGCGCCACGGCCTGACGAGGAATGACCAGCGTCTGGCCGGCGGCGGTCGCGGCGGGCGGGAGCACGATCAGCGCCTCCGCCGACGCCGCGATCACCGCGCGCCCGCCATCGGCGCGCAGCAGACACGAAAACGGGTTGGCCGGATCGAGCAACGGGGCAGCCAGGGTGGCAGGCAGCGGCGCATGCGCCGCTGCCGCCGCCATGACCAGTCCGGCCAGCATCGTCACGAAGCGAGTTTCCGCAGCACGTAGGGCAGGATGCCACCGTTCAGGAAATAGTCCAGCTCGTTCACCGTATCGATGCGGCACCGGGTCGCGAACGTCTCGGTGCTGCCATCGGCGCGGCGGAGCGTGACATGCACGTCCTGGCGCGGCTTGAGCCCGGCGACATCGGCGATGGTGAAGGTCTCCGTGCCGTCGAGCCGCAGCGTCTTGCGGTCGACACCCTCGGCAAACTGAAGCGGCAGGACGCCCATGCCGACCAGGTTCGAGCGGTGGATGCGCTCGAAGCTTTCGGCGATGACGACGCGGACGCCGAGCAGGTTGGTGCCCTTGGCCGCCCAGTCACGCGACGAGCCGGTGCCATATTCCTTGCCCGCGACGACGATCAGCGGGGTGCCGTCGGCCTTGTGGCGCATCGCCGCGTCGTAAATCGCCATGACCTCGCCCTGATAGCTGGTCATGCCGCCTTCGACGCCCGGCACCATTTCGTTGCGGATGCGGATGTTGGCGAAGGTGCCGCGCATCATCACCTCATGGTTGCCGCGCCGGGCGCCATAGGAGTTGAAGTCGGCGCGGGCGACCTGATGCTCCATCAGGTAACGGCCCGCCGGGCTGTCGGCCTTGATCGAACCGGCCGGCGAAATGTGGTCGGTCGTGATCGAATCGCCCAGGATCGCCAGCGGCTTGGCATCGATGATGTCGGCGACCGGCGCCGGGGTCATGCCCATGCCCTCGAAATAGGGCGGGTTGGCGACATAGGTCGAACCGGCGCGCCACGCATAGGTGTCGGACCCTTCGACATTGATGCCGCGCCACTTGATGTCGCCGTCGAACACATTGGCGTAGCGCGACGCGAACATGTCGCGGGTGACGCTCGCATCCATCAGCGCGCGCACTTCGGCGTTCGAGGGCCAGATGTCCTTCAGATAGACGTCCTGGCCGTCGCTGCCCTTGCCGATCGGCGTCGTCACCATGTCGTCGCGCACCGTGCCCTTGAGCGCATAGGCGACGACCAGCGGCGGCGAGGCGAGGAAGTTGGCGCGCACATCGGGCGACACCCGGCCTTCAAAGTTGCGGTTGCCCGACAGGACCGAGGCGGCAACCACGTCATTGTCGTTGATCGACTTGCTGATCGGTGCCGGCAGCGGGCCGGAGTTGCCGATGCAGGTCGTGCAGCCATAGCCGACCAGGTTGAAGCCGATCGCGTCGAGATCCGCCTGCAGCCCGGACTTTTCCAGATAGTCGGTGACCACCTGGCTGCCGGGGGCCAGGCTGGTCTTGACCCAGGGCTTGCGGGTCAGGCCCTTTTCCCGCGCCTTGCGGGCGACGAGGCCGGCGGCGACCAGCACCGAGGGGTTGGAGGTGTTGGTGCAGCTGGTGATCGCGGCGATCACGACGTCGCCATCGGCAATGCCATGGTCGGTGCCGTCGACGGCATGGCGGCCGGCGGACTTGCCCTCGACCGAGGCGTTGAACACATCATCGACGTCGCCCAGCGACACCCGGTCCTGCGGCCGCTTCGGCCCGGCGAGCGAGGGCTGGACGGTGCCCATGTCGAGTTCCAGCGTGTCGGTGAACACCGGATCCGGCGTGTTCGCGTCGCGCCACATGCCCTGCGCCTTGGCATAGGCTTCGGTGAGCGCGATGGTTTCTTCCGGCCGGCCGGTCAGGCGCATGTAATCGAGCGTCTGCGCATCGACCGGGAAGAAGCCGCAGGTCGCGCCATATTCAGGCGCCATGTTGGCGATGGTCGCGCGGTCGGCCAGGCTCAGCGCATCGAGGCCGGGGCCGTAAAACTCGACAAAGCGGCCAACGACGCCCTTCTTGCGCAGCATCTGGGTGACGGTGAGCACCAGATCGGTCGCGGTGATGCCTTCGGCCAGATTGCCGGTCAGGCGGAACCCGACGACTTCGGGGATCAGCATCGACACCGGCTGGCCGAGCATCGCGGCTTCCGCCTCGATGCCGCCCACGCCCCAGCCGAGCACGCCCAGGCCATTGACCATCGTGGTGTGGCTGTCGGTGCCGACCAGCGTGTCGGGATAGGCGACGGTCTCGCCCGCGGTATCGGCCGACGACCAGACGGCGCGCGCCAGATATTCCAGGTTGACCTGATGGCAGATGCCGGTGCCCGGCGGCACGACGCGGAAATTGTCGAGCGCCTTGGAACCCCATTTCAGGAACTCATAGCGCTCCATGTTGCGCTGATATTCCAAGTCGACATTCTGCTCGAACGCCTTGGGATTGCCGAACTCGTCCACCATCACCGAATGGTCGATGACCAGATCGACCGGGACCAGCGGGTTGATCTTCTGCGCGTCGCCGCCCAGCCGGTTCATCGCGTCGCGCATCGCCGCCAGATCGACGACGCAGGGAACGCCGGTGAAATCCTGCATCAGCACGCGGGCCGGGCGATACTGGATCTCGCGGTCCGAACGCGGGTTGTTCTGCCAGTCGGCGAGCGCCTTCACGTCCTCGACCGTCACGGTCACGCCGTCTTCGAACCGGATCAGGTTTTCAAACAGCACCTTCATCGAGAAGGGCAGGCGCGACACATCGCCGACCTTCGCCGCCGCCTTGGCGATCGAATAATAGGCGTAGCGCTTGCCGCCCACCTCGAGCACGGAGCGGGTGGAAAGCGTATCCTGGCCGACAGCGGTCATGGGGCGTGTCCTCTTTTGTCTGGGGCCAGTGGTCCTGGCCGCGTTTCGCTGAAAAATCCCGGCGCTCCTAGCAAGCCCGGTCAAGCTCGAAAAGGGCGCGAAATGTGCCATTGCGGCACGAGGGCCCGAAACGAACGGTCAAACACGCCTTTGTCACATATCTGAAGCCTGTGTTAACTACCCGCTCGTGCCTGACCGGTCGGCATGGCCGCCTGCCTCGTCATCGCGCAAAGGGGTAATATAGGATGAAGAAACTGTTCCTGGCCGCCACCGCGGCCATTGCGATCGCTGCTGCCGCGCCGGCCGACGCCGCGACGCTGATCTTCACGATCACCAATATCGGCGGCGAGGATCGCGGCGATTTCAGCTTCACGCTCGACACCAGCCGGGTGCCCGACCTGGTGCTGACCGACAGCGTGCGCTACACCTCGGGCATCCAGGTCAGCTACCGCGATGTGCCGGGCGCCGGCACCGGCGTGGCGACGACGGGCCTGAGCTTCTTCACCGGCCGCCAGCAGGGTGGCCTGTCGCTCGGCGCGTCGGGCTGGCTGCCGATCGGCACCCTGCGCCTGCTCAACACCGCGCTGATTACCAATGCGAGCTTCAACACCGCGCTGCCGCGCGGCCAGAACCTGCCGGTCTTCCGCCTTGGCACCTTCGATGTGTCGACCACCGCGCAGAACAGCGGCCCGCGCCCGTTCGACAATTACCGCATCACCATCGCCGAAGTGCCGGAACCGGCGACCTGGGCGATGATGGTGATCGGCTTTGGCGCGGCCGGCTATGGCCTGCGCCGCCGCCGCGTCGCCTATACGCTCGCCTAAAGCGTTTTAAAGCCGGGTGGCCTCACCCGGCGACAGCAAAAACGCGGTAAAACAATAGCCTGGAGTGGCTTCCGATCCGATGCAATCGGATCGGAAGCCACTCCAGTCCCGTGCCGGGCCGGGCCGGGCAGGATATCCGTCCGGCCCGGATGCGGTCAACGTTCCTCGTTCAGATCCTGCAGCCGCGTGCGCGCCATGCGCGGTTCGCGCTGCAACCCGCCATCCTGCTTGATCTGGCGGCGCAGCTCGTCGCGCTTTTCATGGATCGAGGCGATCACCGGCCCGACCGCGACGCCCAGATCGACCAGCACCGCTTCGGACAGCTGCAGCGAGCTTTCGAGCGTCTCGGGCACCGCATCGGTCGCGCCGGCCTTGTAGAGTTCGGCGGCATGGTCGGCATCGCGGGCGCGGGCGACAATCGTCAGGCCCGGCACCCAGCCGCGCACCCGCCGCGTCAGCTGCACGCTCAACACCGGATCGTCCATGGTCAGGATGAGCGCCTGGGCATGGCCGAGGCGCAGCCGGTCGACCAGATCGGGCCGGCTGGCATCGCCGAACAGCACCGGATAGCCGTCGCGCCGGGCACCAGCGACGGTGTCGATATCCGATTCAACCGCAACGAACGGCTTACCGTGCATCTTCAGCATGTCGGCGACCATCTGGCCGACCCGGCCAAAGCCGATGATGACCGTGCCGCCGGGCGGTTCGTCGCTCGCCTCGATATCCTCGACCCGCTCGATCCGGCGGCCAAGATCGCGGCCCAGCCGGGCGAGCAGCGGGGTGAGGGTGAGGCCGAGCGCGGTCACGATCTGCCAGAACGCAGCATCCGATGCCGCGATCAACCCGGCCTGTGCGCCCGCGCCAAGGACGATCAGCGTCGTTTCCGACGGAGAGGCCATCAGCACCGCCGTCTGCACCGCCGCGCCGCGGTTGATGGCCGCCAGCCGGAGCAGCGCCCCGGTCATCAGCGCCTTGACCAGCATGACGCTGATCACCGCAAGGGTGAGTTCCGGCCAGCGTGCGATCACGGTCGCCAGATCGATGCTCATGCCGACGGTGATCAGGAACACGCCCAGCGCCAGCCCGCGGAACGGCGCGGTGATCGATTCGACCTCGCCGCGATATTCGGTTTCGGCGATGATCAGCCCGGCGATCAGCGCGCCGACGATCGGCGACAGGCCGGCCGCGCTGGTCGCCAGGCTGGCGGCGATCACGACCAGCAGGCTGGCGGCAAGGAACAGCTCGGGACTTTTGGTGCGCGCCGCCTGTGCGAACAGCCGCGGCAGCACCACCCGGCCGCCGACGACAAGCGCCAGAATCGCCGCCGTGCCCAGCGCCAGCGTCTGCGCAAGGCCCGACATGGCATCGCCGGCGCGCGGCCCGATGGCGCTCAGCACGAAGATGATCGGGACGAGCGCCACATCCTCGAACAGCAGCATCGCAAAAGCGGGGCGGCCGATCGCGCTTTTCGTGCCGACCATCGGCAACACGAGCGCAGTCGATGACAAAGCAAGCGCGACGCCAAGGCCGAAGGCGGCGGCGGGCTGCATCCCGATCAGCCACAGCCCCGCGCCGATCAGCGCGCCCGATCCGAACAGCTCGGCCGCGCCGACGCCGAACACCAGTGCGCGCATGCCCCACAGGCGGCGGAAGGACAGTTCCAGCCCGATGGAAAACAGCAGCAGGATGATCCCGAACTCGGCAAAAGGCTCGATGGCCTCGGGCTCCGAGATCGTGACATAGTAAAGCCAGGGGTGGCGGGCGACGAGCTGGCCGAGGCCGAACGGGCCGACCAGCGCGCCGACAAGAATGAAGCCGATGACCGGGTTGATGCGGAACCGGGCAAAGGCAGGGATCACCAGGCCCGCCGCGCCTAGGATCACCAGTGCATCCGAAAAACCGCTGCTCGCCAGATTGATCGCCATCGCGGCAGCCTAGAGCGTTTTCATCCCGGGTGGAAACACCCGGCGGTGCGGAAAACGCGGCAAAACAGCAAGCTCGTTCGGTCGCATAAGCCGGGGCGTGACGGCCAAATCACCCCCCGGCGCGGCAGTTTCAAAAAATGGCTCAGGCCCAGTTGGCCATCGCCTTTTCAAGATTGGCGCGGATCGCCTCGAAGAACTGCTCGGTCGTCATCCAGGGCTGATCCGGGCCGATCAGGATGGCGAGGTCCTTGGTCATCTGGCCGCTTTCGACGGTCTCGATGCACACGCGCTCGAGCGTTTCGGCAAAGCGCGTCACGTCCGGCGTGCCGTCGAACCGGCCGCGATATTTGAGGCCGCCGGTCCAGGCGAAGATCGACGCGATCGGGTTGGTCGAGGTCGACTTGCCCTGCTGGTGCATGCGGTAGTGACGGGTCACGGTGCCGTGCGCGGCCTCGGCCTCGACGGTCTTGCCGTCCGGCGACAGCAGCACCGAGGTCATCAGCCCGAGCGAGCCAAAGCCCTGTGCCACCGAGTCCGACTGCACGTCGCCGTCATAATTCTTGCAGGCCCAGACGAACTTGCCGCTCCACTTGAGCGCTGAGGCGACCATATCGTCGATCAGGCGATGTTCGTAAACGATGCCGAGCTTTTCGAACTGCGCCTTGAACTCGTTCTCGTACACCTCCTGGAAGATGTCCTTGAAGCGCCCGTCATAGGCCTTCATGATCGTGTTCTTGGTCGACAGATAGACCGGCCATTCGCGCAGGATGCCGTAGTTCAGCGACGCGCGCGCAAAGTCGCGGATCGAATCGTCGAGATTGTACATCGCCATCGCGACGCCCGAGGACGGGAACTGGAACACCTCCTCGTCGATCGTCTGGCCGTCCTCGCCTTCGAACACCAGGCGCAGCTTGCCGGGGCCGGGCACGCGGAAATCGGTCGCGCGATACTGGTCGCCAAAGGCATGGCGGCCGACGACGATCGGGTCGGTCCAGCCCGGCACCAGCCGGGGGACGTTCTTGATCACGATCGGCTCGCGGAACACCACGCCGCCCAGGATGTTGCGAATCGTCCCGTTGGGCGATTTCCACATCTTCTTGAGGCCGAACTCCTTCACCCGTGCCTCGTCGGGGTGATGGTCGCGCACTTCACGCCGACGCCATATTTCTTGATCGCGCGGGCGGATTCGACGGTGATCTTGTCGTCGGTCTCGTCGCGCTTCTCGATGCCCAGGTCGTAATATTCGAGGTCGATGTCGAGATAGGGCAGGATCAGCCGTTCACGGATCCACGCCCAGATGATGCGGGTCATCTCGTCGCCATCGAGCTCGACAACGGGCGTTTTCACCTTGATCTTGGCCATCGACAATCATCCTGTGGTTTCGTTTGCACCGCCCTTAGGCAAGCCGCGCGGCCCGATCAACCGGGGCGATGGCAGCAAGCGCGGTGCCGGCAAAGCCTTGGGGCGTGCGCCATCCGCCGTTGAGATTGCGCGCCGACCGGCCTAGACGCAGGGGCATGGCTTCCCTCGATACCCCGCCCGCCGCCACCGCCCCCGTCAAGTGGCGCTTCCCGGCCGTTCATCCCGAAGGGCGCAAGTTCGTCCTGATCGCCGCGCTCATCACCCTTGGTTTTGCGCTGATGGCGTGGGAAACGCTCGCCTGGCCGATGGCCGGCATCACCATCTGGGTCGCGGCGTTTTTCCGCGATCCCGTGCGCAGCGTGCCGCAGGGCGAGGGGCTGGTGATCGCGCCCGCCGACGGGCTGATCACCCTGATCCAGCAGGTGCCGCCGCCGCGCGAGCTGACCGGGCCGGACGGGCTGGACGACGCGCCGATGATGCGCGTGTCGATCTTCATGAGCGTGTTCGACGTCCACATCAACCGCGCGCCCGTCGCCGGCCTGATCCGCCAGGTCGTCTATATCCCGGGCAAATTCCTGAACGCCGACCTCGACAAGGCGAGCGAGGACAATGAGCGCCAGCATTTCCTGGTCGAGGCCGAGGATGGCACCCGCATCGGCTTCACCCAGATCGCCGGGCTGGTCGCGCGGCGCATCGTGCCGTTCGTGAAGCCGGGTGACCGGGTCGGGCGCGGCGAGCGGGTCGGCCTGATCCGCTTCGGCAGCCGTGTCGATGTCTATCTGCCCGCCGGCACCGCGCCGCGCGTGGCGCTCGGCCAGCGCACCATCGCCGGGGAAACCGTGATCGCCCGGCTGGGCGAAACCGAGGCGGGAGCGGGCCTGCCGCAATGATCGCGCGCCGCCCCCTGCGCGGGATCTCGCTGCGCGCCGTCGCGCCCAATGCGGTCACTGCGCTGGCGCTGTGCATGGGGCTGTCCGGCGTGCGCTTTGCCATTGGCGGCGAATGGGACCGGGCGCTCGGCGCGATCATCGTCGCCGGGGTGCTTGACGGGCTGGACGGGCGCATCGCCCGGCTGCTCAAGGGCGAGAGCCGGTTCGGCGCCGAGCTTGATTCGCTGTCCGACGTCATCGCCTTCGGCGTTTCGCCGGCGATCATCCTCTATCTCTGGTCACTTCAGGCGCTGCCCAAATTCGGCTGGATCTTCGCGCTTGCCCATGCCGTGTGCTGCGCGCTGCGCCTGGCACGGTTCAACGCCCAGATCGATGCCGTCGAACAGCCGCACAAATCGGCCGGTTTCCTGACCGGGGTTCCGGCACCCGCCGGCGCGGGGCTGGCGCTGCTGCCCGTCTATATCTGGCTCTGGTCGGGAGAGGCGACGCTGCGCGAGCCGTGGCTGGTCGCGCCCTGGGCCGCGCTGGTCGCCTTTCTGATGATCTCGAACGTCGCGACCTATAGCTGGTCGTCGCTGCGTCTGCGCCGCGGCATCAGGCTGGAGGCGATTGCCGGTGTCGCGCTGCTGGGCGGGGCGCTGGTATCCGATCCGTGGATCACGCTGACCGTCATCACCATCGTCTATGCCGGGCTGATCCCGTTCAGCATCCGTTCCTATGCGCGGGTCAGGCGGCAGCGGCAAGCCGCAGGCCCCGCACCGACCCGGCCTGCAGCCGAGCCGTCCGGCCCGCCGGCCTGACCGGTCCGGCACGCACGGGCCGGGCCCCGGCCATATGCCCCGGTGCCAGCGCAGCGCGGATCTGCGGCAGGTCGCGCAGGATCATCGCGCCCACCAGGCCAAGGCCCGACACGAACAGCAGCGAGAAAGCGAGGGCAGCAAGAACGTGAGCGGTGAGGGCGATCATCATGGCCTCCATTTGTTCCGTCGCCGTAGTTCGCTCTTTGTTCCGATCTTGTCAACCCTTGCATTTGTTGGCCGGCGCCGCTAATGCGCCGCCCATTCCACATGAGGGCCGCACATACCGGTGCCGGGGCAACCTGGTTCCAGGCTCTCAGAGGTTCAACCGGGTAGGAGAAAGACCATGGCGGTTCCCACCGTCTCTCTGCAGGCGCTTATCGAAGCCGGCGCGCATTTCGGCCATCAGACGCATCGCTGGAATCCGAAGATGAAGCCGTACATCTACGGCGAGCGCAATGGCGTTCACATCCTCGACCTGTCGCAGACCGTTCCGCTGTTCGCCCGCGCGCTCGACTTTGTCAGCCAGACGGTCGCGGCCGGCGGCAAGGTGCTGTTCGTCGGCACCAAGCGCCAGGCGCAGGAGCCGATCGCCGAGGCCGCGCGCCGCGCCGGCCAGCATTATGTCAACCATCGCTGGCTGGGCGGCATGCTCACCAACTGGAAGACGATTTCGAACTCGATCAAGCGTTTCAAGGCGCTGGAAGAGCAGCTGGCGGGCGATACCCACGGCCTGACCAAGAAGGAAGTCCTCCAGCTGACCCGCGAGCGCGACAAGTTCGAGCTGTCGCTGGGCGGCATCCGCGACATGGGCGGCATTCCCGACGTGATGTTCGTGATCGACGCCAACAAGGAAGAGCTGGCGATCAAGGAAGCCAACACGCTCGGCATCCCGGTCGTCGCGATCCTCGATTCGAACGTCTCGCCCGACGGCATCGCCTTCCCGGTGCCGGGCAATGACGACGCCAGCCGTGCCATCCGCCTGTATTGCGAGGCGATCGCCCAGGCCGCGACCCGTGGCGGTCAGGCCGGTGCCGCGCAGCGCGGCGTCGATCTCGGCGCGATGGACACCCCGCCGGCCGAGGAAGTGCTCGGCGAAGGCGCGGCCGCCTAAGGCCGCCTGACCGGTGCGGGCGGCGGCTGACCGTCGCCCGCGCCGGTTTCCCGATTTTGTCACAGCTGCCCGGCAGAGCGCGGAGCGCCGCTGGGCCAAACCCAAGCCAGGAAGGAGCCAGATGATGGCGGAGATTACGGCTGCAACGGTCAAGGAGCTGCGCGAGCGCTCCGGTGCCGGCATGATGGACTGCAAAAAGGCGCTCAACGAAACCGGCGGCGATATCGAAGCCGCGATCGACTGGCTGCGCACCAAGGGCCTTGCGGCCGCCGCCAAGAAGGCCGGCCGCACCGCTGCCGAGGGTCTGGTCGGCGTCGCCGTTGCCGGCACGCGCGGCGCGGTTGTCGAGGTTAACTCGGAAACCGACTTCGTCGCCAAGAACGACCAGTTCCAGTCGTTCGTCCGTGACGTCACCCAGATCGCGCTCGGCACTGGTGAAGATGTCGACGCGCTGCTCGCCGCTGCCATGCCTGCCGGCGGCACCGTGCAGGAGGCGCTGACTGCCAACATCGCCACCATCGGCGAGAACCAGTCGCTGCGCCGCGCCCGCGTGCTCGAAGTGAGCGAGGGCGCGGTCGTGTCCTATGTCCACAATGCTGCGGCACCCGGCCTTGGCAAGATCGGCGTGCTCGTCGCGCTCGAGGGCAATGCTCCGGCCGACCGCATCGAAGCGCTTGGCAAGCAGCTCGCGATGCACATCGCGGCCGCCTATCCGCTCGCGCTGACCGGCGACCTGATCGATCCGGCGCTGATCGAGCGCGAAGCCGCGATCGCCCGTGAAAAGGCTGCCGACAAGATCGCCGGCAAGCCGCCGGAAGTCGCCGAGAAGATCATCAACGGCCCGGTCGAGAAGTTCCGCAAGGAAAATGCACTGCTCACCCAGGCGTTCGTGATCGACGGCAAGACGCCGGTGCAGGACGTGGTCGCCGCCGAAGCCAAGGCGGCGGGCGGATCGATCGCGATCAAGGATTTCGTCCGCTTCCAGCTGGGCGAAGGCATTGAGAAGCAGCAGAGCGACTTCGCCGCCGAAGTCGCCGCGACCGCCGGGCTGAAGTCGGCCTGACGATGGTGCCGGGCCGGCCATGCGCCGGCCCGGCTGCCGCCTGACGGGCGGCGTTCCCGCCCGTTCGCCGCCCATTGGCGGCAGGGCGCGGCACGGCCCGCCCGATACGCTTGGATTTCCGCGCTGCCGCCACTAAGGTCGCGCGCCACACCGAACCGAACCCGATCGGACCAAACATGACCCGCCCGCGCTTCAACCGTGTTCTCCTGAAGCTGTCCGGAGAGGTGTTGATGGGGCCGGGCCAGTTCGGCATCGATCCCGACACCGTCGCCCGCGTCGCTGGCGAGATCGCCGCCGCCAAGGAAGCGGGGCACGAGATTTGCGTTGTCGTCGGCGGGGGAAACATCTTCCGCGGCCTTGCCGCCGCCGCCAAGGGCTTTGAGCGCGCCACCGCTGATTATATGGGCATGCTCGCCACGGTGATGAACGCGCTCGCGCTGCAGAACGCGCTTGAGCAGATCGGCGTCGACACCCGCGTCCAGTCGGCAATCCCGATGGCGTCGGTGTGCGAGCCCTATATCCGCCGCCGTGCCCAGCGCCATCTGGAGAAGGGGCGGATCGTGATCTTTGCCGCCGGGGTCGGCAGCCCGTTCTTCACCACCGACAGCGGCGCTGCGCTGCGCGCGGCCGAAATGAACTGCGACGCGCTGTTCAAGGGCACGTCGGTCGACGGCGTTTACGACGCCGATCCCAAAAAGGTCGCGAGCGCGACCCGCTATGAAACGGTCGCGTTCAGCAAGGTGCTGTCCGATGACCTCAAGGTCATGGACGCCAGTGCCATCGCGCTGTGCCGTGACAACGATATCCCGATCGTCGTGTTCAACATCCGCGAACAGGGCAATCTGGCCCAGGTGCTGCGCGGTGAGGGCGTGGCCACGATCGTTCAGAACGAAGGAGCTTGAGTGATGCCCGCTTATGACAAGGCCGACCTTGAACGGCGCATGCACGGCGCGGTCGAGGCGCTGAAGCACGATCTGACCGGCCTGCGCACGGGCCGTGCGTCGACGTCGCTGCTCGATCCGGTGCAGGTCGAGGTTTACGGCGCGCATATGCCGCTCAACCAGGTGGCGACGGTGTCCGCGCCGGAACCGCGCATGCTGTCGGTGCAGGTGTGGGACCGCACCAATGTCGGGCCGGTGGACAAGGCGATCCGTTCGGCGGGCCTCGGCCTCAACCCCATTGTCGACGGGCAGACGCTGCGCCTGCCGATCCCCGATCTGACCGAGGAACGCCGCCGCGAACTCGCCAAGCTGGCGGGCCAGTATGCGGAAAAGGCGCGGATCGCGGTGCGCAATGTGCGCCGTGACGGGATGGACGCGCTCAAGACAGATGAAAAGAAGAACGGGCTGAGCGAGGACGAGCGCAAGCGCGCCGAAACCGATGTGCAGAAGCTGACCGATGCGACGATCGCCGAGATCGACGCCGCCGCCCAGGCGAAGGAAAAGGAAATCCTCGGCAAGTGACCGGTCAGGGCGCCCCCCTGTCCGCGCCGCCGCACGCCGCGGCGGATGCGGCCACGCCCGGGGCGGGGGGCGAGCCTGCCGGGCCGCGCCATGTCGCGATCATCATGGACGGCAATGGCCGCTGGGCGAAGAAGCGCCGGCTGCCGCGCGTGGCCGGGCACCGCAAGGGGGTCGAGGCGGCGCGCAATGTCGTCCGCGCCGCCGGTGATCTCGGCATCGAGGTGCTGACGCTTTACGCCTTCTCGTCCGAGAATTGGCGACGGCCGGCCGAGGAAGTGGCCGACCTGATGGGGCTGCTGCGCCATTTCATCCTCGCCGACATCGAAGAGCTGGCACAGGCCGGGGTCAGGCTACGCGTGATCGGCGAATATCGCGCGCTCAGCCCCGATCTGGTGCGGCTGATCGACGGGGCGCTTGCCCGCACGGCGGACAATCGCGGCACCACCCTGGTCGTCGCGCTCAATTACGGCGCGCAGAACGAGCTGGTCGAGGCGACGCGCCGGCTGGCCGAACGCTGTGCGCGCGGCGAGCTCGATCCCGCCGCTATCGGGCCGGCGCATATTGAATCCGAACTGGCGACGCATGGCCTGCCGCCGGTTGACCTGCTGATCCGCACATCGGGCGAACACCGGCTGTCGAACTTTCTGCTGTGGCAATGCGCCTATGCGGAGCTGCTGTTCGTCGATGCGCTGTGGCCCGATTTCGATGGCGACCGGCTGGCCCAGGCGCTGGACGATTTCGCCCGGCGGGAGCGCCGCTTCGGCGGACTATGACCGCCGGCAAATCCGGATCTGATCTGGGCGTGCGCAGCGCGGTCGGGCTTGTGCTGATCGCGGTTGCGCTGCTCGCGCTCTGGGCCGGGCCGGTGGGGCTGTGGCTGCTGATCGCGACGGCGGCGATGCTGATGCTCGCCGAATGGTGCGATCTGTCCGGCGCGGACGCCCGCGGGCGCCGCGCGGCGCTGTTTGCCGCCTGTGTGCCGCTGGCGATCCTCGCCCCGCCGCCGGTTGCCGCCGGTCCGGGATCGCTTGCGCTCGGGCTGGGCGTGGCGGCGGCGCTGGTGACGGCGGGCATCACCGGGCGGGTGCGGTTGGGTCTGGGTGTTCTTTATGTCGTGCTGCCGGCGATCGCGCTGGTCTTCATCCGCGCCGAGGCGGACGGCCTGCTCCTGTGCCTGTGGGTGCTGGCGGGGGTGTGGGCGACCGATATCGGGGCCTATTTTGCCGGGCGGACGATTGGCGGGCCGAAGCTTGCCCCGGCGATCAGCCCGAACAAGACCTGGGCCGGGCTGGGCGGCGGCGTGATCGCGGCGCTTGCATTCGGCCTCATTCTCTGGCGCTTTCTGGAACTGCCGCTGGCGCTGGCGCTGCTCAGCCCGGTGCTGGCGGTGGTCGCCCAGGCGGGCGATCTGTTCGAAAGCGCGCTGAAGCGCCGTGCGGGGGTGAAGGACAGTGGACGGATCTTGCCGGGGCATGGCGGCGTGATGGACCGGCTTGACGGTCTGGTCACGGCTGCGCCGGTGGCAGCGATCCTGATCCTCGTCCAACGGATGCTATGACAAAGAAGATTTCGATTTTCGGGGCCACCGGGTCGATCGGCACATCGACGCTTGATCTGGTCGAACAGGAACCGGGGCGGTTCGAGGTGGTCGCGCTGACCGCCAATCGCGACGTGCAGGGTCTGGCGGCGGCGGCGCGGCGCACGGGCGCGCGGATCGCGGTGATCGGCGAGGAGGCGCTGCTCGGGGACCTGCGCGCCGCGCTTGCCGGATCGGGGATCGAGGCGGCGGCCGGGGCAGGGGCACTGGTCGATGCCGCGCGGGCCGGGGCCGACTGGACGATGGCGGCGATCGTCGGCTGTGCCGGCCTGCCGCCGGTGATGGCGGCGATCGAGGCGGGGGGCGTCGTCGCGCTCGCCAACAAGGAAGCTCTGGTGTCGGCGGGCGCGCTGATGACGGCTGCCGCCGCGCGCACCGGCGCACGCATCCTGCCGGTTGATTCCGAACATAATGCAATCTGGCAGTGTTTCGACCATGACCGGCCCGACCGGATCGCACGCATCCTGCTGACGGCGAGCGGCGGGCCGTTCCGGTCGCGCTCGCGCGCCGAAATGGCGTCGGTCACGCCCGAAGAGGCGGTGCGCCATCCGAACTGGTCGATGGGTGCCAAGATCTCGGTCGATTCGGCGACGATGATGAACAAGGGGCTGGAGCTGATCGAGGCGGCGCGGCTGTTCCCGGTGCCGCACGAGCGGATCGAGATCCTCGTCCATCCCCAGTCGGTCATCCATTCGATGGTCGAATATGTCGACGGGTCGGTGCTGGCGCAGCTGGGCACGCCCGACATGCGCACGCCCATCGCTTACACGCTTGCCTGGCCCGACCGGATGACGACGCGTGCCGAGCGGCTGGACCTTGTGCGCCACGGCCGGCTGGAGTTCGAGGCACCGGACGAAGACCGCTTCCCCGCGCTGCGGCTGGCCCGCGCAGCCGTGATCGCCTGCGGCGCGCGCCCGGCGATCCTCAATGCCGCCAATGAAGTGGCGGTGGCGGCGTTTCTCGGCCGCCGGATCGGCTTTCTCGACATCGCTGCAATTGTCGAGGAAACGCTCGGCCGCTATGATCCGCCCGCGCCCCGATCGATCGACGATGTGTTCAGCATCGATCAAGATGCGCGCAGGCAGGCAGAAGCCGCGATGAAGGTGTTTGTCGATTGACCCAGTCTCCCGGCGTGCTGCTGACGGTCCTTGCCTTTCTCGGCGTGATCGGTCCGCTCGTGTTCCTGCACGAGCTTGGCCATTATCTTGCCGGGCGGCTGTTCGGCGTGAAGGCGGAGGTGTTCGCGATCGGCTTCGGGCGCGAGCTGTTCGGGCTGACCGACCGGCGCGGCACGCGCTGGACCTTTGGCTGGCTGCCGCTGGGCGGCTATGTCCGCTTCGCGGGTGACCTCAATGCGGGCAGCGAACCCGATCCCGCCTGGCTCGCCTTGCCGGCGGAGGAGCGGGCGCAGACATTCCAGGCCAAGCCGCTGTGGCAGCGGGCGATCATCGTCGCCGCCGGGCCGGTTGCCAACTTCATCGTCGCGGTGATGATCCTGGCGGCGTTTGCGATGCTGGTCGGCGTCAACCGCACCCCGCCCGTCGCGGGCACCGTTCAGCCGGGCAGCGCGGCGGCCAGCGCGGGGATCCGTGCCGGCGACCGCATTCATACCGTCGACGGGCGCGCTGTCGATGATTTCGGCGATATCGCCGAATATGTGATCGCACGCCCGGCGGTGCCGATCCGCTTCGAAGTTGAACGCGACGGCCGCATGCGCACCATCACCGCGATCCCGGCCGTGCAGTACAAGGCCGACCGGTTCGGCAATCGTTACGCGTTCGGGCGCATGGGCATCACCTCGCCGACGCCGGTCGTGGAGCGTGTCTCGCTGGTCGAGGCGCCGGGCGTTGCGGTCGATCAGACACTGGGCATCATGCGGACCATGGTCGATGGCATCGGCCAGATCATCACCGGGCTGCGGCCGGTCAGCGAACTGGGCGGGCCGCTGCGCATCGCGCAGTTTTCGGGCGAGGCGGCGAGTGCCGGGCTGACCAGTCTCGCCTATCTGATCGCGCTGATTTCGATCAATCTTGGCTTCATCAACCTGTTGCCGGTCCCGATGCTGGATGGCGGCCATCTGCTGTTCTACGGGATCGAGGCGCTGCGCAGAAAGCCGGTCGGTGCCGAGGTGCAGCAATGGGCCTATCGTTCCGGGCTGGTGCTGCTGCTGTCGCTGATGCTGTTCGTGACGTTCAACGATCTGGCCGCTTTTGGGCTCTGGCGGGGCTGGCGGGGTTGATCGGTTAAACGCCATCGGGCAGGGCGCGCACTGGGCGCGGGACTTTCATTTTCGTCCAAGGGTATTTCGGTGACGGCGACAGCATTTCATCCATTCGGCAGACGCGCGGTTGCGGCCCTGCTTGCGGGCACCATCTGCCCGTCCGTCGCGGTCGCGCAGACGGTGGGCGCGCCCGCCACACCGGCACCGCCGCCGGTGACGTTCGTGCCCGCGCCGCAGGGTGACATCATCACCCAGGTCAATGTCGTCGGTTCGCAGCGCATCGAGCCGGATACGGTGCGCTCCTATGTGAAGCTGCGCCCGGGCCAGCTCTATACCGCCGAAGCGGGCGACCAGGCGATCAAGGACCTGTTCGAGACCGAGCTGTTCGCCGACGTGACGGTGCGCGAGACCGCCGCCGGCGTCGTGACCATCGAGGTCAAGGAAAACCCGGTCATCAACCGCATCCTGTTCGAGGGCAACAAGCGGCTGAAGGAGGACAAGATCCTCAAGGAGATCCGCCTCGCGCCGCGGCAGATCTTCACCCGGTCGAAGGTTCGCGCCGATGTCGCCCGGATCATCGAACTCTATCGTCGCCAGGGTCGGTTCGCCGCCACCGTCGAACCGCAGATGGTGATGCTCGACCAGAACCGGGTCGATATCGTCTATGCGATCTCCGAAGGGCCGAAATCCAAGGTCCGGCAGATCAACATCATCGGCAATGACAAATTCAGCGCCGATCGCCTTCGCGGCGAAATGGCGACGAAGCAGACCCGCATCACCAGCTTCTTCAGCTCCAACACCAGCTATGACCCCGACCGGCTGGCCTATGACCAGCAGAAGCTGCGGCAGTTCTACCTGACCGAGGGCTATGCCGATTTCCGCGTCGTGTCGGCGGTCGCCGAACTGACGCCGGACAAGGAAGACTTCATCATCACCTATGTGATCGAGGAAGGGGAGCGGTATAAATTCGGCGAGGTGAAGGTCGAAAGCGAGCTGCGCGACTTCAAGCCGGATTTCGTCAAGACGCTGCTGCCGATGAAGGCGGGCGACTGGTACAACGCCAAGCAGGTCGAAGACACGGTCAACTCGATCAGCGAGACCGCGGGCCTGCTCGGCTATGCGTTCGCGCAGGTCGAACCGAACTTCAACCGCGATGCCGAAACGCGGACGATGGAGCTGACCTTCCAGGTCGCCGAAACGCCGCGCGTCTATGTCGAGCGCATCGACATCAACGGCAATACCATCACGCAGGACAAGGTGATCCGGCGCGAGTTCCGCCTGCAGGAAGGCGATGCGTTCAACGCCTTCCTCGTCAAGCGTTCGAAGGACCGCATCCAGTCGCTCGGCTATTTCCAGGAAAAATTCGAGATCGAGCAGAAGCCGGGCTCCGGCCCGGACCGGGTCGTGCTCGAGGCGAATCTGGAGGAAAAGCCGACCGGCGAGCTGACGCTGTCGGCAGGTTTTTCCAGCCTTGAGCGGTTCATCGTCAATGCCGGCATCTCGCAGAACAATTTCCGCGGGCGCGGCCAGTCGGTCAGCGCCTCGGTCAATTATTCGCAGTTCAACAAATCGGTCGAGCTCGGCTTTACCGAGCCCTATCTGCTCGATCGCAACATCGCGCTGGGCGGCAACATCTTCCGGCGCGATTTCAACCAGTTCAACTTTATCGGCGGCAATCAGCGCAACACCACCTACAGCCAGGTGTCGACCGGGTTCCAGCTGCGCCTCGGCGTGCCGCTGACCGAGTTCATGCAGTTCCAGGCGCGCTACAACTTCAGCATCGACGATGTGTCGCTGGCGCAGGATTTCTTCACCGGCGGGCGCTGCGATCCGTTCCTGGCCGGGCGCTTCTTGTGCGACACCATCGGCAAGCAGACGACGTCGTCGATCGGCTATTCGATCGTGTATTCGACGCTCGATAACGGCATCCGCCCGACGCGCGGCAACCGCATCACCTGGAACCAGGATTTTGCGGGCCTGGGCGGCAGCATCCGTTATCTGCGCAGCCGCCTGAACGCCGACAAATATGTCAATCTCGGCCGCGGCTTCGTCCTGAACTTCGGCTTTGAGGGCGGCTATATCCGCTCGTTCAACCGCACCCTGCGCGACGAGAACGGCAACGCGATCGAGCCGGTGCGGATCATCGACCGCTTCTTCCTCGGCCAGCCGCAGTTCCGCGGCTTCGAGATCCGCGGCATCGGTCCGCGCGTGCTGCGCTATCAGCTCGATGAGCAGGGCGAGCCGATCATCGGCCGGCGGCGCGAACTGCTCGCCGACGACTCGCTCGGCGGTCGCGCTTATTATCTTGCCAAGATCGAGATGCCGCTGCCGCTCGGCTCGGGCATCCAGGAACTGGGCATCCGCCCTTCGGTGTTCGTCGACATCGGTTCGGTGTTCGGGGTCAAGCGTCCGCAGGTCACCTCGCGCGAGACATTCCGCGATCCGGCCGATGGCGTGATCAAGGCCAAGTGCCGCAACATCGCGACCGGCCAGCTGACCTTCCCGCCGGCCGGCGGTGCCTGCCCGACGGGCACGACCCCGCTGCCCGCCTTCGACGAACAGTTCCTGGGCGACACCTGGAGGCCGCGCGTGTCGGCCGGTTTCGGGGTCAACTGGAACTCGCCGTTCGGCCCGCTGCGCATCGACATCGCCAAGGCGCTTGTCACCCAGCCGGGTGACGATCCCCAGCTCATCACTTTCAACGTAGGGACCCAGTTCTGATGACCAAGCTCACCACCATCGCGCTCGCCGCGCTCGCGCTGTCCGCCGCCCCGGCCGTCGCGCAGAAGCTGCCCAACGCGACCATCGCGGTTGTCGACACCGACCGCATCCTGCGCGAATGCACGGCCTGCCGCGCCGCCCAGACCCAGCTGCAGGCGCAGGTCCAGCAGCTGCAGCAGCGCCAGCAGACGCTGGCCGCGCCGCTGCAGACCGAGGCGCAGGCCCTGCAGACCCAGGTGCAGGCGCTGCAGGGCAAGCAGCCCGACGCCGCGCTCCAGCAGCGGATCCAGTCGCTCCAGACCCGCCAGAACCAGGCGAATGAGGAGCTTAACCGCGGCGAGCAGAATCTGCGGTCGATCCAGCAGCATGTGCTGCAGCAGATCAACACGCGCCTCGGGCCGATCATCGACAGCACGCTTGCCGCGCGCGGCGCGAGCGTCGTGCTCGACCGTGGTGCGGTGCTGGCGGTCGCCCCGGCGATCGACATCACCAACGATGTGCTCGCCCAGCTCAACACCCAGCTGCCCAGCGTCAGCGTGACCCCGCTGCCGCAGCCGGCGCAGCAGCCGGCCCAGCAGCCCCAGGGCCGCTGATCATGGACGGTGAGGCGGTCGAACGCGGGCCGCTGGACATCACCCGCGTGCTCGCGGCGCTGCCGCACCGCTATCCGATGCTGCTCGTGGACCGGGTCGAAAGCCTGGTCCCCGACCAGTCGATTGCGGCGATCAAGGCGGTGTCGTTCAACGAGCCGTTCTTCCAGGGGCATTTCCCCGGTCGCCCGATCATGCCGGGCGTGCTGATCGTCGAGGCGCTGGCCCAGGCGGCCGGCGTGCTGGCGATCGAGACGCTCGGCCTCGCGGGGACCGGCAAGCTCGTCTATTTCATGGCGATCGAGAATGCGAAGTTCCGCAAGCCCGTCGAACCGGGCGTGCTGCTGCGTCTCGAGGTCAGCTTCGTCCAGAAGCGGGCGCGGGTGTGCAAGTTCGCCGGCCGTGCGCTGGTCGATGGCGAGCTGGCGGCCGAGGCGTCGTTCACCGCCATGATCGCGGACGCGCCGGCCTGAGCGGGACGATGCTGATCGGTTGAACCACCGGGCCGGTTCTGCTACCGGCCCGCCTTCCATTTGCGTGGCTGGTCGGAAACCAGCCCTGACGGAGCAAGGCGCATGAAGAAGAACATCCACCCCGACTATCACATGATCAAGGTGCAGATGACCGACGGCACCGTCTACGAGACCCGCTCGACCTGGGGCAAGGAAGGCGACACTATGGTCCTCGAAATCGACCCGCTGGCCCATCCGGCCTGGACGGGCGGCACCCAGCGTCTGCTCGACGCCGGTGGTCAGGTCGCGCGCTTCAACAAGCGCTTTGGCGGCCTCACGCTCGGCAAGAAGTAAGCTTGGTTTGCCGGCACTGCGCCCCGCGGCGCGGTGCCGGCAACAGCCCGGATCAGTCCGCGGCCATCACTGTTTCGACGTTACTGGCCCGACGTTACTGGCCCGAAGCTGCCGTCAGCCGGGTCGAGAAGGCTCAAAAGCCCGTCGGCAATCGAAAATATCGCGCCGTGCAGGCGCAGCGTGCCCGCCGCCTCGCGCGGTGCGATGAACGGGAAGCTGCGCAGATTGGCAAGGCTGACGCGCACGCTCTCGCGCTCCAGCGCCGCCACCGCGTCCGGCCCGTCGCCATGTTCGGCCATCACGCGCTGCCGCGCCTGATCGAGCAATGCCATCCAGTCATGGATGAAGCCGCCATCGCCGGGTGCGGACGCTTCGAACCGGCGGCTGAGCGCGGCGCTCACCCCGCCGCAAGCGCCGTGCCCCATCACCACGATGTCGCGCACCTCAAGCTGGGTGACCGCAAACTCGAGCGCCGCCGATACGCCATGATGTCCGCCGCCCCGCTCGAACGGGGGCACCAGTGCGGCGACGTTGCGCACCACGAACATCTCGCCGGGCGAGGTGTCGAAAATCTGCGCCGGGTCCACCCGGCTGTCGGAACAGGCAATGACCATCACCTGCGGCGCCTGCGCCGCCGACAGGGCAGCCCAGCGTTCGCGCTGCGTGGTCCAGCCGGAATCGTGGAACCGGCGATAGCCCGCGATCAGCGCCTCAAATCCCTGTTTCATCACGGTTGCGGTTAAGGCCGCGCGGCGGGGGTGGCAAGGCCGCCACCGGATCGCTATCTGCACGCACATGACCGAACCGCTTTCGACCGAGCCGCGCGCGCCGCGCATCCGCAAGCCCGACTGGATCCGCGTCAAGGCGCCGACCAGCACCGGCTTTGCCGAGACCCGCGCGCTGATGCGCAGGCTCAATCTCGCGACCGTGTGCGAAGAGGCCGCCTGCCCGAATATCGGTGAGTGCTGGACCAAGAAACACGCGACGGTGATGATCCTGGGCGATGTCTGCACGCGCGCCTGCGCGTTCTGCAACGTCAAGACCGGCATGCCGCGCGCCGTCGATCCCAAGGAGCCGCAGCATGTCGCCGATGCCGCCGCCGAAATGGGGCTGCAGCACATCGTCATCACCTCGGTCGACCGTGACGATCTGCCGGACGGCGGCGCCAGCCAGTTCGTCAAGGTGATCGAGGCGCTGCGCCGCACGACGCCGTCGACCACCATCGAGATCCTGACGCCCGATTTCCGCAACAAGCATGAGGCGGCGGTCGAGGCGATCGTCGCCGCGCGGCCCGATGTCTATAACCACAATCTGGAAACGGTGCCGCGGCTCTACCCGACGATCCGGCCGGGCGCGCGCTATTATGCGTCGCTGCGGCTGCTTGAACAGGTCAAGCGGCTCGACCCGACGATCTTCACCAAATCGGGCATCATGCTCGGGCTGGGCGAGGAGCGGCTGGAGGTGCATCAGGTGATGGACGACATGCGCTCCGCCGATGTCGATTTCCTGACCATGGGCCAGTATCTCCAGCCCACGCCCCGCCATGCCAAGGTGGCGGAGTTCGTGACGCCGCAGGCGTTCAACGCCTATGCCGCGATCGCCCGCGCCAAGGGCTTTCTGCTCGTCGCCTCGTCGCCGCTCACCCGGTCGAGCTACCATGCCGGCGAGGATTTCGAGCGGCTGCGCGCGGCGCGCAACGCGCGTCTGGGGCGCTGATCCCGGTGCCGCGGCACAGCGAGACCCGGCAGCTGCCCTATTCGCCGGAGCAGATGTTCGACCTGGTCGCCGATGTCGCGCGCTATGGCGAGTTTCTGCCCTGGGTCGCGGCGGTGCGGGTGCGCTCGGACAGCGAGACCGAGATGGTCGCCGACCTGATCGTCGGGTTCAAGGCGCTGCGCGAACGCTTCACCAGCCGCGTTCACAAGACGCGGCCGGCGCGGATCACTGTCGATTACCTCGACGGGCCGCTCAAGCATCTGAGCAATGAATGGGGCTTCCGCCCGGACGGGCAGGGCGGAACGCTGGTCGACTTCACCGTCGATTTCGCGTTCCGCAACCGGCTGTTCGAGGCGATTGCCGGCCAGATGTTCGATACCGCGCTGCGCAAGATGATCGGCGCGTTCGAAGCGCGTGCCGCAGCGCTTTACGCCCCGGGCGCGACCGACGCCTCGGGCATCAGCAGTTCAAGCGCGCACAACGCCGCCTGAAGGCGGATCCCGCCCCGGCCAAGATCGCCGAACTCGCGCCGTTCGGCCTTGACCTGATCGGGCGCTGCGTCGCGCTCGGCGCGGGCGAACACCACGGTGCCGACCGGCTTTTTCTCGCTGCCGCCGCCGGGCCCTGCAATGCCGGTGATCGCCACCGCGACATCGGCGCGCGACCGCGCGAGCGCACCCTGCGCCATCGCCCAGGCAACCGCGACCGACACCGATCCAAAGGTTTCAAGCACGTCGAGGCTGACCGACAGCAGGTCCATCTTCGCCTCGTTCGAATAGGTGACGAAGCTGGTTTCGAACACGTCGGACGAGCCGGCAATCTCGGTCAGCGCGGCGCTGACCAGCCCGCCCGTGCAGCTTTCGGCCACCGCGATGCGCCGCCCGGCAGCGCGATTGGCCTCCACGACCGCGCGGGCGGCCTCGCGCAGCGCCTCGGGCAGCAGATAATCCGTCATTCCAAAACCTCCCTGGGCCCGCGCTGACCGGCCATTGCGGCAGCCGCGTTGCACCGCCCGGCGGGGCTGGCGACGCGGTGCCGGCCGCCGGTCATGCCAGAGCCTCGATGATCCGCACTGTGGCCACGGCCTGGGCGGCAATGCCTTCGCCCCGGCCGGTAAAGCCCAGCCGCTCCGTGGTCGTTGCCTTGACGCTAATCCGCCCTTCGGGAAGCCGCAACAGCCCGGCGATGTGCGCGCGGATGGCGTCCCGATATGGGCCGATCCGGGGCGCCTCGCAGATGATCGTCAGGTCGACATGCTCGATCCGTCCGCCGGCCCGCGCGACGCGCAGCGCCGCATGTTCGAGAAAGCGGGACGAGGCCGCGCCGCGCCATTGCGGGTCGCTGGGCGGGAAATGGCTGCCGATATCGCCGTCGCCGATCGCGCCCAGCACGGCGTCGGTCAGCGCGTGCAGCGCGACATCGGCATCAGAGTGGCCGATCAGGCCCTGCGCATGGGGAATGTTGATCCCGCCCAGCCACAGCTGATGGCCGTCGCCCAGCCGGTGGACGTCATAGCCCATGCCGGTCCGCCAGCTGCTCGCCGCCGCCAGCCAGGTTTCGGCGCGGTCGAAATCGGCGGGATGGGTGATCTTGTCGAGCACCGGATCGCCCGCGACCAGCGCGACCGGCTCCCCCAGCGCGCGCAGCATCTGCGCGTCGTCGGTCGGCTCCTCGCCGCCCGCCCAGCCGCGATGGGCGGCAAGGATCGCGTCCAGCCGGAAGGCCTGCGGCGTCTGGACGCGCTGCAGCCCGTCGCGCGGCACGATGTCGCCAAGCGCGCCCTGATCGCCGCGGGCGAGCGTGTCGGCGACCGGCAGCACCGGCACCGCTCCCGCCGCATCGTCGAGCGCTGCGGCCAGCCGGTCGATGACGGCGCGGGGAATGAGCGGGCGGGCCGCGTCATGGATCAGCACCCGGTCGCCGTGCCCAAGCGCGGCCACCGCCTCCAGCCCGGCTGCGACCGAGGCCCGCCGCGTCGCCCCGCCGGGGACCATGGCCAGGACCGGCCGGCCATCGAGCGCGGCGCGGGCCATCTCCTCCGCTCCCTCGGCCACGACGAGCACGACGCCCGCGACGCGCGGATGGCGCATCAGGCTGTCATGGGCATGGGCGATCAGCGGTAGGCCCGCCAGCGCGCGATATTGCTTGGGCAGGCCGCCGCCTGCGCGTTCGCCGCGCCCGGCGGCGACGATCACTGCGATCATATCGGTCATGCGTCCGGCGATAGACCGCTCCTGCCTTGTCGGAAAGGCCCGACACGGCTATGGCACTGCCTCTTTTCAAGGCACATCATGTCCCGACTGAAGCCCATCGAGATCGGTCCGGTGCGGATCGAAAGCCCCGTGCTGCTGGCGCCGATGACCGGCGTCACCGATCTGCCGTTCCGGCGGATCGTGCGGCGCTATGGCTCCGGCCTGAACGTCACCGAGATGATCGCCAGCCAGGCGATGATCCGCGAAACGCGCCAGTCGCTGCAAAAGGCGGCCTGGGACCCGATCGAGGAACCGGTGTCGATGCAGCTTGCCGGCTGCAGCCCCCGCGAAATGGCCGAGGCCGCGCGGCTGAACGAGGATCGCGGGGCGGCGATCATCGACATCAACATGGGCTGCCCGGTCAAGAAGGTGGTGAACGGCGATGCCGGATCGGCGCTGATGCGCGACCTGCCGCTCGCTGCCGCGATCATCGAGGCGACGGTCAAGGCGGTGAGCCGCCCGGTCACGCTCAAGATGCGGATGGGCTGGGACCATCAGAGCCTCAATGCGCCCGAACTGGCACGCATCGCCGAGGATCTGGGCGTGCGGATGATCACCGTGCATGGCCGCACCCGCTGCCAGATGTACAAAGGCGAGGCCGACTGGGCGTTCGTCGCGCGGGTCAAGCAGGCGGTGAAGGTGCCGGTGATCGTCAATGGCGACATCTGCTCGATTGCGGACGCCGAACAGGCGCTCGAACAATCGGGGGCGGACGGGGTGATGATCGGCCGGGGTGCCTATGGCAAGCCGTGGCTGCTCGCCCAGGTGATGCGCTGGTTCGCGACCGGCCAGGCGATGCCCGACCCGACGATCGAGGAGCAATATCACCTGATCGTCGAGCATTACCACGCGATGCTCGATCATTACGGCGAGACGACCGGCGTCAACATGGCGCGCAAGCATATCGGCTGGTACACGCGCGGCCTGACCGGGTCGGCCGAGTTCCGCAACCGGGTGAACCAGGAAGCCTCGGCGGACCGGGTGCTGGCGATGCTCGCCGAATTCTACGCCCCGTGGCTGAGCCGGGCAGCAGCCTGATCTCCGGCGCGGCGGGCATAGCAGCGGCGGAGATCATTGCCGCGCTGCCGACGCCGCTGATCGTGCTCGACCCCGACGAGCGGGTGCGCGAGGCCAATGCAGCCGCTGAAAATCTGCTCAACATCGGCGTCGCGACGATGCGCGGGCGGCCGCTGGCCGATCTGATCGTGCCGCCGCTCGATTATGTCCGCCGCACCGGCAGCGACGGGGCGCTGGCGCTGTATGACCAGCCGCTGATGACGACGCGCGGGCTGAGGCTGAGGGTGGATTTTCTGGTCGGCCCGGTGCTCGACCGCCCGGGCTGGCGCGTGCTCGTGCTGCAGCAGGGGCGGTGACGCGGGGGCTGGGCCCGGCGCGCGAGCGGGCCGGGCGCAGCGCGGTCGGCGCGGCAGCGATGCTTGCGCATGAAATCAAAAATCCGCTGTCGGGCATTCGCGGCGCCGCGCAGCTGATCGAAAGCGAGGTGCGCGGCGAGGCGCAGGCGCTGACCCGTCTGATCCGCGGCGAAGTGGACCGGATCGCCGCGCTGATCGACCGGATGCAGCAGTTCACCGACGAACGGCCGGTGCCGCTGGCGCCGGAAAATCTCTATACGGTGCTGGAGCATGTGCGGCTGGTGGCGGCATCGGGCTTTGCCGCCCATGCGGTGATCGAGGAACGCTATGATCCGTCGCTGCCGCCGGTGCTCACCCACCGCGACTCGCTTGCCCAGCTGCTCATCAACCTGTTGAAAAACGCCGCCGAGGCGGTGGCGGACAAGGGGCTGATCCAGATCGCCACCGCCTATCGCCACGGCGTCTCGGTGGCCGATGGCAGCGGCCGCCGCGTCGCCCTGCCGATCGAGATCCGCGTCAGCGACGACGGCCCCGGCGTGCCCGAGGATCTGGTCGAGCATCTGTTCGAACCCTTCGTGACCACCAAGCGGGGCGGGCAGGGCCTGGGCCTCGCGCTCGCTGACAAGCTCGCCCGCGACATGGGCGGCATCCTGCGCTATTCGCGTGAAGACGGGCGCACGGTGTTCCGCCTGCTCCTGCCGCGCGCGCAATGAGAGGGTAATGGCCCATATCCTGCTTCTCGACGACGATGCCGCGATCCGGACGGTGGTGACCGCCGGGCTGAGGCGCGCCGGCCATACGGTGACGGGGGTCGGCACCATATCGGCGGCGGCGGGGGCGATTGCGCGGGCGGACCTGTTCATCACCGATGTCGTCCTGCCCGATGGCGACGGGCTGGAAGCGGTCGAGCGGCTGGCCGCCCGCAGGCCGGACATTCCGGTGATCGTCATGTCGGCACAGAACACGCTGACCACCGCGGTGCGCGCCACCGAACGCGGCGCGTATGAATATCTGCCCAAGCCGTTTGATCTCGACGAACTGGTGCGCGCGGTCGACAGCGGGCTGCTGGCGCGCGGCCGGGCCGAACCCGCGCCGCGCACCGCGCCGCTCGACCGGATGCCGCTGATCGGCCGCTCGGCGGCGATGCAGGACGTCTACCGCACCATTGCCCGCGTCGTCGCCACCGACCTGTCGGTGCTGGTGATGGGCGAAAGCGGGACCGGCAAGGAGCTGATCGCGCGGGCGATCCATGAGCTGGGGCCGCGCGCCGGTGCGCCGTTCGTGGCGATCAACATGGCCGCCATCCCGCGCGAGCTGATCGAATCCGAACTGTTCGGCCATGAACGCGGGGCCTTTACCGGCGCGCAGGCGCGCACGCCGGGCCGGTTCGAACAGGCGCGCGGCGGCACGCTGTTCCTCGATGAAATCGGCGACATGCCGCTCGAGGCGCAGACCCGGCTGCTGCGCGTGCTCCAGACCGGCGAATATCATCTGGTCGGCGGGGCGCGGCTGGAGCGCGCCGATGTGCGCGTGATCGCCGCGACCCACAAGCATTTGCCGCGCCTGATCGAGCAGGGGGTGTTCCGCGAGGATCTCTATTACCGGCTGAACGTGGTGCCGATCGACGTCCCGCCGCTGCGCCGCCGGCGTGAGGATATCGAGCTGCTGGCCAATCATTTCCTCGATCAGGCGGCGGGCGAGGGGCTGCCGCGCAAGACGCTTGGCCGCGACGCGCTTGACCGGCTGGCCGCGCATGGCTGGCCCGGCAATGTCCGCGAGCTGGAAAATCTGATGCGCCGCCTGGCCGTGCTCGCGCGCGAGGACCGGATCGGCGCGGCGACGATCGAGCGCCATCTGGGGGCGCTCGCCCAGCCCGCCGATGATCCGCAGCAGGCGGATCTGGCGATGCTGATCGAACGTGCGCTCGCCGCCCTGTTCGCCGAACATCATCCGGGCCTGCCCCCCGACGGCCTGTATGACCGCATCGTCGCCACGATCGAGGGGCCGCTGCTGACCGCGGCGCTGGCCGCGACCGGCGGCAATCAGTTGCGCGCTGCGTCGCTGCTGGGGCTGAACCGCAACACGCTGCGCAAGAAGCTGGCCGATCATGGCATCGATCCGCAGCGCGCGCGCCGCCGGGGCTGAGCCGCGCGCCGCGATCATGGCAGCCAACTGTTGCCTTGCGGCAACATCCGCTTGCCGGAGCATCAATCTGTTGTAATGATGCAACGATGAATGCCGGTTTGCATCAGGCGGCACCGCGACCGATCCCGCGCTGGCAGCGGGCGTTTGCAGTGGCGCGCGGGCGGACCCGTTATGTCCCGCTGCTCGAACTCGCAACGCTGGTTGCCGCGATCGCCATTGGCATCGGCAGCTACTTCCTGCTCGCCCGCCAGCCGGCCAACTCCCCGCTGTCGCCGCCATTCATGGCGCTGCTGCTGGTCGCCAATCTGGTGCCGGCGATTGCGCTGCTCGTGCTGCTCGGGCGGCGGGTGGCGATGCGCCGCGCCGCACGTTCGCCGGTCGGCGGGGGCGGGCGGCTGCATGTCCGGCTGGTGGCGCTGTTTTCGACGATCGCCGCCGTGCCGACGCTGCTCGTCGTCATTTTCGCGTCGCTGCTGTTTCAATATGGCGTCGAGTTCTGGTTTTCGGATCGGGCGCGGGGGATGCTCGAAAATGCGAGCGAACTGGCCCAGGGCTATTACCGCGAAAAGCGCCGCGACGTCGCCGATGAGACGGTGACGATGGCGGGCGACCTGCGCGATTTCCTGCGCGAGGCGACGCTCGCCAGTCCCGAGTTTGCCGAAGGCTATGGCTGGCAGGTGCTCGCCCGCAAGCTGAGCGAATCCGCCATCGTGACGATTTCGCCCGACGGAACGGCGCGAACGCTGGCGATGGTCAATCCCGACTCGCGCCCTGTCGAGGAGCGCGTGTCGCCCGACATCGTGCGCGAACTGGGCCGGGGCGTGCCGGTGGTCGTGACCAACAGCATGGACCGGATCGAGGCGGTGACGCGGCTGTTGCCGGATTCGCCGACCTATCTCTATGCGTCGCGTGCGACCGACCTGAACGCCCTGTCCCAGTCGCGCCGGGCGGCGGCGGTGCTGACCGACTACCGCGCGCTGCTGGAGCGGTCGCGCACCCTGCAGCTGCGCTTCAACGCCGCGTTGCTGCTGATTTCGCTGCTGATCGTCGGCGCGGCGGTGTGGATTGCGCTGACCGTGGCGGACCGGCTGGTCAGGCCGGTCGGGGAACTTGTCGATGCGGCGCGCAAGGTCGCGGCGGGGGATCTGGCCGCGCGGGTGGAGGCCCCGCGCTCGCGCGACGAAATCGGCACGCTCGCCTTTGCGTTCAACCGCATGACCGAGCGGCTGCAGGAACAGACCCAGGCGCTGGTTGCGGCCAATGACCAGCTCGACCGCCGCCGGGCCTTTACCGAGGCGGTGCTGTCGGGCGTGACCGCGGGGGTGGTTTCGATCGATGCCGAGCGGCGCATCCTGCTGATCAACAGCTCGGCGGCGGCGTTTCTGGCGATGGCGGGCGATCCGGTCGGCGCGCGGCTGGACGATGTCGCGCCCGATCTGGCGCGGCTGCTCGACGGGGCGGATCTGGAACCGGTGGTGCAGCTGGTGCGGGACGGGGAGACGCGGACGCTGGCCGTCAAGATCGTCGCCGATGCGCGCGGCCATGTGATCACATTCGACGACATCACCCAGCAGCTGCTCGACCAGCGCCGCGCCGCCTGGTCCGATGTCGCGCGCCGCATCGCGCATGAGATCAAGAACCCGCTGACCCCGATCCAGTTGGCGGCGGAGCGGTTGCAGCGCCGCTATGGCAAGGAGATCGCCGCCGATCGTGCGACCTTTGACCGGCTGACCGACACGATCGTGCGGCAGGTGGGCGATCTGCGCCGCATGGTCGATGAATTCTCGTCCTTCGCGCGCATGCCCAAGCCGATGTTCGCAGCCGAATCGATTGTCGATATCGCTCGCCAGGCGATGTTCCTGCACGAGGTCGCGCATCCGGGCATCCGCTTCGTCCTGAATGCGCCCGATCCTGCCCCGGTGCTGGTGTGCGACCGTCGCCAGCTCGGTCAGGCGCTGACCAACATCGTCAAGAACGCCGTCGAAGCGATCGGCCGGCGGTCGGGCGAGGGCGCTGCCTCCGGCATGGTCGAAATGACCATCGCCGATGAGGGGCCAAGGCGGCTGGTGGTGACGGTCGCCGATGACGGAGCGGGCCTGCCGAGCGAGCGGGCGCGGCTGTTCGAGCCTTATGTGACGCTGCGCGCGCGTGGCACCGGCCTTGGCCTCGCGATCGTCAAGAAGATCGTCGAGGAACATCTGGGCACGATCGATCTGCATGACCGGGACGGCGGCGGGGCGGTTGTGCGCATCCTGCTCGATCCCGGTGCGCTCGCGCCGCTTGCCGGCAAGGCGGACGGGCTGGAGGCGGTGACATGACGCACACATCGCCCGGGGGAGGCATATGACGCGGGGGCGCGGACTGAAGCGTGGAATGGAAGGACGGCGATGGCGCTCGATGTTTTGATTGTCGACGACGAACAGGACATTCGCGACCTGGTGTCAGGCGTGCTGGAGGATGAAGGCTATACCGCGCGCGGGGCGGCCGACAGCGACAGCGCGCTGGACGCGATCCGCGACCGGCGCCCCTCGCTCGTCCTGCTCGATGTCTGGCTGCAGGGGTCGCGGCTCGACGGGCTGGACCTGCTCGACGAGATCAAGCGCCGCGATCCATCGCTGCCGGTGCTGGTGATTTCGGGGCATGGCAATCTCGACACCGCGGTGACCGCGATCCGGCGCGGGGCGGCCGATTTCATCGAAAAGCCGTTCGAGGCCGAACGGCTGCTCCATCTGGTCAGCCGCGCGACCGAGACCGAACGGCTGCGCCGCGAAAATGCGACACTCAAGGCGCAGATCGGCGGCGGCGACGAACTGACCGGCAACAGCTCGGCGATCAACGTCGTGCGCGCGACATTGAAGCGCGTGGCCCCGACCGGCAGCCGGGTGCTGGTCACCGGCCCGGCAGGGGTCGGCAAGGAAGTGGCGGCGCGGCTGCTGCATCTGTGGAGCCCGCGCGCCGATGCGCCGTTCGTGATCGTCAGCGCTGCGCGGATGACGCCCGAGCGGGTCGAGGAGGAGCTGTTCGGCGTCGAGGATGGCGGCGAGGTCAGCCGGCCCGGCCTGCTCGAACAGGCGCATGGCGGCACATTGTTCCTCGACGAGATCGCCGACATGCCGGTCACCACCCAGGCCAAGATCCTGCGCGTGCTGACCGATCAGAGCTTTGTGCGCATCGGCGGGCAGCGGACGGTCAAGGTCGATGTCCGCGTCGTGTCGGCGACCGCCAAGGACCTGCCGGGCGAAATCGCCGCCGGGCAATTCCGCGAGGACCTCTATTACCGGCTGAATGTCGTCCCCGTGCATCTGCCGCCGCTTGCCGAGCGGCGCGAGGACATCCCCGCGCTCGTCGATCATTTCGTGGCGCGCTATGCGGCAGAGCGGCGGGTGCCGACCCCGGATCTGGCCGATGATGCGGTGGCCGCGCTTCAGGCCTATGACTGGCCCGGCAATGTGCGCCAGCTGCGCAACATCGTTGAACGCACGATCATCATGGCCCCTGGCGACCGGATCGGGCGGATCGAGCTCGACATGCTGCCGCCCGAAATCCTGTCGGCCCAGCCGCAGGTGGCGACAAGCGCGAGCGCGACCGCGATCATGGGCGCACCGCTGCGCGAGGCGCGGGAGACGTTCGAGCGCGAATATCTGCGCATCCAGATCCGCCGTTTTTCGGGCAATATCTCGCGCACGGCGAGCTTTATCGGGATGGAAAGATCGGCTCTGCACCGCAAGCTCAAGCTGCTTGGCCTTGCCGACCAGCGCGACGATGAATGAGCGGGGTGTAACTGCCTCTCGACGTTACGGACCGGCGGCGCTATGCTTGGTCAGCCTGTATTTGGGCGGGCCTTAAAGCCGCCGGAAAGAGCGGAGGATCTGACATGGCCGACAAGGTCAACAATCTCCAGGACATGTTCCTGAACTCGCTGCGCAAGTCGAAGACGCCGGTGACCATGTTCCTGGTCAAGGGTGTGAAGCTGCAGGGCATCATCACCTGGTTCGACAATTTCTCGGTGCTGCTGCGCCGCGACGGCAACTCGCAGCTTGTCTACAAGCATGCGATCTCGACCGTCATGCCCGCCCAGCCGGTCGATCTCGCCCCGATCGAACGGGCCTTTGCCGAAAGCAGCAAGCGCCCGGCGCTGCTTCAGGAGGTGTTCCTGAACGCCGTGCGCCGCAGCGGCGATCCGGTGACGATGTTCCTCGTCAACGGCGTGATGCTGCAGGGCGAGGTCGCGGCGTTCGACCTGTTCTGCCTGTTGCTGCGCCGCGACGACCAGACCCAGCTGGTTTACAAGCACGCGATCTCGACCGTGCAGCCGGCCCACCCGCTCAACCTTGCCGAAGAGCAGGAACAGGGCGACTGATCCGCCCCTGCGCCGCCGGCTGCGGTTGAGCCGGGCCGTCATCGCGCCTATCTGGTGCCGATGAGTGGTTTTGAACGTGATCCGGACGAGTTTGCGCGTGGTGCGCGGGCGGTCATTGCCCATCCCGACCTGCGCCAGGGCGATCCGCGCGACACCGAGGCGCGGCTGGACGAAGCCGCCGGCCTTGCGCTCGCCATCGGCATCGATGTGCGCGAACGCATCGCGCTGCGCATCCGCGCTCCCAAGCCGGCGACCCTGTTCGGCAGCGGCCAGGTGGAGGAGATTGCCGCCGCGATCGCCGCGCACGACGCGCAGCTGCTGATCGTCGACGGGGCGATCACCCCGGTCCAGCAGCGCAACCTTGAACAGGCGGTCAAGGCCAAGGTGATCGACCGCACCGGCCTGATCCTTGAAATCTTCGGCGAACGCGCCGCTACCGCCGAGGGCGGTTGCAGGTCGAGCTGGCGCATCTCGACTATCAGGCCGGGCGGCTGGTGCGCAGCTGGACCCATCTGGAGCGCCAGCGCGGCGGCTTCGGCTTTCTGGGCGGCCCCGGCGAAACCCAGATCGAGGCCGACCGGCGGATGATCCGCGACCGCATGGCGCGGCTGCGCCGCGAACTGGAAACGGTCACGCGCACCCGCACGCTGCACCGCGACCGGCGGCGGCGCGCGCCCTGGCCGGTGATCGCGCTCGTCGGTTATACCAATGCCGGCAAATCGACGCTGTTCAACCGGCTGACCGGGGCGCGGGTGATGGCCGAGGATCTGCTGTTTGCAACGCTTGATCCGACGATGCGGCAGATCAGCCTGCCGGGGCTGGACAAGGCGATCCTGTCCGACACGGTGGGGTTCGTGTCCGACCTGCCGACGCAGCTGGTCGCGGCGTTCCGCGCCACGCTGGAAGAGGTGATTTCAGCCGATCTGATCGTCCATGTCCGCGACATCGCCCATCCCGACAGCGAGGCGCAGGCATCCGATGTCGAAAAGGTGCTGGCCGAAATCGGCGCGGAGGCGCCGCGCATCGAGGTGTGGAACAAGGCCGACCGGCTGGGCGATGCCGCCGACGCCGTCCGCGCCGAGGCGGCACGGCGCGACGATGTGGTGCTCGTCTCCGCCCTGTCGGGTGAGGGCGTGGATGCGCTGAAGCGGCTGCTGTCGGATCGGCTGACGGCGAGCAACCGGGTCCGCCATGTCGATCTGGCGCTGGCCGACGGCGCGGGCGCGGCCTGGCTGCACGAGCATGGCGAGGTGCTGGGCAGCGAGATCCGCGACGATCGGGTCGCGTTCAACGTGCGCCTGTCGGATGCTGACTGGAACCGGTTCCTGACCCGGATCGACCCGCCGCGCGCCTGATTGCAGGGCCGATCGGCGGGCCGATTGGCGGGAAGGGCAAAATCGCCTACGCCCCCGAAATGACCATCGACCTCGAAATCGCCCGCGCCACCACGCTCCAGCCGATTGCCGCGATCGCTGCACGCGCGGGCATCCCCGAGGCGGCGGTCGAGCCTTATGGACGTCTGAAGGCGAAGATCGCGCCCGAGGCGGTGGCGGCGGGGCGGGACGGGCGGCTGATCCTCGTCACCGCGATCAACCCGACCCCGGCTGGTGAGGGCAAGACGACCATGTCGGTCGGGCTGGCCGATGCGCTCAACCTGACCGGGCGGCGGACGATGCTGTGCCTGCGCGAACCCTCGCTCGGCCCGTGCTTCGGGCAAAAGGGCGGGGCGACCGGCGGCGGCCATGCCCAGATCGGCCCGATGGACGACATCAACCTGCATTTCACCGGCGATTTCCACGCCGTGACCGCGGCGCACAATCTGCTCGCCGCGATGATCGACAATCATGTCCATTGGGGCAATGCGCTCGACATCGATGTGCGCCGGATCAGCTGGCGGCGGGTGCTCGACATGAACGACCGCGCCCTGCGCCAGACCGTGCAGGGGCTGGGCGGGCCGGGCAGCGGCTTTCCGCGCGAATCCGGCTTCGACATCACCGTGGCGTCGGAGGTGATGGCGATCCTGTGCCTTGCCGGTGATCCCGCCGATCTGCAGGACCGGCTGGGCCGGATCGTGATCGGCCAGACCCGCGACCGCCGGCCCGTCACCGCGCGCGACCTGAAGGCCGATGGCGCGATGGCGGTGCTGCTGAAGGATGCGCTGCGGCCCAATCTGGTCCAGACGCTCGCCGGCAATCCCGCGCTGGTCCATGGCGGCCCGTTCGCCAACATCGCCCATGGCTGCAACTCGGTGATCGCCACGCGCACCGCGCTCAGGCTCGCCGATTATGTCGTGACCGAGGCCGGGTTCGGGGCCGATCTGGGCGCGGAGAAATTCTTCGACATCAAATGCCGGCAGGCCGGCCTTGTGCCCGATGCCGCCGTGCTGGTGGCGACGGTCCGGGCCCTGAAGATGAACGGCGGCGTCGCCCGCGCGGATCTGGCGCGCGAGGATGTGGCGGCGGTGACGCGCGGCGCGGCCAATCTTGTCCGCCATATCGAAAATCTGCGGCTGTTCGGGGTGCCGGTCGTCGTGGCGCTCAACCATTTCGGCGGCGACAGCGAGGCCGAGATCGCGGCGGTGCGCGCCGCCGCCACGGCCGCCTGGGTGGATCTGCATGTCTGCCGCCAATGGGCCGAGGGCGGGGCGGGGGCGGTCGATCTGGCCGAAGCGGTTGCCGCACTGGCCGAGGGCGGCTCTGCCCGCTTCGCGCCGCTTTACCCCGATGATCTGCCGCTGTTCGACAAGATCGAGACCGTGGCCAGGCGCATCTACCGCGCGGAGCGGGTGGAGGCCGGCCCGGCGATCCGCCGCCAGCTTGCCGCGTGGGACGCCGCCGGGCACGGCCATCTGCCGGTCTGCATCGCCAAGACCCAATACAGCTTCTCGGCCGATCCCGCGCTGCTCGGCGCGCCGGAGGGACATGTGCTGCCGGTGCGCGAAGTGCGGCTGGCGGCCGGGGCGGGGTTCGTCGTTGCGGTCTGCGGCGACATCATGACAATGCCGGGCCTGCCGCGCCAGCCGGCGGCGGAGGCCATTCACCTCGATCCGGACGGGCTGGTCCAGGGCCTGTTCTGACCGGCAACGCCCGGTTTTTCCCCATGATCTGAACAGGATGCCTGTGCCTATGCACCGGCAGAAGCAGGGCTGTGCGCGCGCCGTGCGCCATGCGTCCCGGCCTCATCCGTAGATAACCGTATTCAGCCGCAGTGCAGCAAAGGGGATTTGCTCGGTGGGGCACAAAGGCCGGTTGCGGCCGGAACACCCCCTTTCATGGCGCCGGATTCGGCTCGCGCAGGGAAAAGGGAATGGTCACTCTCACGCTCAAGACATTCGGCTGGCTCGGCCTGGCGCTGATCGCGCTCGCCGCCGCCATCGCCGCCGCCGATGCCGGCTTTACGACACATATGACGATTGCCGGGCTGGCCGCGCTCGTCACCGCCTTCGTCACCGCGCGCGGCGCGGGCGATCCGGCGCTCGGGCAGCCGCGCACCGCGCCCGCCGGCTATGACGACGACCTGATCCGGCTGGGCGTGATCGCGACGCTGTTCTGGGGCATGGCCGGCTTCATCGCCGGGCTTTACATCGCCCTTCAGCTCGCCTTTCCCGCGCTCAATCTCGGGCTTGAATACACGACCTTCGGGCGGCTGCGGCCGCTCCACACCTCGGCGGTGATCTTCGCCTTTGGCGGCAATGCGCTGATCGCCACCAGCTTCTGGGTGGTGCAGCGGACGTGCCGGGCGCGGCTCGCCTTTCCCGCGCTCGCCCGGTTCGTGTTCTGGGGCTATCAGCTGTTCATCGTGCTGGCGGCGACCGGCTATCTGCTCGGCATCACCGAGGGCCGCGAATATGCAGAGCCCGAATGGTATGTCGACATCTGGCTGACCCTGGTCTGGGTTGCGTATCTGGCCGTCTATCTCGGCACGATCGTGCGCCGGCACGAGCCGCATATCTATGTCGCCAACTGGTTCTACATCGCCTTCATCATCACCGTGGCGATGCTTCACCTTGTCAACAACCTGTCGCTGCCGGTCAGCCTGGTGGGGGCCAAATCCTATTCGGCCTTTGCCGGGGTGCAGGATGCGCTGACCCAGTGGTGGTACGGCCATAATGCGGTCGGTTTCTTCCTGACCGCCGGTTTTCTGGGCATGATGTATTATTTCGTGCCGAAACAGGCCGAGCGCCCGGTCTACAGCTACCGGCTGTCGATCGTCCATTTCTGGTCGCTGATCTTCCTCTATATCTGGGCGGGTCCGCACCATCTGCATTACACCGCGCTGCCCGATTGGGCGCAGACGCTGGGCATGGTGTTTTCGATCATGCTGTGGATGCCCAGCTGGGGCGGGATGATCAACGGCCTGATGACCCTGTCGGGCGCGTGGGACAAGATCCGCACCGATCCGATCATTCGCATGATGGTGCTGGCGCTCGCCTTTTACGGGATGAGCACCTTCGAAGGCCCGCTGATGTCGGTGAAGGCAGTGAACTCGCTGTCGCATTACACCGACTGGACGATCGGCCATGTCCATTCGGGCGCGCTCGGCTGGGTCGGCATGATCAGCTTTGCGGCGGTCTATTTCATGACCCCGCGGCTGTGGCAGCGCACCCGGCTCTATTCGCTGCGCATGATCAACTGGCACTTCTGGTGCGCGACGGCGGGCATCGTCCTCTACGCCTCGGCCATGTGGGTGGCGGGCATCATGCAGGGGCTGATGTGGCGCGAATATGGGGCGGACGGCTATCTCGTCTATTCCTTCGCCGAAGTCGTCGCCGCGATGAAGCCCTATTACCTGATCCGGGCGGCGGGCGGCGCGCTCTACCTGCTCGGCGCGGCGTTCATGGTCTGGAACATCGCCCAGACGATCCGTGGCCGGCTGCGCGACGAAGCGCCGCTCGCCGACGCGCCCTATGACCCGGCTGCCGACCATCCTCTGCCCGCCCGCGCCGCCATGGCGCCGGCCCATGCGATCGCCGCTGAATAAGGAACCCCGACATGGCGACCAAAATCCTCGACCATGGCAGGATCGAACGCAACGTCACGCTGCTGATGGTCCTGTCGCTCATCACCGTGGCCATTGGCGGGATCGTCGAGATCGCGCCGCTGTTCTGGATCGACTCGACGATCGAAAAGGTCGACGGGGTCCGGCCCTACACGCCGCTCGAACAGGCGGGGCGCGACATCTATGTCCGCGAAGGCTGTTTCAACTGCCACAGCCAGATGATCCGTCCGTTCCGCGACGAGGTCGAACGCTATGGCCATTACAGCCTGGCGGCCGAGAGCATGTATGATCACCCGTTCCAATGGGGATCAAAGCGCACCGGGCCGGATCTGGCGCGGGTCGGCGGACGCTATTCGGATGAATGGCATGTCCAGCATCTGAAGAACCCGCAGGCGGTGGTGCCGGAGTCGATCATGCCCGGCTATGCCTTTCTGGCGACGCGCGAGCTCAAGGTGCCCGACATGACGGCCAGCCTGACCGCGCTGCGCCGGGTGGGCGTGCCGTACCGCGACGACCAGGTCGCCAATGCCCGGGCCGATCTGTTCGCCCAGGCCGATCCCGCCGCCGACAGCGCCGATTTCCTGAAGCGTTATCCGACCGCCCAGGTGCGCGATTATGACGGCGATCCCGCCCGCGTGACCGAGATGGACGCGCTGGTCGCCTATCTGCAGATGCTCGGCACGCTGGTCGATACGCGCAAGGCGGCGGCGATGGAGCAGGCCAGATGAGCTACCATCTGCTGCGCGAGCTGGCCGACAGCTTTGGCCTGCTTTTCCTGGTCATCGTCTTTGTGACCGCCGTCATCCGCGCCTTCCGGCCCGGTGCCCGGCCCCATCATCTGAACGCCAGCCTCATTCCGCTGAGCGACGAGGAACCGCGTCATGGCTGACACGAACCTGCCTTCGGTCGAAACCACCCATCATGAATGGGACGGGATCGAGGAACTGAACACCCCGCTGCCGCGCTGGTGGCTGTGGACCTTCTATGCGACGATCATCTTCGCGCTCGGCTATATGGTCGCCTATCCGGCGGTGCCGCTGCTGAGCACTGCCACGGCGGGCATGCTCAACTGGAGCAGCCGGGGCCAGTTTGCCCAGGAACAGGCAGCGGCCAAGGCGGCGCGCGCCGGCACCGAACAGGCACTCGCCAGCCTGCCGATCGAGCAGATCGCCGCCGATCCCCGGCTGATGGGCGCGGCGGTCGAGGGCGGACGCGCTGCGTTCAAGGTCAACTGCGTCCAGTGCCATGGCGCGGGGGCGGCGGGATCGCCCGGCTATCCGAACCTCAACGACAATGACTGGCTGTGGGGCGGCGATCTGCGCGCCATCCACACCACGCTTGAACATGGCATCCGCCATCCGGGCGACGAGGCGACGCGCATGTCGCAAATGCCGGCCTTTGGCCGCGACGGCATCCTGAATGCAGGCCAGATCGCCGATGTCGTGTCGCACGTCCGGGTGATTGCGGGCGCGGAAGCGCCGAGCCGGTCCGCACAGCGCGGGGCGCAGCTTTATGCCGACAGTTGCGCTGCCTGCCACGGGGCCGAGGGCAAGGGCGACCGCGCGCTGGGCGCGCCCAACCTGACCGATGCGATCTGGCTATATGGCGGCGACCGTGCGGCGCTGACCCAGACGGTCACCAATGCGCGTTACGGCGTGATGCCGGGCTGGAACCGCAAGCTTGATGCGGCGACGCTCAACATGCTCGCCGCCTATGTCCACAGCCTGGGCGGCGGGGAATAACGATGACACCCGCCGGGGCCAGCGTCGCCGCGCCAAAGGGGAAGGGCCAGCGCCCGGCCCCGCCGCCGCCGCCCGAAAGCCTTTATGTCCGGCGCGCGGACATTTTTCCGCGCGCCGTGGACGGATTTTACCGGCGGCTCAAATGGGCGATCATGGCGGCGACGCTGGCGGTCTATTACGTCACGCCCTGGCTGCGCTGGGATCGGGGGCCTTACGCTCCCGATCAGGCGGTGCTGGTCGATCTCGCGCATCGCCGCTTCTATTTCTTCGCGGTCGAGATCTGGCCGCACGAATTCTATTATGTCGCCGGACTGCTGGTGATGGCGGGGATCGGGCTGTTCCTGATTACCTCTGCGGTCGGGCGCGCCTGGTGCGGCTACGCCTGCCCGCAGACCGTGTGGACCGACCTGTTCCTGCATGTCGAACGCTGGATCGACGGCGACCGCAATGCCCAGCTCCGGCTGCGCGCCGCGCCGATCGGCCCGGCCAAGGTCATGAAGCGGCTGGCCAAGCATGGCCTGTGGCTGCTGATCGCGATGGCGACCGGCGGGGCGTGGATTTTCTATTTCGCCGATGCGCCGACGCTGGCGCGCGACTTCCTGACCGGTCAGGCGGCGATGGTCGCCTATGCAACCGTCGGCGTGCTCACCGCCACCACCTATGTCTTTGCCGGCTGGATGCGCGAACAGGTCTGCATCTATATGTGCCCCTGGCCGCGCATCCAGGCGGCGATGCTCGACGAACGCTCGCTGATCGTCACCTACAAGGACTGGCGCGGCGAGCCGCGCAGCCATGGGGCCAAGCGCGCCGAGGCGGCGGGTGCGCCGACCGGGGACTGCATCGACTGTTCGGCCTGCGTCCAGGTCTGCCCGACCGGGATCGACATCCGCGAGGGGCCGCAACTGGCCTGCATCACCTGCGCACTGTGCATCGATGCCTGTGACGCGGTGATGGCGAAGATCGACCGTCCGCGCGGGCTGATCGATTATGCGACGTTCGAGGATTGCCGCGCGGAAGCCGCCGGCGCGCCGCCGGTGCCGATCCGGCGGACGCTGCTGCGGTCGCGGACCTTGCTCTATTTCGGGCTGTGGGCGGCGGTCGGCATGGCGATGGTGCTGTCGCTCGGCGCGCGCACCCGGCTCGACCTGTCGGTCACGCCCGACCGCAACCCGCTGTGGGTGCGGCTGGCCGATGGCGACATCCGCAACGCGGTGACGGTCAAGGTGCGCAACATGGAGGCGCGGCCCCGCCCGGTCCGGATCGAGCTGGTCGGGCTGCCCGGCGGCGCGTTGTGGGATTCGCTCACCAATGAACGCAGCGCCGCGCGCGGCCTGACCATCACCGTTCCCGCCGATCAGGTCGAGAAGCGCCGGATTTACATCCGCGCGCCGCGCACCGCTCCGGACAACTACGCATTGAGGCTGGTTGCCCTCGATGGTGAACCGGCGGGCGATACCGACGAACTGCGCTTTGAAAAGCCGGAGGAGGGCGAGTGAGCAAGCGGGCGATGGCAGGCGGCGGAGACGCGCCGCGCGGCTTTACCGGCCGCCACATGGCGGGTGCGATCACCGGCTTTTTCGCGGTGGTGATCGGGGTCAATCTGACCATGGCGGTGCTGGCGACGATGAGCTTTGGCGGCAAGGTGGTCGACAACAGCTATGTCGCCTCGCAGCGCTTCAACGGCTGGCTGGCCGAGGCGCGGGCGCAGGACGATGCCGGCTGGCAGGCGGGCTTTGCCGCCGATGCCGGCCATGTGGTGATCACCAGCCGCCCCGGCAGCAGGGTCGAGGCCGTGGCCAGCCACCCGCTCGGCCGCGCGCCTGAACGTGCGCTCAGCTTTGTCGAGCAGTCACCGGGCCGCTACCGCGCGGCGGAGCGGCTGCCCGCCGGGCGGTGGCAGCTGCGCGCGACGATCTGGGCGAAACCGGGCCGGGGGAAAGCGGGCCTGGATAAAGCGGACGGCGCTGCCGCCCCGGCGCGCTTTGCAGCGGATGTGCGGCTGTGACAGTCGCGATCGCACATAGCGAGTTTGCGCTGCCCGGCGTGCGCTGCGCCGGCTGCATCGCAAAGATCGAACGCGGGCTGGCACCGATGGCCGGGGTCCGCGCCGCGCGCGTCAACATGACGACGCGGCGCGTGGCCATCGACCATGCGCCGGACCTGACGCCCGACCAGCTCCGCGCCGCCCTGGCCGGGATCGGGTTCGAGGCCCAGCCCATCGCCGCCGCCGCGGCCGCGGCAGCGACCGAGGATGCGGGCGAAAGCCGCGCGCTCATTCGCGCGATGGCGGTCGCGGGCTTTGCGGCGATGAACATCATGCTGCTGTCGGTCTCGGTCTGGTCGGGGGCGAGCGGGGCGACGCGCGACCTGTTCCACTGGCTGTCGGCGCTGATCGCGATGCCGACCGTCGCCTATGCGGGCCGGCCGTTCTTCGCCTCCGCCTGGGCGGCGGTGCGGCGCGGGCGGACCAACATGGACGTGCCGATTTCGATCGGCGTCATCCTGGCGACCGCGCTCAGCCTGTTTGAAACCGTGACCGGCGGGCCGCACGCCTATTTCGACGGCGCGGTGTCGCTGCTGTTCTTCCTGCTGGTCGGGCGCGTGCTCGACAGCGTGATGCGCGACCGGGCGCGCGCGGGCGTTGCCGCGCTGCTGCGCGAAACCGCGCCGGGCGGCGCGGTCGAGCTTGCCGACGGGCAGACGGCATGGCGGCGCGCCGATGAAATCACGCCCGACATGACGCTGATCGTCGCGGCGGGCGAAAGGCTGGCCGCGGACGGCATCGTCCTGCGCGGTGACAGCCGGCTCGACATGTCGCTGATCACCGGCGAAAGCCGGCCGGAACCGGTCGCCCCGGCTTCGCGGGTGGTGGCGGGCACGCTCAACATCGATGCGCCGCTCGCCATCCGGGTGACCGCCGCGGGCGAAGCGACGACCATCGCCGGCATCGCCCGGCTGATGGACGCGGCGGGCCAGGGACGGTCGCGCTATGTGCGGATCGCGGACCGGGCGGCGCGCCTTTACGCCCCCGCCGTGCATCTGCTCGCGCTGCTCAGCTTTGCCGGCTGGATGATCGTCGGGGCGGGCTGGCATGACGCGCTGCTGGTCGCGGTGGCGGTGCTGATCATCACCTGTCCGTGCGCACTCGGCCTTGCCGTGCCCGCCGCGCAGATCGTGGCGGCGGGCGCGCTGATGAAGCGCGGGGTGCTGATCAAGGATGGCTCCGCGCTCGAACGGCTGGCCGAGGCGGACTGCGTGCGGCTGGACAAGACCGGCACGCTGACGCTGGGGCGCCCCACGCCCGTCGGGGCGCTGCCGCTCAAAGGCGAGGAACGCCCGGTTGCGCTGGCGCTGGCGCGGGCGAGCACCCATCCGGTCGCCCGTGCGCTGGCGATCGAGCTGCAGCGCGCGGGCGTGATCGCCGCCACGCTCGACGATGTGCGCGAAACGCCGGGGCTGGGCGTTGAAGGGCGGGTCGTCGGGGGCGGGGTGGGCGGGCTGATCGCACGGCTTGGCCGCACCGAATGGGTGGGGCTGGGCGTCGCGGCGCATGACGGGCTCGAAACCGGCTTCCGGCTGGGCGAGGATGCGCCGAAGCGGCTGTGCTTTGCGGATCGGCTGCGCGACGACGCGGCGGCGACCGTTGCCGGCATGAAGGCGCTGGGCATGGATGTCGGCATCCTGTCCGGCGACCGGGGGGAGGCGGTGCGTCCGGTCGCCGCCGCGCTTGGGCTGACCGCTCAGGTCCGGATGCGTCCGGAAGACAAATTGGCGGCCATCGACCGGCTGAAATTGGCAGGCCATCATGTGCTGATGATCGGCGACGGGCTGAATGACGGGCCGGCGCTGGCCGCCGGCCATGTCTCGCTGGCGCCCGCCTCGGCCAGCGATGTCGGCCAGACGGCTGCCGACGCGGTGTTCATGGGCGACAGCCTTGCCCCCACGCTGATCGCGGTGCGCGCCGCGCGCGCGACCCGGCGGATCGTCGGGCAGAACTTCGTGCTCGCCATCGGTTACAATGCGCTGGCGGTGCCGCTTGCCATTCTTGGCCATGTCACGCCGCTGGTGGCGGCGATCGCCATGTCGAGTTCGTCGCTGATCGTGGTGGCAAACGCGCTGCGCCTGAGGAGCTGTGCACGATGAGCGGGCTTGCCTTTCTGATCCCGGTTGCGCTGCTGCTCGGCCTTGGCGGGCTGGCAGCCTTTCTCTGGTCGCTCGGGGCCGGCCAATATGACGATATGGACGGCGCGGCGCTGCGCATCCTGATTGACGAGGACGGCGTGAGCGTCCCTGCCGCCATGACGTCAGCCACCGGCAGGGAACCTGGGCTGTGACCGGGCGGGCGATCCTGCCGTTCGCGGCCGTGTTGATGCTCGCCTGGCCGGCGGCTGCGCGCGAGACCAGGCGGCACATCATGGTTCCGACCTGCAATGGCGGCCAGGTCCGCATTCCGCTCGACAAGGAGGGGGGCGGCGGCCCAAGCGATGACCGGCCCTGCATCTCCGCCTGTCACGCGCCTCTGCCCAGCCGCAAGAGATCCGTATAACACCCTATAGCTGGCCGGGCCGGCGGGCGCGAAGCTTTGGCCATGTGGCCTTATCATTCCGATCTGCTCGCCCGGCCGGTGCCGCGCTACACCAGCTATCCGACCGCCGCCGAGTTCACCGAGGGGGTTGAGCGCAGCGCGCATGACGCGGCACTGGCCGCGATCGCGCCGGGGGCGGAGGTGTCGCTCTATCTCCACATCCCCTATTGCCACGAAATCTGCTGGTATTGCGGCTGCAACACGGGTGCCGCCAATCGCAGCGCGCGGCTGACCGCCTATCTCGACGCGCTGAGTGCGGAGATCGACCTGCTCGCCCGCCGGGTGGCGGCGAGGGTGCGGGTGGGGCGCATCGCCTTTGGCGGCGGCAGCCCCAATGCCATTTCCGCCGAGGCGATGGCCGGGCTGGTCGCGCAGCTGCGCGACCGGTTCGATGCGCCGGCCCCGATCCTGTCGGTCGAACTCGATCCGCGCAGCTGGAGCAGCGAGTGGGAAGCCATGCTCGCGACCTGCGGCTTTCAGCGCGCCAGCCTTGGCGTCCAGACCTTTGCGGCCGAGGTGCAGGCGCGGATCGGGCGCGTGCAGCCGACCGAGCTGATCGCAGAGGTCACCGCCGGCCTGCGCCGGGCGGGTGTCGCGTCGATCAATCATGATCTGATGTATGGCCTGCCGGGGCAGGACATTGCGGCGCTGGAAGACAGCATCCACCAGTCGGTGGCGCTCGGGGCCGACCGGCTGGCGGTGTTCGGCTATGCCCATGTGCCGCACATGCTGCCGCGCCAGCGACGCATCGACGCCAGCCAGCTTCCCGACGGCTATGCCCGGTTCCGCCAGGCGGCATTTGCCTATCATCTGCTGGCCCGGCATGGCTATGTGCCGGTTGGCTTTGATCATTTCGCAAAGCCGACGGACCCGGTGGGACGGGCAGTGAAGGAAGATCGGATATTCCGCAACTTCCAAGGCTTTACAGATGATACCTCACAATATCTTCTGGGCCTGGGGGCGAGTGCGATCAGCCAGTTTCCGCATCTGATCGTCCAGAATGACAAAAGCGCGGGCCGTTACCGGATGAACGTGACCGCCGAGCTGCTGGCGACCGAACGCGGTGTGGCGCGGGACGGGGAGGACCAGCTGCGCGGTCGGATCATCGAACATCTGCTGTGCCGGGGCCATGCCAAGGTGCCAGCGGGACGCTTTGTCGATGCGCTCGATCGGCTGACGCCCTTTGCCGATGCCGGGCTGGTGACGCTGGGCAACGGCGAAGTCCGCATCGCGCCATCGGCACTGGCCTATGCACGCGGCATTGCCGCCTGTTTCGACCGGCACCGGGAACCCGGCCAGCGCCAGTTCAGCAGCGCGGTGTAGCGAACTGCCCAGGTGGCGGATCAGGCTGGCCCGGCCTCGCGCTTCGCCCGCTGCCACAGCTCTTCCTTGGCAGCGAGATCGAGGGCGGCAAAGTCCGTCGCCATCGCCTCCATCGCTCTGAAGCGTGTTTCAAACTTGCGATTGGCCGCGCGCAAAGCCTCTTCCGGATCAATGTTCAGATGGCGCGCGAAGTTGACGACGGCAAACAGCAGATCGCCAATCTCATCGGCCCGATCCTCGGGCGCGGCGGCGTCAACCTCGGCCAGTTCCTCCAGGATCTTGGCGCGCGCGCCGGCTGGGTCCGGCCAGTCAAAGCCGGTGCGCGCCGCGCGTTTCTGCAGCTTTTCGGCACGCAGCAGCGCGGGCAGCGCCTGCGTCACGCCGGCGAGCGCGCTGGCATCGGTGCCGGTGGCCGCACGTTCGGCGGCCTTGACCGCTTCCCAGCCGGGTGTCGTCCCGTCGCCGAACACATGCGGGTGGCGGCGCTCCATCTTGTCGCCGATGCCCGACAGCACATCGGCCAGATCGAACGCGCCCATTTCCTCGGCGATCCGCGCATGGAACACCACCTGAAGCGCCAGATCGCCAAGCTCGTCGCGCAATGCGGGCAGATCCTGGCGCGCGATCGCGTCGGCCACCTCATAGGCTTCCTCAATCGTGTAAGGCGCAATCGACGCAAAGCTCTGCGCGACATCCCATTCGCAGCCATGGTCCGGATCGCGCAGCCGGGCCATAATGCCCGCAAGCCGCGCCAGCGCAGCGGGTGCAGCCTGCCGGTTGGCATGCGGGGTCTCGCTCTCGGTTCCGGCAGGGGCGCTGTGGCTCGTTCCGCTCATCGTGAAATGTTCGCGCAATTCTGGGAAGTCCCTATTTGTGCAAGGCGGAAATGTCACACTCCTCCTTAAGTCTGGGTTGTCCCGGTAGTCCATAGGAGGGCCCCATGCGGGCGGCGCAGCGCGCACCCACAGCGCTGGCGTAGCCGCCCGCATGGTAGGTACCTGTGGACCCACCGGGTCAACCCGGGGGGATGGGGGTGCGGGGGAAGGGGGCTCTGTCGGCTTGGCTCAGCGCAGACCCGTATCCGGTGCCGCCGTCGCTCGCTCACGGCAGCCTAGGCGGCGTGGACAAATTTGAGCCAGTATCTGGCGGTGGCGAGATGGACCATTCCGAGGAAGCTATTGGCAAGCTGGTCGTAGCGGGTGGCGATGGCGCGGTTGATCTTGAGTTGTCCGAACATGCGCTCGATGCGGTTGCGCTGCTTGTAGAGCGTCCGATCATGCCCGATTTTCACGCGGCGGTTTGACCGGCCAGGGATGACGGCCTCGATTTCCCGTTTGGCAAGGTCGGCACGGATTGCGTCGGCGTCGTAGCCCTTGTCGGCGAGCAAGGCGTCGGGTGCGCGCTCGGGTAGGCCGATCAAGGCGTCATAGGCCTTGCAATCTGCCGCCTCGCCGACTGTCAGATGGAACGCGAGCGGTCGTCCGAGGGCATCAGCCAGGCAGTGAAGTTTACTGGTGAACCCGCTCCGCGAGCGGCCAAGAGCTCGTCGATGAGTCCCCCTTTTCCGCCCGCTGCCGAGACGTGGGCGCGAACGGTGGTGCTGTCGATGCTGTAGTGGCCGCTGTCCGCCATGATTTCGGCCAATGTTACGGCGACGGTCTCCCAGACTCCGGCTTCGCTCCAACGTCGGAACCGGCGATAGATGGTGTTCCAACTGCCGTATTTGGGCGGGACATCGTGCCACGGAGCGCCGCGACGGAGCCGCCAAAGTATGCCATTGATGATCGAGCGGTTTTGCTCGGGCGGACGGCCTCGGCCACGGTTCTCAGGCTCGATCGGCAACAAGCCATTCAGAACACGCCACTCCGCTTCGGTGAGATCGCCCCGGCTCAAACCTGCCTCCAAAAGGCAGCCTTGAATCAACCTCATCGCTTCGCGTCAATCTCGCCGTGCGTTTCCTTCATCAGTTCGATTGCGAAGGCCGTGCTTTTGGGAAATAAGTTCACCTATGACTGCCGTGCCAATAGACGAAGCCGCACCACAGGCATCGACACTGAAACTGATGCTGATGGGGTTCCAGACCCTCTGGTACCCCTATATTTTCGTCTGGTTCATCCAGAAACCAGAATACCCGACGGCGTTCCGCCGGGTCTTCACCGCATGGGCGATCTTCTGGTGCGGATGCGCAGTGCTGTTCTTTGTCGTGCAATTCGTCACGGGCGATCAACTCAGATAGGCATCCAGCCCGCCCCGAATTTGTCCACGCCGCCTAGACTTCTGCCGTGCCGGCGACACGATCTGCGTCGTGCGCCTCGACCGGCTCGGCCGTTCGCTCAAGGAGCTGCTGGAGACTATCGACATGTTCAAGGCGCGCGGGCTGGCGTTCCGATCGTTGGAGGAGCGTCTGGATACGTCGTCGGCGGCTGGCGAGCTGGTGTTCCACGTCTTCGGCGCCATCGCACATTTCGAACGGCGGCTCATCATCGAGCGTACCCGCGACGGCATTGCCGCTGCCCGTGCACGCGGCAAGGTACCGGGGCGGCCGATGCTCGACACCGACAAGCTCGCCTCGGCGCTCAAGCTGGTTGAAGCTGGTGTTCGTCCCGCGCAGGCTGCGAAGCAACTCGGGCTTGGGCGATCCACCCTCTACCGTGAACTTGCGGTTTTGCGGGATACGATGCCATTTACGCCTGCGCTGGAGGAAGTACCCTGATGGCTCGCGTCCTTCTGGTAACGATCGGCTCCCTGGGAGACCTGCACCCGTTCATAGCGATCGGTCGAGCCTTGACCGTGCAGGGGCACCGCGTCGTTCTGGCGGTTCCCGAAGACGGCGTCGCCAAAGTCCGTGCCGCCGGCCTCGATGCCGCGCCGATCCTGCCAGGCTATGCCGACATCTGCGCACGCCTGGGCATGAGTCCGGAAGAGGCGGCGGCCAAGGTTCTCGGAGACACGAACTTCGTCGTCGACCAGATCCTCATCCCGTCGCTTCGATCGAGCACGGCAGCGCTGGACGAATTATCGGCGGATGCTGACGTGATCGCCGGTTCGATCTTCGCCCTTGCCTCGGAGATCGTCGCGGAAAAGCGCGGCCTGCCTTTGGCGTCAGTCGTGCTTCAACCCATGACGTTGTTCTCGGCGTGGCAGCCTCCCACGGCACCACGGTTTGAGATCATGCGGCATCGGCCGCGCACCGCCATCGGGCGGGGCTGGAACCGGACATTCTTCGCCCTCGCGCGCGCCACCCTGCGTCGGCGTCACGCCCGGCAGATCGATCATGTTCGTGCCGCACACGGCCTTCCGTCCAGCCAGGGTGCTCCCATGCTCGATCATGGCTCGGCCACAGCGGCTGTCATATGCTGCTGGTCGCAGGCGTTAGGCAAGCTTCCACCCGATGCACCGCATCACGCGATCCTGACGGGCTTTCCCTTCTTCGACAGCGAGAGCGGCGCCGACGACGAACTGGCCGTCGAACTTCGAGCCTTTCTCGACGACGGTCCTCCGCCGCTCGTCTTCACTCTGGGATCGTTCGCGGTCGCTTCGGCCGGCCGGTTCTATGATGAGGCGGCTGCGCTCAGCCGTGCCGTCGGCAGACGAGCGGTGCTGCTGACCGGGCAACCGAGACCACCGCGTCGCGATAGCGACTGCCTCATCATGAATTATGCGCCACACTCGGCTGTCTTCCCTCGTGCATCTGCCATCGTTCATCATGGCGGCATCGGGACGACTGGACAGGCATTGCGTGCGGGACGCCCGCAGATCGTCGTTCCCCACTTCGGCGATCAATTCGACAATGCCGCGCGATTGGAAGCGAGTGGCGTGAGCGCCACAATCCATCGCGACAGGTTCAAGGCCGATCAGTGCACGAGCATCGTATCACACATATTGACTGACCCAGTGATGGCGGATGCGGCACACCGGGCGACGACGATCATTGCCGGGGAAGACGGCGCGGCGAAAGCCGCACGGCACATTGCCGCTTTGGCAGTGACATCGCCTCTGGCAAACGGCTGACATCGACCTCGAGAACTGACAGATGTTGTCGTGGCCTCTGTGCCGGTCCAGAAAACATCCGTTTTCCGGACGGGTAGTCACCGGTCACGCGCCGATACGACGGCTGTGCTCCGCAAGAGCGCGCGGCAGACGCTCGTTCGGAGCGGGCGGATTGGTGAGAGCCTGAAAGAGGGCTGCCCGGTCTCGATCGGACAGGCTCAGAGTCTCGCGCTCGGAGATTTTGCGGGGCTGCTGCATCACAGGCTCTGATGGTCGGTCTCGGACGAATCGCAATCGTTATCGTGCGCCCATTGGTTCGAAACGTCCATGCCTTCGGCCGCCAGCGCATCAGCTGCCCGGGCGATCATCATGGCGTGCGTCCCTGACGGGAACGTCGCGGCGTGGGGGCGGCGGTCCTGATCGGCCTGAGTGCGATGGCGCCACAGCACGACCGGGCCGCGGGCGACGTGATCGGCTGCCAGAGCCACAGCCTGCTCGACAGCTTTGGACATCGCGGCTTCGAGCTGGTCGAGCGCGGCTGCGGCGTCGGTCGGGATCGAACTGTATCCGGATTGCCAGCGCTTGACCGTGCGGTCCTGCAACCCGCATAGGCTCGTGGTCTCGTCGACGGGCAGGCCCAGCGAACGGCGGCGGGTGTCAGATTCCGCCGGGGTCATCAGCGCGCCCATGTTTGCGTTCCGCTTCGGTGATCAGTTGCCGTCCACGGTCGGCGTCGCGTGCGATGCCCCGGCCTTCGACCAGCATGTGACCGAGCCGATACTTCGCCTCGGCGTTCCCCGGTCCGCCGTCCGCATTGGGGATCATCATGACCTGCCCTGCACCGCCGGGCCGGACGGGCGGAGAATAGATGCTGGTGAATGCGGGGCGGTCCTGCGCCGCCTTTTCATATAGTGCGGCGGCACGGCTATCGTCGCGCGCCACGCCGCTACCCGTTTCGAGGGCGCGGGCGAGTTCGACCATCGCCGTCCGATCGCCCTGATCGGCCCGGCATTGTAGGTGCGGCAACCGCATTGCTTCATCGGCATAGGTGTAGCGGATGCGGGTCACGCCCGCCGCGCCAGTGATCGGTACGGCCCCGACGCCGCGCAGAGCGGCACAAATCGGTGGAGAAGAGGGTGTAGCGCAGCCTGCGATCGCCATCAGGAGAGGCAATACGGTCCACGTCCTCATTGCACTTCCTCGTCCGGCACGAGATCCCAATCGACGTTACCGCGCGCCTCCTGCCGCTTGCGCGATTTGCCGGGCGGCAGCTGTGCTGAGGTCAGGCCGCCAAGCTTGCGTAGGGCTTCGGCCATCAACGGCTTTTGTCGTTGCAACGCAACGTCGACCATGGTGTCGCCATCGCCTTCCAGTCCCGCAAGCGTGTTCGGGTCCGCGCCCGCCTGCACCAGCACCGCGGCACTCGCCGGGTTCTTGCAAGCCGCTGCGACGATCCAGAGCGGCGGTTCGCCGTTGAGACGCGCATCGAGCGGGTAATCGATGCGCACACCGGCGCCGGTAAGAAGCGCTCCCGTCGACGGTTTGCATGCGCGCGATAGGTCGGCCCATGATTGCCACAGCAGGTCGGGGCGCTTCGCCTTGTCGCCGCGAAACCCTGCCGCGAGCATCAGGCGAATGACGTCATTCCAACCCGGGCGTACCGCCGCACCCAGCGCCTCCTCCATCGATTGCGGGCCTTCGCTGACCGTGACGAGCTGAACCAGCGAGCGGATCATCGCCATCTTCTGCGCATCGGGCGCGCTGGGAAGTGCCTCCGTCGTGGGATCTTCCATGGGATGCATGGGGATGCGCGCTTCGATAAGGTCCATGTAGCCGGTCAAGGCCCGCGCCACACCGACCGGTCTGAGGGTGGCGAGCGATGCGACGAGCGCCGGATCGCTCCTTTCGACAGCCCTATGGGCGATCATGGTAAAGGTGTCGAGGCGCTGCTTGAGGGCGGCCAGACCGTCCCATGACGCGATCTGCGGGAAGCGACCGTCCGGATAGGAGGCTTGGCGCTGCTCACCAAACCGGTCGACGCGAACAGGGGCCACCAACGGCGCCAGTGCGGTCATCATATCGGCGGTGCCGTACTGCGCGACCGCATCGACGATCGTGGCTCGACGATATTCGTGCAGGTCGGCAGCCTCGCGGGCGAGCACCAGCAGACCAGCGGTGTTGCCGGCCTTTATCGTGTCTTCCATACGGAGCCGACGATCGGCAGCTTCGCGTACGCACGATGCAAGAGCGACGATATCGCCCTGCGAGGCTGACGTCCGACACGCACTCAGCCGGCTTGCCGGGAGCAGATTGAGTTCACCCCCATAGTTGGCGAGAAAGATCAGGGCATTTTCCTGTTCAGCGCTGGCTGCAGTGGCCCACAGCACCGACTCCGCCTTTGATCGGCCGAGTTCCTGTTCGTGCAAAGCGATGTAGCGCCGGGCCAGATCGAAGCGGCCCGCCTTCGTCAGCCGGTGAACCCAAAAGGACGGATCACCGCCTTCGAGTAGAGGCAGGAGCCTGGTGACGGCATCGTCCTGCCGCGCGTCGAGCGCGCGATTGAATGCGGAAGCGATTTCGTGTTGAACGACGGTCTGCTCATCATCAGCGGTAGTCGCCTTCCGGTCGCGCACGACACGGTCGATCAGATCGGCGCGGCCGGTGCTGACAACAAGACCGATCCAGTCGCATTCGAGTGCGAACATCTGGCCGGGTTCGCGCCGGTCGGCGCACAGACCGGTTGCACCGTCGAACCTGGCTCCGCGATCTAGCATCGCGGCGACGAGCGCGCCATTCTTCATTCGCAGTGCTCGAGCAAGCGGCGCCGGACCATCGAAGTCGCCCCCGCTCGAAGGCGGTCGAACCGCAGGATCGGCACCCCGCTCGATTAGCAGGCGCGCCATCTCGCCGTCGTTACGGTATAGTGCCCAGTGCAGGGCGGTGTGCCCGAGAAGATCTCGGGCGTTGATGTCGGCACCTGCCGCCACGCCGGCCAGCATGGCCGGATCGGCGCTACGCGCGGCCTCGGCATAGGTTCGCACAGTTCCTGTGTAGCGTGCCTTCGGCCGCTTGCCCTCTCGCGCGCAGAGTTCCGGATAGAGGAACAGCGGATCGTCGACGAGAGCCTGGTTGTAACGGGTCACGAAGCGGGTCGCAGCCTCGCCGTGGGTCACTTCCTCCTTGCCGCTGATGACGTCGTCGGCGACATACCATTTCCCGATCGCGGGCCGCGTCCATAGCGCACACGATACGCCCGGCAGGCTCCAGCCCGAGGGCATGAAACCGATATAGTTGCTCCCGGCAAGACGGAAGTCGCCTCTGTTGGCAGCACTCCTGGCCTCTTTCGCCGGATCGCGCGCCTTCAGCCTGGCGGTCTTTTGTCGAAGAACCTGTTCCATGGTCTGGGCTGAAGACTGTCCCGTACAGGCAGCGGGTATGAGCAGGAAAAACAGGACGACTAGCACCGAACGCAACATAGCTTTCTCCCCCTCTTATGCCGATCGCGCTGTCCGTTGCGGCAGCTTCTCGCCATCAGGCCCGATCTCGTCTTTCGGCGTGACATGACGGTAGAGCGTCTGCCGCGTGATGCCGAGTTCGGCGCACAGCTCCGCGACCGTGGTTTCGGGCTTGCCCATCGCGGCCTGGGCTAGGCGAGGCTTAGCGGGCGTCATGTTGAACGGACTTCCGCCATGCCGTCCCCGCGCACGGGCGGAGGCGAGGCCGGCGCGGGTGCGCTCCTCCAACGATCCTCATCCTGTCACATAACCCGTCTTCTGGTCTATAGAGACACCAAGGACGTCTGCTGCTCGGGTGTACTTTATCTCGCGCTTGAGAACGCCGGTGAGAAGTTGCGACAGTCGCTCGGGCGGGCAACGCATCGTTCGATCCCTTCGAACCGCCGGCTGGCTGCCGCCGCTCGAAAAGGGACATTTGAGCGTTGCAGGATCCGGACATTTGAGCGTTTCTCCTACATGAAAATATCCCGATAATATACATTATGTAAAATATGATCCGATTGGAGGCCGGCATCAGGCCCCTCGGCCGCGCCAACGGTCCGCTCGGGCTCCAGGATCAATGTGCGCCCTTCGACGCGCCACGACGCCAGCGACGACAGAAAGTTCATGCCCAGCACATTGGTGTCGCCAAAGGCCGGCGACACCACCGCCGCGAGATCGCGCGCGACAATCGGGCCAAGCCGCAACTCGGCAATCCGGGCCCGCCGCGCTTCGACCCGGCCATTGGCCGTCGCCAGCACGACCGGAAACCCGCTCTGCGCAATGTCGAGCCCGGCGGCGCGTGCCTGGTTCAGCCCCATGGCGGTGCGCGTTGCGCCGCTGTCGATCAGGAAGCGCTGTTCGGTGCCATTGACCCGCGCCCGCACCCAGAAATGCCCGTCATCCGCCATCGGGATCCTGAGCGTGCCGCCGACCGTGCGGCCATGTTCGCCCGACAGGTCGCCGAGCACGCGGCCAGCCAGACTTTTCAGCTCGGCCCTGTAGCTGGCGGCAACCAGCACCGCGCCGATGATCAGCAGCCAGCCTGCCGCCATCCGTGCCAGCGATCCGAACGGCACCCGCCGCGCGATCAGGCCCGATCCGACCAGCATGAGCATCAGCAGCGCGCCGGCAAGCTGCGCAGAGTGATCGCCGCTCATGCGATCACCAGCTGCTGGCCGTCATGGGCCGGCATCACGCCTTCGGGCAGCTCGGCACACAGCGTCCGGTAATCCATCGAGTTGTCCATATGGGTCAGCAAGGCCCGGCCCGGCCTGACCTGCCCGATCCAGCGCAGCACATCGTCCAGATGGGCATGGGTCGGGTGCGGCGCGCGGCGCAGGGCATCGACAATCCAGAGATCGCACTGCTCGTACAGATTATGCATTTCATCGGTCATGCGGTTGAAATCTGTGGCGTAGACGATTGATTTTCCCCGGCTGTCGAACCGCAGGCCGGCGGAGGTGATCGCGCCATGGGGCTGATCGACGGCGCGCAGCCGGATGTCGCCGATCATCATGTCGTCATCCAGATTGCCGAGCGTCGCAATCGCCGGATAGCCCGGCTCGCCGGCGAAAACATAGCCGAAGCGCCGGTGCAGCACCGCTGCCGTTTCAGGCCGCGCATAGCCGGAAACGGGCCGGCCCATGCGGTGGAACAGCGGCCGCAGATCATCGAGGCCGTGGACATGGTCGGCATGGTCATGCGTCCAGATGACCGCGCTCAGCCAGCCGATGCCGGCATCCAGCAGCTGCATCCTGAGGTCGGGTGTCGTGTCGACCAGAATGCGCGTGTCGCCGCTTTCAACGAGGATCGACACGCGGCGACGGCGGTTGCGCGGCTCGGCCGGATCGCAGGCGCCCCAGTCGCCATCGCTGCCATCCTCGCCGATGCGCGGCACGCCCGATGACGTGCCGCAGCCGAGGATGGTGACCTTCACCGCGCAGCCTTGGTAAACAGCCGATGAAAGTTTGCGGTCGTCGCCTCGGCCAGCGCCTCAGCTTCGGTGCCGCGCAGCGCCGCCAGGAACCGCGCGGTATCGGCCACGAACGCCGGCTCGCACGGCTTTCCGCGATGCGGCACCGGGGCGAGGAACGGCGCATCGGTTTCGATCAGCAGCCGGTCTTCGGGGATCATCCGCGCCGTTTCCTGCAGGTCGCGGGCGTTCTTGAACGTCACGATCCCCGACAGCGAGATGTAGAAGCCAAGATCGAGCATCCGCACCGCAAAATCGCGGCTGGCGGTGAAGCAGTGAATGACCCCGCGATAGTCGCCCGCCGCCATTTCGTCGGCGATCAGCCGGTGACTGTCTTCCTCCGCATCGCGGGTGTGAACGATGACCGGCAGGCCCGTCTGCCGGGCTGCGGCGATATGGGCGCGGAAACTGTCCTGCTGCCGCGCGCGGTCGCTATGGTCGTAATAATAATCGAGGCCGGTTTCACCGATCGCCACCACCCGGGGGTGCGCGGCCCGCGCGATCAGCCGGTCGGTGTCGACATCGGGATGCGCATCGGCCTCATGCGGGTGGATGCCGATACTGGCCCAGATATGGTCATGGCGCTCGGCAACCCCGATCACATCGTCCCATTCGCGCGCGCGCGTCGAGATGTTGAGCATCGTCGCCACGCCCGCCGCCCGGGCGCGGGCAATGACCCCGGCCTGATCCTCGACCAGCCCTTCATAGTTCAGATGGCAGTGGCTGTCGGTAAGCTGCATCACGCCTCCCCGTCACGCCTCGCCTTCGGCCGGCAGCTCCAGCCGGGGAAAGATCGGGCTGGGCGGGGCAAGAACCGTGCTGTCCAGCCAGTCCCGATCGGGCAGATCGGCATAGCCACGCCGGTCGGCGGCAACGCCCAGCAGGTCAAGCAGCCGGTCGGCCGAGCCGGGGATGACCGGCCGGATCGCGATCGCCAGTTCGCGCAGCGCCAGCAGCAGCGTGCGCAGCACCGCCTCCATCCGCTCCGGATCGGTCTTGCGCAGCGCCCAGGGTGCCTGGGCGTCGACATATTGGTTGCACGCGAACACGCCGCGCATCCATGCCTCGCACGCCTGTGACAGCGCCAGATCGGCAAAGGCCGCCGGCACGTCGCGCCGCGCCGCCTGTGCGACCAGATCGAGCAAAGCATCATCAGCCGGATCGCCGCGCCCGGCCGCCGGTACCCGGCCCAGATTTTTGGCGATGAAGCTCAGCACCCGCTGCGCGAGATTGCCGAAGCTGTTGGCCAGATCGGCATTCACGCGGGTGACGATCGCTTCGGCCGAATAGCTGCCATCCTGGCCGAACACGACCTCGCGCAGCAGGAAATAGCGCAATCCGTCGATCCCGAAGCGTTCGGCAAGGTCGAGCGGATCGACCACATTGCCGAGCGATTTCGACATCTTCTCGCCGCGGTGGAGCAGGAAGCCATGCCCGAACACCTGATGCGGCAGCTTAATCCCCGCCGACAGCAGGAACGCCGGCCAGTAAACGGCGTGGAAACGCACAATATCCTTGCCGATCACATGCAGGTCAGCCGGCCAGCGCGCGTCATAGCCGGCATCGGGATAACCGGCGCCGGTCAGATAGTTGGTGAGCGCATCCACCCACACATACATCACATGGCCCTCGGCCCCCGGCACCTTCACGCCCCAGTCGAAGCTGGTGCGCGACACCGACAGGTCGGCCAGCCCGGCCTCGACAAAGCGGATCACCTCGTTGCGGCGCGCTTCCGGGCGGATGAAATCGGGATTGTCGCGGTAAAGCGCGAGCAGCTGGTCCTGATAGCGCGACAGGCGGAAGAACCAGCTTTCCTCGACCGTCCATTCAACCGGGGTGCCCTGTGGCGACAGGCGGACGCCCCCTTCCCCGTCGACCAGTTCCTTTTCATCGTAAAAGGCTTCGTCGCGGACCGAATACCAGCCCTCGTAACGCCCGAGATACAGGTCGCCGCGCGCCGCCATCGCGTTCCAGATCGCCTGGCTCGCGGCGTGATGATCCGGCTCGGTGGTGCGGATGAATCGATCATAGGAAATGTTCAGAGCATCGCACATTGCCTTGAAATAACACGACATTTCATCAGCAAGCGCGGACACGTCAACGCCCTTGTCGCGCGCCGTCTGGACCATTTTAAGCCCATGTTCGTCGGTGCCGGTCTGGAAGAAGACGTCGCGGCCCGACATGCGCTGGAACCGGGCGACGGCATCGGCGGCGATCGCTTCATAGGCATGGCCGATATGGGGACGGCCATTGGGATAGCTGATCGCGGTGGTGATGTAGAAAGGCTTGGCCATGGCCGTCAGCCTTTAGCGTGTGCGCGCGTCCGGGCAAGCGCGGCCACATGCCCGCACAGCTGGAAAACCGTTGCCTGCGGGTCGAGCGACAGCGGCAGCGCGCTGGCCGCCAGATCGCGCGCCCGTTCCCATTCGGTCAGGATCGCGTCCAGCTGCGCGCCGCGCGCGGTGCGGGCGCGTTCGACGAGAAAGGCGGGCGCGCGTTCGAGAAACGCCTGATAGCGCGGCTGCACCGCCTTGGCCGACAGCGCCTTGGCGAGCGCCAGCCGCTCCGCATTGCGGGGATCGCCGGTGTCGGCAATCCGGTCGAGTGCGGCGTCCAGCCCGGCCAGATCCAGCCCGGCAAAGCGCAGCGCCTGCCCCGGCGCGCCGCCGCCCGCGCGCACCAGCGCGGCCAGCTCGTCCGGCGCGGCGTCGGGCAGCGCCCCGGCGAGCGCTGCTGTCATGACGTCATCGCCAAGCGCCTGAAAACGCAGGATCCGGCAGCGTGACCTGATGGTGGGCAGCAACCGGCCCGGCGAATGGCTGACCAGCAGGAAGATGGTTCCAGCGGGCGGCTCCTCCAGGCTTTTGAGCAGGGCATTGGCCCCGGCGCGTTCCAGATCGTCGACCGCATCGATGATGATCGCGCGCCGCGTCGACAAGGCCGGGGCCATGCCCAGCATCGGGACCAGCGCCCGGATCTGGTCGATGCTGATGTTGCGCGCCAGTTCCTCGCCGCGCCCCTCGCGCGCCAGCCGTTCGATCACGCGGAAATCAGGATGCGCGTCGGCGGCGATCAGCCGCGCGGTCGGGTGATCGGCGGGCACGTCCAGCCCGTCGCCAGCCGGCGGCGGGCCGGCCGCTTCGGCGAGCAGGCGCGCGGCGGCCGCCCGTGCAAAGCCGCCCTTGCCCACCCCCTTCGGCCCGGCGAGCAGCCAGGCATGGTGCAGGCGGCCGCCGCGCATCGCCTCGACAAAGGCGGCGATCTGGGCCTGATGGCCAAGCAGCGGCGTCATGACGTCAGATCGGCAAGCGCTGCGACCAGCCGGGCGGTCACCGCCTCGGCCGGGCCATCGGCGGCGACCAGCCGGAACCGCTCCGGCTCACGCGCGGCCAGGGCCACAAAGGCATCCGCCACCCGGTCAAGAAACCCGTCGCTGCGCGCGGCAAACCGGTCTGCATCCGCGCCGTCGCGGGCGACCATGCGTGCCGTGGCGGCGGCGACCGGCATGGTCAGCACCAAAGTGCGGTCGGGCATCAGCCCCTGACTGCCGACGCGGTGCAGCGCCAGGATCTCGTCATCGGTCAGGCCGCCTGCCACCCCCTGATAGGCGCGGGTGGAATCGATGAACCGGTCGCACAACACCCATGATCCCGCCGCCAGCGCCGGGCGGATCACCCGTTCGACATGGTCGGCGCGCGCCGCGGCGAACAGCAGCGCCTCGGTGCGCGGGGACCAGCGATCGACCGCGCCGGTCATCAACAGCCCCCGGATCGCCTCTGCCCCCGGCGTGCCGCCCGGCTCGCGCGTGGTGACGACGCTCAGCCCGCGCGCCTTCAGCGCCTCGGCCAGCAGCAGCAGCTGGGTGGATTTGCCGACCCCTTCCCCGCCTTCCAGGCTGATGAACCGGCCGGTCATGACCATGGCCCCGTCGACATGGCGGATAAGGGCGGGCGGATCAGGCGGGGCATCGAACCTCTGGGCAGGGTGAACGGATCATGACGCGGGCGCGACCGCATCGGCCAGCAGGCCGACCGACAGCGCGTAGAAGTTCGAACAATTATAGTCGAGGATCACGCGGTAATTGCCGGTCAGCAGATAAGCGGGTGCCCCCGGCCCGTCGGGCTCGATCAGGCTCGCCAGCTCGTCATCGGCCAGCGCGGGGCCGCCGGTCTGCACCACGCCGCGCGCGCGCCATTCGGCCACGGTCAGCCAGCGGCTGTGCCGGTCATGCACGCGCGGGCAGCGCGGCGGTTCCAGCCGCCCGGCGATCGCCTGCCGGTCCAGAAAGGGCGGCGCGCTCGCCGGCACGCCCCAGGGCCGGCCCCGCCGCCAGCCGGCATCGACGAAATAGGCGGCGATGGAGGCGAGCGCATCGGCCTCGCTGCCCCAGATGTCCGCCCGGCCGTCGCCATCGCCGTCGCGCGCGACGCGCAGATAGACGCTGGGCAGGAACTGCGGATGCCCGGTCGCGCCCGCCCAGCTGCCCTTGATCCGTTCGCGCGGGACGCCCCGGTCGATCAGTTTCAGCGTCGCGATCAGCTCGGCGGTGAACAGCTCCCGCCGCCGGCCTTCATAGGCCAGCGAGGCGAGCGACCGGGGCAGATCGAACCCGCCAGTATAGCTGCCATAATTGGTCTCATGCCCCCAGATCGCGACGATCACCGGCGCGGGAACCCCGGTCTCGGCCTCGATCCGCTTGAGGATGGGCGTCAGCGCCTGATAGCGCGCCTGGCCGCGGGTGATGCGCGCACTGTCGACATGGCGCGCGCGATAGGGCGCAAAGGCCGGGATGCGCGCCGCAGGTGCTGTCGAGGCGGGATTGCCGCCGGGCTGCGACCGGTCCAGCTCGACCACGCGCGGGTTGAAGCTGAGCGTCGGCAGCACGGCATCGAGCGTGCGTGCGCTCACCCCCTCGGCCAGCGCGCGGGCGCGCAGCTGCGCGAGAAAGGCGGCAAACCCCGCTTCGACCGCAGGCGCGGTTTCGACGGGAGGCGGTGCCGCAACAGTGCCCTGCCCCTCATCCTCCGCCTGCACCTGCATGGCGGCGGGCCCCGTCGCCTGCTGGGCAAGGCCCGGCCCGGCCACCAGCGCGGCCAGCCCCGCGATCCAGAACCGTGCGGCTCTGCGCTTTGATCCATCCATCGCCATCTCCTCCCCCTTCCCTGCCACAGGAGCGGGCAGGCGCGAAGATGGCTCGTCGCACCCGCGCCACCGCCCGTCCCGGCACGTTTCCCCTTTTCGCCAGCGACGGCCGGCGATAAGCGGCATCCAGAACGGACAGGTGGCCGAGTGGTTTAAGGCAGCGGTCTTGAAAGCTGCTGGGCCTTGCCGCCGCAGGTGCAAGAATGGAGAAGGGTTACAGCCGGTTAGCAGCAGTCCGAATCAGGTGGCGGTTCCGCCCGTAAGCTGATCGTAAGCTGCTGGTCGCGCGTCGGTAGGGAAGAGTGTCCGAGTGGTTTAAGGAACCGGTCTTGAAAACCGGCGACGGGGCAACCCGTCCGTGGGTTCGAATCCCACCTCTTCCGCCAGCCGAACCGAGCCTTCTCAGAGGCAAGCTCGCTTCCTATGTTTACAGGGAGACGGGAGCTGTTGATGCCTCACAAGATATTCCTTAGCCACAACCACAACGACAAACCGCTGGTAGAGGCGGTTGCGATAAAGCTGGCGTCTATCTTCGGCCAGGACCAAGTCTTTTACGATTCGTGGTCGATTAAGCCCGGCGACGGCATCATCGACCAGATGAACAAGGGACTTGAGGCGCCTGAGTTCGTGTTCTTCTTCGTGTCGAAGAATAGCCTTGCCAGCGGGATGGTGAAGCTGGAGTGGCAGAATGCCCTCTATTCGGCTTCTAAGGGCAGAACGCGGATAGTCCCGGTGCGGATCGACGGCAGCGAAATGCCGGCCGTCCTCAAACAGACCCTTTTTATTGACATGCACACGGTAGGTTTGGATGCTGCGATTGCGCAGATTGTCAGCGTCACCCAGGGGAACGCCTCGTTCACGCCTCAGCACCTCGGCTTCTCCAATCTGAGTTACGCCAAGAGCAACGGTGCTGACGGTTCTGTCGAGATCACGGTCAAAGCGTCGCACCTGATGGAGCCAAATCCCCACTTCGCGCTTGTCGTGGGCAATCCCGAGGAAGAGCTACAGTGGGAGATGGTCAACGGGCAGCCTTTCATGGGCGGCTTCAATAAGGATGCGTTCACGCTGAGCAGCGGCGGCACCGCTGGTTGCATCTCGTTTCGCCCTCTAGGCGGTGCACTCACGCCTGCTCATCCGCTCAGGTTCCGTGTGAAGCCCCGCGGCAAGGCCCCGGTTCAATTCTTTGGGTTGCACCACCAGAAAGGCGAAACGGAGTGGGTGCCGGTCCCGGTGGATACACGTGGATTCGTGAGCATCAAGATTTCATAGCGGCGCCCCACACCGTGGGGTGCAGGGCGCCGGCAGCGTCAGAGCGGTGAAGGAGGCTCTGCCCCCGCTGCTGCGGATGTTCGATTAACGAGGGACCGTCCGCTGGTCCTCGGCGCAGTGACAAGGCCACGCTACCGCCGCGTCACCCTCCGGCGCGGCGATCTCCGGAATAGTTGCCGCCGGTGAGGCCGTCCGCGAACCGCTCGTCGCTCTCGCGGCAGCCGCCGACTGCGCCCGTGCACATGCGCAGCCTCACCACGTCCTCGCTGAAGAACGGACGGCGGCAGCGCAGACACCGCGCCCAGCCCACGAACCTGACCACACGGGGCGGCGCGTAGTCGTGGTCGAGAACGGGCTCCCGGCGCAGCCCGCCGTCGTCGGCCCAGGGCTCGGGCACAGAGAAGCCGTGCGGGCCGACTCTCGACGGCCGGGCACCCGCGGCCTTAGCGCCCCGCCCTCGCGCTGGGGCGGCACGGCCGCGGCCGTGGTCACCGTGCCCACGCCCCGTCGCGGTGCCAGCGCCGCACGGCAGCCAGGATCACGGGCGTGTCGCGCCGGTCCAGCAGGCCGGCGTCGGCCTGGGCCTGCCAGTCGGCCGCCCAAGCGTCCAGCGAGCCGTAGGCAAGCTCGAACGGCGAGGCGGGCGACCTGGCCTGCGCCAGCCGCCTCGCCCTGGCCAGCATCGCACGGGCGCCCGCCACGTGGTCAGCCCCGGCCCACGCCGGCCCGCGCTTCGAGCGCAGCGATGCGTTCCTCGTGCGCTGCGACGGTGTGCGCCAGCTTCGCCAGCAACTGGTCCACGTCGTGCGGCCACTCGCGGGCGCGCTGCTCGGCGTCGATGCGCTCCTGGGCCTGCTCGGCAGTGCGGGCATAGATGGCGTCGAGCAGTTCGGGCGTGGCGTGGTACTTCGGCACCTCGTTTGGATTGGTCGTGGTCACGGCTGCATGGCTCCCATGTCGTTGAGCAGGTCGAAGGCGTCGCGCCGGGCGTCGTCGTCGCTGTCGCGGGCGATCCGGCGGAGCCGGTCCAGCATCTGGCGGCGCAGCGCGGGGTCGATGGGCTCGGGCTTGTCGGGCGGCCGGATGCCCAGGAGGTTGCGCACCTCGGGTCCCGTCATCGGCAGCACCTTCACCTGGCACTTGTGGTCGGACACGAACGCCCGCGCCTTGGCCAGGGCGGCGTCGTACTCGTCTATCGGTTGCAGCGCCGCGCGCCGGCCATCGATCATGGTGACCACGAACAGGTCCAGCTTGCCCGGCGTGTCGGTCATCACCCGGTAGCGGGGCATCCACGAAGCGTAGGTCACCGTTGTTTCTCCTCTAGGGCGGCGAGCACCGCCTCCAACTCTTCAGTCCGGCGGGCCTCGCTGAGGGCACTGATGCCGTCGATCACCAGCTTGCCCACGTCGGCGGAGAGGCTGCCGGCAGCCACGGCGGCCAGCACCCTCGCCAGCACCAGGGCCGCGGCGCCGCTGTCGCCGTCCAGCGCCTTGGCGACCTGCACCTCGATAATGGCCCGCAGCTCCGACAGCATCTGCTCGGTGGCGAGAAGGCGGCGGTCGGCCCGCCCAGCCGGCCGCCCCTCGGGTTCGGCGACGGGCCGCCGGCCCGCCAGTTCGGGTTGCCCGGGGGTCGGCGCTCGGGCTCCGGCTTGGGCGGCGGGGGTGCCCAGCCCTCGCCCCAGGGCGGTGGGATGAGTTGGCTCACGTCAACCTCGATATGTTTAGATCAAACGGTGGGTTCGATGCGCAGCGCCGCCAGGGCGCGCTCGTTGGCGTCGTTTATCGCGCGGACCATCTGCGGCTTGGCCTTGACCACGTTCTGGAACGCCAGGTGGAAGGCCGAGCCGTTGCCGCCGGTGCTGTCCATAGTGTCCCGCACCTTCTTCATCAGCGCCAGCCGGGCCACGAGGTGCGGGTTCTTCTTGGCGTGGTACTGGTGGAGGTAGTGGTCGCGGTCCTCGTTCGAGAGGCGGCTGAGGTAAGGCGGGCTGCCCAGGATGCTGGCCAGCGTCGTGTCGTCGTCCGCCTCCATCGCCTGGCGGATGAGCTTCGACCGCTCCGGGCGTTCGAGCGACCGCGCATGGTTGCGGATTTCGGCGTTGAGCGAGCCGAGGGCGCGCGCCTCAAGCGGCTTCATCAACTCGCCCTCGGTGTGGGCAATGCGGGCGTCCAAGTCGCGACAGGCTCGGTCCAGCCGCTGGGCGAGGCGGTGCTTGTGCTTCTCGACCTCCTTGCCCACGATGAGGATGCGGTTCTCGGGCGTCCAGGCCATGTTGGCATCGGCCGCCTCCCTGGCGGCGTGCAGCTTGATCAGGGTCTGGTGGGCGTCGTCGAAGACGCTGATGACGTCGTCAACGAAGCCTCGGTTGGTGTCGTTGTACCTACCCTTCGACCGCGCGGTACGTCTCGGGGTCCAGTGCGGGGGTGACGCGGGTGTCTACTTTGTCGGCCACGGCGGGCTCCAATGCTCGAAGTTGCTTGCGGTGTGCTTACGCTGCGACTCTTCGGGCTAGGTCCACAAGGGCTGTTTCAAAAGAAAACAAGCACTTGCATCTGTTCGCGATTACACGACCGCAAGTTAGCCTAACCTTTGGCCACAGGAGCGGCTACTTTGGCGGGCGCGGCGCGCCGACTCTGCGCCGGGCCGGGCAACCGGCCAGCGGGCGGGCGCGCTGGCACCTACGGCACGCACGGGCTGGCCAGTGACACGCGAGCCGCGCCTTGGCAGGATCGGCGCATGATCTACCTGCCGCCAATAATCGAACGCATACGCGCGCTGCTCGACCAAGACACGGACCAGGGCACCACCTACGCCGCTCTGGAGGCGCGCCTTGCGCTGGAGAAGGTGTGCTACGACCGCCTGCGCCAGCGGCACGACTACATATCCCATGCCGACCTACGCGGCTGGAACCCGAATTACGTGATCAACAAGCTTATGGCGGAGGTTGACCAGCATGTCGGCCAGACGATGACGCTCAGCATTGGTCGCAACCCAGGCGTGAAGCCGGAGGACGACGACTTCATGGAACTTGGCACCCAGATCGGCTTCAACCCGTCCCGCATATCCAAGTTGTGGAACGCACTTGCCAAGCTGGCGCTGCACGTGCGCCTACCGGAGAACCGAGATGACCACATCCCGGACTACGGCGATAAGGCTCAGGTGCGCGAGAAGGTAGAGGAGACCATCGTAGAGCTGGAGCGGCTGGCGAAGGGCACCATGGATTTCTCGGGGCTCGGCGAGGAGGTCTCTTTCGAGTGCCCGTGTGGCCAAAGGAACAAGCGCCGGGCGGAACTGCTGGAGATCGGGCAGGTCATCTCCTGCTTCAACCCACAGTGCAGCCGCAGCTTCAAGGTGCAGGTGGAGGAGGATGGTAGCCACACCTTCGAACTCGACGCGGCCGAGATACCGTGCGCCGCGTGCGGAGCAATCACTATGGCGCCCCAACGAGAGCTGCATAAGATGAAGCCCGGGGAAATGAGGATTGTTCGGTGCCTCAAGTGTGGCCACGAGAACCGCATCGCATGGCTGCTGATGCGGGCCGAGTTACCATCGGCAGAGGCCGCCGCAGAGAATTGATTAGCCTCGTTGTTACCGGGGCTCCCTAGACCCCCGGTCGAGTAACAACAGTAACAACGGGTACATCGCTCGGCCCGTTGTTACCGATGTGCCTGTTGTTACCAGCCGTGGTCGTAGGGAGCAGGCGGTAACAACGAGCTATGGCATCCGCTCGTACAACACCCGGTTCTGTGTGCCCCTGTTGATCGCCACCTTGTAGGTGAAAGACGCCATCGCAAGCATGTCGTCCACCTTCGTCCACTCACGCCTGCTGAACTCGCGGCCGGCCCTGGCATGAACCGCATCGCGGGTCACGGGCTCAGCGGAGGTGTGGACCATCTGGGTGACCGTGGTCACCACCTGCGACACGACGCTGGGCTTGTGGCCACCACCGCCGCCTTCGCCTTCCTCGTCCTCGTTCTGTCGGCGGGTCGCCGCCTCGTATAGCTCGGTCGCGTCTTCTTCTCCCCAAACGATCTCGCCGAAGTTCACCCTGCACAGCACGGAGTCGGCGCCTTCCGCGCGCTCGTGCAGCGTGTGCACCGGCTCGGTGGTGTAGCTGGCTGCGAAGCGTTGAGTGAGGTTGGATTTGGCAACCTGCATCACGCAGGCGAATTCTTCGCGGCGGTCCCTGGCATGGACGAAGGACAGGCGGGGCGAGTTGGTCCACGCGCTGGCGCCGGCGACCGTGTCCGCGAAGTGGTCGTGCTTGCCCTTGTTCGAATGTCCGATGATCGCGATCGTGACGTCGTGCCGCTCCGCCAACGCCTGGAGGTAGGCGAGCAGCCGCTTGACGCTGGCATCGTCGTTCGGGCTCTCGCCCTTTGCCCACGTGGTCAGTCCCACCGCGGTGTCAAGCACCACCAGCCGCAGGGGCCTGGGCGGGTCGTAGATCCCTTCGAACTGCGCCTTCGCGCCAGCAATCGCCGGCTCCAGATGCTCGTACACGTTGAAGCTGGACGCAACGACGCGACCCTGGGTGTCCTTCTTACTGGCGACCGCGGCCACGACGGCTAACGTGCCCTCCATCCCACCGATCTTGATGTGCCGCACCTTGATCCAGTCGGTTAGCTCTTCGACGCTGACCCAAAGGGTGGAGGCGTCCATGCTGTGGCTAATCTCCGCGGCGGCTGAGGCTAAGGACGACGACTTGGCAGAGCCGCCGCGGCCGTAGAAGCCGACCACACAACGGCTCGGCAGGTAGGGGTCCAAAAGGTAAGACAGACGCGCGGTCGCCGTGTCTCGTGCCATAGCGAACTCCAATCTTATGCTGCTGGGGTCTGCGACGGGCGGCGGTAGGGGTGTGCCGAGCCCGCGCTTCAAACGTCCTTCTCAAGCCCCGCCTCCTCCGCAGCCCGAAGGTTCTCGATCATGACCGCCCTGCGTTCCTCGTCGGCGCGCTTCTCGTCTTGATCGCGATAGAAGCCGAGGCTCGGGTCGCGCTTGCTCTCGGCGGCGATGCGGTCGTAGTCGATCTTGCCATCTGCGGTCTTGGGCGGAGTGTAATCGGGTTGCGGACCTACGCCGCCGTTCGTTACAGGTGTCATTGCTTGTTGTGCTCCGATGCGGCGGGATGTTGGCGCGTCCCGCCGTTTTCGCGACTGGTCTTACGGTCTGCTCTTGCGGCGCCGGGCGCGCGCAGAAACACGCCGCGCCTCAGGCGCTTACGTGCTGCGACCGCAGGTTACTTGGTTTGTTGGAGACGGCCGCGGCCGGGCTGTAGGCGCTGGTGGAGGCAAACTTGCGCTCGTCCAGCCAGGCCAAGACGTCGGCCTCGTAGTACATCACGCCGGAACGCTTGCTGTCGCCCAGCTTGACGAACTTCGGTCCTTTGCCGTGCACGCGCCATATGCGCAGGGTCATCGGCGCGATGCCGATCATCGCCGCCACCGCATTGGTGTCGAGCGGCTTCACAGTGGTGTTCATGGGAGGTTGCTCCCCGCCTTGAAGCGCCGCGTGGTATATGCCCAAGTGCGGCTGGCGGGCGGCCCGGCGGTGCCGGACACCTGGCAACGCCAGGCAACAAGGTGTTTACGGGACCAGCTTTAGCTCACGCAAGGGCAAAATGCGGGAGGTGGCAGCGCCTATTGGGGCGGCAGCGGCAGCCTTCCCTCGGCCTCGTGCAGTTGGCGTGACACCTCGACGGCGGCCTGCCGCAGGGCTTCGCTTGCCACCGAGTAGGCCGCGCGCGCGGCCTCGGCCGTGTGGACGACACGCCTGAACAGCGCGCGGTCCTCCTCTGGCACCTCGTCCTCCCGTGCGACTGGGGCGGTCACGTCAACACCGTCCATTAACGCGACCCGGGGCGCGTCCGAGCCCGGCGCGAGCTCTTCCAAGGTCCGCGCCGTCATCTCGGGGAACGACGCTGCATACTGGGCGACGGTGTCCCTGGACACGCCTCCAAGCGTCTTGGCGTTCCGGCGGTAAACCAAGACCTCGTAAGCTTGGTACTCCAACGTGCCGACATTCCCGAGGAGCCCAGCGACCTTGTGCTGCCGCTGCTGTATCTCTGCCAGGCGGGCCATCGTCGCCGTCACGGTGAACGAGGCGGTGTTCTCGGCGAAGAAGGTGCGCGCTTCTTTAAGGGCCTGCATCGCCTCCCTGTGGCGCGCCTCTGCCTTGAGGTAGCTGGAGAACACCAGCACGAGCAGCGCGACGGCGAAAACCGCATACGCGAGCGCGGGAACCCACCACGGCGTGCGAGCCAGCCAAGACACGATGTCTGCAAGCTGACCGGGCGCAGCCTTCACGTCCGACGGCGCGCCGATCAACGACAAGGTCGTCAGCAGGCTAGTGACCCCAAGGCCGAGCCAAGTAATCACGATTGCCGACGACTTCGTCAGCCTCGCCCAGCCTTTTTCTATGCTCCCCATGCGCCAGGGATAGCGCCTGACTGCACCGCGCGGAAGACGTGGCCCAGTTCGCCCACGGGCGCCCGCTGGTGCGGGGGCGGCGGCGCCAGGGTCCTGCCGCAGCCGCCCGCCCTAGTCGGCGCCCAGCGCGAGCCTACGCCGCCTGGGCGGCCCCGATGTGCACCACGTTCTTGGCGGCCGCGGCAGCCGCCTGCTAATCGAGGAAGTCGGCTATCTGCTGCGCCTCTGGCTGTAGCCACTGGAGGTTGCTCGTGTCGAAGTAGTGTTCGGCGGTCACGTCGCGGGTGATGTGGTTAGTAAGTAGGTCGGTGCGGAACTTCTCGATGCGGCACTGCCGCAGCGCGATGTTCGTGTACGTGCGCCGGAGGTCGTGAGGGTTGATCGGGTTGCCTGCGACCCCGCTCAGCTTTCGCATGAGGTCGCGCGGGTCCTTGATGTGGCCAGCTTTGCCCCATGACGGGAACACGTAGGGGTTGCCGTCGACGCGCGGCCGTTCGGCAAGCAGAGCCAGCGCCTGCTGCGACAGCGGCATCGACACCGGATTGCTGTTCTTCGGGTTGGGCAGGTGGAAGCACCCGTCGTCCTCGTGCACCTGCTCCCACTTGAGGGCCGACGCCTCGCTGATGCGCAGGCCGGTCAGGAGCAGGAAGCGCACTAGGTCGATGCTGGACGCCGTGTCGCGGTTGTGGGCGACGGCGCGCCACTCCCGCAGCGCCAGCCAGACCGCGCCGACCTTCGGGTCGAGCACGCGCGTCGTGCGGGGCTTGAGCCGCACCTTGTCGTCCTTAAGGGCCGCGACCGGGTTGTGGGCGATTAGCGGCGAGCCGTCCGCACGCCTGTGCTGTCGGCCCGCGTAGTTGATGAGTGCGCCCAGCACGGCGAACGCCTGGTTGGCCTGCCCAGGGGCGCCCTTCTTGCCGCGGAGGCCCTTCGTCAGCATCTCGCGGTACCGGGCCTTACACATCTCCTCGGTGATGCTGGCGATTTGCTTGTCCTTCCACGCCTCGAAGGTCGTGGTCACGTGCCGCTCGATGGCCTGCCGGCTGGTCGCCTTCAACTTGCCCGGGCGGCCGACGTAGGCGGTGCACACGTCGGCAAGCGTCACCTGCAACGCCGCGGTCTGCTTCTTCAACTCGCGCGGGTCCAGGCCCATGCGCATGTTGCGCAGGTGCTCGCGGGCGGCGTCCCTGGCCTGCTCGACGGTGAACACGCCGAAGGCGCCGATGGTGATGCGGGCCTCCTTGCCGGTGCCCTCGACCCTGCGCTGTATGATGAAGGTCATCTTACCGGTGGGGGTGACCCTCAGGCCGAAACCCCGCGGCTCGGAGTCCCAGTGAAACTCGTCCTTGGTGCCCGGCTTCACCCGGTCCACTTACCCCTTGGTCAACTTGGTCGCCATGCCGTTCTCCGTAAGCAGCTCGTAAGCGTCCCAGGGGAACCTACGACAACCCACGTAAACGCGCCAGCGAGTTCTAACCCGCGGATTTCCGCCGTTTCATATGCTTATGGACACCTGTTTAAACACCTGCAAACAGGTGCCGCGGCAAACTTGAAAACCGCCGTGGGTGCAAGCCCACCGTGGGTTGGAATCCCACCCTGTCCGCCACACTCCCGTCCATCAACGTCCACGGCGTTATCTAAACATCAAGAAAACTCCGCTTTTCTGCGAAGTTGCTGTCCAGCGCCTTCCGGCCCCGTGTGCCCAAATCCACGCTCTCGAAGGGGTATGCTGACCGACCTCGAAATCCGGAAAGCCAAGCCGCGCGACAAGGCGTACAAGCTTGCCGACAGCGGCGGGCTGTATCTATTCGTGACCCCCAGCGGCCACAAATCATGGCGACTCAAATATCGCTTTGCCGGCAAGGAGAGGGCGCTGGTGCTTGGCACCTACCCCCAGCTCAGTCTGGCCGAAGCCCGGTTGCGCAGGGAAGCGGCCAAGAAGCAGCTGCGCGAGCATATCGATCCGGGGGTCGAGGCGAAGGTCGCGAAGCTGGTGGCGGCGACCGGGCACGAGCAGACGTTCGAGGCGGTCGCGCGTGACTGGTATGCGACCCAGCTTGATCGCTGGAAGCCCGTGCACGCCCGTGACGTGATCACGAGCCTGGAGCGCGACGTGTTTCCGCATATCAGCAAGCTGCCGATGGCGCGGGTGGACGAGCAAGTCGTTCTCGCCGTGCTCGCCAAGGTCGAGAAACGCGGCGCGATCGAGACCGCGCGCCGCCTCCTCCAGCGGATCCGGGCGGTGTTCTCCTATGCCAGAGGCAGGGGGATGGTCAGCCAGCCGCTCTCGGCCGACCTGGTCAGAAGCCTGAAGCCCGTGCCGCGCGCCAAGCTGCGCCCGGCGCTGCGTCTCAGTGGCGATGGCCGGCGGCGGCAGCGCCGAAGGGCCTGATCGTCAGGATCGCCTCGATCCGCCCTGCCCGCTCAAATGTCAGGATGACGGGCACGGTGTCTCCGGCAACAAATGGTGCGTAGAGGCCGGTGAACATCAGATGGTAGCCGCCGGGAGCGAGAACAAACTGTCCGCCTGCGGGCAGGTCTAGCGCGGCGACAGCGCGCATCCGGGTCATGGCACCTACTGTCTGGGAGCGATGCAGGGTCACAGATTCCGCCCAGGGACTGGCGACGCCGACAAGCCGGTCTGGCGCGTTCTGGGCGTTGCTGATGGTCAGATAGCCCGCACCGGTTCCCAGCCCCGATATCGAGGCCGGCGCCCATGCATCGGTGATGCGGATCGGTCCCGTCCCGCGCGGTGCTGCCCTGCCCTCATGCGCGCCCTGATGCGCGCCGGCATGAGGCGATTGAAAGCTGGTGAGCCAGGCAGTGGTCGCAAAAATCCCCAGAAAGATCGCGATCTCGACCATGATTGCCCGCACCAGCCAGCGCCGGGGCCATTCGGCCTTGCCGAGCCGGGGCAGCAGCACGAACCGGTTCAGACACGCGAGGCCAAGCAGAACCGCAGTCAGCCCGGCTTTTGCCGCGAGCCCCGCGTCATAGATCCGGGCCGGATCGAACGTCCATTCGAGCAGCAGCGCGGCTGTGGTCACCGCCGCCAGAACCAGCACTCCAACGATCCACATCGCCTGACGGCTGAAGCGGTCGACAAGCGCTGTATAACCCGGCGCCGGGTGCGCGCGGGCACCCGCGAACAGCACTGCCAGGCCGCCGAGCCACCAGGCTGCGGCAGACACATGAGCGAAAACGCTTGCCGAAGTGGACAGCCCGCGTGTTGCCGCATGACCGACGAGCCCGAAGCTCAGCAGCAGCCCGATGCCGCCGATCACCGCAAGCCGCCCGCCCGGCATCAGCGCAAGCACGATCCCGCCGCCCAGCTGCAGCGCCAGCGCGGCCCCGAGCGGCGACCAGAGCACCGCATCGATCGCTGCCGGATCGGAAGGACCGCCCAGCCGCGCGATGAACAGCCCGCCCGTCACGACGGCGCACAGCATGGCAAGCGCGCCCGCCGCGCGGACTGCCGGCACGGACCCGATGCCGGGCAGCTGCCCGATCGGAAACAGCGTCGCCCGGGCAAGAACGATCCCGGCACCGCCAAGCGCGGCGAGATAGCCCAGCCCCTTGATGATGGCCGCGATGATATCGAGCATCAGGGCCGTGGCGCGCGCAGCACCAGGATGATGCTGCCCTCAACAACATGGCCGTCCTGCGACAGCGCGCGCCAGCGTATCTCGTTGCGTCCGCGCACCAGGCCGGGCTTAGCGGTGGTAAAGGACAGCGCGCTGCCGCCGGGCTTGAAGCCCAGCCGCTGTTCGCCGGCGGTGTTCACCAGCATCAGCGAGGTCAGCCGGGTCGGCTGCAGGAATGTCAGCGTCAGCGCCGGCGGCGCCTCGGTCAGCACGCTGCCGCTGGCGGGACTCGAGCTCTTGAGCGCCGTGTGCGCCACGACCGCGGCTGTCGGCGCAACGAGCAGCGCGAGCGCAAGAGCGATGGCGGGGCGAAGCTTCATTTGCGGGCCTCCTTGTTGGGCCATGGATCGGAAAAACGGGGATCGCGGAGAAACTGTTCGTCGGTCAGCGACTGAAGGAAGGCAATCAGGTCAGCCCGCTCCTCGCTGGTCAGCGTGAAGCCGGGCACGAACGAGCTTTTGAGCGGATTGGCGCTGCCGATGCCGGCATGCGGCCCCGACGCGATGCTACGCCCCCCGCCGCATAATGATCGATCACCTGGTCGAGCGTGGGGATCGAGCCGTCGTGCATATAGGGGGCGGTTACCGCGACATTGCGCAGCGATGGCGCGCGGAACCGTCCCATGTCGGTGGGCCGGCCGGTGATCTCGGCAATGCCGATATTGGGCGCGGGATAGCCGCCCTTGCCGTCGATATTGTACAGTCCCGTATTGTGAAACGCGACCTCGCCGGCCTTGTTGCGTTCATGCAGGACGGTGTCGGCAAAGTTGATGCCATTGTGGCAATGATGGCATTCAAGCCGTTCGGAGAAGAACAGCGCCTCGCCCCTGATCGCGCTTTCCGACAGGGCATCGGCATCGCCTTCATAGCGATACCGGTCATAAGGCGATCGCAGCGAGATCAGTGACCGCTGGAATGCGGCCAGCGCGCGCACCACGGTCGCCAGCGAAATCTCGCCCCCGGCTTCGGGAAATGCTTGGGGAAACAGCCGGGCATAGACCGGCTCGGCACGCAGCCGGTCGACCAGCTCGCTCTCACGGCCGGCAAGGCCCAGCTCGACCGGCTCCTGCCCGATCAGCGGCACCAGCGCCTGCTGCTCCAGATGCTTCATCAGCGGGTTGCCCCAGGTCAGCACCGGAAAATAGGCGACATTGGCGAGTGACATGGCATTGCGCGGCGTCATCTGACCCGTCACGCCGGCAGAGGTCGGCCGCCCGTCGGTGAAGGCGCGCGCCTGCCGATGACAGCTGGCGCAGGACATCGATCCGTCGCCCGACAGCCGGGTATCGTAAAACAGATGCCGGCCAAGCTCGATCTTGGCGGCCGTCGTCCGGTTGCCGACGGGTTCGAGCGGCCTTGGCGCCCAGCCCGGCAGACCGAAATCATGGCTGCTTGCGACAAGCGCATCGATCGGCAGCAGGCCAGCAAGACGCTGCTGCGCCCGGGCCATGCTGAACGCCAGGATCAGCGCCGAGAGCATCAGCGCCAGGGTGGACGCGCGCCGCATCGTCAATCCGCCCGCACCCAGCGCTGCCCGGCCGACGCTTTGCCCTCCCATGCGAGGCCCAGCCGGTCGAAGATCGCCGCGCAGTCGCCATCGCCGGGGAAGGACATGCAGCCCGATGCCGATTTGGGGGCGTTGACGGTGATGTCGGTGCCCGCGAGCAGCTCTGCAATGTCGAGCACCACCACCGATTTTGCCGGGTCGAAGCCCGCCAGGCGATAGGTCGGCCGATTGGGGTTGGCGCAGGCCAGCTTTGGCGCGGCCATCGGCGGACCGTCGCCGCAGGCGGTGCTCCCCAGATGGATGGAAAAGCCGCTGACCGCCGTCGGACCGGCGGCACCGCCGCTCGTTTCCATGTCGATGCCGGTGAATTTATAGCCGATCCGCCACGGCCAGGTCATGCCCGTCACGTTGAGCGGCGCGTCGGCAAGCGTCGGATCCTGATGATTGATCGCGCGCGGGACGCCGATCTCGAACACCAGCCCGCGATACTGCCCCGCCGGCACCGTGCCGCGCACCGCGACGTTCATTGCCGCATTGCCGTTGCAGTTGCCGGTCCGATCCTCGAAATCGAGCAGGGTCACCTGATCATTCTGCCACTGGTCGTCAGGGATCAGCGTCACAGCCACCTCGCGCCCGCGGGCGTCGATCAGGCGCACCGCCGACACATAGAGGCGGATGTCCTGGAAGCTCAGCCCCGCCTTAGCTGTGCCGATGCCGGCATAGGTCCGGCCGCACCGGGCAGGCTCGCCGCCAATTCGCGCGTCGAAACGGATCTCGACCGGCTGGGTCGCCGCAGCCATGGCCGGCGCGACGGTGCACGCCGCTGCCAGCCAGAACACGCCTGCACGGGCAAAATGCATCACTTGTCTCCTGAAATCCTGCTTTCTGGTCATCGTCGTCAATCCTGCGGCCGGCATCATCCGGCGATGCCCAGCCGACGCCCCGCCGCCTCGGCAAAGGCCGGCGCCGAAAGGCAGGTCGAAAGCAGCAGCACGCTGTAAATCTTCATGATCACTCCAGATCGGTGGTGCAGGATCTCACCACCGGAAACCTCAGCGCTTTGCGGCTGCGAAACGCTCCGAAACCACGTTCCAGTTCACGACCTGCCACCAACCATCGAGATAGTCGGCGCGGCGGTTCTGGTATTTGAGGTAATAGGCGTGCTCCCAAAGGTCGTTGCCCAGGATCGGCACCCCCTTCACCTCGGCGACGTCCATCTGCGGATTGTCCTGATTGGCGGTCGAACTGATCGCCAGCCGGCCATCGCTGCCCACGATCAGCCAGACCCAGCCCGATCCGAACCGGGCGGTGCCTGCGGCCCTGAATGCCGCCTTGAACCGGTCCATCGACCCGAACTGGGCCTCGATCGCGGCGGCGAGGTCCGGCGATGGGGTGCCGGTCTGCGCCGGAGGGCCATGGTTGCCCAGAAGAAGCTGTGGTTCCAATGCCCGCCGGCATTGTTGCGCACCGCCGCGGGCAGAGTGCCCGCACGCGCGACCAGCTGGTCCAGCGTCAGCCGCGACAGTGCGGGATCGCCCGCCACCGCCTTGTTCAGATTGTCGACATAGGCCTGATGGTGCCTGTCGTGATGAAGGGTCATCGTCTGCGCATCGATCGCCGGTTCCAGCGCATCGGCCGCATAGGGCAGCGGCGCGAGCGCGAACGGCGCCTGCTCGCCCCCTGCCCCGGCTGAAACCGCAGCGAAGCCGGGCGCGGAGAGGATGATGGCCGCGATCGCAAGAACGGGCAGGAAACAGGCTGGCAGGCGCATGGCAGGGCTCCGTCTGGACAGGTTGAGGTGATGGTCCGCGGCGCCGCTCACTGGTGGCGTCCGCGCGCAAGCAGCGCTTCGATCCGCGGGATCAGCGCGCGCCGCTCTGCCGCCGCGACGCATTGCGCCACCGGATGACGCCGCCCGCGAAAGACCAGCCACAGGTCGCAGTCCAATTCGGTGCGGCCCGATGTTTCCAGCCGGGTCCAGAAGGCAGGCAGCGCCAGCCGCGCCCGGCGACCCTGATGATCGATACGGGTCAGCTCGATCCTGCCATCGACCAGTGCCAGCCGCTCCTCGGGCACCGGACGTCGGGCAAAGACATGGAGCGCGACGACCAGCGCGCCGATGTCGAGCACGGCGAAGATCATCACCGGCCACGCCCCGATCATCACGAAGCGCGCGGACATGATCGCGGCTGCAATGCTCGCCGCGATCAGCATGTATCTGCCCTGCACCGGCATGGCGGAGCGCGGGGCGATCATGCGGATCTCGGTATCGGTGCGCCGCGCCGATCCCCAGGGGCCGATTTCAGCCCATGACACGCCTCCCGGCGATGCCCGGACCGTCATTGCCGCACCTCCGCTGCCACCGGGGCATGATCGGAGACATGCGCCGCATCGCCGATTGCCGCTTCGCCGGCACGGTAGACGAGACTGAGCGCGATCAGCAGCCAGGCGGAATGGCGCGTCTGGCGCAGCCAGGCGATGAAGCCACTTCCGGCCCCCCTCACCGCGCCACTCCCGCGGCCTTCAGCGCCGCACGCACCTGCCCGGGAAAGCCCGCATACATCGACGCCATGATGGCGGTCACATCTGCCGGCGCGGTTCTGGTCGACCCGGCATTGAACGGCGGCTGCGGATCATATTCGCAGCCCAGCTGGACACCCTGGGCATAGACCGGATCGCGCAGTTCAGCGACCATGCTCAGTCCGAAATCCAGCCCTGCGGTCACCCCCGCCCCGGTGATCCGGTTGCGGTCACGCACCACCCGTTCCGACACCGGCGTCGCGCCGCAATCGGCAAGCGTTTCAAGCGCTGCCCAGTGCGTCGTCGCGCGATAGCCTTTGAGCAGCCCCGCGGCCCCCAGCACCAGCGCGCCGGTGCAGACCGATGTGACATATTGGGCGCGCCCGCCGCGATCCGCGACAAAGGCGCGCGTTTCCGCATCCTGCATCGCCGCCAGCGTGCCCGCCGTGCCGCCCGGCACGAACAGGACGGTCAGGTCCCTCGGGCACTCGTCGAACGTTGCGGTGGGCAGGATGGTGACCCCGGTATCGCTGGTCATCGGCGCGCGGGTCTTACCGACCAGATGGACGCTCGCCCCCATCAGCGCGGCGAACATGTATTGCGGGCCGATCAGATCAAGGATCGTCATGCCCGGATAACAGAGCATCGCGATCTGGTCGGCCTTCACCCAGCCGGGCGGCATCGCGGCCATGTCGTGCCCGGCGGGCTGATCGGCCGGTCTGTCCTGCGCATGTGCGCTGCCGGCGGCCAGGGCACCGAACAGCGCCGTCATCAGCGCGGCGCGCCGGTCGACCCCGCCGACGAGGCCCGGCATCCCGGCCGGGCGCGGATCGCGGGCGATCACAGATCGAACCCCAGCGTCACAAAGGCCGAGCGGGGATTGCCCGGCCGCACGACATCCTGCGCCAGATATTGATAGGGGATGAAATAGCTTTCGTTCAGCAGGTTATCGATGCGCAGGCCGATCCGGGCGCGCCCCAGCCGGTAACTGGCAAGCGCATCGACGACGGCATAGCCATCGGTCTTCGCACCATTTGGCAGCGTCATCACAGCTCCCGAGCTGGCAGTGATCCCGGCGCCGAGTTCCAGCCCTTTCAGCCCGCCGTCCTGGATGCGGTAGCGCGCGGCCAGACGGCCGCTATGTTCGGGCACGCGCGGCAAGCGGCTGCCGGCCGGGATCGCATTGTCCCGCGCCACCCGCGCATCGGTATAGGCATAGCTGGCGAGCAGCGAGAATGCGGGCGTCGGTTCAAAGATCAGATCGGCCTCGATGCCCTCGCTGCGCTGACGGCCGACCTGGACCGAGCTGCCGAATGTGTTCGGATCGGGCGTGGCGACATTGCTGCGATCGATGCGATAGGCGGCGATCGTGCCCGACAGGCCAAGGCGTGACAGCCCGAACTTGATCCCGCCCTCGAAGCTTTCGGAACGTTCGGGCACCGGGGGTTCGGCCCCGGTGAAGAAGATCGTCAGCCGCGACCCGGTTGCATAGCCCGCGAAAAGCGAGACCCCCTCGGCCAGATCGAGCGATGCGCCGATGCGCGGATCCCATTCATTGTAGCTGCGGTTGGTGCCTGCACCCCCCGCAACCTCTTCCAGCCGCAGCTCGCTGAAGCGGATCGACGCGAGCAGATGCACTGGCCCGATCGTCAGCTGATCCTGCAGATAGGCTGCGTTGGTCTTGTAGCGGTTGGTGATGAACTGGTTGAGCACCGGCTCGGTAAAGCCCGTCACGCGCGCCGGCCCCGCATAGTCGAACGGAAACGGGCTGAAGACGGTGAAGCCGATTGCGGCGTCGTAATCGGTGCGGTCGGCCTGAACGCCGGCGAGAACGACATGCTCGATCCGGCCGGTGCGAAACTCGCCCGTCAGCGACACATCCCCGGTCCATTCGCCGACATCGGCGGGCAGCCGCGCGCTGACCTGCGGACAAGAGGTCTCATTCAGCAGCGATGCCGCGCCGCACGGGAAGAATCCGACAAAAGGCGTCGTCGCGCGCTCGTCGAACGCGCTTTCGTAACGACGCAGCCGGGCGTTGAGCGTCAGCCCGTCGGCCAGGCGCTGGCTCAGTTCAAGCTGATAGGTCAGATTGTCGATGGTGGTGCGCGGCGCGTCGACCGCGCCGGTAAAACGGTTGCGCACAACCCGCGGATCATCGCGGAACTGGGCGGGAAGCCCGGAATATTCGAGCTGTTCGACGCGCGTATGGGTCAGCCGCGCGACGATCTCGGTGCCGTCCGAAGGCGCGAACCGGACCGACGGCGCGATCAGGGTGCGGTCCACCTCAACCGCGTCGATGTAATCGCCATTGGTCTGCACTTCGCCGACCAGCCTGACCGCGAGCGTGGACGACAGCGGCACATTGACGTCGCCGGCCGCCGAATATTCATCAAAGCTGCCGGCGCGGACGCGGACAGAGAGCGCACGACGGTCGTTTGCGGTCTTGGACACGATGTTGATGAGCCCGCCCAGCGGCGCGCCCGTGCCGCCGCCGAACAGCGTGGAGGTGGGCCCCTTGGCAACCTCCACCCGCTCGGCATTCCACAGCGACGCGGGATCGATCACCGCCGTGTCGCCATAGCCGATCAGGCCATCGGTAAAGATCTCCGCCTCGAACCCGCGCACGATCGGGTTGGCGAGCACCGCTTCGGACGGCAGCGTCGGCACCACGCCGGAGACGTTGCGCAGCGCCTCATCAAGCGTGTTCAGTTCCTGATCGCGCAGAAAGGCACGGGTCAGCACCTGGATCGATTGCGGCGTTTCGATCAGCGGCACCGGCGTGCGGCTGACGCTCGCTTCATCGGCGCGGTAGGTCTGGCGTTCGCCGGTGACGATGATGTCGGCGGGCGTCCAGCGCTCGGGCGGGGTGTCCTGGGCGTGCGCGGCGGCAGGCAGGCAGAATGCGGCGACGGACGCCAGCAGGCAGGTCTTGGTCATTGAAATCTCCGGCAGGATCAAAGGCGTGCGCTCGCGCGCAGCAGATGCCGGAGAGGTGGACCGCGCCGCCTGTGAACGGCCCGGTCAGGTCAAGCAACTCCGGCGATCAGGCCAGAGCGGGTGGGCCGCGCAGCGGCGGCGTCAGATAATCCGGTGTCGCGGGAATGGCAGCGGCAGGCGGCGGCAACGCGAACTCGCGCAGCAGTTGCGCCGGCTTCGCCACCATCGCCTCGCTGGTGCCCGCCAGCATCGGCAACGCCGCTGCGGCGAACACGCAGGGCTGATGCCCTGCGGCCTCATCATGCCCGGAATGACCGGCATCGCCGGACCGCCCGAGGTCGATCACCATGCTGCGGCTCTCGCCCAGACCGTCGCAGATGGTCACGACGATGCCGTCCGCGGTCTTGGTCGGCATGAAGCCGGTCGGGACAAGAATGCGCAGGGCCAGCACAAGCACGAGGAGCACGGCAAAAATGCCGCGCGGGACTCGCCGGGTGCGGAGCGCCTCGAACATGCCCGCGCCGATACGCCCCTGCGGCGCAAATGTCACGGCCCCCGATAGTCGCAGGCGGTTTCGTATGGATTGCGGGGCCATGGAGCGGACTGCCTATCGGAGCGGCTCACCTGGCCTGGCGCTGGCCTGTCACTGACCGCACCGGCCAGGCGCGTGACGAACGTCAGGCGTGCAAACCCATTGGATCTGCGCACGACGCGGATAGAAAACGGCCCCTAAACACCAGCCCGCCTGCGCCTGATCGGCCACCGCGCCAGCAGCAGAAGGGTGCCGCTCAGACCGATCACCAGTCCGCCAAGCGCGAACCCGAACAGCCACGGCGTGTTGAAATCCTCATGGTCTTTCCAGTCCATGATGTGGAGACCCCAGAAGAAATCGTAAAGACGCCAGGTGCCGGTGCGGACGGCGGTGATCCGGCCGGTCAGCGCGGCGACATAAACGGCCGTATTTTCAGCATCGGCATAGCCGATCCGCCATGCGGGCAGCGCGGCGCGATATTCGGTGCTCCGCGCGCGCACCGGACGGATACCGGCAATCGCCGGCGGCCGCTCAGTCCACGCTGCATTGGCGATCCGCTGCGCCGCCGCCGCATCAAGCGGACCAACCGGCTGGCCGCTCAGCAGATCGAACAGCCGGGCGGTGTCGCCGTTGCCGACCTCGGCCACCAGACGGCCATCGACGCGGCGCAGCGTGATCGCTTCGGCACCGTTGGCAGCGATCCGGGCGAGTATGGCGGGATCGATCCTCGCCAGCTCAGCCGTCAGGGGTTCCGCCCGCGCCCGGTCGACCAGATGCTCGCCGCGCACCTCGCCGATCGGCAGCCATGCCATCAGTGCGCCGCTGGCAAACCACAGCAGCAGCTGAAACCCGATGATCAGCGCCAGCCATTTATGCACCCGGCTGGCAGCACGGTGAACCTTGAGACTGATCTTCACAGCATTCCTTCCCGGGGAGGGCGGTCACTTCAGCCCGATGGAGATAATGGCGGCTGGTCCGGCTACCCGACAAGGCTTCGCGTTGCCCAGTCGCGGCTTCTCGCAGAGCGCTGGCCCGCCCGCATATTGACGCTCCCGCTCCTCCCCCGGTAGCGTTTGCTGGGCAAAGGGAAGTCCGATCATGCGCAAGATCGCAACCGCCATTGCTGCCTGTGGGGCGGCGGCGATCCTGCTCTGAGCAGCCAGCCGCAGCATAATGGATGTCACAGCATGGATGGCCGCCAATCCAGCCATTGTTGAGGCAGTTGGTCCATGGCTGTTCATGAGCAGCCTAATCCTGACTGTCCCGAGAGTTTGGCGACGTCGGTACAGCCCTGATTAGGATCAGGACTCGTTGATCATAGCCAAAATATGACGGTGGCCGCGAAGGCGTGGGCGGAGAAGAAGGCGGTTGAACAACGATCGTAGCGGGCCGCGACGCGGCGCCAGTCTTTGAGGCGGCCATGCGCCTCGATCCTGCCAGAGTGCCGATCACCACCGCGAAGGCTCGCGACCGCCCCAAAGCGCAAGGCGCCTCCAGCGGATAGTGCTCCAGTTGCTGACATTGAAATGCGTCGCGGCGGCTCGGCAACTCATGCCGCCATCAATCGCCGCCACGACCCGATCCCGAAGATCCTGTGACAGAGCCCGTACCATCCAGGCTGCCCTTCTGCATCCGGCAGGGAGCTTGAACAAGAACCGCGCACGCGAGGGGATCCCCCCGAGCCAGAACGTGGGGAAAACGCTCTAGCCGCGCACTCCGAACGCCGTGTCGCGGCTGCGAGGCGCGTCATCCCGGCGCAGGACGACATGGTATGTCTTGACCACCTGCAGGATCTCGCACCTCTTGACGGTCTGGCCGGCACCGACGGTCAGAGTGGAAAAGGTCTGCGTTTCGTAGCGATCCGTCAGGCGAAAGCCGCCACGCCATTCCCCAGCGAGGGGATTCCGAAACTCGGCGCAAATATAGCTTTTGTCTCCATTGACCTTCACCCTCTCGACAAAGACACGGACCTGCAGATTCTCGACCTGCCGGCTGCCGGAGCCGTTGCCGACATCGTGATAGTTGATGTCCAGGCTCACCACGCTTGGCGCCCGGGACGCAGAAGCGCCTGTCGACGCCGGAGGGGAGGACGAGCCCGCCATATATGGCTTTTGGCTGCCTTGCGGGCTGGGCGATCCGCTGAGGCCCGGGCGGGCGCTGTTGGCCATCATGGCAGACTGTTGCTGCGCGATCTGGGCCTGCGTCCGCCGGGCTTGTTCCACATTGGCCTGCTGTTGCCGGAACTGGTCCTCGGCGGCACGTTGCGCCTGCGCCCTTCCTGTATAATCCACGGTGGCAGCCCGGGGCTGCGCCGCCGCCGTCGACGACGGGGCGCGCGCACGCAGTGCAGCTGCCTCACGCTGCGCCCGCTCTGCATCAGCGCGAGCATTGATCAGCTGCTGTTCTGCCGCGCGCCGGTTCGCGTCAGCAATCCGGCGCTGGGATTCGGCTTCGCGCCGCGCAAAATCGGCGCGGGCGTTGTCGGCCATGGCATTGCCTATTGAAAGTGCGGCATTGGCAATGGCGTTTCCAATGATTGCGTCACCGGCCTGCCGTCGCCGGCGTTCCTCCGCCCGCTGCATCTCTCGCTCGATGCGATCTTCCTCTTCCATCGCCCGATCCTCGGCCTGCCGGGCAGCCCATTCGGCATCCGCCGCGCGTTGTTCGGCCGCGGCAATCTCGGCCAGTCTGCGCTGTTCTTCGGCGTAGGCGGCCTGTGCCTGTGCGAGCCTGCCATCCGTCAGCGCAGCCAGGGTCAGCGGCGCCGCAGCATTGCCCCTTCCCGTGCCGGAGCCGCATTGCCAACACCCGATCCGACACCAAGATATGCCAGCAGCGGGGACTGATTGACGGCCGGCGGCACCGAAGCGGCGGTCGCCTCTATGGGCGCGGCGGGAACCGGCGCGCTTTGCCCACCGGTCAGAAACGCTTCCAGAGCAGAGGACTTCGACGCCCTGCCCCCATGTCACCTTCCCGGGCATAGCCTATCACTGCGCCGTCAGGGCCAGTCAGGCGCAGCCAGCCCAAAGCGCCGTCAACGGCGGTGGCCGTGACACGCGTGCCGGCTGGCGGTGCCGGTGCAACAAGCGCATCGCCCGCTGGCGCGCGCCGGATAACAAGGTTGGGGGCAGCGCGACCTCAGTCTGCGCCAGAGCAGCCGGCGTGGGGAGCAACAGGGTGAGGAGGAGCGCGGCGCGACGCATCATTGGGGCGCCGACGCGCGCGCCGCCTCTGCCTGAAGAGGGGTCAGCATCATCAGGGCCTCACCATAATTTGCGCCATCGCGGCCCGCATTGGCGAGGTAGGTGTTGAGGGCGTCGAGCGCCGGCACCGGCTTGTTTTCCGCGCGCAACGCCACGGCACGCTGGTAGATCAGCTCATTTCGGGCCTGTGGCGGCAGTTGATTGGAATGGCCAAGAAATTCAAAAGCGCAGAAGTGGGCAAGGAAACGCTGATATTCCTTCTTGGTCAACGCATCGACCATCTGGGCACCAAGCAGATCGGCCCGCACCTGAGAGGGCATGCCCTCGAATGACGCTGGATCGCCTACCCCATAGAAGGCCGAGCCCTTGACGAGACCGAGGCTGGAACTGTCCAACACGTCCTCGGGTGCCTGCGATGCCTCCCGGCCTTTGAACGCTTCCCGCATCTTGGCATAGAGCTCCCCGGCCGCAGCACAATCCTGCCGGATGGTGGCGGCCCGGATGAGATCGACGGCAAGGGTTGCCTGATAAGTGAAGACCCCCGCTTCAGCCAGTTTCACGTTCCAGTACCTGGCCTTCAGCAAGTCCTTCTTGATGCCGTCGCCATAAGTATAGGCATTGGTCACACGCCGCATGGCGCCCATATTGCCCTGTTCTGCCAGTCTCAGATCTTCCGCGAATTTCGCCGCGATGCGTTGGCGGTGGCGATTGCCATCTTCCCACAGCCAGATGTCATCATGAGAGCTGCGGGTTATGATCGGGTTTGGGCCCTGGTCCCAATCCTGGGCCGACAGCGGCGACAGAAAATCAGCGGCAACATAATCGGTCGGCTTGCGCTCCCTGTAGCTGCCGTGGGGAAGCGTTGCGAGCAGGGCGCCGGTGCGGGCATCCCACAGGCGCGCTTCAAAATCCTGGCCCCCGGTCAGCAGGCGCGAACCATCGGCATTGTATCTGATGCTGGGGACGGCGCTCTTGTGGCCCCGCAGAGCAAACAACTCCACCCCATCGGCGGCACGCACCACGGCCGGCGACCCGTCGGTCGATTTGACGACCGCCAGCGTCTGCCCATCAGGATTCAGACGTGCCACATGAAGCGGCCCGGTCGTTGGCAGGGTCAAGGTGCGGGTGCGCTTGCCAGTGCCCGCGTTCCAGAACTGGATGATGCCGCGGTTTGGTTTTTCGGCCCCAGCCACAATAAGCTGTGTCGAATCATGACTGAATACACCGATGTGCGGGCACATGGGTTCAAGGGCGAACAACTGCCTACCAGTGAGGGCATCAAAAATAAACAAGCGGCAGGAAAGGACGTTATTCGTTACCTCCTCCGACGCCACACCATCTTTTATGACGGCTCGCCTTTCAAATGAATAACCGGTGACGGCTATCAGTCTGCCATCCCTACTGTTGTTTATCGCGTTGACACTCATCTGCTCGGGCAGCGCAAAACTATAAACAGGCGCAGAGGTGTTCAGGTCGATGCGCGCAACATATCCGGTACCACCCCGACCATTATTTGCGGCTACAATAAGAGAATCACCATTGGGCAAGGCGCCCAGAGCCTGAATAGGACCGGAGACAGAAGGAAGCGGGTCAGGAATGACCTTTACACGTGACTGGGTGTCGGGAACGGCATAGTCGACGATGTCGATCGTGCCGTCCTTGCGGGCGATGGCATATTTTTTCGTGCCCGGCACGAGGTCATGGGGCAGGCCCGCTTCAGCGTCACCCCGATGGAATGTCGCAGAGAAATTGGCATTCTTCTCATAGAGGTTACCGGCCGACTGGCCCGCATCGCCCTGCCCCATGGCCGCAACCGGACTCACGAGCGCCGCGACAGCAACCAGAGACGCCCGGGCGCCAACAAAATGAGACGTCATTCAAGCATCCTGAATGCGACTGTGACAGCAAAGCGCAATCACCGATCAGGCATTGTTTACCGGCCGACGAAGTTTGACAAGCCCGTTGAACATCGGGCGGGTATCGTGTTGTTCTTCTTGAAGTCTCGATCGTTGGTGCGCCCGCGCAGGCTGTGGTCTGTGCCTTCTGGGAAGTTACAGTTGATTTGCATCAGGCGCTTGCCGCAACATGGCATGGCGAGCAACGCCGCATCGATCACCCGCATCTGAGCCAGCGTCTCTTCGGTCTCCGGCACTGGCGCGTAACAGTAGCTCGATCTGCCCATCAGGCTGGTCAGTTCACGCGCCACCCGAGCACCCGACAGCGACGTATCGGCCACCAGCGCCAGGCACTCGCGCGTGTAGTCATCGACCACGCACAGGATACGTAAGCGCCGACCGCAGATCAGGCTGTCGGAGACGAAGTCGAGCGACCAACGCTGGTTCGCGCCGTCCGGCAGTACCATCGGCCTGCGCGTGCCCAGCGCGCGTTTCCGGGCGCCACGGCGCCGCACCCGCAAGCCCTCCTCGCGGTAGATGCGCAGCAGCTTCTTGTGGTTGGGCGCGATACCCTCCCGCGCCAGCAGATAGCCCAGGCGACGATAGCCGAACCAACGGCGCTCTGCCGCCAGCTCGCGTAGCCGTTGTCGCAGCGCCCCGTCATCTGGCCTTGTCGGCTCGTAACGGATCACCCTGCGGCTCACACCAACCAGTGCACACGCCCGACGCTCGCTCACCCCGTGATGCTCTCGGGCATGGGCGACGGCCTCCCGCTTGGCGCCGGAAGTCACCATTTTTTTGATGCCAGATCCTTCAGCACCGCGTTGTCCAGCATCGGTTCGGCCAGCAGCTTCTTCAGCCGCGAGTTCTCCTCCTCGAGCGACCGCAGCCGCCGTGCCTCGGAAACATCCAGACCGCCGAACTTCGACTTCCACTTATAGAACGTCGCCGAGCTGATCCCGTGACGGCGGCAGACCTCCGCCGTCGCCATCCCAGCCTCCTGCTCCTTCAACACTGCGATGATCTGTCCTCGCTGAACCTGCTCCGCTTCATATCCATCCGACTCCTTCAAGGGCCGGACTCTACTCAAACCTAGAGGAAATCCACGGGCTCAGACCAGGGCGTCACCGCCTCGCGCGTCGATACGTCAAAGCTGAACGCAGTCGAGCCACAGGCCTGACGCGCGGAAACGCTCAGCCGCCCTGCGACACGTCACCTCGCGACCGCGCTCAAGACACTTATGGCCTGGCGCAATCGTTGCGACATGGTCTGAGAACATCGCTCATACACAAGGCAGGCGCCGCACCCATCCATCAGGGTGCTACCCCCTCATGCGCTTGGGCAGACAACCACAGCGTGTGCGCGTCGATCCGCAGCCTCGTGATTGCCTCAAGCGCAGCCGTCCGTGCCCTGACCTCCTCGAGAGCGGCGTCGCACGCAAGCCGTTCCGTCACAAGGCGGTCCGACAGATCGATCCCACCCAATGCATGCCCCGCCCGCTGCCGCTCAGCTGCTGCCTGGGCAGCTTCAGCGGCCCTGAGCGCCTGCTCCCAGGCCCTCAGATAGCCAGTCGCAAGGGCCGCCCCCTCCGCGGCAAGAGCACTGATCATGTTCCGCGTTGCAGCCAGCTCTGCTGCGGCAGCAGCGCTTGCCGAGCTCGCCCTGTCGACCGCTGCGGCTCGTGCCCGACCGCCTAACGGAACGGAGAAGATCAGTCCGATGCCCTTCTCATTCCCACCCTGCTCCGAAAAGGCACGCAGACCAATGCTCGGGTCAGCCAGCCGGTCACGGGCAGCCCGAGCCCGCAATGCCTCGGCCTTATCGAGATCGGCCGCCGATGCGCCAATCTCGTGGCTTCGCGCGATGACCAGCGCCGCCAACCCCTCGCTCCCTTCTGCCGGCAATGCAGGTCTCGGCAATGCGGGAGCAGCGGACGGCAGAGGCAAATCCGGGAAACTGGCCGACAGAGCCGCCCGTGCGGCCGCTTCCCGGGCGCTCGCCTGCATGGCACCTGCATGCGCTGCGGCCTCAGCAGAAAGCGCCTGATCAAGCTCCAAAGCGCTGGCATCCCGCAAAGCCAACCGCTTGCGCGTGGCGGCAACCGCGCTGGACATCACCGAGGCCACGCCCTCAAGTGTCCGCGCTTCCGAAGCCGCTCCCAGCCAAGTCCACCACTGTTTGGAGAGCAGCAGCGCAGCCTGATGCCGCGCATCCTCAGCCCGGTTTTCAGCCGCACGCAGACCAGAGTTTCCAACCCTGCGGTCCAGCGCAGCCTTCCCCGGCAACCGGATCGGGCGCGTGAACTGGAGATCATATTCCGGCACCATCCCGATGCCTCGGACATCACGGCGCTGGACCGTGCCCTGGACCACCACTTCTTGAGGTCCGACCGCCAACAGCTGCGCATCCGCCCGCGCCTCATCGACACGTGCGTGCGCCGCAATCACCATCGGATGGCTGTCGAGCGCCCGCTCAACCGCCGCCTCCAACGGCATTCCGGGTTCGGCCGGCGGAGGGCTCATCTGCACACCCACCGACACGATAAGCGAAATGGCAAACGGCATCATCCGACCTTTGCCTCTCCAAAGCGTGCATAGAGCAGCGGCAGCAAAACCAGCGTCAGGGCGGTCGCTGTCACCAGTCCGCCTATGACCACAATCGCAAGCGGCTTCTGGATCTCGGACCCAGGCCCGGTTGCAAACAACAAGGGCACAAGCCCGAATGCGGCAATGCTGGCCGTCATCAGGACCGGTCTGAGCCGACGCCTCGCGCCTTGCTCAACCGCCTCGGCAAGCGGCACACCGGCGCCTCGCAGCTGCCTGATGTAGCTCACCATCACCAGGCCGTTCAGGACCGCTATGCCCAGCAGCGCAATAAAGCCGACCGATGCGGGTACCGAGAGATACTCGCCGGCGGTCCATAGCGCGAGAACCCCGCCGACCATCGCAAAGGGGATCATCAACAGAATGAGGAGGGCCGGGCGAAGCGCTCGGAACGTCAGCACCAGCAGCGCGAAGATCCCGAGCAGTGCGAGTGGCAACACAAGCGACAGCCGCTTTGCAGCGCGCTGCTGGTTCTCAAACTGACCTCCCCAGACAATCCTGTAGCCGGGCGGAAGCGGCACGTTTGCGGCAATGCGCGCTTGTGCATCCGCCACGTACCCCACGATATCGCGGCCGGAGACAAACGCCTGGACCAACGCAAAGCGCGAGCCGTTCTCGTGCTCGAGTTTCACTGGCCCGGCCACCCGCCTGGGGAGGGCGATATCGCCCGCTCGAACCATCTGCCCCCCAGCGCCAATGAGCGGCGTATCCGCAAGCGCCGCAACTGAATCGGCCGATTGGCTCGCACCCGAGTTGATCACAACCGGAACACGGCGCAGCCCCTGCGTGGTGCTGCCCGCGGCCAGCCCCTCAAGCTGCGCGCGAAGGCCATCCTGCACCTCCGTCACCGTCAATCCGGCCCGACCGGCTCCTTCACGGTCGATGCTCATCTGCAGATAGTCGACCGTGTCATCCGCAACCGTGATCACCTCCGTCGCGCCGCGCGTTTGACGAAGCTGAGCCGCAACAGCCCCCGCGAGCCGGGAAAGCTCGGACAGTTCGGGGCCAAAGATCTTCACTGCGAGATCACCGCGACTGCCCGTGAGCATCTCGGACACCCGCATCTCGATCGGCTGGGTGTAGCTCGGCTCAATGCCGGGATGCGCCGATAGCGCCCCCCTTATCTTCGCGGTGAGCGCGGCCTTGTCAGAGACGGTCCATTCCTCCTGCGGTTTCAAGGCAAGAAAGATATCGGTCTCGCTCAACCCCATCGGATCAAGACCAAGTTCATCAGTGCCGAGCCGGGCGATCGCATCAGTGACCTCGGGCACCTGAGCCAGCACGGTCCGCTGCACAGCGATATCGCCCTCGATGCTGTGTGAAAGACCGATCGACGGGTGCTTGGCCAACTGCACCAGAACCGCGCCCTCATCGAGGGTCGGCAGAAAAATCTTGCCCACCCGTGTGTATGCGAACCCGGCCAGCACCAACGCACCGACTGCAACGCCTGCGACAATGCGCTGATGTGCGCGTGCCTGGCTCAGCACCCTTTCATAGGCCGGGTTAAGCCGGCGCATGAGCCAGGGTTCCTCGCCCTCGGCATGACCTCGCAGGACAATATCCGACAGCATCGGGATCAGTGTCAGGGCGAGGAACAGCGATGATGCGAGAGCAAGGACGATCGTCACCGCGACCGGCGCAAAAAGCTTCCCCTCCAGTCCCTCGAGCGAAAGAAGCGGGAGGAAGACAAGGATGATGATGAGGATCCCCGAGGCGACCGGCTGAATGACCTCCCCGGTCGCCAGACCTATCCGCACCGTCCGCGAGCGGGGATCCGTCCGCGAAAGCTGTTCCACCAAGTTCTCGACGACAACGACTGCACCATCGACCAACAGGCCAATCGCGATCGCAAGCCCCCCAAGGCTCATGAGATTGGCCGAAAGCCCAAAGCAGCGCATCAGAATGAACGTCATCAGCGCCGCCATCGGCAACGCAACCGTCACGACAAACGCCGCCCGCCAGTCACCCAGAAACAGCAGCAGCAGCACAACCACCAACACTGCAGCCTCAAGCAGGGCCTTCTCAACAGTGCCCACGGCATGGTCGATAAGCTCGGACCGATCATAAAAAACGTGCAGTTTCATGCCTGCGGGCAGAGTAGGTTCCAGCTCAGCCAGCCGTGCCTTGATGCCATCGACGACCTGCGCCGCATTTGCTCCCCGCAGACCAATAACAACCGCCTGCACCGTTTCACCCCGCCCACCGGCCGTCACCGCCCCGTAGCGAGCGAGACTGCCAATGCGGACCTCCGCCACATCGCGCACACGGACGGAACCGGCCGGAGTTGTCCGGATCACGATGGCACCAAGATCCTCGAGCGTGGTCACGGCGCCAACGCTGCGAACGATCAGAGTGGACTCGCCCGCAGCCGCCCTGCCCGCGCCATCATTGCGGTTACCAGCCATCACCGCATCACGAAGGCTGCCAAGCTCGATCCCCGCAGCCGCAAGTGATGCCATGTTTGGAACGATCTCGAAGGTCTCGACCCGTCCGCCGAGCACATTCACATCGGCCACGCCATCAACAGTGCGCAGCGCCGGGCGAACCACATAGTCGAGAACACGGCGCCGCTCTGCGAGGTCTTGCGGACCCTCAAGCGTGAACATGAAAATGTCCGACAGGGGTGTAGAGATTGGCGCGAGGCCGCCCGTCACCCCAGCCGGCAGATCGCCGGCAACCGATGCAAACCGCTCGGAAACCTGCGCGCGGGCCCAATAAATGTCGGCCTCGTCAGAGAAGCTGATCGTGATGTCCGCGATCGCGTATTTGGCAACGGATCGAAGCATCGTTTGTCCGGGCATGCCCAGCATGTGCTGCTCGACCGGCGTGATGACACGTGCCTCGACTTCCTCCGGGGTCATCCCGGGGGCCTTCAGGATGAGCTTGACCTGCGTGGGCGCGATCTCCGGAAATGCATCGATCGGCAGCGTGATGAACGACCAGGCCCCGGCCACGATCAGGCAAAGGGCAACGGCCGCAGTCAACCATCGGCGCGCAAGAGCACCGTCGACCAGAGCTTGCAGCATCAGCGCTGCCCCTCTGCCCGAAGCTCGGGCAAGTTGCTCGTGGCAACGATTTCGCCTGATTTGAGCCCAGCCGAGATGATCGCCGGGTCTCCCTCGCCGATCCGCGTGACCGGCCGCAACCGGAAGCTCGCTGCATCCTTGACGAATACAAACTCGCGACCGGCCTCGTTAACCACAGCAGTTGCCGGGACACTGACCGCTCCGTCAGGAGCCCTCGAGCGAACCACAACTTGGACAAGCCCGCCGCTGACGAGAGTTGGCCCATCGTCCGAAATCCGTGCGCGGGCTGGAAAAGCCCGGGTGGCCGGATCAAGCGAACTCGCAACCGTCTCCAGCCGCCCCGAATGCCCGTCAGCTGTGACGACGGCCATACCGGGCTGCAACTTACCCGCCAGTCGCTCCGGCACCTGCAGCGCCAGCCAACGGCTACCTTCGGCCTCGATAATGATTGAGGAGGTCAGCCCATCAACCGACGCCCCCGCATCCATGTTCATCGAAGCCACACGTCCGGCGATAGGTGCAGTCAGCCGCACCTGACCGTCGCGCCCTGCGCCCGTCTGAGCGAGTAGCGACCGCGCGCTGCCAACCGCAATCGCTGCCTGCCGGCTGGCGTTGATCGCACCATCAGCCCGTGAGCCCGCCACCACCCCCATACGGCTGAGCGCAGACATCCGTCTGGCCTCCGCAGCCATCAGACTTTGATGCGCCTCCGCCTGCGCCAGATCAGATGCGAGCGATATGGCATCCCGACTGACGAGGACCGCCAACAGCTGTCCCCGCGTGACAACCTGTCCCGGCTGCACATGCACCGACCGAACAAGCCCAGGCAGAGCGGCCGCCACCGCCACCCGCGAACCCGGCGGCTGGACGACAGTCGCGCTGAGCGTCGCAAGCGTCACCTCGGAAGCAACCCGCGCAACCGCCGTACGAGGCGCGACCCGCACAGGTTTGTCCGGCGCAATCGCAGGATCCTGCTGGCCACACCCCAGCAGAGCGCTGGCGAGCACGATACACGCAATCTTATTCCACATGCGGGCAAACTGCCCGCCGAAGCTTGCGCCAAGCTGACAATATGTCAGCCTTGTGCAAGGTGCAGGCGGCAGATGCCGGCCTCATTCAACCCGTCGGTACAGGAACACCCCATGCGGTTGCTGCTGGTTGAAGACGATGTGGACCTCGCAAACCGGCTGGCAAGGCGCCTCACCAGCGCTGGCTTTGCCGTTGATCGGGCTGCAGACAGCCAAAGTGCGATCGCCTGGCCTGATCTGGACACGCATAGCGCAGTGATCCTGGACCTCGGACTACCGGGGATCGGCGGTCTTGGCGTCCTGCGCGGGTGGCGGGCGCAGGGTGTGCGTGTGCCCGTGATCATCCTCACCGCACGAGGCGATTGGCGCGAAAAGGTCGAAGTCCTCAATGCCGGCGCAGACGATTTTGTGGTCAAGCCCGTGCATTCTGAGGAGCTGATCGCGCGGATCCATGCCCAGATCAGGCGTCGCGAGGACCATGGCGCACCGGTGTTGATTGCAGCTGGCCTCACGCTCAACCCCACCGCCCGTTCGGTCACGCGGGACGGCCAGTCGCTTGAGTTGTCACGGCAGGAATACCGCCTGCTTGAAGTCTTCATGCGCCGGCCAGGTCATATTCTGTCACAGGCGGATCTGTTGGAAAGGCTCTATCCGCTCGAAGCGGAACGCGATTGGAACACCCTGGAGGTGCAGGTCAGCAGGCTGCGGCGAAAGCTCGGCCGGGAGACCATCAAGACGGTTCGCGGCCTCGGCTACAGGCTTGAGAGATGAAAAGGGCCCCAACCAGCCTGCGGACCCGCTTTACAATCTCCATGCTGGCATGGGTGCTGGCAGGCCTGCTTGTGCTTGGAATATCCGCCAGCCTGCTCTTTCGGCGACATGTCGAGGGCGTCTATCATTTCGAGCTCCAGGAGCATCTTGTGGAGCTTGTCGGACTGACGACCTTCGACGCCCGCGGGAACCCGTCGCTTGCAAGGCCATTATCCGACCCGCGTTATGGCGTTCCCGGCTCCGGCTTCTACTGGCAGATAACCGGCGACACAGCCGGCACGCTGCGATCACCCTCGCTGGTGCGCGGTCGCTTCGACCCCGAACTCGCCCACACGCGATCAATCACACATGTCGCGGGCGATGGGCCGACCGGGCGGGCCATGGTCTATGGGATCGTGCGGCCGCATCCTTTCCGCCCCGACCAACTGCACTTCATCATCGCAACCGACATGCGCCATCTCGATGGCATCGTTCGTGGCTTCCAACGCGATCTGTTCGCCTGGCTCGCAGCGTCAGGGCTCTTGCTGATTGCCGGAGCCCTTGTCGCTTTGAGGTTTGCGACACTCCCCCTCGACCGTCTTGGGAAACGCATCACAAGAGTTCGGACCGGAGAGGAGGGCCGGATGGGGACCGCCTGGCCTGCAGAAATCGCACCGCTCGCACACGACCTCGACCGATTGATCGAGAGCCGGGAGGCGATGGTTGCAAGCGCACGCATCGAGGCAGGCAATCTTGCGCATGGCCTGCGCACCTCGCTTGCAGTCCTCACCGATGAAGCCGAAAACCTCTCGAATACCGCCACGGGCAAAACACTATTGTCCGAATGCCAGGCCATGACCCGCAAACTCGACTGGCATCTCGCGCGCGCGCGTGCGGCAGCAGGCCAGGGTGCTGTCATCGAAACGGTCCTGCCCGATGCCTTTGCCCCCTCCTTAGCGCCATGGAACGCTTGCACGCAGCACGCGGCGCTCAGTTCCTCGCCGAGGGACCGTTTGTCAGGGTAGCCATCGATCCGGAAGCCTTCGCCGAAATCCTCGCGAATCTTCTCGACAATGCCGGGAAGTGGGCATCGAGCCTGATCACCCTTCACTGGACGGTCGCAAACGGCCTTGTGGAGCTAAACGTCACCGACGACGGCCCCGGCATCCCAGCCGACACCATCGAAGCTCTGTGGATGCCTGGCGTACGGCTCGATGAACGAGTTCCAGGTCACGGCCTGGGCCTCGCCATCGCTCGTGACCTGACAATGGCAGCCGGCGGGCAGCTGGAACTCAGGTCACGGGACGACGGAAGAAGTGGCACCACTGCTATCCTCACCCTTCAAGCGATCCCGAAAGTCTTGTCGTGAGACACATAAGCAGAAGCTAAAGCGAGACCGGACAAGGTCCGATGATCGAAACGCGCAGGGCTGAACTCGCCAGCCCAGACTTGCGCCTCATCGTATGATCGCGCGGCGATAGCCCGCAGCCTGAGCCTCGGCCTGAACCGCCCCGGATTTGCCGGAGGCATGTTGGCCGGAGCCACGCGCTGCTGCCATCCACATCGCCGCCATGAAGGCGTGCGTGTTCGCCGCGGGCCCGGCACAGACCCCGGTAAAGGAAAGGAAGGTGGAGGGTAGCTGAGCGAAAGAGATGAAAATCCTCCCGCCGCGACCGTGAAGCTCAGCCGTCGCGCGCCAACCAAGAGCATATAATGAAAATGACGTGTCAGCCGGCATTTGCGCCTGCGCCTACCCCCCGCAAGCTGGTGCGCCGCCTGATGGATGCTGCCGCACTCGCCATCGGCGGTCCCGTGCTGCGCGATGCCGGCATCGAAGATCCGCGCCTCGCAAACTGCCTGATCATGCCGCTGGCCCGGCTGCTGATCTGCGGCACGGCCTGCCACGCCCCGTTGCTGCACTACGAAGCCGGGATGCTGCAAAAGCTCACCGATCTCGATGCGCTGATCGTGCGGCCAGATGCGGGCCATGAGGCGGTGTTCGACATCCGCCTGCGGGGCGACGGGGCGTGGCACTGCGGCTACCGGCTGTGGCTCGAGACTGCCGATGCCGGCGTCTGGCTCGTGCCGCCAGAGGGGCAGGGCAGATGCTTCCTGATCGGCAAGCACGGGATCGAGGCCAGCGACCATGGCCCATTTGCGCATGGCGAGCGCGTCCGGCAGCAGGGCCATGCCCGCGCCCGGCTGCTGCTCGCCGTTGCCCGGCAGGGATGGTATTGATGGCGAAGCATCGCTGGAAGGCACCGGCCGCCGCACGGGGACCGGAACCCGCTGCTCCCCGGCCCGTCATGCACGTGCCGCCCGCCCGGCTGCGCACCTTTCCCGACGGGGGCGGCGTGTTCGACGATTTCGGCTTTGTGCGCGGCTATTATGTCGGCGAAGGCCCCCGGATCGGGCTCCTCGATTATGTCGAGCGCAAGCTCTGTCCGGTTCCGGACACGGCCGGATCACACCGCCATACCGCGCCCAAAATCGATCTGCTGCTGCCGCCGTGCGCATCGTCCGATTACATGGCGATCGAGCATCTCGTGCGCATGTACGAGCTGGCGCTACCCGGCTGGGAAGCAAGCGCGTTCGCGCAGATCACGCTGCGGTTTCCGCATGCGGCCAACTTTCATGTGCCATGGGAGCTGGCGCGCGGTTTCGCCCAAGCCGTGCTGGTCGGCGCGCGCGAGGTGCCGGTGATCGCCATATTGCACACGCCCAGCGTGAGCGGTTCGCCCAACCCGCCGCATGTCCACCTCATCGCCCTGCCGCGCAGGCTGGGACAATTCGGCTTTGCCGAGTTCGACCGGGAGTTGCCGACCGACATCGGCAACCGCGCGATGCATGCCGCCTGGCAGCACTATCGCGAAGCGCAGGACAGCCGCCCGTGCTCCGGCGATCTCCCCGCGGCAGTGCCGCGACGATCGAGCTGGGGAAGCCTGGCACACCGTGCGAGGTGACAACCGGACCCCGCAAATCGCATAAACCGGCATGGCGGTACCCCGGTGCCGCCATGCCATCCCCCAACCACCCGGATCAGGGGCCTTGCCTGGGGGTATCGCTTTTGAAAATCTTCGGTCTTTTCTCAATCAAGCAGTGAGTTATCAGCAGTGTTCGGAATTCTCCGTTTCCGCCACCTCCTGATTACGCCGCTGGCATCCTGTGCCCGAGGCCATTTTGAGAAGCCATGGGTCCCGCGGCACAGCATCGAAGCAGCCATGGCGGCGGTCGCCGTAAGCCACCCGTTTGCGCCGCGTGTTCAGGGAAGTCGCCGCGCAGCACACGCGGCTGCGCCCTCATCGCGGCAACCACTTTTTTGCGTTGCCGCTGGGCGCCAGCGCCCGACCGGGATAGATCAGGGCGGGAGGCTGACCATGGGTGGCGCGGTAAAAGCGGGCAGCATCTATTTTGCAGGGATGTTTGTGCTCGGCTTCCTGCTGGGAAGCGTGCGCATCCTGCTGCTTGTCCCGCTGATCGGAAAATGGGCCGCAACCTTGTGCGAACTGCCCGTGATCCTGACAGCCGCATGGGTTTACTGCGGCTGGGTCATCACTCGCTTCGCCGTGCCGTTCAACCTCGCCGCGCGCGTGCAGATGGGAGCTATCGCCTTCACCCTGCTCATAACTGCGGAAATGCTGCTCAGTCGCACAATGTTTGACAGATCCCTGTCACAGCAGATGCAGGAACTGGCGACCGGCCCCGGCCTTGCCGGCCTTGCCGCACAGTTCGTCTTTGCAATCTTCCCTCTCTTACGGCTCCGGCCTCACCGCGCAGGCTAGTCCTTCCTGGGGCAGTGGCTGCGCTATTTTTCAACGCGCTAATTTGTTTTGGCTGCCGGGATCCGGCCCTTGCCTGCATGGCCGAAGATTTACAAAAAACGGGCAGAGATCACAGTCGAGCTACGACTGGCCGGAACTTGGTCGGAGCTACCATTGTTCGGGAATACGCCGGACGACTTTTTCACGAGAACCCGCCATTCACGGTCGGCCCGACCAGCCTGTCATCGCGCCCGCAAATGGGCCGAATGCTGAATTGCCGATCCAGGTCACAAACAGATTGAAACCGCATCTGGGCGAAAGATTACCGCCTGCCAAGGACGGCAGGGGTCGCCAGAACCCTCCGTGTTCTTTTTCAGAAGCGGCGGCGCGCAATCTCTGCCCCTTCGGCGAGAGCGGCCAGCTTGGCCCAGACGATTTCCGGATCGAGCGCATTGCTGCCCGCATGCACCGAGAAGCCACAATCAGCCCCTGCCATCACTCGATCGGCACCGATGAGATCGGCATAGCGGCCGATGCGCTGAGCGATCAACTCGGGATGCTCGATATAAGGGCTCTGCGGCTCAACCATGCCGGGACACAGGATCTTATCGTCAGGAAGCGGATGGTCGGCAAAAAAGGCAAATTCGTGCGCGTGGCGCGGGTTTGCCCCTTCGAGCAGCACAGTCTGCGGCTTGGCCTGCCAGACAATGTCGGCGATCTCGCTCAGCGCCACATCGCAGTGATGCGGACCGGGATAATTCCCCCAGCAAAGGTGCATGCGCAGTTGCTCAGCAGGTATGTTGCGGAGCGCATGGTTGAGCGCGGCGATGTTCATCCCGATGCGCTTGCGGAACTCGTCAAGGCTCAGATGGGTGAACTGGACATGGCGGCCCATCGCCAAATCGGGGCAATCGACCTGCAGGGTTATGCCAGCGGCCGCGATCGTTTCGTATTCGTGGCGCAGGCCCTCGGCCAGCGCGAACACATATTCCTCGTCGCTCGCATAATATTGGTTGGGGAAGAACAGCGCGGTCACGCCGGGCGACGCCGCGGACATGAAGGTTGCATGGCCGTTGGCGAGGCGCTTCAGCCGCTCGGCATCGATACGCGGGGCGTCCATGTCGATGACCTCGATGGGCGCGGTGCAGGCCGGTGCGGAACGCCTAGCGCGGCCCTTGTTACCGAACACCTGCGCCTTGGCACCGGGAAACTCCTCAAGGTCCTGGAATTCATACTGTCCCGCCTCGCCACCAAAGCCCGACAGGCGGTGCTTGATATAGGTGGCGTAGGACGGCTTCGACTGTTCGCCATCGTTGACGATGCTGATGCCCGCCTCGATCTGGCGCTTGATGACATAGTCCGTCGCGTTCTCGACCGCCGCGTCGAAGGCCTCATCGGACACCGCCTGCCCCCTTCGCGCGCGAACACGAGGTCAAGCAGTGCCTCGGGACGGGGCAAACTGCCGACATGGGTGGTGGGGAACCGGGTCGTCATGGCTCAGGCCTCTTCTTTGGGGTCGGCGCACAGGCGCAGGAAGCTGCCGACGGCGGCATTGAACCCCTGCGGATTGTCGCAATTGGCCAGATGCCCCGCCGACGCGATCTCGGCGTGGCTACCATGCGCGGCAAACCGGCCAAGCGCGGCGGCACAGGCGCGCCGCCAAGGCGTGTCGAATTGTCCGGCCAGGGCCAGCACGGGCACTGCAAGCTGTTCGAGCACATCGCGCGGCAGGGCCGGCGGATCGCAAGGCGTGAGCAGGTCGCGCCCGTCATAATCGGCCAGCATCGCGGCGGCGAGCGCGGCGGCTTCGGGCGTATGTGTCTGCATCAGCGGATGCGTTGCCCAGGCGCGCCGCATCGCCGCCAGATCGCCTGCGGCCACCAGCGCGCGGTATCCGGGCAGATCGATCGTCTCGTCGCGCACGACGAGGCACGGGAGCGGCGCGCCTGAGACCACCAGCCCGGTAAGGCGCGACGCAAACCTGCGCGCGGCGTCGAGCGCCACGACCGCGCCCTGCGACAGGCCGACCAGCGCGAAGCAGTCGAACCCAAGGGCATCAGCGATCGCGATGATATCGTCCGCCTCGCGCGCCAGATCGCCCGGCGCGGTTGCGCGCCCGTGCCCGCGCCGATCGGGCATGACGAGCAGGAACCCCGAGCCCAGCCCGGCGATCTGCGGCTGCCACATCCGGCGATCGAGCGTCCAGCCATGGAGCAGGATGACAGGCGCACCGGCACCCGCCGTCACGAACGGAATGATGCCGCCAGCGACGGCGACCTCCCCCGGCTGCACAGTACCCGGACCCAAGGGGGAACGGCCGGCAAGCATCGGCGGCAGCCCTTCCCCCGCCGGTTCAGGCCGCTTCGGCGGCGCGGAACGGGTTGTTGTTGCGGTGATCGCCCGCCAGCCAGCGCTTCAGTTCGGCATGGGCCGCGGCGCGACGCCCGGCATCAAGTGCCGCGGCACGCTCGTCATCATGAGTGAACTCAAGGATCATGCCGTTGGGATCGGTGACATAGAGCGAGCGGCAATAGCCATGCTCGAGCACATAGGTCTGCGGCTCGGTGATGCCGGCGGCGGCAATACGGCGGGCAAGCTCTGCCTGCCCGTCGGCATCGACATGAAGCGCGATGTGGATGAAGGGGCTGGCCGGCATTTCGGGGCCGAATTCGGCCTGATCTTCGGGATCGGCGAACTGGAAGAAGGCGAGCGCGCTGCCATCGGCCAGCTCAAAGAACACATGGCAATAGGTGCGCTCCTTGCCGAACAGCTCGTCCTTCTCGCAATAGGTGGCCATCAGCGGAAAGCCGAGCACGTCTTCGTAAAAGGCGCGCGTGGCCTCGAGATCCTTGGTCACATAGGCGGTGTGGTGCAGGCGGTTGGCAAGGATCCTGGTCATGATGCTCTTTCCCTCAGTCCCTCAGATGTTCAAGCGGCCAGCTTGGCAGCGATCTGCGCGACATGCGCGCCCTGGAAGCGCGCACCGGCCAGCTCATTGTCGCTCGGCAACCGGCGGCCGTCATTGCCCGCCAGCGTCGAGGCGCCGTACGGGGTCCCGCCGCTGATCTCGCCCATCTCGGCATTGCCCTCAAAGCTGTAGGGCAGGCCGACAATCACCATGCCGTGATGCAGCAGGGTGGTGTGAAAGGAGGTGATGGTGGTCTCCTGACCGCCATGCTGGCTGGCGGTGGAGACGAACACGCTCCCGACCTTGCCGACCAGCTGGCGGGTGAACCAAAGACCGCCGGTCTGATCGAGAAAGTTGCGCATCTGTGCCGCCATGTTGCCGAAACGCGTGGGGGTACCGAAGATGATCGCGTCATAATCGGCCAGTTCGTCCGGGGTGGCAACCGGCGCCGACTGGTCGAGCTTCATCCCCGCCCCCTGGCGACCTCATCGGATACCAGTTCCGGCACGCGCTTGACGGTGACTTCGGTGCCGGCAATGCTCGCTGCGCCCTCGGCAACGGCTGCTGCCATGGCCTCGATATGGCCATAGCTCGAATAATAGAGCACCAGCACCTTGGTCATGTCTGCGATCCTTCAGAACTTGAAGCCGATTTCGGCGCCATAGCGGCGCGGACGGGCGCGGAACACGAAGCCACCCGGCGAGAATTCGGCGTTGTAGGTTTCGTCGAACAGGTTCTGCGCGAACGCGGTGATCGACAGCCCGTTCTTCAGCGTCACGCCCGCGCGCGCATCGACAATGTCCACCGGCTGGCGCACGGTGGTGTTGAACGGCTCCCACCAGGTCTTGCCCGTCCGGCGGTAATCGATCCGCAACAGGCCATCGACCGTGTCCGAGATCGGTCCGGCATATTGCACGCCAAGATTCAGCGTGTAGCGCGAGATTTGCGGCGCCTCGTTGCCGATCACGCTTGCATCGGCAAAGTCCTTGATCTCGCTGTCGGTCACGCCGATCGCGGCGTTGACGTCGAGGTTGGGCAGCACTTCAGCGGTCGCCTCCAGCTCGAAGCCGTTGATCCGCGTCTCGGGGATGTTGCCGAGATTCTGGGTCGAGGACTGGGCCAGGAAGACGAAGAAATAGCTGTTCCTCGACAGCGTGGTGTAGGCCGCACCAGCCAGCCGGACCGGACCGAGCTGGGCCTTCGCGCCGATTTCGAAGGTGTCGGCGGTTTCGGCGCGGAAGATGTCGCCCACGCCGACGATCGCGTTGTTGACCGCCTCCGCACCGACGCCGGTCTGGTTGAAGCCGCCCGAGCGGAAGCCGCGCGAATAGCCCCCATAGATCGTCAGATCGCGGCTCGGCTCCCAGGTCAGGGTCAGCTTGGGCTGCCAGTCGTCGAACACCGCGGTGCGCACCTCACCGCTCTGCGCCTGCGGCACGCCGGGTACCACCGGCAGGAAGCGCTGCGGGGTCAGCGTCGTCTGGCGGCGCCGGTCGCGGTCGTAGCGCAGGCTGGCATCGACGCGAAACTTGGGCGACAGCTCATAACCCGCATTAGCGAACAGCGCCCAGGCGAAGTTGTTCTGACCGTCCGACAGGAAGCTGAACTGCGGATTGAGCGGATTGGTCGAGGGTGTCCGGAACACCGGGAACACGCCATTGCCGGTGTCGACCATGTTGCCGGTGGAAATGAAGCGCTGGGTATCGATCAGATAACCGCCCACCATCCAGTTGAACGCCCGCCCGTCCTCGGGCGACGCCAGCCGCACTTCCTGGCTGAAGGCCTTGACGTCGAGAAACTGGCTCTGGTTGAGGTCGAAGCCGTTGCCGGGGCCGAGGATCGTCTCAAACAGGTTGAAGAAGAAGCTGTCTGCAATCGGCAGAAAGTCGAACGCATCGCCGGTGAGAATCTCCTGCAACGTGTCGTAGGACGAGATCGAGGTCAGGACCGCATTTTCGCCTGCATATTCGACCTTGAGCGAGGCGTTATAGATGTCGCGGTCGTTCTGGCCGGGATTGTTCACCCGCACATCGGCGATATCGTTCACATCGCCAACGATGTTGTAATAAAGCCCCTGTGTGCGGAGCTGGTTGACAGAGCCGCGCAGGTCGAAAGTCAGTCGGTCGGTTGCCTCGACGAGAAGATTGGCGCGCAGCGAGAAATCCTCGACCGGATCGGCGTCCTCGCCCAGAAAGGTGTTGGGGATGAAACCGTCGGTGTTGTAGTAAGATCCGGCGACGCGGAAGGCGACATTGTCGGCCAGCGGCCCGCTCACCCCGCCGCGTAGAAAATAGCCGAAGCCATTGTCGATCCCAGCGGTGATGTTGCCGGAGAATTTGTCGGTCGGCTTCTTGGTGGTAATGATGATCGCCCCGCCAATGGCGTTGCGCCCGTAAAGGCCGCCCTGCGGGCCTTTCAGCACCTCGATCTGGGCGATGTCGAACAGGTCCTGGTTGAACTGCGCGGGGTTCACCTGCTGCACCCCGTCGACGATCACCGCGACGCTGGGCTCCGAATTACGGTTCTGGGTGATGCCGCGGATGATGACGAACGCATTGCCCGCATTCTGGGTCTCGACCAGATTGACGTTTGGGGTGAGCGCGATGAAGTCCGCCGGCCGTTCAATCCCGGCATTCTGAATCGCCCGGGAATCGAAAGCGGTGACCGCCGCCGGCGTATCCTGCAGGCTTTCCTCGCGGCGCAGGCCGGTGACGATGATGCTCTGATCATCGGGCGCTGGCGGCGTGGCGGCGCTGGTCTGTGCCGCAATCGGGGCGGCATACATCGCGGCCGCCAGACCGGCAGCGGCAAGCGCGACGGAACTGACGCTCCTGGAGCCCGGATAGGTCATGTCTCTCTCCCCTGTGGACGCTTGACGCCCCTTCTTCGGTCCCCTGCGAAGCTGTTCGCTTTCTTCGGTCCCCTCCGACACTGCCGGTCTATGGACTTCGTAATGCGAAGTCAACTTCGATATACGAAAACTGTGATGGAAGGACCGGCGAACTACGTGCCGAACAGGGCACAGCTCATCCTCCCGATCATGGACGGATCATTGTGTGATCATCTTGGAGTGGATGACCGGGCGATGTCCGGCCCGGGGCCAAAAAATCGCCGCTGGTCGCGAGAGCGATTTCCGATCCAACTGCGTCGGATGGGCTGCTCTAGGGTTCCGATTTTACAGCATTTTCCGGGTCGCCGGGAGATCCAACCCGCCTTGAAAATGCTTTTAGGGCTTTAGTGCGGCTTCCAGCGCTGGCCAGCGCCTGAGCGTCGCCTCGATCTCGCCCGCCGTGGCGCGCAGCAGCGGCAGGCGAGTACGCACCAGCTCGTCCTGAGAAATGCGGGTGGTGGAGGTCGAGCAGTTGATGCTCGCGATCACCCGCTTGTCGCGCCCGAAGATCGGCACCGCCACCGACACGATGCCATAGTCGAGTTCGTCGAGCGCGGAATCGTAACCGCGCTCGGTGATCAGCTGCAGCCGCTCACCAAGTGCGGACCGGTCGGTCACCGTACGCTCGGTAAAGCGCTGGAACGGCGCGCCGGACAGCAGCGCGGCACGTTCGTCATCGGGTAGATAGGCGGCAATCGCCTTGCCGAGCGATGTCGCATGAAACGGAAAGCGCGTGCCCACCCCGGCCGCGACCCGGAACCGCCGGTCGGTCGAGACATGGGCGACATAGAGGATGTCGGCGCCCGCCAGCACCGCCAGGCTGGCACTGTCTCCGGTCTGGTCGCGCAGCACCTGCAACGGGGGCAGCACCACCTGCTCGATCTGCATCGAGGCGAGAAAAGCCGATCCGATCGTCAGCACCGCCGGCCGCAGCAGGAACTTGCGATCATGCTGACCAACATAGCCGAGTTCGACCAGCGTGATCAGGCACCGCCGCGCAACCGCCGGGGGCAGGCCGGTCACGGCCGCCACCTCGGACAGGGTCATCTCCGGATGATCCTCGTCAAACGACTTCAGCACGCGCAGGCCGCGTTCGAGGGTCGAGAGAAATTCGGGGTCCTTTGCTCCCGCTTCCTTCCGGCCAGGTTCAGCCCCTGCTAGTCCCATGCTTCGGCCTTTCGATGCTGCGGCGAATGTCCGCGTCGTCGGCGCCCAATACGGGCGGTGCGGTGACGCTGTCCATGCGCTCGCCATCGAAGCTGAGCGGAAAACGGATGGTGCGGAAAGGGCCATGCGGGCCATCGGGGTCGCTCACCTCGATGCCGAGCGCCTTGGCCTGCGCGCTCTCCAGCACTTCGGCCGAAGTAAGGACCGGTGAGTTGGGCACTTCGAGCCGGGTGAGCTCGGCCGCCCATTCGGCCCGCGGGCGGGTGACGAAGATCGGCGCAAGGAAAGCGACGACATCGTCATAATGGGCAATGCGCGCCTCGCGGCTGGCAAAGGCGGGGCGCGCGAGCATGTCGGGCTGGCCGACTGCGGTTGCTAGATTTTCCCAGAATTTGGGGGGTGAGGACATGTGCAGCGCGATCCAAAGGCCGTCGGCACATTCAAAGACGTAGCTCTGCGACACGTGCGGGCGGCTGTAGGGACCCATCAGCTGACCGGCCGACAGCAGGTGGGTGAAATCATCGAGGTTGAAGTGGCACATCGCCTCGAACATCGAGGTCTCGACCAGCCGCCCCTTGCCGGTCTCGTGCCGTTCGTTGAGCGCGGCCAGGATGCCGAGCGCGGCATAGAAACCGGTCATCGCATCGGCAATCGCCGGGCCGACGACGCGCGGATGCGCAGGATTGACCAGCAGCCGCAAAAAGCCGGATGCCGCCTGGGCGACAGTGTCGAAGGCGGGCCGGTCACGGTCGGGCCCCTCGCTGCCGAAGCCCGAGATCGAGGCATAGACCAGCCGCGGGTTGATCGCCCCCAGCCGCGCGGCATCGACATTCAGCCGACCCGCCACGCCCGGGCGGAAGTTCTGGATGAACACATCGGCATCCGCGACAAGCCGGTCGAGCACCGCGAGGTCGTCGGGGTTTTTCGGATCGATCGTGATCGAGCGCTTGTTGCGGTTATAGGTCTGGAAGTGCGGCGAATAGAGGCCGCCCTTGAAGTTGCGGAACGGATCGCCCGTGCCCGGCTGCTCGACCTTGATGACATCCGCGCCGAGATCGGCCAGCAGCATCCCGGCCGCCGGGCCGGTGATGAAGGTGCCCATTTCGAGCACGGTGACGCCCGCGAGAGGTCTTGCCTTCATCCGCCCGATCCCATTTTCTTCCCTTGCCGACACGGTCAGGATATGGTCTTCGAATAACGAAATCAACTTCGAATACCGAAAAGGGTGTACCATGCGCATTGGCAAGCAGGACCACGCCGTCACCTCGATCTGCACCTCGGATGCGACCAGCATCACCGTGCGCGGGCTTGACCTGTGTAGCGAGGTGATCGGCCGGATCGATTTCACCAGCTATTTCTGGCTGCTGGTGACGGGCCACATGCCCACACCTGAACAGAAGTTGCTCACGGATGCGGTGCTTTGCGCGATTGCGGAACACGGTCTGGTGCCCAGCGTTGTGGCCTCCCGTATGACCCATGCCGCCGCGCCTGAAGCCTTTCATGGCGCGGTTGCCGCAGGACTGCTCGGCTGCGGCTCGGTGGTTCTCGGGAGCGCCGAGGTCGCCGGCAGATTTTACGCGCAGGTTGTGGCCGATGCCGAAGGCGGCGATCCCGCCGCCACGGCCATCGCCGCGGTTCGCGCCCTGCGCATAGAGAAAAAGGCCATCCCAGGTTTTGGTCATCCGCAGCATACGGCCGGCGACCCCCGCGCCCAGCGCCTGTTGGCGCTTGCGGCCGAGCATGGGATGGCAGGCAAGCATATCGCCATGCTACGCACGATCGAGAACGTACTTCCCGATGCCATCGGCCGCGCGCTTCCAATCAACGTCAACGGCGCGATTCCAGCAGTCATGCTCGACGCGGACTTCCCGCTTGCGGCTCTGAAGGGAATCTCGCTGTTGGCGCGCACCGCCAGCCTGATCGCGCACCTGCAGGAAGAAACCGAACGCCCTATCGGCTTCGTCATGTCGGGTGCGGCCGCCGAGCGGATCGGTTTCGAAAGCTAGGCGGCGTGGACAAATTTGAGCCAGTATCTGGCGGTGGCGAGGTGGACCATTCCGAGGAAGCTGCTGGCGAGCTGGTCATAGCGGGTGGCGCGGGCGCGGTTGATCTTGAGATGGCCGAACATGCGCTCGATGCAGTTGCGCTGCTTGTAGAGCGTCCGGTCATGTTCGATTTTCACCCGGCGGTTTGATCGGCCAGGAATGACGGGCTCGATGTTTCGCCTTGCAAGGTCGGCACGGATTGCATCTGCATCGTAGCCCTTGTCGGCAAGCAAGGCGTCGGGAGTGCGTTCGGGCAGCACGATCAGGGCATCATACGCCTTGCAGTCCGCCGCCTCGCCGCCCGTCAGGTGGAAGGCGATCGGTCGCCCAAGGGCATCAGCCAGGCAGTGAAGCTTACTGGTGAACCCGCCCCGCGAGCGGCCAAGAGCGCGTCGACACGCCCCCCTTTTCCGCCCGCTGCCGAGACGTGGGCGCGAACGGTGGTCCTGTCGATGCTGTAGTGGCCGGTATCCGCCATGATCTCGGCCAGCGTTACCGCCACGATCTCCCAGACCCCAGCCTCGCTCCATCGACGGAACCGGCGATAGATGGTGTTCCAGCTCCCGTATTTCGGCGGCACGTCGCGCCACGGTGCACCGCACCGAAGTCGCCAGAGAATGCCGTTGATGATCGAACGGTTTTGTTCGGGAGGGCGGCCCCTGCTCCGGTTCTTGCGCTCGATCGGCAGCAAGTCCTTCAGGACGCGCCATTCCACCTCGGCGAGATCGCCCCGGCTCAAGCCTGCCTCCAAAAAGCAGCCTTGAATCAATCCTCGGATACCTCGTCAACTTCTCTCGGCCTGTCCATCGCCGTTAAATCAGTCGGGATGATGCCCGTATCGACGGATGCCCTGATTACGAAGATCGTCGAGAGTATGCCCGCTATTCGGACGGATGTAGGGCTCGACCGACGCAGCTTCAGCTGAACAGCGAGTCAATGTCGATCCACCATCCGAGGCCAGAACGTTGTAGCTGCCAGCTGTGTTCTTACGCAGAAACCATGTTCCTTCGCGCGACACGCGATAGGTATGTTGAACTGTCAGCACCCTGATTACTTTGCCGGAAAGCGCACCATCAACGACACGCTTCACTCGCAAATCGACAAACCAAGGCCATGACATGACGAAGCAGTCGCTGCCGCAATCCCCTATCTCGCTCGGTATCTGATCGACAGGCCGAGCCTGAACCTTCACGTCGAAGCACGCCTGCTCAGCCGAAGCGGCAGAAGATGCAACAAGGCCGACCACCACGGCGGCGATCAAGGGCGCGTTCCGGATCACTTACCCAGGCTACACTCGCCAACGCAAACCGTCACCAATTTGTCCACGTCGCCTAGGCCTGGCCCCGCTTCGAAATCACGCCTCGGCGCGACCGGGCGGCACATCCCAAGACGCCATCTGCGGTGCCTTCCCGCCTGGTGGGCGGAAGACGCGCCCCTCTGCCAGCCAGCTGAAAATTTCTGAATTGAATGGTTGATCTGCGCGCACCCGCCCGCGCGATGATTTGCCGGGACTTCGGATTCTTTTGGAGCTCCGCTCGGGCGTCATGGTTAACGGGCCTATAAGTCTGTCAGGGCCGGCACGCGGCGACAGCACAGGGGCGTTTCAGTGAGCACTTTTGGAACATTTATCGATCCTGACACGTCGTTGCAGGACGTGGCAGACCCGGCGGAGCAGCTTGGCGTACGGATTTGGTCCGGCTTTCAGGCTCGGGGTCTGTACGACATGTTCCGGCATAAAAACAAGATTTTCGACATGATCGCCAATCGGATCGTCGAAACCGATCTGCGTTATGAGGACCAATGCTCGGCCAAATATTATTTCGATCTGGTCAATGTGCTGCGGGACTTTAACGGCAACTTCGACAGGCTGGTCGAAGTCGGCGTCTTCATGGGCGGATCGTCGTCGATCTTTGCCGGGTGCATCGACAAATTCGATTTCGATCTCGATCTGGTCGACATCAATCCACGCTTTTTGCAGTTTGCCTATGAACGGATCCGCCGGACCTTCCCCGAGGCGGTCGGCAGGGTGCGCCTGTTTTATGGCGACGTGCCATCCTATGTCCGCCATGTGATGCTGGAATCCCATGGCGTCCGGCACATTATCCACCATGACGGCGCCCATGATTTCAATCAGGTGGTCAAGGACATGGCCTCGCTCTATTATGTCCGCCAGTCCCTGTTCGCCATCATCGCGCAGGACACCCATCTGCGCGGCACGATCGAGAAGATGAACTTTGTCGATCTGGCGATGTACGCGGTCTTCGGCGCCGATCTCAAATATGCGCCGATCGGCGAGGCCTATATCGACGGCACCGAGATGTGCCGGCCCAACATCTATCAGGGCAATTACTTCATGCCGGGCGCGGCTGAGGGCTTTGTGCTGCCGATGGCTGCCAACCAGTTCGTCTATCCCCACCCCGCCCTGCCCATGGACGATTTTCTGCCGCCGCCACATGGCGAGTGACGGACCGCGGCGGCGTGACGGGTGACGCCCCTTCCGCACGCCGCCACCCGTTTCATTGATCAAAGACGGCGTCGACCCGGTCAGGCCGCCGGGTCGGCCGACAGCCTCAGTCCCGCGCCGCGTCGTCCAGCTTCGGGGCCAGCAACTGGATGATGCCGAGCGCGATCAGATAGACCGATCCGGCCACGATGAAGATCAGGCTGTAGGTGCCGATCCGCTCCAGCACCTGGCCGATATAGAGCGAGAAGATCATGCCGCCGATCGCGCCCGCCGTGCCGCCGATGCCGATCACCGAGCCGACCGCCTTACGCGGGAACATGTCCGACGGAAGCGTGTAGAGATTGGCCGACCAGGCCTGATGCGCGGCGGTTGCCAGGCTGATGATCGCGACTGCGACCCACAGATTGTCGACCCATTGCGCAAAGAAGATCGGCGTCACCGCGAGCGCGCAGCCCAGCATCGTGACCTTGCGCGCGGCATTGATCGTCCAGCCGCGCTGGATCAGCCGCGACGAGATCCAGCCGCCGACGATCGAGCCGAGATCGGACACGACATAGATGACGACCAGGGGCGGCCCAAAGGTCTTGAGATCTAGCCCGTGGCGCTTGACCAGGAAATCCGGCAGCCAGAACAGGAACATCCACCAGATCGGGTCAGTGAGAAACTTGCCCGCCGCAAACGCCCAGGTTTCGCGCCGCCCGAGCAGCCGCGACCACGGCACCCGCGCCGCCGGATCGGCGGGATCGCTTTCGATATAGGCGAGCTCGGCCGCCGACAGCCGCCGGCTTTCGCGCGGTCGCCGATAGAGCGCGAGCCAGGCGACCAGCCAGATCAGGCTGACCGCGCCGGTGATGACGAACGCCCCGCGCCAGCCATAAGCAAGCGTCAGCGCCGGGACGACCAGCGGGGTGATGATCGCGCCGACATTTGCGCCGGCGTTGAAGATTCCGGTCGCAAGTGCACGTTCCCGCTTGGGAAACCATTCGGTGACCGCTTTCAGCCCGGCAGGAAAATTGCCGCTTTCGCCGATGCCGAGCAGGAAACGCACGCCGGCAAAGCCCGCCACCGACGCGGCGGCTGCATGGAGCATGTGCGCGCCCGTCCAGATGATGAAGGCGATCGCATAGCCCAGCCGCGCGCCGATCCGGTCAACGACATTGCCGAACGCGACATAACCGACCGCATAGGCAAGCTGGAACCAGAACACGATGTCGGCATAGACGGTCTCCGTCCAGCCGAACTCCGCCTGCAATGTCGGCTTGAGCAGGCCGATCATCTGGCGATCGACATAGTTGATCGCGGTTGCAGCAAACAGCAGCGCGACGATCACCCAGCGGTGTCGCCCCACCTTCGGGCCCGGCATGGCTGCCATCGTGTCCGGCATTTTCAACCCCTCCCCCTCGGTCCGTCCGACCGTCTCAATCGCGGTCTGGCTGCGCTTCGATCAATGTGCAGGCGATCTTGAACCGCCCGCCGAAATCCGCCTCGACCCGCTGGCCGACATGCGCGTCATGCACGCCGCCGATCGCGCCCGAGGAAATCCACTGCCCGGGCCGCAGCGCGATGCCGCGTGCGGCCATCAGCTCGAACAGGAACCGTGCCGATCCGATCGCGCCGTCGGGAAAGGCGGCAGCCTTGCCGCAGCCGACCGCCCGGCCGTCGATCAGCGTCGTGACGTCCCACTGCTCGAACCCGCTCGTGCGCCAGTCGGGCACCGCCGGACCAACCAGCAGCCCATTATTGTTGCCGAAATCAGAGATCACGACGAGCGGGCCGAGCGCGTTGATCGTCGCCAGCGGCGAACTGGCAATCTCGATCCCGACATGAACCGCATCGATCAGCTCCGCCGCCTCATCGAGAGTGAAGCGCGTCTTGCCTGCGGGCGGGGCCGCCCCGATGCGGAGCAGAAACTCGGCCTCCCCAGCGGCGAATCCGCCGTCAAACACCGGCATGGCCACGGCCCGATCCGCATCGGCGGGCGCGGCGGCAAAGATCGGCCCCGCCAGCCGCTCGGTGCCCAGCGTCTCGGATACGGGCGGCATCACGCGGCCGACCTTCCAGCCGATGACATCCCGCCCCCAGCCGGAGATCGCATGGTCCTGGATGCGATAAGCCTCGGCAAGATCGCCAGGCGCGCAGCCCGGATAATCGGCCAGCGGCACCGCCGCGCGCCGGGCCGCGAGAAACCGGCCGGCAATTCCGGCTGGATCGCGAATGGGCAGTTCCTGCACGTCTTTTCCTCCCCGATCCCGATCAGCTATTGGAAACCGGTGTCATAATCAACCGCCGATGGTCAGCCCCGCCTCACCGGCAAGGCTGCAGGCAGCATCGATGATGGCGGTGCGCACGGCCGGCACCTCGACGAGCGCCGCCGGAAACACCGCCCGCCAGCCGAGCAGCGCAGCGGCAGGTGCGGGGTCGAGCGCGCGGGCCGAGATTTCGCCGGCGAGCGGATCGTTGAGCGCCCGGCCTGCCCGGCTTTCGCGCACGGCAAACACGATCCACGCGGCAACTGCGCGCGCCAGCAGGGCAAAGGGCGTCCCCCGCTTCAGCGCATCGGCCATGGTATCGAGCAGGCGATAGCGCAGCTTCTGCGAACCATCCCACGCGATCTGCGCCAGCTGGTGGGCAATGGCCGGATTGCGGAACCGCTCGAGGATGTCGGCGGAATAACCCGTCAGGTCGAACGACCCCGGCCCGGTTGCCGGGATGATCTCGTCCGCCATCATCCGCGCGACCGTCGCCGCGAGCTGCGGATCGGCCATCGCCCCGGCGACCGTCTCATGCCCGGCGAGCAGCCCCAGATAGGCCAGCGCCGAATGCGGACCGTTCAGGATTCTGAGCTTCGCGCGCTCCCACCCTGCCACGTCGCCGGTCAGGATCACGCCGGCCTCGGCCAGCTCCGGCGCCCCGCGCGGCAGGATGTCTTCAATCACCCAGGCCGCATAGGGTTCGCGCTGCACCGGGCACAGATCGTCCCAGCCGCAGGCGGCGCGCACCCGCGCGCGCAGCGCATCGTCGGTCGCCGGGGTGATCGAATCGACCATCGTGTCGGGAAACACCGCCTCGCCCGCGATCCAGCGCGCCAGCTCCGCGTCACGCCGGCCGGCCAGCGCGATCACCGCTGAACGCAGCTTGCGGCCATTGCCGGTCATGTTGTCGCACGACAGCACCGAAAAGGGGGCAACCCCGGCCGCGCGCCGATCGGCAAGCGCCAGCGCCAGCCAGCCGGCCAGGCTGACCGGGCGGTCGGGATCGGCCAGATCATGGACGATGTCGGGATGGGCGAAATCGATCTGCCCATCGGGGGCGAGGCAATAGCCTTTTTCGGTCACCGTCGCGGTCACCAGCTCGACCCCCGGCTCCGTCAGCTGCGCGCGCAGCCCTGCCCGGTCATCGGGACCGAACAGGCGGCGATGGACGTCGATCGGCCGATATTCGGGCGTCTCGCCCAGAATGGCGAGCGTGTAGCGCCCCTGCTGACGCCGCAGCGCCTCGATCGTGCCTGTCGATCGCAACGCCGCCGCCGCAATCCCCCAGCCCGGATCGATGCGGCACAGCCGGTCGACATAATCGGCCTGATGCGCGCGGTGAAACGCGCCGGGGCCGAAATGGACGATTCTGACCTCGGTCACAGCGTGACGCCCCGTTTCCAGATCGCGATCTCCCGCTCCCCTGCCTGCTCTGCGGCGGTGGGCGCGCCCGAGGCGATATCGGCAACCGCCCGCGCCAGGCTGTCCGTCATGGCGTCGAGCCCGTCGGTCAGCACCCGCCCGGCGTCGAAATCGATCCAGCCCGGCTTGCGCAGCGCCAGCGCGCTGTTCGACGCGATCTTGATCGTCGGCGCGGGAAAGCCGAGCGGCGTGCCCCGGCCGGTGGTGAACAGGATGATTGTTGCCCCCGCCGCGACCAGCGCCGTCGACGACACGGCATCATTGCCTGGCGCCTCGAGCAGGGTCAGCCCGGCGCGGCGCACCCGTTCACCATAGCGGCGGACATCGGCGACGCGCGCGCGCCCCCCTTCTGTACAGCGCCCAGCGATTTTTCCTCAAGCGTGGTGATGCCGCCGGCGATGTTCCCGGGCGAGGGATTTTCCGACACCGGATGCCCGGCGGCGATGAAGCAGCGCTTCATGTCATTGACCAGCCCGACAATGCCGTCGAACACATGCGCATCCGCCGCCCGGTCCATCAGCAGCTGCTCGGCCCCGAAAATCTCAGGGATTTCGGTCAGGATCGCGCGCCCGCCGGCGGCGATCAGCCGATCGGAAATCCGCCCGAGCAGGGGGTTGGCGGTCAGGCCCGAAAACCCGTCGGATCCCCCGCATTTGAGGCCGATGACCAGATCGCCGAACCCCAGCTCCTCGCGCTGCGCCAGTGCGGCAATCCGCGCCAGCGCGTCGACGGCGGCCAGCCCCGCGGCGACCTCGTCTGCCTCGCTCTGCGCATGGACGGCACGGATGCGCCCGCGCTGATCCTCGGGGATCTGCGCCAGCAGCTGGTCAAGCTGGTTGGATTCGCAGCCTAGGCCGAGCAGGACGACGCCCGCAGCATTGGGATGGCAGGCGAGGCTCGCCAGAATGTCGCGCGTGCCCGCCAGATCGTCGCCCAGCTGCGAACAGCCAAACGGATGGGTGAGCGCATGCACGCCGTCGACCTGCCCGGCATGGCGGGCGGAGGCGATGGCGGCAATGCGCGTCGCCGTGCGCGCGACGCAGCCGACGGTCGGGATGATCCAGATTTCGTTGCGCGTCGCCGCCCGGCCATCGGCGCGGCGATAGCCGAAGAAGCGTGGCACCGGCACGCGCGGCAGCGGCCGCGCCTGTGCCGGGTTGAACCGGTAGGTACCCACCCCGCCCAGCGCGGTGACCAGATTGTGCGTGTGGACATGATCGCCGGGCTGGATCCAAGCCGTCGCGACCCCGATCGGAAATCCGCCCTTCAGCACCGCCTCACCGGGCGCTGCGGATCGCAGCGCCACCTTGTGACCGACCGGGATATCGCTACGCAGCAGAACCGGGCCGGACGGGCTTGCCACCACACTCCCCGCCGCCAGCGGCACCAACGCAACGGCGACGAGATCCGCAGGATCGAGCACAAGCATATCCGCGCGACCATGCGGGGCGGCGGGGCGCGGTCGTTCGGAACGGGCGTCGGTCATGGCGCTCCTTGGAGCCGATCCGGGTAACCGGTGTCAATGGGGCAGATATGCCTGATCTATTTTCGGCCTGCCCTGACGGCCGCCAACCGATCCCCGGACTTGCCGGACCATCTGACACCGGTTACCAACCATCAAGACCAAAGCTGGTCGCGCCGGATGACACGCGCCGCCACACCCGCAACCGCGAGCACATGCAGGAACATCATGCCGCATCCCCTGACCCTTGATCCCGACCGTCTGTTTCCGGCGGATCCCGCGACCCGTGCCATTGCGCGCACGCTCTACAGGGAGATTGCCGGGCTGCCGATCATCAGCCCGCATGGCCACACCGATGCGGCCTGGTTCGCGACCGACGCGCCATGGACCGATCCGACTGCGCTGCTGCTCGCGCCCGACCATTATCTTTACCGGATGCTCTACAGCCAGGGCGTGTCGCTCGACGCGCTTGGCGTGGCGAGCCGGCGCGGCCCGTCGTCCGCCGATCCGCGCGCGGCGTGGCGGCTGTTTGCCGATCATTACCACCTGTTCCGGGGCACCCCGTCACGGCTGTGGCTCGACCATGTGTTCGCCGAACTGTTCGGGATCGACGTGCTGCTCGGCCCGGAAACGGCCGATCACTATTATGACCGCATCGCGGATGCGCTCAGCCAGCCGGAGTTCAGGCCCCGCGCGCTGTTCGACCGGTTCGGGATCGAGCTGCTCGCCACCACCGAGGGGCCGCACGACACCCTTGCGCATCACGCCGCGATCCAGACATCGGGCTGGTCTGGCCGGGTGATCACCACCTACCGCCCCGATGCGGTCATCGATCCCGAGCATGAGGATTTTGCCGCCGCGCTCGCGACCTTCGGCCAGATCACCGGCGAGGATGTGCATGACTGGCGCGGATATCTAGAGGCGCACCGCAAGCGCCGCGCCGATTTCCGCGCGGCGGGTGCCACCGCGACCGATCATGGCCACCCCACGGCCCGCACCGCCGATCTGCCGCCCGGCGAGGCAGAGGCGCTGTTCCGGCGGATCGTGACCGGCCGCTGGTCGCCCGCCGATGCCGAGCTGTTCCGCGCCCAGATGCTGACCGAGATGGCGGCGATGAGCGTGGACGACGGGATGGTGATGCAGATCCATCCCGGCGCATTCCGCAATCACAATCGCTGGCTGCACACACATTTCGGCCGTGACCGGGGTGCCGACATCCCCAGCCGCACCGATTATGTCGAGGCGATGCGCCCGCTGCTCGACCGGTTCGGCAACCGCAGCGATCTGACGATCATCGTCTTCACGCTCGATGAAAGCAGCTATGCGCGCGAACTGGCCCCGCTGGCCGGCCATTACCCCTGCCTCAGGCTCGGCCCGGCCTGGTGGTTCCACGATTCGCCCGAGGGGATGCGCCGGTTCCGGGAAATGACCACGGAAACGGCGGGCTTCTACAACAGTGTCGGCTTCAACGACGACACGCGCGCGTTCCTGTCGATCCCGGCACGGCATGATGTCGCCCGCCGAGTCGACTGCGCCTTTCTTGCCCGGCTGGTGGGCGAAGGCCGGCTGCGCGACTGGGAAGCAGCCGAGCTGGCCCATGAACTGACCAACGGGCTGGTCCGGCGCGCCTATCGGCTTTGACCGGATGCGCCGCCCGCCCGGCGACCCGGGCGCTGGCGCGGGGGCGCGCATGGCGGGCGGCGACGCGCCCCACAAAGCACATATGTTCAACAGGGCTTGACAGCTGCGGCCGCCGGCATCAGACCGATGACACCGGTTACTTCGTTTGGTAGTCGAGATGGGCGACCCCGCAGCAATGGCGGCGCGTCCAGAGGGGGGATCAACATTTCCGCGCCTCTTCAGTCTCGCCGCCACGAATCCGGCTATTTCGCGCCGGGTTTGGAAACCGGTGTCAACCGGGGTCATCCGGGCAGGGAGGGAGGCAAGAATGGGCGTGCGGCTGAGCAAGACGGAACGGGGCAGGACGGAACGGACCCGGGGCATGATCCGGCTGATGGGGGCGGCATCGCTACCCGCGCTCGCGCTGGTGCTCGCGACCCCGGCACGGGCCAATGACCCGGCGGCAGCCGCGCCCGACGCCGAAGAGCCTCAGGCCACCCAGGCCGGCGACAGCGCCGCGACCCCGGATATCGTCGTCACCGGCTTCCGCGAAGCCCTGCGCCGGTCGCTGACCGAGAAGCGCGAGTCGATCGGCATCGTCGACGTCATCAAGGCCGAGGACATTGCCGATTTCCCCGACAACAACCTGGCGGAATCGATCCAGCGCATCCCCGGCGTCGCCATCACCCGCGACCAGGGCGAAGGCCGCAACATCACCGTGCGCGGCCTCGGCCCGCTGTTCACCCGCGTGCGGATCAACGGCATTGAAGGCCTGTCGACGACCGGCGGCGCGGACGCGAGCGGCGGCGCCAACCGCAGCCGCCAGTTCGACTTCAACGTGTTTGCATCCGAACTGTTCAACCAGATCACCGTCCGCAAGAGCGCATCGGCCGATGTCGAGGAAGGCGCGCTGGGCGCGACCGTGGATCTGCAGACCGCGCGGCCGTTCGATTACAAGGAAGATCTGCTGATCGCCGGCAACGCGCAGATCGGCCTCAACGATCTGTCGGGCGCGGTCGATCCCCGCCTGTCGGCGCTGTTCTCGACCAAGCTGGCCGACGGAACGATCGGGATCCTCCTCTCCGGCTCCTACAGCGAGCGCGGCATATTGGAGGAAGGCCCGTCGACGGTCCGCTGGGAACGCGGCAGCGACAATGGCGGCTTTGCCGCCGCATCCACCCGCCCACCGGGGCGACGGCCCCCGGCTTCGGCTTCTTCCATCCGCGCATCCCGCGCTATGACAGCTTCCGCTACAAGACCGAGCGTCTGGGCCTGACCGGCTCGATCCAGTGGCAGCCGAGCGACGAGACGCTGCTGACCTTCGATGCGCTCTATGCGAACTTCAAATCGCAGCGCACCGAGCAATATCTGTCGGCCCTGTCGTTCAGCCGCTCGGGCACGGGCAAGCCGCAGACCGTCATCCTGCCCGGCGCGGTCGTCGATGCGACCAACAGCCTGGTCGCGGGCACGTTCAACAATGTCGATGTGCGCGTCGAAACCCGGTTCGACCGGCTGGAGACCGAGTTCCAGCAATATACGGCGACGCTGCATCAGGAACTGGGCGATCGGCTGCGCATCGATCTGCTGGGCGGCTATTCCAAGTCGGATTTCTCGAACCCGATCCAGACGACCGTCGCGATCGATGCGAACAACATCCAAGGCTATAGCTACGATTTCCGCGACAGCCGTTTCCCGCGCTTCGGCTATGGCAGTTTCGATCCGGCCAATGCCGCGGCCTATACGCTGGGCGAAATCCGGCTGCGGCCGCAGTTCGTGCAGAATGATTTCCGTGTCGGCCGTGTCCAGGCAGAATGGGACGCGCTCGATACGGTGAAGCTGCGGCTGGGCGGCGATTACAAAAGCTATGGGTTCGACTCGCAAGAGTTCCGCCGCGCGCTCGAAACCGATGTCGCCGGCCTGCTGGCCCCCGGGCAGCTGGCTGGCCTGACGTCGCCCTATTCGTTCAGCCGGGGTACCCCGCTCAACGGATCGCCGCGCACCTTTGCCGCGCCGGACATTGATGCGTTCGACCGCACGCTCGGTATCTATTCGAACACCGGTCGCTTTGCGCTCACCGGCATCACCAACCCGTCGGCGCGTGGCAGCTTCCGCACGGTCAATGAGCGCGATCTGGGCTTTTTCGCCCAGGCGGTGTTCGATGGCGAAGTTGCAGGTCTGAAGGTCAAGGCCGATGCCGGCGTGCGTTGGGTCGAAACGCGCCAGAACTCGACCGGCTATACCAACACCCCGACCGGCTTCCAGCTTGTCGAGGTGACGCGCACCTATGACAATTGGCTGCCCTCGGCCAATGTCAGCATCGAGTTTGCCGAAGGGCTGATCGGCCGTATCGCAGCCGCCAAGGTGCTGGCACGGCCCGATATCGGCACGGTCAATCCCGGCGGCGCCTTTTCGATCAGCGGCGGCAACCGCACGCTGAACTTTGGCAACCCGTTCATCGATCCGATCGAAGCCAATGACGTCGACATGTCGCTCGAATGGTATTTTGCGCCGGAATCGGCGCTGATTGTCGGGCTGTTTTACAAGGACATCTCAAGCTTCGTCGCCACCTCGACCCAGGCGCTGCCGTTCAACCAGCTCGGCCTGCCCAACGCGCTGCTCGACGGCACCGGGGTGCTGCCGACCGACCTGTTCCAGGTCACCCAGCCGGTCAACAGCCGCGGCGGCGACCTGAAGGGGATCGAAATCGGCTTCCAGGCGCCGTTCCGCTTCCTGCCGGGCTTCCTTTCCAACTTCGGCATCCAGGCGAACTACACCTTTGTCGACTCCGACATCGAATATCCGCTGTCGACGGCGGCGGGTGCGCCGGTCATCATCCAGCCGCTGGTCAACCTGTCGCGGCACGGCGCGAACGGCACGCTTTATTATGAAGACAAGCGCTTCTCGATCCGTGGTTCGGTGGCCTATCGCTCCGGCTTCCTGACCAACGTGCCGGGCCGCAACGGTGTGCCCGTCGGCACCGCGCCCAACTTCAACGCCAGCTCGGGCCAGCCGACCTTCAACGATGTCGAAGGCACCAAGGGCACGATCAACGTCGATGCCGCAGCGACGCTGAAGCTGACCGAGAATGTCACGCTGACCTTCGAGGCGATCAACCTGACCGACGAATATATCGACCAGTTCATCGACAGCGCTGCCGACCGTCTGAGCGTCTATCATCATTTCGGCCGGCAGTTCTATTTCGGTGCCCGGTTCAAGTTCTGATCCGCACAGGCGCGGTCACGGCCCCGTTCCGGTTCCGGCTCGGCCGGGACCACCAGCGGGGTGGTGACCGCAGCCACGGGAAACCGGGCTGGTTGACGGATCGGTCACATCCATGCCCCGCCCACCCTCTTGCCCGGCCGGTGACGATCGGGCAGGAGCAATGGCACCGGGCGGTTAGCTCAGTTGGTAGAGCATCTCGTTTACACCGAGAGGGTCGGCGGTTCGAGCCCGTCACCGCCCACCATCAAAATCAGCAAGTTGACTGGATTTCCTAAGATCGCCTGGGAATGCCGGTGGTCGGTATCGCGCGTTCCGTTCAGTGCGGGCGCCAGCCCAGTTCATGGGCCTGTTCAAACCACCGCAACAGCCCGACCAATGCTGACTCGGACAGATCGATGAATATCCGCCGGCCATCATCGGGATCGGCGCGCCGCACCAGCAGGCCGTGATCGGTCATCATCCGGATCCAGCGCAGCGCTGTGGTCGACGGCACATTGGCCGCGATGCACAGGCTCGACACGGCGACAGACACCCCTTCCAGCCGCGCAGCCAGCAGATCCAGCATCATGTCCCAGGCCGGATCGGCGAACAGCGCATCGCTGAACGCCTGGCCGCGCAGCCGGCGCAGCCGGATCATCGCCCGCACATGCCGCGCCAACAGCCGCGGCGGCGCGTCGGCCACCTCCTCCGCCCCGTTCCTGAGCGCGCCCGACATATCGGCAAGCGCAGCGGCAATCCGTGCGGTTTCGTCACTCAGCCGGCTCAGCCGCTCCGCCTCATGGCGCAGCCCCTGCTCGAACAGGCGCTCGCGCGCGGGGAACAGCACGGATCGCAGCGCGGCCAGCCGGTCGAACGGCGACGGATCGCACAGCAGTTCGACCTCACGCGCGGTCACCGTCGCCATCACCGTGTCGATGAGGGCGGCAGGGAAGCAGATGAGCGGGCGAACCCGCCCGATCCGCGCGGCCTCGTTCGCCCATTGGAGCAGCTCCAGTCCCCAGGCCCCGGCCCAACCGTCAAGCTCGATGACCACCGCTGCTGCCCGGACCTGCGCATCGAGCCGCGCGCGGCCTTCGGCCAGCGGCGCCGTGCCGACCACACGTCCGCCGGCATCGGCGACAAGATGCGCCGTCAGCGCCCGCGCCTCACCGCGATCGGCCACGACAATCACCGCCGGCGCATCGGACCATGGTTGCTCGGCGTCGATGCCGCGGTCCAGCGCTTGAATCTGCCGCTCAGGCGCGCCGATCAGGTCTTCGCCCGCCATGATCCCGTTCCCCATATGATCGGGGAAGACTGGCGCGATCCGGCCCTTCTGTCAGCCCAAGCATCCGAAGCGGATGCGGTTTCGGGACGCGTCAGAAATGCCGTCAGTCGAGTGACTTGACGATTTCCTCGACCATTTTCTTGGCATCCGCGAGCAGCATCATCGTGTTGTCGCGGTAGAAAACCTCATTGTCGACACCGGCATAGCCGACGCCGCCCATCGAGCGCTTCACGAACAGCACGGTCTTCGCCTTTTCGACGTCGAGCACCGGCATGCCGTAGATCGGCGAGGTCTTGTCGGTCTTGGCCGCCGGGTTGGTGACGTCGTTCGCGCCGATCACGAAGGCGACATCGGCCTGGGCGAATTCGGAGTTGATGTCCTCCAGCTCGAACACCTCGTCATAGGGCACGTTCGCTTCGGCGAGCAGCACGTTCATATGACCCGGCATGCGCCCGGCAACCGGATGGATCGCATATTTGACCGACACGCCCTTTTCCTTGAGCTTGTCGCCCATCTCGCGCAGCGCGTGCTGCGCCTGGCTGACGGCCATGCCGTAACCGGGGACGATGATCACGCTTTCAGCCTCGCCCATCAGGAACGCCGCATCCTCGGCCGAGCCGCGCTTCCACGGCCGGTCGGTCTTGGCCGCGCCCGCACCGCCACCGCCGGCATCGGCACCGAAGCCGCCGGCAATGACCGAAATGAAGCTGCGGTTCATCGCCTTGCACATGATGTAGCTGAGGATCGCGCCAGAGCTGCCGACCAGCGCGCCGGTGATGATCATCGCCGAGTTACCGAGCGTGAACCCCATCGCCGCCGCCGCCCAGCCCGAATAGCTGTTGAGCATGGAGACGACGACCGGCATGTCCGCGCCGCCGATCGGGATGATGAGCAAAAAGCCGATCACGAACGCGAGCGCGGTGATCCACCAGAACAGCTGCCCGCCGCCCGCCGCCGCGCCTTCGCTGAGCGTGAATGCAACGATCAGGCCGATGATCGCCCCGCCAATGCCAAGATTGAGCAGATGCCGCGCCGGCAGCAGGATCGGCGCGCCCGACATGTTGCCGTTGAGCTTCAGGAACGCGATCACCGACCCGGAAAATGTGATCGCGCCGATGGCGACACCCAGGCCCATTTCGATCCGGCTGACCGCCAGGATCCGCCCGGCCGCATCGGTGATGCCGAACGCCTCGGGATTGAGGAACGCCGCCGCCGCGACGAGCACCGCGGCAAGGCCGACCAGCGAATGGAAGGCGGCGACAAGCTGCGGCATCGCGGTCATCGCGATCCGCCGCGCCATCACGATCCCGATCACCGCGCCGATGCCGATCGCCCCGGCAATCTCGATCAGCCCGGCACCATGATGCTGCCACAGGGTCGTCCCCACGGCGAGCGCCATGCCCGCCATGCCATAGCGGTTACCCGCCCGGCTGGTCGATGGGCTGGACAGCCCGCGCAGCGCGAGGATGAAACAGATGCCCGCGATCAGATAGGCGAGCGCGACGAGCGGGTTGGCCGGTGCGGCTTCATGCATGGCGCTTACCGGTCCTTCTTCTTGTACATGGCGAGCATCCGCTCGGTGACGGCAAAGCCGCCAAAGATGTTGACCGACGCGAGCACGACGGCGAGCAGCCCCAGCCATTTCGACACCGCGCTGCCCCCGGCGGCGCTGGCGATCAGCGCGCCGACCACGATCACCGATGAAATCGCGTTCGTCACCGCCATCAGCGGCGTGTGCAGGGCCGGCGTCACCGACCAGACGACATAATAGCCGACGAAACAGGCCAGCACGAAGATCGACAGGATCGAAATGAAGGTCATCGGGCGTGCTCCGCAGCCGGATTGTTCGAAAAGGCGCGCCGCCAGGCGACGGCACGCGAACAGGAAGAAACCTGCAAGGCAGGACGGGGACCGGCCATCATCGCCAGCACCGCCACCGTCACCCCAACAGCCTTGCATTCACCACCTGGCCGCCCCGCGTCAGGCGGATGGCCTCGGTGATCTCGTCCTCGTCGGGCAGCACGGGGGCTTTCGCCTCCTTGTCCCAGAAGGCCGACAGAAAGTTGAACAGGTTGCGCGCGAACAGCGCCGAAGCGTCGGCGGCAAGCCGGCTCGGCACGTTCCTGTGGCCGACGATCCTGACGCCGTGGCGCACCACCACCTCGCCGGCAACCGCGCCCTCGACATTGCCGCCCTGCTCGACCGCAAGATCGACGATCACACTGCCCGGCTTCATCGACGCGACCTGCGCATCGCTGATCAGCCGGGGCGCGGGGCGGCCCGGGATCAGCGCGGTGGTGATGACGATATCCTGCTTGGCGATGTGCGCGGACACGAGTTCCGCCTGCGCGGCCTTATATTCATCGGACATTTCGGTGGCGTAGCCGCCCGAGCCTTCGCCCTCGATGCCCTTCACATTTTCAACGAAGATCGGCTTTGCGCCCAGCGACAGGATCTGTTCGCGGGTGGCCGAGCGGACATCGGTGGCGGAAACCTGCGCGCCCAGCCGGCGGCCGGTCGCAATCGCCTGCAGGCCGGCGACACCCACGCCCATGACGAACAGCTTGGCGGCAGAGACCGTGCCCGCCGCCGTCATCATCATCGGAAAGGCGCGGCCATATTCGGCAGCGGCATCGAGCACCGCCTTGTATCCGGCCAGGTTCGACTGGGACGACAGGATGTCCATCGACTGGGCGCGGGTGATGCGCGGCATGAACTCCATCGCCAGCGCCTCGACGCCCAGCGCGGCATATTGATCGACCCGCGAGCGCTCCCCGAACGGATTGAGGCCGGCAACCAGCAGCGCGCCGGGCTTGACGCCCTGCAGGCTGTCGGGCGGCGGCCCCTGCACGCCGAGCAGGATGTCGGCCCCGGCAATCGCCTCGCTCCGCGACGCAATCGTCGCGCCGGCGGCGGCATAATCCGCATCGGCGATCTGGGCACCGGCACCGGCACCGGACTCGACAATCACTGCCGCGCCGAGGCCGATGAACTTCTTGATGGTTTCAGGGGTTGCGGCGACGCGCTTTTCGCCGTCCGCATGCTCATTCAGGACGGCGATCCGGGTCAAGGCGTCAGCCCGCCACCAGGCCGACGACCACGGCCGTCACGATCGCCACCAGCACCGATCCCCACTTCACCATGCCGATAAAGCCCGAATAGGTTTTCTGTTGCGCGTGGATGTCGCCGTTGATCGCCATTGCCATTCCATTTCGTTGCACGTGTCCTCCGGTCTTAGCCAGCAAGGCCGCGCCACCGCAAGGCCCGTTTTGGCCTGCGCTTAACACCCCCTTTACGGTGCCGACTGTATCAGGGCTGGACAGTTCTGACGCAGAAACGAGGAACAAATGGCCCGAGGCGATACACGGATGCTGATGCTGGTCGATGACGAACCGGCCCAGCGGCGTCTCGTCGGCGCCATTGCCGGCCGCGCGGGCTGGCGTACCTTGTTCGCGGCCGACGGGGCCGCTGCGCTCGACATTCTGGCGACGCAGGACGGCATGCTGCTCGATGCCGTGCTGATCGACCAATATGGCCCCGGCGAACAGACCATCGATCTGATCGCGACGCTCCATGCCCGCCGCCCGGCGCTGCCGATTCTGCTGCTGACCGCGCATGGATCGATCGACGTGGCGGTGGCGGCGATGCGCGGCGGGGCGAGCGATTATCTGATCAAGCCGATCGCGCCGGACCGGCTGCTCGCCGCGCTCGATGCCGCAACCGCCAGCCGCGCCAATGTCGGCGAGCTGCGCCCGCTGACTGAAAAGATCAATGTCACCCTCGGCTTTGACGAGATTGTCGGCTCCGCGCCGCAATTCCGCGCCGCGCTGGCGATTGCCGCCAAGGCGGCACGGGCGCGCGTGCCGGTGCTGGTCGAAGGCGAAAGCGGCGTCGGCAAGGAGGTGGTCGCAGAGGCGATCCACGCCGCCAGCCCGCGGGCGAAAAAGGCGCTGGTCGCCGTCAATTGCGGGGCGATCCCCGCCAACCTGGTCGAATCCGAACTGTTCGGCCATGAACGCGGCGCGTTCACCGGGGCGTTTGAAAAAAAGATCGGCCGGTTTCAGGAAGCCGATGGCGGCACCCTGTTCCTCGACGAGGTCGGGGAGCTGCCGCTCGATGCGCAGGTCAAGCTGCTGCGCGTCCTGCAATCGGGCGAAATCCAGCCGATCGGCGCGCGGGTGACCCGCGATGTCGATGTGCGCGTGATCGCGGCGACCAACAAGAAGCTGGTCGATGAGGTCGCGGCGGGGCGGTTCCGCGAGGATCTCTATTACCGGCTGAACGTCGTGCAGGTGACGATCCCGCCGCTGCGCGAGCGCAAGGGCGACATCCCCGCGCTTGCCCGCCACATGCTGACGCGGATCGCCGGCCAGCCGGGGATGCGGAGCCTGGGCATCACCGACGAGGCGCTGGCGCTGCTGATGGCCTATGACTGGCCGGGCAATGTCCGCCAGCTGCAGAACGCGCTGTTCCGCGCCGCCGTGCTGTGTGACGGCGATGCGCTGACCTCAGCCGATTTCCCGCAGATCGCGCTGCACACGATGGACGGCCTGCCCCAGGCGTTCGCGCCGCAGGGCGGGATCGGCGTCACCCTGTTCGAACCGGATGGCCATATCCGCAATCTGGAAGCGATCGAGGCCGATGTGATCCGCCTTGCCATCGGCCATTATCGCGGGCGGATGACCGAAGTCGCCCGGCGGCTGGGGATCGGCCGGTCGACACTGTATCGCAAGCTCGGCGAACTCGGCATCGGAGACGCTGCCGCCTGATCCGCGCCCAGAAGACGGCGCCCAGAATACCGCGTTCAGAAATCCGCGTTCAGAACACCGCGCTCAGGGCCTGATCGCGCAGGCCGCGCCACACGCGCAGCGCCTGCACCGTTTCGGCGACGTCATGCGCCCGGATGATCTGCGCGCCCTGCTCCACGCCCTTCAGCGCCAGCGCAACCGAACCGCCCAGCCGCTGGTCGGCCGGGGCTTCGTTCGACAGCGCACCGATCATCCGCTTGCGGCTCGCGCCCAGGAACAGCGGGCAGCCAATGCCGTGCAGCAGCGCCAGCCCGTTCAGGATCGCGAGATTGTCGGCAAGCGTCTTGCCAAAGCCGATACCGGGATCGACCATGATCCGCGCCTTTGGAATGCCCGCCGCCTCGACCGCCGCCACCCGCGCCGCCAGCCAGTCGAACACATCGAACAGCGGATGGGGGCCGAGCGCGCGGTGGTGCAGATCGCGCGGATCGCCGGCATGCATCAGCACGACCGGGCAGCCCGCGCCGATCACGGTCCCAAGCGCACGGTCGTCGCCGAGCAGTGCGGACACATCGTTCACGATCACCGCCCCGGCATGAAGCGCCGCCGCCATCACCGCGCCGTTGCGCGTGTCGACCGAAACGGCAACCCCGGCCCGGGCGAGCAGCTCGATCACCGGCACAACGCGGGCAATCTCGTCCCCTTCCCAGACCGGCTCCGCGCCCGGCCGGGTCGATTCACCGCCGACATCGACAATGGCCGCGCCCGCTGCCGCCGCCATGACGCCGGCCGACGCCGCCGCTTCGGGATCGCCGGCATGGGCGCCGCCATCGGAAAAACTGTCGGGCGTGACATTGAGGATCGCCGCCACCTGGGGCTGATCGAACCGGATCGTGCGTTCGCCAAGCAGCAGCGGCGGGCGCGGCGCGGCCAGCGCGGCGCGCACCGGCTGCACGGCATCGGGCAGCGTATCGGCCTCGGCAACCGGCACCAGCCGGCGGGATGCGATGCGCCCGTCCTCGACGACCGTCAGCTCATAGGCGCTGTGCCACACCAGCCCGCCGGCCAGCCGGGCGACCTGCCCGTCAAACCCGACCGGCGTGTCGACGAACCCGGTCGGGCGCAGATAATGGCTGGCCGTCACACGGCAGCTCAGGGCTGGGTGGCGAGCAGATGGGTCTGGCGCAGCGCGTCGATGGGTTTCAGCCCGTCGCCATCCTCATAATGCCAGAAGGTCCAGCCGTTGCAGGACGGCGCCCCCTGAAGGATCGCCCCCAGCCGGTGGATCGATCCGCTGCCCCCGTCGCTCATCAGCGATCCGTCCGCCCCACGGTGGCGCGGAACCGGCGCCTGGCGTCGGTCAGCACGGTGCCGGGGCGGATCATGCCGGTTTCAACCAGCAGCCCGAACGCGACGCGCGGCGCGGCGGCGGGCGACTGCATCGTGCGCAGCGCCGATTCATCGAGCGGCAGGGCAGCGGCGATGCGTTCGCGCGCCACCTCGACATAATCGGCCTCGCGTTCGATGCCGATCCAGCGCCGGCCGAGCCGCTTGGCGACCGCGCCGGTGGTGCCGGTGCCGAAAAACGGATCGAGCACCACATCGCCCGGCTTGGTGCAGGCGAGCAGCACGCGGTAAAGCAGCGCTTCGGGCTTCTGCGTCGGATGCGCCTTGGTGCCGCCGCGCTTCAGCCGTTCCTGGCCGGCGCAGATCGGCAGCAGCCAGTCGGAGCGCATCTGCAGCTCGTCATTGAGCGTCTTCATCGCCCGGTAGTTGAAGGTGTAGCGCGCATCCTCGCTCTTCGACGCCCAGATCAGCGTTTCATGGGCGTTGGTGAAGCGCGTGCCCTTGAAGTTGGGCATCGGATTGGCCTTGCGCCAGATGATGTCGTTGAGGATCCAATAGCCCGCATCCTGGATCGCCGCGCCGACGCGGAAGATGTTGTGATAGCTGCCGATCACCCAGATCGTGCCATTGTCCTTGAGGATGCGCCGCGCCTCGGCCAGCCAGGCGCGGGTGAAGCGGTCATAGGCCTCGAAGGTGTCGAACCGGTCCCAGTCATTGGTGACGGCGTCCACCCGGCCGCCCTCGGGCCGGTAGAGGTCGCCGCCAAGCTGGAGGTTGTAGGGCGGATCGGCGAAGATCATGTCGACGCTGCGCGCCGGCAGCGCGCGCATCGCCGCGATGCAGTCGTCCATCAGGATCTGGTCGAGCGGCAGCGCCGACGCGGCGCTTTCAGCCGCTTGCGTGCGCGCGCGACCGCGCCGTTCGATCTTCGTCAAAACGCCCATAAAATGTTCCTGCATCCGGTGTTGACACCGGCATGAGTCACCGCGACTCGGCGGTCAACCGGGAACAGGGCGGGAACGGAACCGCCGGCCCGGCCGCATCGGGCCATGGCCACAACCGATTGAGTCCGGCGTTCATCGCGGGACTCAACGGCTTGTGGTGTGACCCAAAAGACTCAGGCCCGCCAAGAATATCGACCGCTGAAAAAAAGCCGACGGTCAGCCGGATGCCACCGCTTCCCCTGCCCGCCCGGCCCGCAAAGCTGCGGCCACCGGCGCAAAGCTGGTGCGGTGCAGCGGGGTCGGGCCAAGGCTGCGCAGCGCCGCCATGTGCACCGCCGAGCCATAGCCCTTGTGCGCGGCAAAGCCGTAGCCGGGGTAAAGCCGGTCGGCGGCGATCATCATCTGGTCGCGTTCATGCTTGGCGATGATCGAGGCGGCGGCGATCGACAGGCTCAGCCGGTCCCCGCCGACCAGCGCCCGCGCCGGCCTGTCCCAGCGCGGCAGCCTGTTGCCGTCGACAAGCACGAATGCCGGCTGCATGCCGAGCGCATCGACGGCGCGGGTCATGGCGAGCATGGTGGCGGCCAGAATGTTCAGCCGGTCGATCTCCTCGACCTCGGCCACCCCCAGCCCGACCTGGGCACAGCCGCGAATGGCGTCGGCCAGCGCGGCACGGCGCGCCGCAGTCAGCCGCTTGGAATCGTCGATCCCGTCCGGCAGGCCATGATCGGGCAGGATGACCGCGGCAGCGACCACCGGCCCGGCCAGCGGCCCGCGCCCGGCCTCGTCAACCCCGGCCACGGGCGCGGGGCAGCCCTGTTCGTGTGACCTGTCCGGCACCGGCTCAGCGCCCGACCAGATCGAACGGCACCACGCCCAGCGCGTGGCCCACAGGCCCATGGCCATGCCCCAGCCCCGGCGCTGCGGCCAGGGCCGCGCGGACGAACGCGACCGCGCGGGCAAAGGCGTCCTTGGGCCCCATTCCCGCCCCCAGCCCGGTCGCGAGCGCCGCGGCAAAGGTGCAGCCGGTGCCATGGCTGTGGCGCGTGTCGATCCGGGGGGCTTCCACCCGCACAATCTCGCCGTCCGGGCCGATCAGCCGGTCGATAATCATGTCGCCTTCGCCATGCCCGCCCTTGGCCGCGAGCAGGCAGCCATGGGACAGCACCGCCGCCTCCCCGCCCAGCGCCGCCAGTTCGGGCAGATTGGGCGTCACCACCGTCGCCAGCGTCATCAGCCGGGACAGTGCGGCAACCGTCGCCGCATCGGCAAGCCGGGCGCCGCTGGTGGCGACCATTACCGGATCAAGGATCACGGGAACCGCCATTCCGGCCAGCCGCGCGGCAACGGCATCCGCCGCCTCGGCCGAACCGATCATGCCGATCTTGACCGCATCGACACCGATATCGCCGGCGACCGCATCGATCTGCGCGACGATCATCTCCGGCGGCACCGGCATCACCGCATCGACGCCGCGCGTATTCTGCGCGGTGATCGCGGTGACCGCGGTCATCGGATGCGCGCCCAGCATCGTCACCGTGCGGATATCGGCCTGAATGCCCGCGCCGCCGCCCGAATCCGACCCGGCAATGATCAGGATGCGCGGGATCACCCGGGGAACCGACGCGCGGTGTCGGCGGGGTGGCGGGCGAGCGCCGCGCCGGTGCGGGTCGGCCGGTCGAGCAGCTCGCCGCCGCAATTCGGGCAATGCTCGTCGAGCGCGTCCGCGCATTCGGCGCAGAAGGTGCACTCGAACGAGCAGATGAACGCGCCCGGCGCATCGGCCGGCAGATCGGTGCCGCAGCGCTCGCAATCGGGGCGCATGGCCAGCATCAGGCAACCTCCGCCACGGCTGCGCAGATGCTGTCGACGACGCGCGCGACCTGATCGGCGTCATCGCCCTCGGCCATCACGCGGATGAGCGGCTCGGTGCCCGACGGGCGGATCACCAGCCGGCCCTTGCCTTCCAGCTCGGCCTCCGCCGCGCCGATCGCTGCCTTGACGCGGGCATCGTCGAGGGGCCGCCCGCCACCGAAGCGGACATTCTTCAAAAGCTGCGGCACCGGGTCGAACTGGCGCAGCAGCTCGCTTGCCGGGCGGCCGGACTGGACCAGTTCAGCGAGCACCTGCAGCCCCGCGCCCAGCCCGTCGCCGGTCGTCGCATGATCCGACAGGATGATATGGCCGGACTGTTCGCCGCCGACATTGAACCCGCCGGCGCGCATCCTCTCGAGCACATAGCGGTCGCCGACCTTGGTGCGTTCCAGCGTCAGCCCGGCCGCCGCCAGCCGGCGTTCCAGGCCGAGATTGGACATCACCGTCGCGACCAGCCCGCCGCCGCGCAGCTTGCCGGCCCGCGCCCAGCTGGTCGCGATCAGCGCCATCAGCTGGTCGCCATCGATGATCCGCCCGGCCTCGTCGACGACGATCAGCCGGTCGGCATCGCCGTCGAGCGCCAGGCCGATATGCGCGCCGCTGGCGACCACGGTTTCCTGCAGCGTCTGTGGCGCGGTGGACCCGCAGGCCTGGTTGATGTTGGTGCCATTGGGCTGTACGCCTAGCGGCACGACCTCGGCCCCCAGCTCCCACAGCGCGGCGGGGGCGACCTTGTAGGCAGCGCCGTTCGCGCAATCGAGCGCGACCTTCAGCCCGTCCAGCCGCAGCCCCTCCGGAAAGCTTGATTTGACCGCATGGATATAGCGCCCCTGCGCATCGTCCACACGCCGCGCCCGCCCGGTCCGCTCGGCGGCGGCGAGCAGGGGTTCGGCGTCGAGCAGCGCCTCGATCGCCAGTTCGTCATCATCGGACAGCTTGTAGCCATCGGGGCCGAACAGCTTGATGCCATTGTCGGCAAAAGGATTGTGGCTCGCTGAAATCATCACGCCCAGATCGGCGCGCATCGACCGGGTGAGCATCGCCACCGCCGGTGTCGGCATCGGCCCGACCAGCACCACATCCATCCCCACGCTGGTAAAGCCCGCGACCAGCGCCGGTTCGATCATATAGCCCGACAGGCGGGTATCCTTGCCGATGACCACGCGGTGGATATGGTCGCCGCGCAGGAAATGCGCGCCCGCCGCCATCCCCACCCGCATCGCCATTGCCGCCGTCATCCGGTCGGTGTTCACCCGACCGCGAATGCCATCCGTGCCGAAAAATTTGCGCGCCATGCCCGTCCGTCTCATGAATGTGGCAAGACCCCTAGCGCGAAGGAGAGGCCAGTGAAATATCGCACCCTGGGTCAGGGCCTGGAAGTCTCGGCCATCGGGCTCGGCTGCATGCCGATGATCCGCGACGGCAACATCAATTATGGCGGCCCGGCCGATCCCGGCGAGGCGATACGCACCATCCATGAAGCGATCGATCTGGGCGTGACCTTCCTCGACACGGCCGAGATTTACGGGCCGTTCCAGAATGAGGAGCTGGTCGGCGAGGCGATCCGGGGCCGGCGCGACCGGCTGGTGATCGCGACCAAATTCGGATTCCGGTTCGACGGCGGCCAGATCACCGGCGTCGATTCGAGCCCGGCCAACATCGCCCGCGCGGTCGACGGATCGCTGAAGCGGCTCGGCATCGACACGATCGATCTTTATTACCAGCACCGCGTCGACCCGGCGGTGCCGATCGAAGAGGTGATGGGCGCGCTGGCCGACCTCGTCCGCGCCGGCAAGATCCGCCATGTCGGCCTGTCGGAAGCCGGGCCGGCGACGCTCAGGCGCGCGGCGGCGGTGCATCCGGTCACCGCGCTGCAAAGCGAATATTCGCTGTGGGAACGCGATGTCGAAAACGACATCCTCGCCACCTGCGCCGAACTCGGCATCGGCTTCGTGCCCTATTCGCCGCTCGGGCGCGGTTTCCTGACCGGCCAGATCCGCAGCCGCGCGGACCTGCCGGCGGGCGACTGGCGGCACAATGATCCGCGCTATTCGGACGAGAATCTGCCGGCCAATCTGCGCATCGTCGATGCGATCGGCGCGGTCGCCGAACGGGTGGGCGCAAGCCTGGCCCAGGTCGCGCTCGCCTGGCTGATCGCGCAGGGGGAACACATCGTGCCGATCCCGGGCGTCAAGCGGCGCGAAACGATGCGCGACAGCGTGGCGGCGGCCGATCTGGTGCTGAGCAGCGCGGATCTGGCCGATCTATCGGCTGCCGTGCCGCCCGGCGCGGCGGCGGGGCCGCGCTATGGCGAGCGCGGGCTGCGGATGGTCAGGCTGTAACCGCTGCCGCGTCCCCGGCCGTTGCCCAGATGCCGACGGTCGGGGCACCCGCAACCGGGTGCAGCCATGTGGCGGCGAGCCACAGCAACACCCCTGCCGCCAGCACCCGCCAGCCCGGCCACATCGCGCTGGCCGGTGCCGGCCCGGTAAAGGGTACAAAGGCCGTGCGCGCGCGCCAGCCAGGCCAGAAATCCGGCTGGAGCCGCGATTTCTTGGCATCCTGACCGGCGGCACCCGTGAGCGCGAGCAGTGCGATCCCCCCGGTCAGGATCAGCACCGAGGGCTGCGGCCAGATCAGGCCGTGCACCAGCGCCCATAGCGCAAAGCCCCACATCATCGGATGGCGGGTGATCGCCAGCACGCCGCGCGGACCCGACGAATCGTGCGGCATGCCCGGCAGCGCCGGATTGCCGACCATCGATCCCGCAAGCAGGATGCTGGCAACCAGCATGATCCCGCTTGCGACCGGCCATGCCCAGCCGGGCGGCGACCACAAAAGCGCCTCCGGCCCGATGCGTTTCAGCGCCCAGACCATCAGCCCGAAGGTCGCAAAGGCGACCAGCGAATACAGGCCCTGAAAGCCCTTTTCGCCCAGCCGGGTGACAAGCGGCGCGCGCAGCGGATGCGACAGGAGCAGATGGGTGCCGACAAAACCACCCACGCCAAGCCAGACCAGGCCCAACCCGTTCATCCGCCCCTCCCCGTTCGTTTTCGCCCCGTTCGTTCCCGACTATCCGGCCCGCCGCACCTCAGCGCTGATAGGCCTTGGGCAGATCGCCCTCCTGCGGCTGCAGATAGCGGTCGCGCAGCCGCGTCTGGCGGGTGCCGAGCGGCTGCTCGACGCCGTCGATCCACACCCGCTCCGCCTTGCTCTGCAGCTCAAGCGGGTCGCCGCTCCACAGCACCACGTCGGCGCGCCGGCCCGGACGCAGCGAGCCGATCTCGCCGCCCAGCCCCAGCGCCTCTGCGGGAGCGGAGGTGATCGCGGCCAGCGCATCGCCCCAGCTCATCCCGCCCGCGCCCGGAATGCGCGACAGCGCGACCAGATTGCCGGCATATTGGGCGACATAACGTGCCTGCCGCGCCTCATTGTCGTCGATCATGCCGATCCCGACCGTGACGCCGGCCGCGCGCAGACGGCCGATATTGGACTGGGTAGCGGCCAGCATCTCGAACGATGCCGGCAGATCGTTGAGCGCCGAGGCCAGCACCGGCACCCGCGCCGCCGCGATCTCGCGCGCGACCATCCAGCCTTCGGACGCGCCGACGAGCACGAGGCGCAGCGCGGCGAACTCGCGCTTCAGGCGCAGCACGGTCAGGATGTCGGACGCGCTTTCGACATGGACGAGCAGCGGCACGCGCCCGTCGACCACCGCCACCAGAGCGGCGGCATCGGCCGCCGGCAGCAGCGCATCCTTGCTGTCGCCGCCATAGCCGGCCGGATTGCGGGCATAGGCCTGCGCCGCGCGCAGCTTGGTGCGGAACTCGAGGATCGCCGCCGGACGGCTGCCCCCGGCCTCGCGCGCGCCCGCCTCTCCCAGTTCGACGAACTGGAACGCGCGCGGCACCGTCACCGCGTCCATATCGTCGCCGGTGTCGATCACCGCGCCCTGACCGGCAAAGATCTCGTTCGCGGTTTCAGGCGCAACGACCGCACGGGTCACGCCGCCCGCGCGGCTAACCGCGATCGCCGACACGCGCGGGTTGATGCCCGGCTCGATGTCGATTGCCGCCGAATAGGGCGAACCGCGCGCGGCGGTGTCGTTGGTGTCATCGACCGCATCGACCTCGACCAGGCCAAGGCGGGTGAAGCCGGCGACAAAGCCCGGCGCCACCCATTTGCCCCTGGCGTCGATCACCCGCGCCCCCGCCGGCACCGCGACCGCGGCACCTGCAGCAACGATGCGCCCGTCGCGCAGGATGACAGTACCCGTGTCGATCGGTGCCGATCCGTCGCCCAGCGCCACGCGCCCGCCGACAATCGCGATCGTCTCGGCCCCGGCGGGGACCGCAGCGGCCAGCGCCGCCCCCAGCATCAGCAGCGCCTTCATTTCGTGTCTCCCTCACCGGGCTGGCCCAGCTCGAAATCGCTCACCGGACGGCGTTTGGGATCGAGCGCGTCATAAAGCAGCGCCCCGTCGATCCACACTTTTTCCGGCCGCGTATAGACGCTGAACGGATGGCCGTTCCACAGCACCAGATCGGCCATCTTGCCGGGCTTGAGGCTGCCGGTGCGGTCGGCAATGCCCATCGCCCGCGCCGGGTTGATCGCCAGCCAGGTCCAGGCGACCTCGTCGGGAATGTCGATGCCGATCCGGCGGCCATTGGCGATCGCCTTGGCGGTTTCCTGATTGAGCCGCTGAATGCCGTTCGCATCGTCCGAATGGGTGATCGCGCACGCACCTGCGCGGTGGACGAGCGGCAGATTCTCGTTGATCGCGTCATAGGCTTCCATCTTGAAGCCCCACCAATCGGCCCACAGCGCCGAACAAATGCCATTGTCGCGCAGCAGATCGGCGATCTTGTAGCTTTCGACCGCGTGATGGAAGGTCGAGACCGTGTAGCCGAACTCCTTGGCCATATCGATCACGATGGCCATTTCGTCGGCGCGGTAGCAGTGATTGTGGACGAGGATCTCGCCCGACAGCACGCCGCGCAGCGTGTCCATCGCGATGTCGCGGGCCGGCGGCTCACCGCCTTCCTTTTCATATTTGTCCCAGCGCCGCTTATATTCCTGCGCCCGCGCCCAGGTCTGGCGGTCGACCGCGACATTGCCCATGCGCGTCGCCGGCATCTGGTTGCGCGAGCCATAGACGCGCTTGGGATTTTCCCCGCACGCCATTTTAAGGCCATAGGGCGCGCCCGGAAACTTCATGCCCTGCATCGTGCGCGACGGCACGTTCTTGAGCGTGACCGAACGGCCGCCGAACAGATTGGCCGATCCCGGCAGGATCTGGAGCGTGGTGACGCCGCCATTGGCAAGCGCGCGCGAAAAGCCCGGATCCTGCGGCCACACGCTGTGTTCGGCCCACACCTCGGCACGCACCGGGCCGGTCGCTTCATTGCCGTCCGAATGCGCCTGAACGCCGGGCGACGGATAGTCGCCCAGATGGCTGTGAATGTCGATCACGCCCGGCGTCAGCCATTTGCCGGTGCCGTCGATGACCATGGCGCCCGCTGGCGCATCGACCGTCTGGCCGACGGCAACGATCTTGCCGCCGGCAAACAGCGCCTGGCCGCGTTCGATCCGCCCGCCCTCGCCATCGAAAATGGTGACGTTGGTCACCACGGTCGCCACGCCCGGATAGGGCTTGTAGGTCGACGGGAAAGGATCCGGATTGATCTTGAACGGCGCGGCCTTGGCGGTCGCCGGGGCGGGCTTTGCCGACGCGGTCGCGCAGCCGGCAAGGGTCAGCGCGACAAGGCTGGCCGTGGCGAGTTTATTGAACACCATGCATCCACTTCCTGATGATCGGTGAGAAGACGAGCAACACCACGCCAATCGCCATCGACGCGATGCCGATGGTCGAAAACACGCCTGCATAGGTTTCGAGGCTGACCTTGAGATTGGTCACCTGCCCGCCGACCGTCTCGACGCTCGCCACCTGGGCGACGATGCCGGCGACATATTGCGCAACCGAGATCGACAGGAACCACACGCCCATCATCAGCCCGACGATGCGGGCGATGGACAGCTTGGTGATCATCGACAGGCCGACCGGCGAAATGCACAGCTCGGCCGCCGAATGGATGAAATAGAGCCCGGCCAGCCACCAGATCGCGACCTTGAAATCAGGCCCGGCAAACTGCGCGCCCCAGACCAGGAACAGGAAGCCCGCGCCCACGCCCATCAGTGCGATGGCAAACTTGATCGGGATGGTCGGTTCGATCCCGCGCTTTGCCAGCGCGTTCCACAACAGGCTGAACACCGGCGCGAGCGCGACGATGAAGAACGCGTTGAAGAACTGGGTCTGGCCGGCGGAGATGCTGAACAGGCCGAAGATCGACAGATCGGTGTTGCGGTCGGCAAACAGGGTCAGCGACGAACCGGCCTGTTCGAACAAAGTCCAGAACACGACGTTGAACACGATCAGCGTCATCGCCGCCAGCATCATCTGGAACTCCGCCCGGCTGCCCGCGCGCGCCGCCCAGATCAGGATGCCCGGCACCGACACGAGAAAGGTGCCGAACAGCAGCTTGCCCATCAGCGGCAGCGACATCAGATAGCCGATGATCCCCGCACCCGGTTCGGGCCGGGGCGCGCCCATCAGGTTCCAGAACAGGAACAGCGACACCGGCACCGCGGCAATCGCGCCCAGATAAATCAGCATCGTCCGGTCCGGGCCGTCGGTCGCCGGCGTTTCGCCATAGCCGGACAGGCGGCCGCCATCGAACTGGATCAGGCTCCACGACGCGAGCATCCCGATCGCCGCGAGACCAAAGCCCGCCCACCAGCCGACGGTGTCGGCGAGCAGCGGGCAGAGCAGCTGCGAAAACAGCGAGCCGAGGTTGATGCCCATGTAGAAAATGGTGAAGCCGGCATCGCGCCGCCGGTCGCCCTGGGCGTAAAGCTCGCCCACGATGGTCGAGATGTTGGGCTTGAAGAAGCCGTTGCCGACGGTGACCATCGACAGGCCGAGCAGCATCAGCAGCACGAAGGTCGTGTCGCGGTCGGCCGCGCTTTCAAAACCGCCCTTGGCGATGGTGCGCGCAACCGACCCGTCGGCCCGCAGCAGCGCGACGCTGCCATCGTCATTGCCCTTGATCAGCAGCCGGTCGGCGCCATCGATGACATAGCGGCGCTCGTCATTGCCGCTCGTCGGGCGGTCGACGACATTCTCGGTCTGCACCTCGTAACGCTGCCCGTCGATCAGCGCATGGGGCTTGGCGGTCTCGCCGCCGAAGCACAGGATGAAATAGCCGAGCGCCATCAGGATGGCCCCGAACTTCACCGATTTCTTCGCGCCCAGATAGCGGTCAGCGAGCAGCCCGCCGATCAGCGGGGTCAGATAGACCAGCGCCGTGAAGCCGCCATAAAGCCCGCCGGTCGTCTGGTCGCTGAACAGGAAATGCTTGGTGAGATAAAGCGCGAGCAGCGCCCGCATCCCGTAATAGCCGAAACGCTCCCACATCTCGGTGGTGAACAGCCGCGCCAGCTGCCGGGGATGGCCGAACCATTCCGCGCCGCCTGCCGCCTCCGGCGCGCCCGACGCGCCGGCATTGACATTGACCATGTTTGAAACTGCTCCCTGGATAGTCTCTTTCGACCGCCTGACGCGGCTCTGTGACACGCGACCCTAGCGTCGAAACGCGCGCTGTGAAGCGCTAACTTGTTCACCGCCCGCCCGGCGGGGTTCAGGGCAGGATCGGCGCGCCAGCCGCCTGAAGCGCGCGGATGCGCGCAATCTCGGCCTCGGCCTTGGCGACGCGGGTGCGCCAGCCGTCATGCGTGCCGTCGGAAAATATGCCGGGATCGGCGCGGCGGCCGAACCTTTCCCAGAAAGCGGGCGCGGCGGCGATGTCGAAACCGGCGCGCGCCATCAGGTAGAGCGCCCAGCGATCGGCTTCCTCCTCGGTCGCGCGCACCCGCGACGCGCCCTTGCCCAGCCCCGCGAACAGCCCGCGCGACACGCCCGCGGCGTCGAGCCGCGCCTTGTGGCCGAGCAGATTGTGCGCCAGCTCATGCGCGATGATCAGCGCCAGCTCGTCATCGGTCGCGGCAAACTCGGCAAGCGCCCCCGACACCTGCACATAAACCCCGTCGGCCGAGGCGTTGAGCCGCCCGCCCGGCTGAAGCTGGAACCGCGTCCGGCACCCCGGCGTGGCCCCAATGCGAACGGTGAGTGCCGCACCGTCGCGGATGAGGCCAAGATTGAGCGTGCCGCGCGCCAGTGCGGCCTCGATCTGCGCCTCCACCCCGGCCATGCGGTCGAAACCGCGCGCCTTGTCGGCCGGCGGCACCGCTGCACCGTCGATCGCGACGAGCATGTCGCCGGGCCTGAGGCCGGCGACGGCGGCGGCGCTGCCGTCGAGCACCGCGACAATGGTCGGCAGATCGCCAAGGCCGAGCGCCGCCCGGGCGGGCGCGCGCAGGTCGGGCGCATATTGGACGATGTCCTGCACGATCAGCCCGGGGCTGCTGAGCGTCGCCGTGCACGGCCCGGCCCGCGCCAGCCGGTCGCCGATCCGCGCGACACGCACATCCTCGGCGATCAGCGCGCGCAGCCCCGCCGGATCGGCGGCCTCCGGACCGGCGGCGGTCAGGGCGAGAAGAAGCACAAGCCACATCGCCCAAGCATAGCCGCGCGATTGCCCGCCGCCAGCCCAGCTGTTAGCGGCAGGGCATGAGCTTCAACGACCTGTCCTCCCCGCAATCGCTGCTTGCCACCCGCCGCTCGGGCAAGCCGCGCGACATGATCGCCCCCGGGCCCGATGCCGGGCAGCTGCACGCCATTCTGTCGGCGGCGATGCGCGTGCCCGATCATGGCAAGCTGGCGCCGTGGCGGTTCGTCGTGATCGACGACCGCGCCGCGTTCGCTGCCCTGCTGCAGGATGCGTTCCGCGCGCAGCGAGGCGATGCCGCGGCTGGCGGCAGCGACGTCGCCGCCATCGACCAGTTCGCCCGGCACGCGCCGACGCTGGTCACCGTGCTGTCCACCCCCGTGCAGCCGAGCAAGATCCCGCTCTGGGAACAGCAGCTGTCGGCGGGCGCGGCCTGCATGAACCTGGTCACCGCCGCGACCGCGCACGGGTTCGTCGCCGGCTGGCTGACCGGCTGGGCGGCATTTGATGACAAGGTGTGCGCCGCGCTTGGCGGGCGCGAGGGCGACCGGATCGCCGGCTTCGTCTTCATCGGCTCGCCCGGCCAGCCGCTCGAGGAACGGCCGCGCCCGGTTTACCACGATATTGTCCGTCACTGGCCGTGACCGGACTTGACGTGGCGCACTGTGTTAGGGCAGTGATGCACATATGAGCAGCAGCGAGCGGCCCGTCTATCTCCAGCTCCGCGACCGGATCGCCGATGCGATCCTTGAAGGGCGCTATGGCGACGGCGACATGCTGCCCTCGGTCCGCGCCTTTGCCGCCGAACAGGGGGCCAACCCGCTGACCGTCGCCAAGGCCTATCAGCTGTTCCAGGAAGAAGGGCTGGTGGTCGTCCGCCGCGGCGTCGGCATGTTCGTGGCCGAAGGCGCGACCGAGCGTCTGCTCGAAAGCGAACGCCGCGCCTTTATCGACCAGCAATGGCCCCGCATCCGCGGCGTGATCGAGCGGCTGCGCATCGACCCGGCGGAACTGTTCGCCCGCGCCTGAAGCCCGGTCCGGCCCGTTCAGGGCTTCCGCGTCATCTGGCGTTCAGCACCGGATCGGCTATAGGGCAGCGCCATACCGCCTCATGGCGGCCCCGAAAATCTGCGGATTTGGCGAGAACGACGACATCATGGTCCTTGGTCTTTTCCGACGCGCCCCTACACCGCCCCCCGCCGCCATCCCCGCCGGCCAGCGCATCTATGCGATCGGCGATGTGCATGGCCGGCTCGACCTGCTCGATGATCTGCTGTTCCGCATCGACGCCGACGACCGCGCACGCGGGGCCGCCGACAGCCAGCTGATCTTCCTCGGTGATCTGGTCGATCGCGGCCCGGATTCGGCCGGGGTGGTCGAACGGGTCCGCGCGCTTGCGGGCAGCGGCCGCAAGGTCCGGGTGCTGATGGGCAATCACGAGGAAGTGTTTTTGAAGGCGCTGACCGGTTCGGCCGAGGCGCTGCGCTTCTTCGTGCGGATCGGCGGACGCGCGACCATCCTCAGCTATGGCCTGAGCGAGGACGAATATAACGCGCTCGATTTCGAAGAGCTGGCCGCGCGGCTGGCGGAGATCGTGCCGGCGGCCCATGCCGATTTCATGCGCGGCTTTGAAGACCGGATCGTCGCTGGCGATTATCTGTTCGTCCATGCCGGCATCCGCCCGCGCGTGCCGCTTGACGCGCAGCAGGGCGGCGACCTGCGCTGGATCCGCGGCGACTTCCTCGATTATCGCGGCGATCACGGCCATGTGGTCGTGCATGGCCACAGCATCACCGACGATGTCGATCAGCAGCCCAACCGCATCGGCATCGACACCGGCGCCTACCAGTCCGGCCGGCTGACCGCGCTCGGCCTTGAGGGCGCGGAGCGCTGGTTCATCCAGACCTGATCCGGAGCGGCGCCCCCGGAGGCAACGCCCCCGGGGAACACCCTGCCCACCGGCCCCGTCAGGCGGCGAGCGTTTCCGCATCGAGCTGGTAGAACAGCGCCGCGCCGCCGCGCGCCGCCGCCTCCAGCCCTGCCGCCTCGGGCACGACATGATCGAGGAAATAGCGCGCCGCGACCTGCTTCAGCGCGGCAAAGCCGGGATCGCTCGCCTCGGTCGCGGCGATCCGCGCCTGCCGCGCCATCAGCCAGCCGGCGGTCGCGACCGACAACATGGTGGTCAGCGGATAGGAGCCGGCAAGCCGGTCTTCGACCGACGCCTCGTTGCCCAGCATCCAGCGCGCGACCGATTCGATGCCGTCGACAAGCGCCATCAGCCCGGCCTCGTCCCCCGCCTCGGCGCGGATGTCGGCGACCAGTGACGCGAACACCTCGCCCCCCGCCATCGGCAGCTTGCGGTTGACCAGATCGGCCGCCTGGATGCCGTTGGTCCCCTCATAGATCGGGGCGATGCGGATATCGCGGTAATGCTGGGCAGCGCCGGTTTCCTCGACAAAGCCCATGCCGCCATGGATCTGGACGCCGAGCGAGGCGACCTCGCAGCCGATATCGGTGCCCCAGGTCTTGGCGAGCGGGGTCAGCAGGTCGAGCCGGGCGCGCGCCGCATCGTCGCCCAGATGGGCGCGGTCGGCCTGGCCGGCCGCGTAATAGACGAGCGCGCGCGCCGCCTGGGTCAGCGCGCGCATGCGCACGAGCATCCGGCGCACATCGGGATGTTCGATGATCGGCTGGCCGAGCTGAACCCGGTCGCGCGCATAGCCCAGCGCCTGCTGGGTCGCGCGCTCGGCGATCTGCACGCCCTGCAGGCCGACATTCAGCCGCGCATTGTTCATCATCGTGAACATCGCGCGCATGCCGGCCATTTCCGCGCCGATCAGCCAGCCATGGCAATCGTCATTGTCGCCAAAGCTGAGCGTGCAGGTGGGCGAGGCATTGATGCCCAGCTTGTGCTCGATCGACACGCAGCGCACATCGTTGAACGCACCGGGCGTGCCATCGGCATTCAGCCGGTATTTGGGGACGAGGAACAGCGAAATCCCCTTGGTGCCCGCCGGCGCGCCGGGGGTGCGGGCAAGGACGAGATGGACGATATTGTCCGTCAGGTCATGCTCGCCAAAGGTGATGTAGATTTTCTGCCCCTTGATGCGCCAGCTGCCATCGCCCGCCGGGGTCGCGCTGGTGCGCAGCGCGCCGACATCGGACCCGGCCTGCGGCTCGGTCAGGTTCATCGTGCCGTTCCATTCGCCGCTGATCAGCTTCGGCAGCCAGGTCGCCTGTTGTTCGGGCGAGCCATGCGCGACCAGCGCCTCGATCGCGCCCGGGGTCAGCATGTTGATGAGCGAAAAGCCCATATTGGCCGTGCCCAGATCCTCCATCACCACGGTCGCCAGCGCATAGGGCAGGCCCTGACCGCCAAAGGCCACCGGCCCGTTGATCGATCCCCAGCCGCTGTCGACAAAGGCGCGATAGGCGGCCCGATAGCCTTCGGGCATCGTCACCACGCCGTCCCGCCAGCGCGCGCCGACGGTATCGCCGATGCGGTTGAGCGGCGCATATTCGCCCGCCGCAAAGGCACCGGCGCCTTCCAAGATCGCATCCACCGTATCGGGGGTCGCATCGGCAAAGCCGGGGTGCGCGGCCAGTTCCTGGATGCGCACGACATGATCGAGCACGAAACGCTGTTCGGCAACGGGCGGGGTGTAGGTCATGGGGCTCCTTGAGAATGGCTCGGCAAGGCTATAGCGCGGGGCGGTGAGCCGCTCAAACACCCGCATCATCCCGGCGGATGCCGCCGGCATCGCCGAAGCCGCCGCCCTGATCCGCGCAGGTGCGTGCGTCGCCGTGCCGACCGAGACGGTCTACGGCCTCGCCGCCGACGCGACCGATGCAGCTGCGGTCGCCGGCATCTACGCGGCCAAGGGGCGGCCCGCGTTCAACCCGCTGATCGTCCATGTCGCCGACATGGGGATGGCGGAGGAACTGGCGCAGTTCGACGCCGCCGCGCGCGCACTCGCCGCGCGCTACTGGCCGGGGCCGCTCACCCTCGTGCTGCCGCATCGCGGCACCCTGCCCGCCATCGTCACCGCCGGTCTGCCGACGGTGGCGCTGCGCATGCCCGCGCATCCGGCGATGCGCGCGCTGATCGCGGCGGTCGGCCGCCCGCTCGCCGCGCCATCGGCCAATCTGAGCGGGACGATCAGCCCGACGCGCGCCGCCCATGTCATGAAGACGCTGGCGGGGCGGATCCCGCTGATCCTCGACGCCGGGGCGACGGCAGCGGGGCTTGAATCGACGATCGTCAAGGTTGCGGACGGTTGCACCCGGCTGCTGCGCCCCGGCCCGATCGGCGCGGATGAGCTGTCGGCGGTGGTGCCCGACGGACCGGCGGCGGTCGAAGCCCCCGGCCAGCTGAGCAGCCATTATGCCCCGCACAAGCCGCTGCGCCTCGATGCCGAAACCGCGCTGCCGGATGAATATCTGATCGGCTTCGGCGCCGTGGCCGGCGATGCGACGCTCAGCGCCGATGGTAACCTTGTCGAAGCCGCCGCCCGGCTATTCGACCTGCTCCACCAGGCCGACGAATCGGACCGGGCGCGCATCGCCGTCGCGCCCGTGCCGGCCAAAGGCCTGGGCCTTGCCATCCGCGACCGGCTTGCCCGGGCCGCCCATCGGGGGTGAATGATGACGACATTGGTGACCGGTGCTGCCGGCTTTATCGGCTTTCACCTGGCCGACCGGCTGATGGCGGCCGGCGAAACCGTGATCGGCATCGACAGCTTCGTGCCCTATTATCTGCCGCAGCTGAAGGAAGATCGCGCCGCCGAACTGGCGCGGCGGCACGGGGCGCGCTTCCGGCTGATCCGCTGCGATTTCGCCGATCATGATGCGCTCGGCACCGCGCTGGCCGGGCTCGATTTCGCGCGTATCGCCCATCTCGGCGCGCAGGCGGGCGTCCGCTATTCGATCGAAAACCCCCGCGCCTATGCCCAGGCCAATCTGGTCGGGCATCTGAACATGCTCGAAGTGGCGCGCGAACGCCGGGTGCCGATGGTCTATGCCTCGTCCTCGTCCGTCTATGGCGGCAACACCCAGCTGCCGTTCCGCGTCGAGGACCGGGTCGACCATCCGGTGTCGCTCTATGCCGCGACCAAAAAGGCCGACGAGCTGATGAGCGAGACCTACGCCCATCTCTACCGCATCCCGCTCACCGGCCTGCGTTTCTTCACCGTCTATGGCCCCTGGGGCCGGCCGGACATGGCCCCCTGGCTGTTCACCGACGCGATCCTCAGCGGTCGGCCGATCAGCGTGTTCAACCATGGCGACATGCGCCGCGATTTCACCTTCATCGACGATATCATCGACGGGGTGGTCGCCTGTCTCGATGCGCCGCCGCCCGATGACGGCCAGCCCAAGGCCGGCGGCAGCGTCGCCCCGCACCGCCTCTACAATATCGGCAACAGCCGGTCCGAGCCGCTGACCCGGCTGATCGACCTGATCGAACAGGCCTGCGGCCGCCCGGCGATCCGCGAGGAAAAGCCGATGCAGCCCGGCGACGTGAAGGACACTTTTGCCGATGTGAGCGCGATTGCCGCCGATCTCGGCTATCGCCCCCGCACGGCGCTCGATCAGGGCATCCCCGCCTTTGTCGACTGGTTCCGCGCCTATCGCGGCGGCTAGAGCGTTTTCGAGCCGGGTGGAACCACCCGGCGGCTCGCAAAACGCGGCAAACAAAAGCCCCGAGCAGCCGATCCGATGCAATCGGATCGAGAGCCGCTCGGATCCGGACGGATTACTGCCACCGCCCGGGACGCAAGGAAGAAACATCCGGGACGGATCATTATCCAGCTTTGGTCTTGCCTGACGCATGGTCTGTTGTCCTAAGGACAAGCCATCCACTGTTCTCAGACAGGGACATGCGGGGGCGTTGATGGCCAGGATCATGTTCATATTCGGCACTCGGCCGGAAGCGATCAAGCTCGCCCCGCTGATCTTGGCGATGCGCGATGACATTCGGTTCGATGTTTCCGTGTGCTTTACCGGCCAGCACCGCGATCTGGCGTGTGCGGCATTGCAACTGTTCGGCATCGTCGCCGATCATGCGCTCGATCTGATGGTCGAGGGCCAGCCACTCGACATTCTGTTCGGCCGGCTGCTGGCCGAAACCGGCGCGGCGATCGACCGCATCGCCCCCGATCAGGTGATCGTGCAGGGCGACACGGCCAGCGCCCTCGCCGGGGCGCTCGCCGCCCATTACCGGCAGCTGCCCGTCGCCCATGTCGAAGCCGGGCTGCGCAGCGGTTCGCTCGATCATCCCTGGCCCGAAGAGGCGCACAGGCGGATGATCGCCACGGTTGCCGGGCTGCATTTCGCGCCCACGCGGCGCGCGGTGCAGGCGCTGCTCGACGAAAATGTGCCCGCTGCCCGCGTCCATCTGACCGGCAACACGGTGATCGACGCGCTGGAGCAGATGCGCGACCGGCTGCGCGGCGATCCTTCGCTCGGCGCGCGCGGGCGCGATCTGGTGGCCGGGGCCGGGGACCGCCCGATCGTGCTCACGACCTGCCATAGGCGCGAGACGCTGGGGGAACCGCTTGCCGGCATTACGATGGCCCTGCGCGCCATCGCGGCGCGGGGGGCCGCGCACATTCTGATGCCGGTCCATCCGGCACCCGAGGTCCGGCGGATCATCACCGACCGGCTGGCGGATGCGCCGGGCATCAGGCTTGTCGAGCCGCTCGACTATGCCTCGCTGCTGCACGTGCTGGACTCCGCCCGGCTGGTGCTGACCGACAGTGGCGGCCTGCAGGAAGAAGCCCCGGCCATGGGCGTGCCCGTGCTGATCCTGCGCGAGACGACCGAGCGCACCGAGGCGATCGATGCCGGGGCCGCTGAGCTGGTCGGCCGCGCGCCCGAACGGATCATCGCTGCGGCGATGCGTCATCTCGGCCAGCCCGGCGGGAAACGCGCGCCGCTCTACCCGTTCGGCACAGCAGGGGCCGCGCGGCGGATCAGCGAGCTGCTGGCGGCGGCCCGGACCCGCAGTCCGGAGCCCGCCTATGCCGACCTGCCGGCCTGAGACGCCACGAAGCCCTGAATCCTGTCGACCGGCGAGCCTTCAGCCGCCCCGGCCGACCATCGCCTCGGCAAAGGCGCGCACATCCGCGCCGATGTCCACCCGTTCGAGCGCCAGCGCGAGATTGGCCTGCACGAAACCGGTCTTGTCGCCACAGTCATAGCGCGCGCCGCGAAAGGTGCGGGCGTGAAAGGGCTGCTGCCCGATCAGCTGGGCGAGCGCGTCGGTCAGCTGGATCTCGCCGCCCGCGCCGCGTTCCTGGGTTTCGAGCACCCGCATCACCTCGGGCTGGAGCACATAGCGCCCGATCGCCGCCAGCCGCGACGGCGCGGTGCCGGGGGCAGGCTTTTCAACCAGCCCGCGCACCTCGGTCACATCGCCGCTCACCGCGCCGGGATCGACGATGCCGTAACGATGGGTCTGGCTGTCCGGCACCTCGAGCACCGAAATCACGTTGCCGCCGGTCTCGGCATAGGTTTCGGCAAGCTGGCTGATCGACGGACAGGCGGGGTTCCACAGCAATTCGTCGACCAGCAGCACCGCAAACGGCTCGTCGCCCACCAGGTGCCGCGCGCACCACACGGCATGGCCCAGCCCCAGCGGCTCCTGCTGGCGCACGAACGCCATCTGGCCGGGCGGCAGCCGGGTGCCGGCAAGCGGCGCCAGCGACTTGCCGCGATCGGCCATCGTGCGTTCCAGTTCATAGGCGATGTCGAAATAATCCTCCATCGCCGCCTTGCCGCGCCCGGTGACAAAGATCAGCTGCTCGATCCCGGCAGCCAGCGCCTCGTCGACCGCATATTGAATGAGCGGCCGGTCGACGACCGGCAGCATTTCCTTCGGCACCGATTTGGTGGCCGGCAGGTTCCGGGTGCCGAGGCCGGCCACCGGGAACACCGCCTTGCGCAACGGTTTCATCGCCCCTTCTCCCCTGTGTGCTGGCGCGCGCCATAGCCAAGACGCCGGGCTCGCGCCACGCGTTTCAGCGCTTCAGCCGCTCGGCAAAGCTCTTGCGGAACTTGCGCAGTTTGGGCGCGACCACCGCCATGCAATAGGGATTCTGGTCGCCCATGCGGGCGAAATATTCCTGATGATAATCCTCAGCCGGCCACCACGGGCCATCGGCCTCGATCCTGGTCACGACCGGATCGGCCCAGTCCGCCTGCGCACGCGCGATGGCGGCGCGGGCCTCGGCCTCCTGTTCGGGCGAATGCGGAAAGATGGCCGAGCGATACTGGGTGCCGACATCGTTGCCCTGGCGGTTGAGCTGAGTCGGATCATGGGTGGCAAAGAAGATGTCGAGCAGGTCGCCATAGGCGATCACCGCGGGATCGAACACGATGCGCACCGCCTCGGCATGGCCGGTGTCGCCATTGCACACCTGCTGGTAGGTGGGGCTGGCGACATGGCCGCCGATATAGCCGCTTTCGACCGACTGGACGCCGATCACATCGTCAAACACCGCCTCGGTGCACCAGAAGCATCCGCCGGCAAAGGTCGCAGTCTCGTCCGCCATGGCCTGTCCGTTCCCGTCATCCTGACTGTCCGCCGGCTGAGCTGCCGGCAGGCGGCCGATTTGGGTATCGGCCCGCCAAAGGCAAGAAAAAAGGGGCGACCCTTTCAGGTCGCCCCTCCATAAACTTGCCGGAAAGGCTGAAGCTTACGGGCTGTTCGGCTCGTCGTCGCTGTCGGTCGCGATCACGATGCCCGCGACAACCGCGGCAGCGGCCAGAACGGCGATGATCAGGCTGCCACCAGCCAGCTCATTACCTTCAACCTTTTCACCAGCGCGCACCGAAGCGCCGCTGACCGAGAGCTTCGACGCCGAAGCCTGAGCCGCCATGGCGGCCGAGGGCACGGCAATCATCGACAGCGCGGCAATCGCCACGGTCGCTGCTTTACGGAAACCCATTCTGGACACTCCCTTTATTAACTTTCGGTCCGTTCGATGGCTTTGGCACGAAGCCCTAACCGATTCAACCATAAACTCGCCACGCTCGACTGCACAAGCTGTGCTCCCTTGAACAAGTCGCACACCCTGCACCGCCCGGCGCATGAGAAACACCGCCCACACGCGCGATCTCGCCTAACCGGCCAAAGGTTAAGATCCTGTTACGATATCAGCGTTCCGTCATGGATTCTGCGGTTGTCTTCAGAATCGGCTTGGTCAGATATCGGAAAACGGTCGTCTCGCCCGTTCTGATCTCGGCCGTTGCCGTCATCCCGGGCTGGATCACGATCTTTTCGCCCGCCCGGTGCGGCCGCATGGTGCGCGGATCGGCGGTCAGCTGCACGCGGTAATAGCTTTCCTGCGCGCCATTCGCCGCCTGACCGGTCGTCGTGTCGGGATTGACGAAGGTCACCCGCCCCTCGGCCCCGCCATAGACGGACGAGTCATAGGCATCGAACTTCACCGACGCGCTCTGCCCCGGGCGGATGAAGGCGATCTCTGCCGGCGAGACGCGCGCCTCGACGATCAGCTCGGCGCGGTCGGGCACGATCTGCATGATCTCCTCGCCGGCGCGCACGACGCCGCCAATGGTCGCGACCTTGAGGTTGCTGACCAGGCCCGACACGGGTGCGCGCAGCTCGGCATTGCCCAGATCGTCGGTGCGCTGCGTCAGCGCCTGTTCCGCACTTGCCAGTTCCTCGCGCACCCGCACCTGTTCGGCCTGAAGCTCCTCCAGATAGCGGCTGCGGCGGCTGGCGATCTGCCCCCGGAGATCGGTAACCTGCCGTTCAAGCCGGATCAGTTCGGCACGGGCGACGTCGCCGCTGCCGACAAGCGGCCGGTTCAGCTCCAGCTCCTGCCGCGCGAGCGACAGCTGCGCCGAAAGCGCGCCCACATCGGCAGCCAGCGCCTGCCGCCGCCGCGTGAGCAGCAGCCGCTGATTCTCGACCACCTCCGGATAGGCGGCAAGGTCCGCCGTCGGCACCAGCGCGCCCCCGGACAGTTCGGCTTCGATCCGGGCGAGCGCCGCGCGCAGCGCCGCCACCCGGGCGCGCCCGTCATCCACCGCAGCCCCCGCCTTGACCCGGTCAAGCGCGACAAGCAGCTGCCCGCGCTCGACCCGCTGGCCGTCGCGCACCAGGATGCGGGTGATGACGCCGTCAGTCGCCGCCTGGACGACCTGAACCCGCCCCGAGGGGATGACCTGCCCGCGCGCACGGGTGATCTGGTCAAGCTCCGCCCAGATCGACCAGACCAGAAAGGCGATCACAGCGACGCTCGACAGGCCGATGATCACAATAGATTCGCGATGCCGCATCATTCCGCCGCCTGTTCCCCGCCAGACTGTTCGGCCCCGCCAGCCCGTTCATGCCCCCGATTGCGGGCGCACCGGCATCGCCGGTTACCGCCCGCCCCTCACCCGCGCCGCCGGTCTCGGGCCGCCGCGCCGATTGCTGCAGCCGCTGCAACACCTCCTGGCGCGGCCCGTCGAGCGCGACCTGCCCGCCGACCATCACGATCACCCGGTTGACCAGCGACAGCAGCCGCATCTTGTGGGTCACGACGACCAGCGTGCTCTGCACCCCCAGCCGGGCGGCGATGGCACTGAGCGCCGCGCCCTCGACAGCGTCATCGAGATTGGCGGTCGGCTCGTCGAGCAGCAGCAGATCAGGCCGCGCCAGCAACAGCCGGGTCAGCCCGGTCAGCGTCCGCTGCCCGCCTGAAAGGCCGCGCCCGCCTTCGGCGATCTGCAGATCAAGCCCGCGCGGGTGGCCGTTGATCAGGTTGATCAGCCCGGTCTGGGCCGCGGCGGCCATCACCGCATCGTCGCCGGGATTTGACAGGCCAAGCAGCAGATTGTCGCGCAGGCTGCCATTCACCAGCCGATAGTCCTGCGGCAGATAGCCGACATGCCGCCGGAGCACATCGGGCGCGATCTGCCCGGCATCCAGCCCGCCAATCTGCACCCGCCCGGCCTGGGGCGCGTAAAGCCCGGCCATCAGCCGCAGCAATGTGGTCTTGCCCGATCCGATCCCGCCGATGATCGCCACCCGCTCCCCGGCCGCGATCTCAAGCCGGGGCACGACAATGCCGTCCCGCGCGCCCGGATAGGCGAAGCGGACGCCCTCCATCCGGACCGCCGCTTCGACCCGCGCGGGCCTGAGCGTGCCGGCATCCGGCCCCTCGTCGGTCGGCAGCCGCAAGATGTCGTCGAGCATCTTGAGCGAGGCGCGCGCATAGCCCCATTGCACGATGAAGTTGGGCAGCTGGGTGATCAGCGGGCCGTTGACCCGCCCGGCGACGATCGCGCAGGCGATAAGCGCGCCGGTGGTCATCCGCCCCTGCGCCACCTCGACCGCGCCAAAGGCGATCAGCGCGACATAGGCAAGCTGCTGCAGCGTCGAGAAGATCGATCCCGCCGCCGAAGTCCAGCGCTTGACCGGGTCTTCGGCTGCATGGACCTCGTCCATCAGGCTGTTCCAGCGCGCCAGCAACCGCCAGCCGCCGCGATTGGCCTTGACCGTTTCAGCCGCGTCGATCGATTCGACGAGCAGCCCGTTCTTGCGGTTGGCGCTGATCTGCGCCCGGTCGGTATCGCGCCGGATCAGCCGCGCCAGCCCCCAGGCGATGCCGAGCGCGACCGGCAGGCTGATCAGCGGGACGAGCGCAATCGGCCCGCCCAGCGCGAAGATGACCAGCACGAACAGCAGCGCAAAGGGCAGATCGGCAAGCAGGAACAGCGAGCCCGACGACATCACCGCGCGCACCTGTTCCAGCCCGCGCAGCTGCGCCGCCATGGTGCCGACACCGGGCGGCCGCGCGTCGAGCCGCACCGCCTGGGCGCGGGCGAAGAAAAACTCCGACACCTCTTCGTCGATCCGCGCCGCCTCGCGCTCCACCATCAGCGCACGGGTCGTGCGCAGCGCGAAATCGAGCAGCAGCGCGATGATCACCCCGATGGTGAGCACCCACAGCGTCGAATAACCAGCGCGCGGGATCACCCGGTCATAGATCTGCATCGAATAGAGCGAGGTCGCGAGCGTGATGACATTGGCCATGATCGTCGCGATGGTGGCCGACACCAGCACATCGCGCCGCGCCATGATCGCCCGCCAGAACACCCGCGCCGCCGCAGACGGCGTGCGCCGCGCCGCAATCGCGGGGAAGCGCGGTTCATAGAACAGCGCGTCGTCGGGCCGCTCGACCGTCAGGCCGCTGCCATCGCCGCGCAGGCGCAGCCGGCTTTCATCCTCCCATTGCTCGGCAATCGCCCAGCCGGTCTGGCCGCTCCACATCAGCAGCGGGAAATGCTGGGCGCGCGGGCGCGGGCCAAGCCGCTGCGGCGCCGCCCAGCCGGCAGCGGCGGCCAGTGCGACCAGCCCGTCCGAACCGGCAAGGATCGCCGGATCGAGATCGGGCGCCACCCAGTCGGGCGGCAGATCGACGCCCCGATCATGGGCGATCGCGGCAACGAGATCGGAAAGCGGCAGGGTCATGACGGGTCCACGCTCAGGGCTGGATGCCGGGCTCGAGATCGGGCCGCCAGCTGCAGGTGCGCAGGGCAATGCGCGCGGCGGTGGCCATCGCGCTGACCTCGGCATCGTCGGCGGCCAGTTCGGCCTGGGTGGTTTCAAGCGCGGCGTTCATCACATCGAGCCACGACCGGCGGCCGACGACGAACTGGCGCTGATAGCTGTCGGTCACCGCGCGCGATGCGGTGGCGGCCACGCCGCTGCTGGCGATGCGCTGCCGCGCCGCCTCGTTCTCGGCAAAGTCGGCGTTCAGCTGGTCGCGCAGGTCGCGCTCGACCGCGCCGACGCGCAGTTCGGCGGCGTCGCGGCGCAGGCGCGCCGCACCGGCGCTTTCGAACTGCGACAGCCCGCCATTGACCCCGGCGCGAAACACCAGGCCGACACGCTCGCCGGTGACTTCGTTGCTGGAAAACACCGCGCTCAGGCGCGGCATGGTCTGCGCACCGGCCAGCTTTGCGTCGGCGCGCGCCACCAGCGCCTCGGCGATCAGCCGCTGGCGCACCGGCGAACAGCTGATCGCCCGCTCGGCCGCGCCGGCGGACGACGGATGGTCGCGCGCCGGATCGTAAAAGGGAATGGCCCCCGGCTCATGCCCGACATCGCCCAGCAGCTCGCGCAGCCTGACAAGGCTTGCCGTGCGCAGCGCCTCGGCAGAGGCGCGCTGATCCTCAAGCTGGGCGGTGCGCGCGCGGGCAAGCTCCAGATCGACGCTCGGGCTGACCGACTGTTCGACGCGGCGGCCGATCGACGCGACCAGCCCGCGATGCTCGGCGAGCCCGCGGTCGAGGATCATCAGCCGCCGGGTGGCGCGGGCCAGATCGAAATAGGCGTTGGTGAGCCGGAGCGCGACGTCGAGCGCATTTTCATCGACCTGCGCCGATGCGAAGCGCTGGACGGCACGTGCGCGGTCGATCGTGCCGCCGATGCGGCCGCCCTGCCAGATCGGCTGTTCGACGGCGAGATTGAGCGAGAGATTGTCGCCGCGCACCACCGGCGCGCCGCCTTCAAAGCTCAGCGCCTCGACCGACAGGCTCGGCCCGCGCTGCCATTTCGCCGCCTTGACGTCACCGCCCGCCGCGCGCAGCCCGGCACGGGCCGCGGCAACCGCGGGATGGCTTTCGACCGCGCGCGCGGCAAGATCGGCCAGATCGGGGGCAACCGGCGGCGGCCCGACCGGCCGCGCCGGACCCGCATCGGGGGCAGCCGCCGCGTCCGGCCCCTGCACCGGCGGAACCGGGGCAGGCTGGGCGAACGCCGCCTGCGCGAGGGCCGCGTGCAGCAACAGGCCCGTCGTCCAGCGCGCAAGGCCTGCCCGTGTCATTCCGCCCTGCATCGTGCCGCCCTGCATCGTGCCGCTCTGTGTCAAACCGGTACAGCTCATCAGGTGCCAAGGCCTAGGCCAGAACGCGCGCCTGCGCCAGTGCGGATGCGGTCGTTTATCCCGCGTCGTCCGCATGCTGGTTGCCGGACCTGTCCCCAAGCTGACGCTCATGGACGATCCTTGCCGGCGCGATGGTCAAGATCGCGTTAACCAGCGCCTGCGCGCAGTTCCGCTGCCTTCCTCATGCAGCCCGGTCGCGCGCCTTGGCACGGGCGCGATAGGCGTGCAGCAGCGGCTCGGTATAGCCGCTTGGCTGGCGCGCGCCCTCGAACACCAACGCGCGCGCCGCCTGAAACGCGATGCTGGCGTCCGGGTCCGGGGCCATCGGGCGATAGGCGGGATCGCCTGCATTCTGGGCATCGACCTTGGCCGCCATGCGCCGGAGCGCGGCATCGACCTGCTCGGCCGTGCACACGCCGTGGAGCAGCCAGTTGGCAAGCGCCTGCGCCGAAATGCGCAGCGTCGCCCGGTCTTCCATCAGCCCGACATCGTTGATGTCCGGCACCTTGGAACAGCCCACGCCCTGATCGATCCAGCGCACGACATAGCCCAATATGCCCTGGGCGTTGTTGTCCAGCTCGCGCGCGACATCGGCTTCGGTCCAGTTGCGGCCAAGCGCCAGCGGGATGCGCAACAGCGCGTCGCGCGGCGGCGGCGCCTCCCCGGCCAGCCGCGCCTGCACGCCGAACACATCCACCTGATGGTAATGAAGCGCGTGCAGCGTCGCCGCAGTGGGGCTCGGCACCCAGGCGGTGTTCGCGCCGCTTTGCGGGTGCGCGATCTTCTGGGCGAGCATGTCGGCCATCATGTCGGGCGCTGCCCACATGCCCTTGCCGATCTGCGCCCGGCCCGAAAAACCGGCGGCGAGCCCGATGCGGACATTGCGGTCCTCATAGGCGCGGATCCAGTCGCTCGCCTTCATCTCGCCCTTGGGCACCATCGGCCCCGCCTCGATCGAGGTGTGGATCTCGTCGCCGGTGCGGTCGAGAAAACCGGTGTTGATGAACACGATGCGGTCGCGCACCGCATGGATGGCGGCGGCGAGATTGGCCGAAGTGCGGCGCTCCTCGTCCATCACGCCGATCTTGAGCGTGTGGCGGGCCAGCCCCAGAATGTCCTCGACCGCATCGAACAGCCGGTCGGCAAAGCCGGCTTCCTCCGGCCCGTGCATCTTGGGCTTGACGATATAGACCGAGCCGGTGCGGCTGTTCCTGAACCGGCCCAGCCCCTTCAGGTCATAAAGCGCGATCGTCGACGTCATCACCGCATCGACAATGCCCTCTGGGGCCTCGCTGCCATCGGGCAGCAGGATCGCGGGCGTCGTCATCAGATGGCCGACATTGCGGACGAACAACAGGCTGCGCCCCGGCAGCGTGCGTTCGGTGCCGTCGCGCGCGGTGAACGCCCGGTCGGCATTCAGGTGGCGCGCCCGCACCTGCCCGTCCTTTTCGAAGCTGGCCGACAGGTCGCCGCGCATCAGCCCCAGCCAGTTGGCATAGGCAGCGACCTTGTCCTCCGCATCGACGGCGGCGACCGAATCCTCGAGGTCGACGATCGTCGTCAGCGCCGCTTCCAGCAGCACATCGGCGATGCCCAGCGGATCGTCGCGGCCGATCGGGTGATTGCGGTCGACCAGCACCTCGATATGCAGGCCGTGATGGCGGAACAGCGGCGACGCCCCGCGCCAGCCGACCAGCGCGGGGTGATCGCCCCCGTCAAGCACCGCCGCCCAGCCCGGCAGGGCTTCATCCAGAAAGGCGCGGGCGCGGGCGATCACCTGTGCGCCGCGTTCAGCGTCATAGCCGCCGGGGCGCGGCGCGCCGGGCAGCGCATCGGTGCCGTAAAAGGCGTCATACAGGCTGCCCCAGCGGGCATTGGCGGCATTGAGGACGAACCGGGCGTTGAGCACCGGCACCACCAGCTGCGGCCCGGCGAGCCTCGCAATCTCGTCATCCACCCCGGTCGTGCCGATGGTGAAGGCCGCCGGTTCGGGCACCAGATAGCCGATTTCGGTCAGGAAAGCCTGATAGGCGGCCGGATCGACCGGCTGGCCGCGCCGGGCGCGGTGCCAATCGTCGATCTGCTGCTGCAGCGTTTCGCGCACGCCGAGCAGGCGGCGATTTTCGGGCACCAGCACGGCCAGCAGATCGGCAAAGCCGGTCCACCATGCCGCCGGATCGAGGCCCAGCCCGGGCAGGACACGGTCCTCGACGAACGCGGCGAACTCGCCCGCGACCCTCAGCCCTGCCCGTTCGATCCGTTCCATGATGTCGCCCCTCCCCCCAGATGTTGCGGGCCGCGACCGTGCCGGGATCGCCCCGCTGCTGTCAACGGCGGCCATTTTCGCCGCGCGGACGTTCATGGCGGCTGTTTTCGCCCTGCCGCCGTTCATGGCGGCTATTTTCGCCCTGCCGCCATCCATGGCGGCCATTTTCGCAATGTTAATCGCCGCGCGCCTATGCGGACGGGCGGAGCAGAAGAGACATGGCGGACAAGATGACCATCTCCACGGCCGGGACGTTCCGGCTCGACGACCGCCGCAGCTTCCGCCACCCGCTGGCCATCGCGACCCGGGTGCGCGAGCTGGGCGGTGCCAACTTTCCCATCATCCTGCGCAACCTGTCGGCTGTCGGCTTTCAGGGCGAATGCCGCACGGCGCTGACCGTGCCGAGCGTGATCGCGCTCAACCTGCCGCCGCTTGGCGAGGTGCGGGCGCGGGTGCGCTGGGTGCGCGACGAGATCGTCGGCGCGGAGTTCATCGAACGGCTGGAAATAGAGGATGTCGACCGGGTGCTGGCCGCCGCCCCGACCCGCTGCTGGGACCGGCCCCGGAAACCGGCACCGCCGGGGTCTGACCACCAGGCCCGCGCAACCCGGAGCGGCGCTCAGCTTTCGAGAAACGGTCTTTCGACGCGGATCATCCCGTCGTCCAGCGTCGCGGCGTGCATCGGCGCCATCACCGTGCGCCCGTCTTCGCGGCGGATGTCGATTACATCCCCGGCCCCGAAATTCTCGACCGCGACCACCGTGCCGAACTGCGGCCCGGTGCCGGCCTCGTCAACCGGATGGACGGGCAGGCCGATCAGATCGGCATGATAATATTCACCCTCGGCCAGCGGGGGCAGTTCGCTGCGCGCCACGGTCAGCGCGGTGCCGCGCAGCGCCTCGGCGGCGCTGCGATCGGATATGCCCTCGAACCGGGCAATCGCCCCCGGCCCGGCCGCGCGGACGCTCAACAGCCTGAGCGCACGCCCGGCAGCGTCGAGCGTCCGGTAACGGCCGAGGGCCTCGGCGTCGTCGGTGAACAGCTTCAGCCGCACCTCGCCGCCAAGGCCGTGTGCGCCGGTGATCGCCGCCAGCGTCACCCGGCGCTCACCGCCCGGAACCGGCGCGGCAGCCGGGGTGGGTGCCGATGCCCCCGCCCCGCCATTCGCCCGGTCCCGCGCAGCGGCCATGATCAGGCGTCAGCCGTGCCGGCGTCGTCGGCAGCCGGCGCTTCCTCAGCCGGAGCGGCAGCCGCTTCGGCGGCGGCAGCAGCCTTGGCCGCACGCTCTTCGGCGCGCTCCTTGGCCTTTTCGCCCGGCTCGGCCTTGTTCGGGTTGTTGCGCGCCGGACGCTCCTTGATGCCGGCGGCGTCGAGGAAGCGCAGCACGCGGTCGGTCGGCTGCGCGCCAACGCCCAGCCAGTAACGGGCGCGGTCGCCGTCCAGCTTCACGCGCTCGGGCGAATCCTTGGCGAGCAGCGGGTTGTAGGTGCCGATCTTCTCGATGAAGCGGCCATCACGCGGCGCGCGCGAGTTCGCCACGACGATGCGGTAATAGGGCCGCTTCTTCGCGCCGCCGCGCGCCAGCCGGATCGAAAGTGCCATGTTACGTCTTCCCTTCAGTTAAATCGGTTGATCACTTCTTCTTCAGAAAATTCTCGAAGCCCGGCGGCAGATTGCCCGGCCCGCCTAGCCCCGGCAGCCCCGAAGCGCCCGGAGACCCAAGGCCCGGAAGCCCGGCCGGGCCGCCCTTGCCGCCCAGCATGTCGGCCATGCCGCCGGGAAGCCCGCCCGGCCCGCCGCCCAGCGCACCCGCCAGACCGCCGCCCTTGCCGAACATTGCCGCCAGCCCCTTCAGCCCGCCCATTTTCTTGATCTTCTTCATGGCATTGGCCATTTCCTGGTGCATCTTGAGCAGCCGGTTCACGTCCTGCACGGTCGTGCCGCTGCCCTTGGCCACCCGGATCTTGCGCTTGGCGTTGAGCAGATCGGGGCGCGCGCGCTCCCTGGGCGTCATCGAGGTGATGATCGCGTCCATCCGCACCAGGATTTTTTCATCGACAGCGCCCGACGCCATCGCGGCCTGCGCCTTTTTCATGCCGGGGATCATGCCCGCAAGCGCGCCAAGCCCGCCCATGCGCCGCATCTGCAGCAGCTGGGCGCGCAGATCGTCCATGTCGAACTGGCCCTTGGCCATTTTTGCGGCAAGCTTTTCGGCTTCCTCGACCTGGATCGTCTCGGCGGCGCGCTCGACCAGGCTGACGACGTCGCCCATGCCCAGGATGCGCCCGGCAACGCGCTGCGGGTGGAACGCCTCCAGCCCGTCCATCTTCTCGCCGGTGCCGATGAACTTGATCGGTCGCTCGGTCACCGCGCGCATCGACAGCGCGGCACCGCCGCGCGCATCACCGTCCATGCGGGTCAGCACAACGCCGGTCAGCGGCACCTGCGCGGTGAAGGACTGGGCGACATTGACCGCATCCTGGCCGGTCAGCGCATCGACGACCAGCAGCACTTCCTGCGGCGCGGACACGTCGGCGACGGCGCGCATCTCGTCCATCAGCGCCTGATCGACATGCAGCCGCCCGGCCGTGTCGAGCAGCAGCACGTCAAAGCCTTGCAGCTTTGCCGCACTCAACGCACGGCGGGCGATATCCACCGGCTGCTGCCCGTCGACGATCGGCAGGGTTGCGACCTCGACCTGCTCGCCCAGCGTCGCCAGCTGCTGCTGCGCCGCCGGGCGATTGACGTCGAGCGACGCCATCAGCACCTTTTTGCGGTCACGCTCGGTCAGGCGGCGGGCGAGCTTGGCCGTGGTCGTCGTCTTGCCCGAGCCTTGCAGGCCGACCATCATGATCACGGCGGGCGGATTGACAGCGATGTCCAGCTCGCTCGCATCGGCGCCGAGCATCTCAACCAGCGCGTCATGGACGATCTTGACGACCTGCTGGCCCGGCGTGACCGAACGCAGCACCTGTGCGCCGACCGCCGCCTCGGTCACCTTGTCGATGAAGGTGCGGACGACCGGCAGGGCGACATCGGCCTCGAGCAGGGCGATCCGCACTTCGCGCATCGCGGTGCGGACATCCGCCTCGCTGAGCGCGCCGCGACCGCGCAGCCGGTCAAAGACCCCGCCCAGCCTTTCGCTCAAAGTCTCGAACATCGCCTGCTCCTCTGCCGTCTGGCCAAACAACGCACAAAGCGCCGGTGGGCGAAACCTCGCCGACCAGCGCCGCGCATCGCAGTGATGCGCATCATTGTCCGTCCCAACGGAAACCGTGCGTCCCTACGCGCCCGGGCCGGGAAAATCAACCGCCCGCATTGGCGGACGGGCAACAGGGGCCGGCAACGGGGCCCGGCACAATGACAGACGCCGCCGGCGTGAGGCCGGCGGCGTCCGCGATCCATCGGTCAGGAGTGACCGGCGGGATCAGGCATAGGCAACGCTGGTGCGCACCCGGCGGCGGGCGGCGGCGCCGACCAGGCCGAAGCCACCGATCATCATCGCCCAGGTCGCCGGTTCCGGCACCGCGGCCAGCGCGATGTTGTCGACTTCGAAGGCGTTGCCATACGAGTTGAAGCGCAGGCCGGTCACCGCGGTGCGGGTTTCGCCGGTGAAGTCCAGGCGGACGATGCGGTTGGTGTTGACCGCAGTCTGGTCACCATTGGCCGGGTTCCAGACATCGCTGCCGGTGAAGGTCGCGAGCACCACGCCATCGGCACCCAGCACGTCGAACGAGTTATACTCGTCGATCGAGCCCCACAGGAAGCTGATCGCGTTCAGCGGGTTGAGACCGGTCAGGTCGAACGTCCCCGTGCGGCCATCGGCCGGGCCGACCGAGATGAAACCGCCGGTGCTGCCCAGCGGGCGGGCGCGGGTTTCGGTCGTGGTGGTGAAGATCGGCCCGCTCCAGCGCGGCGTCTCACTGTCGAAATCGAAAATCAGCGCGTTGTCGTCAAACCCGCCGCCCTGATAGACGGCATTGCCCGGCGTGCTCGACAGCACAACGGCAGCGGAGGCGGGAGCCGTGGCAGCAAACGTGGCGGCGGCGGCAGTCAGACCCAGAACGAACTTCTTCATGATCACACCCCTTACAGCGCGAATCGCCACTCCAACGCGGCCGGATCCGCTAAAACTCCCGTCGCCACGCCGGGCTGCGGTTGCCCCCGGAATGCGTCGGTAAGGATTTGTTTACCGATGCCCCGGGCCAAAAATAGCGGCGAACACGGTTAACGCGGGGGCGTCCCATATCGGGGCGTTAACCAGAAACCAGAACAAATAAAAAAGCCCGGCCGAAGCCGGGCTTTTTATTCAGCAATCTGTCAGAAGATCACTTCAGGTGATTGGACAGGTGCTTGTTCATTTCGAACATCGAAACCTTGTCCAGGCCGCCGAAAACCTTCTTCAGCTTGTCGTCGGCCAGAATCTCCCGCTTGTTTTCGGGGTTCTGCAGATTGTTCTTCTTGATGTGTTCCCACACCTTGCTGACCACGTCGCTGCGCGCGATCGGCGCGCTGCCCACGATCGCCGCCAGGTCGGCCGAAGGCTGGACCGGCTTGCTCAGCGCGTTGTTGGCACGTTTCGGTTTGGCGTCCGCCATTTTGATTCCCTCCCTGTGGAAGCCCTGATTTGTGACAAAGAGTGCAAAATGCAAACAGCTTTTTGCAGTTACCCCGGGCTTTGCCGTGACTGGACGGCCCGGCGCGGCCCGGCGCGGCCCGATATGGGCGCATGGCGAAAGCCACCGGTGGCATAAACCGCGCCGCGACGGGCCGCCCCGAACGGGCCATGAACCCCGCGCAAAAGCGCCCATTGCCGCCTATTCCTCCCCTTCCGCGCCGACCGACAGCTTGGTCAGCGGGCGCGGTGCGCTTTCGACCATCGGCATTACATCGACCTGTTTCGGCCCGGCCACCTCCAGCGCCTCGAACCGCCGCGCCTGGGTGAGCACCTGGCTTTCAAGGCTGCCGACAAAGGCGTTGTAGGCAGCGTTTGCCTGTTCAAGGTTGCGGCCGAGCCGCGCGACATGACCGCCCATCGTCGCCAGCCGCGCATGCAGTTCCTTGCCCAGCGCCGCGATCTCGGCGGCGCGTTCGGCCAGCTTTTCCTGCCGCCAGACCGCAGCGACCGTGCGGGCGATGGCGACCAGATTGGTCGGCGTCGCGAGCAGCACCTTGCGCTCGAACGCCCAGTCCCACAGCCCGCCATCCTGTTCGAGGGCGGCGGTCAAGAAATGCTCGCCGGGGATATACATGACGACATAGTCGGCCGCGTCGTCGAACTGCGCCCAGTAGTTCTTCGACCCCAGCTGCTGGGCATGGGTGCGAATCGACGCGGCATGCGCCTTCAGATGCAGGCGGCGCGCCTCGTCATCGACCTGTTCGCTCGCGTCCAGATAGGCATTGAGCGAGCATTTGGCGTCGATGATCAGGCTGCGTCCGCCCGGCAGGCGCACGATCACGTCGGGGCGCAGCCGCCCGTCATCGGTGTCGACCGACACCTCCATCTCGAAATCCACCCCTTCGGCCAGCCCCGCCTGGGTGAGCACGTTGCGCAGGCTCTGCTCGCCCCAGCGCCCGCGCGCCTTGGGGCTGGAGCGAAGCGCATTGACCAGCCGGGCGGTCTCGTCGCGCACCTGGACATGGCCGGCATGCAGCATTTCGACAGCCTTGTGCAGCGCCGAATAGCTGCCGACGCGCTCCTTCTCGACCTGGCCGAGCTGTTCTTCATAGCGTTTGAGCGTCGTCTCGACCGGCTGGAGCAGCGCCTTCAGCCGCGCCTCATTTTGCTGGCCCTGATCGGCCAGCCGCTCGTTCGCGCGCTTCAGGAACGCGTCATGCGCGCTCTCGACCGCCTTGCCGGCCAGATCGCCGAACCGCGCCTCGAGCTTGGCCTCGACATCGCGCAGCTGCGCCAGCTGGGCGGCGAAGGCGCTGGCGCGCTCCTCCTCGCCGCGCTCGAACGCCGCCTTGGCAGCAGCGAGCGCCTCTTTCTCCTGCCGCAGAACCGCCAGCTCGCGGTCCTGCGCCTCGACGCGCGCGGCAACCGGTCGCAGCCCGGCCGCTTCGCCCAGCGCCGCGTCGCGCTCGCGCGTCACCTCATCGAGCGTCAGGCGCAGCAGATCGGCCTGGCGCGCCCGCTCCCCGGCCATGGCCAGCTCGCGCTCCGCCTCGCCATGCTTCAGACGCAGCGAATCGAGCTCGGCGCGCAGCCCCCCGATCGGCCGCGCGCCCAGCACATGGCCGAGCACGACGCCGATGATCGCGGCGGCAGCGACGACAGCCAGCAGCAACGGATCCAAAAGCCCTTCTCCCCAACGGAACGAAAGGCGAACTTAGCCAAAGCTTCCGCGCCGGGCAAGCGGCCCGGCCCGGCCCGGCGGAAAACCGGCTCAGGCAGCGTGCTGGCGGATCTTGGCGAGCTTTTTCAGCACCATCTCGCGCTTCAGCCGCGACAGATGGTCGATGAACAGCACGCCGTTCAGATGGTCCATCTCATGCTGCAGACAGATGGCGAGCAGCCCGTCCAGCTGCTCCTCGCGAACAGTGCCGTCACGCTCCTGCCAGCGGGCGCGGATCACCGCCGGCCGCTCGACATCGGCGAACTGCTCGGGCACCGACAGGCAGCCTTCCGAATAGACCTGCAGGTCTTCGGAGGTTTCAAGGATTTCCGGGTTGATGAACACGCGCGGCGCCTTGACCGGCTTGCCGTCCGCATCCTCTTCCTCCTGCAGGTCGATGACCAGCAGACGCTTGGCCACGCCGACCTGGATCGCCGCCAGGCCGATGCCGGGCGCGTCGTACATGGTCTCGAACATGTCGTCGATCAGGGTCTGCAGCCCGTCGTCGATCGTGTCGACCGGGGTCGAGATCTGGCGCAGGCGCGGGTCGGGCGTTTCGATGATCGGAAGGATGGCCATTGCGCGAAATTAGGGATGCGCCCGGCAAAGGTCAATCAAGCGCGCCCCGCATGCCCCCCGCTCACATCACCGGCCGCCGTGCGCGCAGGGCCTGGGCCAGCGTGCCTTCGTCCAGATAGTCAAGCTCGCCGCCGACCGGCAGGCCATGGGCAAGCTGGGTCAGCCGCACCGGATGCCCCTCCAGCCGCTCGGCAATGTAATGGGCGGTCGTCTGCCCCTCGAGCGTGGCGTTCATCGCCAGCACCACTTCATCGACGCCGCCCGCCGCCACCCGCGCGATCAGGCTGTCGATGCGCAGATCCTCCGGCCGCACGCCATCAAGCGCCGACAGCCGCCCGCCCAGCACATGATAGCGGCCGGGGAACAGCCGCGCCCGGTCAAGCGCCCAGAGATCGGCGACCTCCTCCACCACGCACAAAGCCCGCGCATCGCGGCGCGGATCGGCGCAGATCGCGCAAGGATCGCTGGTGTCGACATTGCCGCAGATGCCGCAGGTCGCCAGCCGCGCCTCCACCGCCTCCAGCGCGCGGGACAGCGGCACCAGCGCTGTTTCGCGCTTCTTGAGCAGATGCAGCACCGCGCGCCGCGCCGATCGCGGGCCGAGGCCCGGCAGGCGGGCCAGCGCCTGAACCAGCGCCTCGATCTCGGGTGAAGCCATGCGCGGCACAGATAGGGGCTTGCGCGCCGGGCCGCCAGCGGTTTGGAGAGGATCATGCGCCTGATCTTCATGGGAACCCCCGATTTCGCCGTGCCGACGCTCGATGCGCTGGCCGCTGCCGGGCACGACATCGCCGCCGTCTATTCCCAGCCGCCCCGCCCCGCCGGCCGCGGCAAGGCGCTGACCCCCACCCCCGTCGCCCGCCGCGCCGCCGAACTGGGCATCGCCGTGCTGACGCCGGTGTCGCTGAAAGGCGCGGAGGAACAGGCGGTCTTTGCCGCGTTCGGCGCGGACGCGGCGATCGTCGCGGCTTACGGCCTGATCCTGCCCCGGCCGGTCCTGGCGGCGCCGCAGTTCGGCTGTCTCAACGTCCATGCCTCGCTGCTGCCGCGCTGGCGCGGCGCGGCGCCGATCCAGCGTGCGATCCTGGCCGGCGATGCGCTGACCGGGGTGACGATCATGGACATGGAAGCGGGGCTGGACACCGGGCCGATGCGCGCCACCACCCAAACGCCGGTGGCCGGGAAAACGGCGGGCGAACTGACTGCCGAGCTTGCGGCACTGGGCGCGCGGCTGATGGTCGAGGTGCTGGCCGACCTGCCCGGCCATCCGCCACTGCCCCAGCCCGAACAGGGCGTCACCTATGCCGCCAAGATCGACAAGGCCGAGGCGCGGCTGGATTTCGCCGCCGGGGCGGTGGCAGCCGAGCGTCAGGTGCGCGCCTTCAACCCCGCGCCGGGGGCGTTTTTCGAGCTGAACGGAGAGCGGATCCGCATCCTGTCGGCGGCGGTGGAGCCGGTGCCCGGCGCACCCGGCCAGGTGGGCGACGATCGGCTGCTGATCGGCTGCGGTGCCGATTCGCTGCGGCCGGTGCGCGTCCAGCGCGCCGGGCGGGCGGCGATGAGCGTCGATGATCTGCTGCGCGGCTTTGCCGTCGCGCCGGGGACGATGCTGGGATGACGCGTTATGCGCTCACCATCGAATATGACGGGCGGCCGTTCATGGGCTGGCAGCGCCAGGCGCATGGGCCGAGCGTGCAGGAAGCGATCGAGCGCGCCGTCGAACGCATGACCGGGGAGGCCGCGACCGTCCATGCCGCCGGGCGCACCGATGCCGGCGTCCATGCGCTGGCGATGCGCGCGCATCTGGAACTGGTGACGAAGCACCCCGAGCCGTTCCGGCTGATGGAGGCGCTCAATGCGCTGCTGCGGCCCGATCCGGTGGCGGTGATTGACTGCCGGATCGTGCCCGATGACTGGCATGCGCGTTTTTCCTGCACCGGCCGGTCCTATGAATACCGGATCGTCAACCGGCGCGCGCCGCTGACGTTCGAGGCCGGGCTGGCATGGCGCGTGGTTCAGCCGCTCGACGCCGGGGCGATGCACGCGGCTGCCCAGATCCTTGTCGGCCGGCATGATTTCACCACCTTCCGTTCGGTGCATTGCCAGGCCGACAGCCCGGTCAAGACGCTCGACCGGCTGGATGTCGAGCGCGACGCCGATCTCGTCCTCGTCCATGCCGCGGCGCGCTCCTTCCTCCACCATCAGGTGCGCTCGATGGTCGGCTGCCTCGTCATGGTCGGCGACGGCCGCTGGACGGCGGCTGACCTTGCCGCCGCGCTTGCCGCGCGCGATCGGGCGGCGCTTGGCCATAACGCGCCGCCCGACGGCCTGTATTTCGTCGGCGCGCGCTACTGATGGTCAGTGATTCGCCGACCGGGCGGCTTTGCGGCTATAAAAGAAGCATGACGGGCCGATCGATCAGGACGGGCGCGAAGCTGCTGGCATCTGCACTCTTGCTTGCCGCTGCGCCGGCACGCGCGGCCGATGATGTCGCCCAGGTCTGGTATGCGACGCTCGCAACCGGGCCGATTGCAGGCAAGACACTGATCTGGTTGGAAGGGCAGGCGCGGATCGGTGAAGCGCCGCAGCGCCAGCGCCAGTTCATCCTGCGCCCGGCGATCGGACGGCAGATCGGCCGCACGACCCAGATCCATGCCGGCTATGCCTATGTGCCGACCGGAACCGCCGCCCGGCTGCGCGACGAGCACCGGTTCTGGCAGCAGATAGCGTTCCGGATCGTCCGCACCGACCGTATCCAGCTGCTCGGCCGCAGCCGGATCGAGCAAAGGCTGTTCAGCGGGGAGGACATGAGCTGGCGGCTGCGCCAGCAGATCCGCGCCAACCTGCCGCTTGGCGGCAAGGATGGCGTGTCGCTCGTCCTGTGGTCGGAGGGTTTTTTCAACCTCAACGCCCCTGCCCCGCGCTTCCGCACCGGGATCGACCGCTGGCGCAACCAGATCGGGCTCAACATCCCGGTCACGCGCAGCATTTCGTTCGAGCCCGGCTATCTGAACCAATATGTCCGCCGCCGTGGCGAAGATGCGATGGACCATATCTTCTGGTCACAGCTGGTGATCCGCCTCTGACCTGTTGCCGCAGGGGCTGAGCACGCTCTGGCAGGCCCCATCCCGCCGGTTTTGCGATGCAACACGCGCAAAGGATTGCGCCTTCCCGTCCACGCTTTCGCCGATTCCCGTGGCACCGCACAAAACATCTTCTATAGTTAATGTCAGGGGGCGGGCCGCAACCGGCGGACCAGATCGGACAGGCGTGCCCTGGGGCGGAGAAACAGATGTCGAACGGGCAAGCAATGTTGCCGGATGGCGGCGGCGATAAAGTGAAGCTGGGCGGGCTCAGAACCCATATCGGCTTTCAGTTGCGGCGCGCACATGATGTCTCGTTTCAGGCATTTGCCCGCAGGATTGGCGATGACGGCCTCAACCCCGGCCATTATGCGATCCTGTCACTGATCGCCGACAATCCCGGCCTCAACCAGACCGCGCTCAGCCAGGCGACCGGGCGCGACAAATCCACCCTGACCCCGGCAATCCGGGCGCTCGAGCATGACGGGCTGATCGTCCGGCAGCGCTCCCAGTCGGACCGGCGCGCCTATCATCTGCACCTGACGCCGACAGGCGGCGCGTATCTGGACCAGCTGGCCGCCCATGCCGATGCCGTAGACCGGCTGCTCGACGACGTGGTGGGCGAATATCACAAGCCGCTGCTCATCCACCTGCTCGAACGCATCGTCGACGAGCTGGGCCGCGACAATGAGATGGCCGAGCCGGTCACGCCCGGCAGCCTTGCCGCCTGACCGTCAGCATCGCCGTCAGGCCCTGACCCGAAATGCCCGACACAGCAAAAAACCCCGGAAGCACCGGCTTCCGGGGTTTTTGATGGTGGGCGCGGCAAGGATTGAACTTGCGACCCCTGCGGTGTGAACACAGTGCTCTACCACTGAGCTACGCGCCCACGCTGTGGAGCGACGCCTTTAGGGCGCTCCCTCGCCCCTGTCCAGACCGGAAAACATGTTCCGGGCCTGAAAATGCGTCACCGGTCAGACGTTGCACGCATCCTTGAGCGTCTTGCCCGCCTTGAACTTGGGCTGCGACGATTCCTTGATCGACATCGGCTCGCCGGTGCGCGGGTTGCGGCCGGTCGACGCCTTGCGCCGCGTCACGGTGAAGGTGCCGAAGCCGACGAGGCGGACTTCGTCGCCCTTCTTGAGCGCGGCGGAAATGGTGTCGAACACGGCCTCGACCGCTTTGACGGCATCGCCGCGGGTCAGGCCCGCGGTTTCGGCAACTGCGCCGATCAGTTCCTGTTTGTTCATTTGATACTCGTCCCCTTTTCTGGCGCGCCAAGGCAGCGCCTGCATCGGAATCGGGCCAAGCTGGCTACCGGCGGGCCACTAAGAAGAAGCCGGCCCCCGGCGTCAACGACCAATCACGGCAAAACCCGCGTGATCCGCACTGGCGGACGACGAACTGTCGGGAGGCTGGGCGCCAGGGCGGTAACCGGTGGCAGGGCGGCACCATGATTGCCGCCCCGCACCTGACCCGCCTCAGCCTCAGCCCCAACCTCAGTGGCGGACGGCGGGATCGCCCTCGCCCAGCGCGGAGGCGACCGCCACCGGCGGCTGGGCGGCCAGTTCGTCGGCCTCGGTCCATTCAATCGGGGTCAGCGGCGCAGCGAGTGCACCGGCCAGCACCTGATCGACATGGGTGACCGGCACGATGGTCAGCCCGTCGCGGATATTGGCCGGGATGTCGGCCAGATCCTTCTCATTTTCCTGCGGGATGAACACCGTGGTGATCCCGCCGCGCAGCGCCGCCAGCAGCTTTTCCTTGAGGCCGCCGATGGGCAGCACCCGGCCCCGCAGCGTGACCTCGCCGGTCATCGCCACCTCGCGGCGCACCGGAACCCCGGTCAGCGTCGAGACGATCGAGGTCACCATGCCGATGCCTGCCGACGGGCCATCCTTGGGCACCGCCCCTTCGGGCAGGTGGATGTGGATGTCCTTGCGCGCGAACAGGCTGGGCTTGATGCCATAGGCCGGGCTGCGGGCGCGGACGAAGCTGAACGCGGCTTGCACCGATTCCTGCATCACCTCGCCCAGCTTGCCGGTCGTGCGGATCTGGCCCTTGCCGGGCACGGTCACGCTTTCGATGGTCAGCAGCTCGCCGCCGACTTCGGTCCAGGCCAGCCCGGTCACCGCGCCGATCTGGTTCTCCTCCTCGCCAACGCCGTGGCGGAAGCGGCGGACGCCGGCATATTCGGCCAGATTGTCGGGCGTGATCGTCGCCGCCTCGATCTTGCCTTCAAGGATGCGGCGCAGCGCCTTGCGCGCGAGCTTGGCAATCTCGCGCTCCAGCGTGCGGACCCCGGCCTCGCGCGTGTAATGACGGATCAGCGCGCGCAGCCCGTCTTCGGTAATCGCGAACTCGCCCGGCTTCAGGCCATGCGCCTCGATCTGCTTGGCCACCAGATGGCGCTGCGCGATCTCGACCTTCTCGTCCTCCGTATAGCCCTCGACCCGGATGATCTCCATGCGGTCGAGCAGCGGCTGCGGCAGGTTGAGCGAGTTGGCCGTGGTGACGAACATCACGTCCGACAGGTCGATATCGATTTCCAGATAATGGTCCTGGAACTTGTTATTCTGTTCCGGGTCCAGCACCTCGAGCAGCGCCGACGCCGGATCGCCGCGGAAGTCCTGGCCGAGCTTGTCGATTTCATCGAGCAGGAACAGCGGGTTCGACGTGCCGGCCTTGCGCAGGTTGGTGACGATCTTGCCGGGCAGCGAGCCGATATAGGTCCGCCGGTGGCCGCGAATCTCGGCCTCGTCGCGCACCCCGCCCAGCGACTGGCGCACGAACTCGCGCCCCGTTGCGCGGGCGATCGACTTGCCAAGCGAGGTCTTGCCGACACCCGGCGGACCGACCAGGCACAGGATCGGGCCTTTCAGCTTGTTGGTGCGGGCCTGGACCGCGAGATATTCGACGATCCGTTCCTTCACCTTTTCAAGGCCGTAATGATCCTCGTCGAGCACCCGCTCGGCCTCGGCAATGTCGCGCTTGAGCTTGGACTTCTTGCCCCAGGGCAGGCCCAGCAGCACGTCCAGATAGTTGCGCACGACCGTCGCCTCGGCCGACATTGGGGCCATGGTCTTGAGCTTTTTCAGCTCCGCCCCGGCCTTGGCGCGCGCTTCCTTCGACAGTTTGAGCTTGGCGATCTTCTGCGTGAGTTCGGCGATCTCGTCGCCATCCTCCTCGCTCTCATTGCCCAGCTCGCGCTGGATCGCCTTCAGCTGCTCGTTCAGATAATATTCGCGCTGCGTCTTCTCCATCTGACGCTTGACGCGGCTGCGGATCTTCTTCTCGACCTGAAGCACGCCCAGCTCGCCCTCCATGAAGGCGAACACCATCTCCAGCCGCTTGGCCGGATCGAGCTCGACAAGCAGCGACTGCTTGTCGGCAACCTTGATCGTGATGTTGGCGGCAACCGCATCGGCCAGCCGCGACGCATCGTCGATATCGGCCAGCTGCACCGCCGTCTCGGCCGGCAGCTTGCGGTTGAGCTTGGCATAATTCTCGAACTGCTCGACGACCGAGCGCATCAGCGCCTTGGCCTCGACGCCGCTCACCTCCGGCTCTTCGGTCAGGGTGACGCTGGCGTTCAGATGCTCGCCGTCGCGCGACAGCGTGTCGAGCGTCGCGCGCTGCTTGCCCTCGACAAGCACGCGGACGGTGCCGTCCGGCAGCTTCAGCAGCTGCAGCACGGTCGCCAGCACGCCCAGATCATACAGATCATCGCGGTCGGGATCGTCATTCGCCGGGTCGAGCTGCGCGACAAGGAAGATCTGCTTGTCGGCCGCCATCGCCCGCTCAAGCGCCGCCACAGACTTTTCGCGCCCCACGAACAGGGGCACGATCATGTGCGGAAACACGACAATGTCGCGCAGCGGCAAAACTGGATAGCTTTGGGTCATCATGGCTCCGGTTACGCCTCAAGGCGTTTACAGGACTTATATGGGGCCGGATCGGCCGGCATCAATCCATGGCACCTTCTTGCGCCTGCACGCCCGCCCCGCCGGGCGCGCACAGACGAAAAGAGGCGGCCCGGCAGGGCCGCCTCCATCATGCCGCCGGCCCTGGCGGGCCGGATGCGGACAGGATCAGGCCGCGCCGGTTTCCTTCTTCGCGGCATAGACGCGGACCGGCTCCTTGCGGCCCTCGACCACGTCGCGGTCGACCATCACCTCGTCGACCCCGTCCATCGACGGCAGGTCGAACATCGTGTCGAGCAGAATGCCCTCGAGGATCGAGCGCAGGCCGCGCGCACCGGTCTTGCGCATGATCGCCTTTTTGGCGACCGCCACCAGCGCGTCGTCGGTGAAGCTCAGCTTCACATCCTCCATGTCGAACAGCTTCTGATACTGCTTGACCAGCGCATTCTTCGGCTCGGTCAGGATCTTGACCAGCGCATCGACGTCCAGGTCCTCGAGCGTCGCAATCACCGGCAGACGGCCGACAAACTCCGGGATCAGGCCGAACTTCAGCAGATCTTCCGGCTCGCACTGGCGCAGCACCTCGCCGGTGCGGCGCTCCTCGGGCGCGGCGACGAATGCGCCAAAGCCGATCGACTTGCCCTGCAGACGGTCGCCAATGATCTTTTCCAGCCCCGCAAACGCCCCGCCGCAGATGAACAGGATGTTGGTCGTGTCGACCTGCAGGAACTCCTGCTGCGGATGCTTGCGCCCGCCCTGGGGCGGCACGCTCGCCGTCGTGCCTTCCATCAGCTTCAGCAGCGCCTGCTGCACGCCTTCGCCCGACACGTCGCGGGTGATGGACGGATTCTCGGCCTTGCGGCTGATCTTGTCGATCTCGTCGATGTACACGATGCCGCGCTGCGCCCGCTCGACATTATAGTCGGACGCCTGGAGCAGCTTCAGGATGATGTTCTCGACATCCTCGCCGACATAGCCGGCCTCGGTCAGCGTCGTCGCGTCGGCCATGGTGAACGGCACGTCGAGGATGCGGGCGAGCGTCTGGGCGAGCAGGGTCTTGCCGCAGCCGGTCGGCCCGACGAGCAGGATGTTCGACTTGGCGAGTTCGACATCGGCACCCTTCGCGCCGTGCGCCAGCCGCTTGTAATGATTGTGCACCGCGACCGACAGCACGCGCTTTGCCTGCTTCTGCCCGATCACATAATCATCGAGCACGTCGCAGATTTCCTGCGGGGTCGGCACGCCGCCATCCTTCTTGGACACCAGGGCGGATTTGGTTTCCTCGCGGATGATGTCGTTGCACAGCTCCACGCATTCATCGCAGATGAACACGGTCGGGCCGGCGATCAGCTTGCGGACCTCATGCTGCGATTTGCCGCAGAACGAGCAATAGAGGGTGCTCTTGGAGTCCCCGCCGCTCAGTTTCGTCATACATCATCCTTCGGGCCAAAACTGGCCGCTTGCGCAGGCGGCATGTTAGCCACCTCTTCGATAAAACCACAATGCCCAATGTTCGGGGCCGAATGTTCGGGGCCGAATGTCCGGCCCCGTTCCCGGCACCTCTGCCAGCCGATCCGCTGCCACGTAGGCAGGGTGCCGCACCCGGATGCCGGGCCGGAAAGCCTCCGCCCCGCGCAGGGGTGCCGGTCCGGGCATCGCGGCCCGGCGGCGCCCCATGGCCGGGGCGGCGGCGGTCAGGCGGCCGCCTGACCCGGCTCTTCCGCCGGGCTCGGTCGCTTGTCGAACACCTGGTCGATCAGCCCGAACGTCTTGGCCTCGTCGGCCGACAGGAACTTGTCGCGCTCCATCGAGTCGTTGACCACCTCGATCGGCTGGCCGGTATATTTGGCATAAAGCTCGTTCATCCGCGCCCGGATGCGCAGGATTTCCTTTGCCTGGATCTCGATATCGGTCGCCTGGCCCTGCGCGCCGCCCGAGGGCTGGTGGATCATGATCCGCGCATTGGTGAGCGCGATGCGCATGCCCGGCTCGCCGGCTGCCAGCAGGAAGCTGCCCATCGACGCCGCCTGGCCGATGCACACGGTGTTCACCTTGGGCCGGATATACTGCATCGTGTCGTGGATCGCCATGCCCGCCGTCACCACGCCGCCCGGCGAGTTGATGTACATGTAGATGTCTTTCTTGGGATTTTCCGATTCAAGAAAGAGCAGCTGGGCGGTGATCAGCGAGGCCATATTGTCCTCGATCGGGCCGGTCACGAACACGATCCGCTCGCGCAGCAGCCGCGAGAAAATATCGAAGCTGCGCTCGCCGCGGTTCGACTGCTCGATAACGATCGGAACGAGCGCGTCGTGGATCTGGCCGTTCGAGAACGGGTTGTTCATGTGAAATGCGTCCTTGGACTGAAGGTCGTTAGCCGGTCCTACATCGGAGGAAAGGACCGCACGTTCAAGCCCCCCTTGCCGCTGCGCCGCTCGCCAAATGGTAAAGGGCCGCTTGCCAGCGCCAAAATCATCCCCCCGAAACGGCAAAGGCGCGGCCACCGCCCCGATGGCGATGGCCGCGCCCTTCATCCCTGACCGGCGGGGCGATATCCGCGCCCCGCGGTCAAACAGCAGTGCCGGAGCGGTTACTCCGAAGCCGCCTTGCGCGTGCGCTTCGGCTTGGCGGGCGCTTCGGCGGCGGCATCGTCGCCCTCGGCGGCGGTCGCCTTCTTGGCCGCTGCCTTCTTGGCGGGCTTGGCCGGCGCGTCTTCGCCCTCAGCCGCTTCGGCCTTCGCCTTCTTGGCGGCGGGCTTCTTTGCAGGCTTGGCGGCGCCATGGTCATGATCATGGTCATGATCATGGTCATGGCCGCAATCCGGACCATGGAAGTGACCGTCCTCGTCCGCCTCGATCTCGGCCTGGATCGCCTCGCGGGTCACTTCACGCTCGGTGATCTCGGCCTTCGAGAACAGGAAGTCGACGACCTTGTCCTCATAAAGCGGCGCGCGCAGCTGGGCGGCGGCCATCGGGTCCTGCTGGACGAACTGGATGAAGCGCTGCCGGTCTTCCGGGCGATACTGCTGCGCGGCCTGGGCGATCAGGCGGTTCATTTCCACCTGATTGACCTCGACGCCATTGGCCTGGCCGATTTCCGACAGCAACAGGCCCAGGCGCACGCGGCGCTCGGCGATGCGGCGATAATCGTCGCGGTCCTTTTCCATGTCGGCGCGCGCGGCTTCCGGGTCGGCCTCGTGGCTCGCCTCATGCTCCAGCTGCGCCCAGATCTGACCGAACTCGGCCTCGACCATCGACGGCGGCACGTCGAAATCGTGCGAAGCGGCGAGCTGGTCGAGCAGCTTGCGCTTCATATGGGTGCGGGTCAGGCCGTTATGCTCCTGCTCCAGCTGGCCCTTGATCAGCTCGCGCAGCTTGTCGATGCCTTCCAGGCCGAGCTGCTTGGCAAACTCGTCGTCAAGCGCGGTTTCCTTGGGCGCGCGGACCTTCTGGACGGTGACGTCGAAGGTCGCGTCGCGGCCGGCCAGGTGCGCGGCACCATAATCGGCCGGGAACGTGACGTTCAGGACACGCGCATCGCCGGCGGCGGCGCCGATCAGCTGGTCCTCAAAGCCCGGAATGAACTGGCCCGAACCGATTTCGAGCGAGATGCCCTCGCCCTTGCCGCCTTCGAACGGCACGCCGTCCAGCTTGCCCTCGAAATCGATGACCAGCAGGTCACCGGTCGCAGCCGGGCGGCCGGCATCGTCTTCCTCATAGCTCTTCGAGCCGGCGGCGATACGGCCGAGCGTCTCGTCGATCTGTTCGTCGGACACCGGCACCACCAGCCGCTCGAGCTTGAGCCCGTCGAGCGCCGGCACGGTGACGACCGGCAGCACTTCCAGCGACACCTTCACCTCGGCGTCCTGGCCCGGGCCATAGCCCTCGCCCAGCTCGACCTCCGGGCGGGTGGCGGGGCGCAGACCCTGCTCGGCGATCAGCTGCTGCACGCCTTCCTGGATCGTGGTCTCGAGCGCCTGCTGCTCGAGCGCCGGCCCGTGCATCTTGCGAACGAGATTGGCCGGCACCTTGCCGGGGCGAAAGCCGGGCATGCGGATCTGCGGCGCGACCTTCTTCAGCTCGCCATCCACCCGCGATTCGATCTCGGCGCGGCTGATCGTCAGCGTGTAGGCGCGCTTGAGGCCCTGGTTCAACGTCTCGACAGTCTGCATCTCGTCTCGTTCGCCTTCTTGCACGTTCAGGAGGAGGCCGGCCTTTCACCATGAACTGGAAACTGGTGCGGGCGAAGGGACTCGAACCCCCACATCTTGCGATACTGGAACCTAAATCCAGCGCGTCTACCAGTTCCGCCACGCCCGCGGCCGGACCGCCGGTCGGCGGCGTCTATAGCAAGCGGGGGTCGAAGGGCAACCCATTACCCGCGCGCCGCCCGACGGCGGCTGGAAAACCGCACATCCGCCCCCGCTGTCGAACGGCCAGCCGCGTCAGACCAGCAGCTCGGCCGCAGCACCCTGAGCCAGGAACGCCGCCGGGCTGGCGCTCGCGCCATAAGCCCCGGCGCAGAACAGCGCGACGACATCGCCGACCTGCGCCTCGGGCAGCGCCAGCTGGTCGCCCAGCCGATCGAGCGGCGTGCACAGGCAGCCGCACACCGTCGCGACCTCGGTCGCCGGCGCGCCGATCCGCCCGGCGATGGCGAGCGGATAATTGCGCCGGACGACGGTGCCGAAATTGCCGCTCGCCGCCAGCTGGTGGTGCAGGCCGCCATCGGTGATCAGGAACAGCTGGTCATGGCTGGTCTTGCGGTCGACGATCCGCGTCAGATAGACCCCCGCCTCGCCGACCAGCCAGCGCCCCAGCTCGAGCGCGAAGCGTGCGTCGCCAAGCACCGCCGGGCGCGCCGCCACCGCTTCGACCAGCGCCGCGCCGATCGCCTCGACATCAAGCGCCACATCGCCCGAAAAATAGGGAATGCCGAACCCGCCGCCCAGATTGACGAGCGGCGGCGACGCCTCTGCCGCCTCGGCAAGTGCTGCGGCAAGCGCGATCCCCGCCGCCTGCGCCTCGATCAGCGCCGCGGCATCGAGCGACTGCGACCCGGCATAGATGTGAAAGCCGCGCCAGTCGGCCCCCGCATCCACCAGCCGCCGGACCAGCGGGACCGCGCGCGCCGCATCGACGCCGAACGGCCGCGCGCCGCCGCCCATCCGCATCCCCGAACCGCGCAGCTCGAAATCGGGATTGACCCGCACCGCCAGGCGCGGCCGCACACCCAGCCGCGCGGCGATGGCGAGCGCGCGTTCGGCCTCGGTTTCGGATTCAAGATTGATGGTGACGCCGGCCAGAATCGCCGCCTCAAGCTCGGCATCGCGCTTGCCGGGGCCGGCAAAGCTGATGCGGTCGCCCATAATCCCGGCGGCTTCGGCGATGCGCAGTTCGCCGGCCGAGGCGATATCGATGCCGTCGACCTGAGCGGCGATGCGCGCAAGCAGCCCGGCATGGGGATTGGCCTTCATCGCATAATGGATGTCGATGCCCGGCATCGCGGCGCGCAGCCGGGCGATGCGCCGGGCGACCGCGCCCGAATCATACACGAAAAGGGGCGTCTGCCCGGCGGCCTCGATCAGCGCGTCATAGGGCTGGCCGGCGATCAGCAGCCGTCCGTCCGCATCGGCGGCATAATCGGGGGGAATGGGACCGGCAGGCTTCATGGCGCCAGTTCGGCCTTCAGCCCTGCCCGGTCAAGCTTGCCATTGGGGGTGCGCGGCAGGGCGGCGCGCCAGACGATGCGGGCGGGCTGCATGAAACCGGGCAGTTCGCGCTTCAGATGCGCGCGCAGCGCCGCCTCATCGCCGCCGTCGCCCGCCGCGACCAGCAGCACCGCCTGGCCCAGCCGATCATCGGCGATGCCCAGCGCCACCGCCTCATTGGTCGTGCCGCTGGCGACCGCCGCCTCCTCGATCTCGGTCGGGCTGATGCGGTTGCCGGCCGATTTGATCATCTCGTCCGCGCGGCCGACGAAGCGCAGCAGCCCGTCGGGCCCGCGCACAACGGTATCGCCCGACCACACGGCCAGCCCGGCACCACCGGCCAGGGGGCGAAACCGCTGGGCGGTGCGCTCGGGATCGCGCCAATAGCCGGCGGCGACCAGCGGCCCGGCATGGACCAGCTCGCCCGGCTCGCCGGGGCCGGCGGGCAGCCCGTCGGGGCGCAGCACATGCAGCTCGGCAAAGGGGATCGGCCCGCCGATCGCGGTCGGATGTTCATCGATCAGCCGGGGATCGAGATAGGTGGACCGGAACGCCTCGGTCAGCCCGTACATCGCATAGAGATCGGCCTGAGGCGCAAGCGTGCGCAGCCGCCGGACCAGCGGCTCGGTCAGCGCGCCGCCGCTGTTGGTCAGCCGCCTGAGCGTCGCGGTCTCCGACCAGTCGCCCTCGACCAGCTGCACCCAGAGCGGCGGCACCCCGGCAAGCGTGGTGATGCGGTGACGGCCGACCGCGCGCAGCACGTCGCGCGGGGTCAGATAATCGAGCGGAACCACCGTCCCCCCGGCGAGCCAGGTCGAAAAAAGCTGGTTCTGGCCATAATCGAACGCGAGCGGCAGCACGGCCAGCGTGCGGTCATCGGCAGCAAGACGCAGATAATGGGCAACCGCCACCGCCCCCAGCCACAGATTGGCATGGCTGAGCATCACCCCCTTGGGCCGCCCGGTCGATCCCGAGGTGTAGAGGATCGCGGCGAGCGCCTGCGGATCGGCTGCCGAGGGCCCAAGCGCCCGTTCGGGCAACGCCACATCGCCGTCCAGCATCATCCGGCATCCCGGCGGGACATCGCCCGGCATCAGGCTGTCCGCCCGCCCCGCCCCGGTCAGCAGCAGCACCGCCCCGCTATCGGCCAGGATATGCGCGACCTGGGCGCGCTTGAGCAGCGGGTTGACCGGCACATGCACGGCCCCGGCGCGCGGCGCGGCGAGCGGCAACAGGCAGGTCCACAGCCCCTTGGGCAGCCAGCTCGCCACCCGGTCGCCGGGCGCGACGCCCTGTTCGACCAGCCAGCAGGCCAGCTGCCCGACCAGCCGGTCGAGCGCGTCATAACCGATTTCGCGCTCGCCAAGCACCAGCGCCGGGCCGGGCCCGCCACGGGCGGCGGCCAGCAGAATATGGTCGATCGGGCGCGGATTCGGATCAGGCTCTTGCACGCCGTCTCCTTTCTCGGACATGGGGGAGCCTCTCAAGGGGGATTCCGGTCTCAGCCGCGCGGGAAGCAGCGATTTGTGGGTCAAGGGTGAATATTATGATTCGCTTGGGCCGGTCGAGACGATCGCGCGCGGCGCCCTTGGTGCGTCCGCACGCCCCTGGCCCTTCGACCGGCTCGACTGGCTGAAGGCCGCCGCCGCCGGGCTGGATGCGCCGCCGCTGATCGTGCGCGCGCGCAGCGAGGGGGTGGATGGCTGGCTGATGCTTGCCCCCACGGGGCGCGGGCGGTTCCGCACGCTGGGCGCGGACCATGCCCATCGCACCGCCCCGATCTTCACCGGCCCCGCCGACGGCATGCATCGCCGCCGCCTGCTGCGCGCGATCGCGACGCGGCTGCGCGGCGCGGCGCTGGGCGTGACCGAGATCGCGCTCGGCCCGCTCGACCGCGCCGATGCCGGCGAGGTGGCGCGCGCCTTTTCGCGCTGCGGCTGGGTGGTGGCGGCACGCGCCCTGCCGCCGCGCTGGCGCAGCGAGACCGCCGGGCACAGCTTTGACGACTATTGGGACGCGCGCAGCCAGAGCCTGCGCACGCGGATCGAACGCGCCGCCGCGCGCGCGCCGCTCGACCTTGAGGTGTCGACGGTGCTCAGCCCGGCGCTCTGGGACGAACTGGCGCAGCTGACCCCGGAGGCGGACGGGCCGTTCCACCATTTTGCCGCCGCCGAGAGCGCGGCGGGCACGCTCAGGCTGGCGGTCGCGCGGTGCGGCGACACGCCGATCGCGGCCCAGCTGTGGACGGTGTCGCACGGCATGGCGGTCGCGCATCTCCTTGCCCAGTCGCGCGCGCACAAGGCGCTGTCGCCGGGCGCGCAGCTGGCAGCGACGATGGTCCGCTATCTGACCAATGTCGATCATGTCGATGCGATCGAATGGGTGCCGGGCCATGGCTGGTGCGCCGAATGGGCGGAACAGGCGGTGCCGCGGGTCGCGCTGCGGCTGCTCAACCCCCGCCGCGCGGCGGCCTGGCCCGCGACGGCACTCGCCTTGATGTCCGGCGGGCTGACGTCCAGCCTTGTCCGCCGCCCCGCGCTCGATTAGCCACCGGCCGTCGCCAGGCTTTCGGAGAAAAGCATTGCAGTCGGAACACTCGTCCAACATCGATCAGGTGCTGCGCGCCGTTCTCGTTGAAACGCTCGGTCTGCCACAGGCGCGGGTTGCCGGTTTTGACGCCGAAACCGGCCTGTTCGGCGCACTGCCCGAACTGGATTCGATGGCGGTCGCCGAGTTTCTGACCGAGATCGAGGATCGCCTGGGCGTGGTGATCGAGGATGACGAGGTCGATGGCGACATGCTGGCGAGTTTTGGCAGCCTGAGCGCCTATCTCGCCCGCAAGCTCGGCTGAACGGCGGGGGCGCCGCTGCGGCGCCCCGGCCAGAGCGTTTTCAAGCCGGGTGGACGCACCCGGCGGCTCGGAAAACGCGGTAAAACGGCAACCGGAAGCCGCCTCAGGCCGCGCGGCTTGCCGCGAACTCGGCCTCGGCCAGGAAACGTTCGGCGTCGAGCGCGGCCATGCAGCCGGTGCCCGCCGCGGTCACCGCCTGGCGGTAAACCTTGTCCATCACGTCGCCACAGGCGAACACGCCCGGCACCACGGTGCGCGTCGAGCCCGTTTCGACCGCCAGATAACCGTCGCTGTCGAGCGGCAGATGCCCGGCGAATAGCTGGGTCGCCGGCTGATGACCGATGGCGACGAACGCGCCGTCCGCCGCGACATGGCTGATCTCGCCGGTCACCGTGTCCTTGAGGTCGACGCCCACCAGCCCCGCCGGCTCGCCGCCCGCCACGAAGCGTTCGACCGTCTTGTTCCACAGCACGCTGATGCGCGGATTGGCGAACAGCCGCTCCTGCAGGATCTTTTCAGCGCGCAGCGAATCGCGGCGGTGGATCAGCGTGACATCGGGGCTGTGGTTGGTGAGGTAGAGTGCCTCCTCCACCGCGGTGTTGCCGCCGCCGATCACCACCACCTTGCGCCCGCGATAGAAGAACCCGTCACAGGTCGCGCAGGCCGAAACCCCGCGCCCGGCCAGTTCCTGCTCGCTCGGCAGCCCCAGCCATTTGGCCTGAGCCCCAGTTGCGATCACCAGCGTCTCGCCCTCGTAAACGTCGCCGCTGTCGCCGGTCAGCCGGAACGGCCGGCGCGACAGATCGACCCCGGTCACGATGTCGGTGATCATCCGCGTGCCGACATGTTCGGCCTGTTTCTGCATCTGCTCCATCAGCCAGGGGCCCTGGATGACATCGGCAAAGCCCGGATAATTCTCCACATCCGTGGTCGTCATCAGCTGGCCGCCGGGCTGGATGCCCTGGACGACGATCGGGCTGAGCCCGGCGCGCGCGCCATAGATGGCGGCCGACAGACCGGCCGGGCCGGAGCCGAGGATGAGCATCTTGGTGTGGTGGACGGTCATGCTTGTTCGCGATTCTCAAATGGGGTGTTTGGCCGCCAGATAGGGACGACCGCGCCGCGCTGCAAACGGATCGGCGCGGGGCTTGAGGCTCAGGCGGGGCCGGAGGCTCAGGCGGGGCCGGAGGCTCAGCCGCCCGTCAGCACCGCGAACCGCTCGGGCGAAAACCCGGCGAGCAACTGCCCGCGCCCTTCGACGACGGGTCGGCGAATGAGCGAGGGGTTGGCGATCATCAGCGCGATCGCCCGCGCCTCGTCCAGCCCCGTCCGCTCGGCCTCGGGCAGCTTGCGGAACGTCGTGCCCTGGCGGTTGACCAGCGCCTCCCACCCCAGCGCCGCGACCCAGCGCCGGAGCGCCGCTTCGTCGACCCCGGCCTTTTTGTAATCATGAAAGCGATAGGCGATCCCGGCAGCATCGAGCCACGCCCGCGACTTCTTGACCGTATCGCAATTGGGGATGCCGTAAACGACCAGTTCCGTCATGACGCGCCCGTTCCTCCTCCTCGATCCTGCAAATCGGCCCTGGTCAGGTGGAACCACCGGGTTTTGCCCGGCCTGGCCAGCACCGCGCCTGCACCTCAGCCTTTGCGCCCTGTTCCGATATTGATGTCGGCACGGAAATCCGAGCGGAAATTCTCACGCCCGGCTGGCTGCTGCCGCAGTCCGGCCGGGCGCGCCCGTTGTTCCTCTTCGATGTGCATGATCACGGGATTGCGGCGTCGAGCATCCGGGCCAGCGAGGTTGTCGGACGGCCGATCAGCGTCGAGAGCGTTTGCGTGTCGTCATGCAGCCATCCGTCAGCCGCCTTCTGATCGACATCGACAAGCAGCGTTGCAAACCCTGCCGGCAGACCGATCTGTTCGAGAAGCGCCTGATAGGCGGACGGCGGCAGATCCTGATAGGGCAGGTCGCGGCCGATCCGGCGCGAAACCGCCGCCGCCAGCTCGGCAAGCGTGAAGCCTTCGTCGCCCGCCAGTTCATAAACCTGCCCGGCATGGTCTGCCGACGCGGCGACGATCGCCAGCGCGTCCGCATAGTCTTGCCGCGCTGCCGGTGTGAACCGGGCATCCCCGGCCGCGCCGTAAAGCGCACCGGCGGCGATGGCCCCGCCCAGCGGGGCCGTCCAGTTTTCGGTATACCAGCCGTTGCGCAGGATCGTGGCGGGAATGCCCGACCGGGCGATCAGCCCTTCGGTGTCCCGGTGATCCTGCGCGATCAGCAGTGGGGACCGGTCCGCCTTCAGGATCGAGGTGTAGACGATCCGCCCGACACCGGCGGTGCGCGCGGCATCGATCACATTGGCGTGCTGGCCGACACGGTCGTCAAAGTCGCTGGACGAAATCAGCACCAGCGTGTCGACGCCCTCCAGGCCAGGCACAAGTGTTTCGACCGCCTTGTAATCGAACCGGCGGCTGGCAACGCCGAGATCGGCCAGCTTTGCCGGATCGCGGGCCAGAGCGACCAGCCGGTCGGGCGGGCACAGGGTCATCAACCGGGTCAGGGCAAGGCGTCCGAGATGTCCGCTGGCACCGGTCATAGCGATGGTCATGTCGTCGTCTCCAAAAAGGGGTGGTGACGGCGAGATAGGCCTTCTCTAACCTTCCGGAAGTACGCACATAAATGTAAGTATCAAAATCTCCCGCCAACAGGGCTGCCGACCATGACCGACGACCGCACACCCGATGTCATGAACCCGAAATGCCCGTCGCGGCTGATGCTCAATCACGTCACCAGCCGCTGGGGCGTGCTGGTCCTGATCGCCCTGCTCGACGGAACATTGCGCTTCGGTGCCCTGAGGCGGCGGATCGGCGGGGTGTCCGAACGGATGCTGGCGCAGACGCTGCGCGTGCTGGAACAGGACGGGCTGGTGACGCGGACGGCGCATCAGACGATCCCGCCGCATGTCGACTATGATCTGACCAGCCCGGGGATCGAAATGGCGCACGCGGTCAGGGCGCTCGCCGACTTTGTCGAACGCCATCTGCAATCACGGGAAAGTAGCGGCGGAACGTCAGCCGGGGACTGACGATCGCACAGACGAGCGCCGCCGTACGGAAGGACGCCTCAGGGACGGATCATTTCGAACAGCGCGGCGCAGGCAGGACGCGCCACGGTCCGATCCGTCACTCCCACTCGATCGTGCCGGGCGGCTTCGACGTGAAGTCGTAGACGACGCGGTTGATGCCCTGCACCTCGTTGACGATGCGGGTGGCCACGCGCGCGAGGAAGGCGGCGTCGAACGGATAGATGTCGGCCGTCATCCCGTCGACCGAGGTCACGGCGCGCAGCGCGCAGACATGTTCATAGGTGCGGTGGTCGCCCATCACGCCGACGGTGCGGACCGGCAGCAGCACGGCAAATGCCTGCCAGATCGCATCGTACAGCCCGGCATTGCGGATTTCTTCCAGATAGATGGCGTCCGCCTTGCGCAGAATGTCGCACTTGTCCTTGCTGACCGCGCCGGGAATGCGGATCGCCAGGCCCGGCCCCGGAAACGGGTGGCGGCCGACGAACACGTCGGGCAGCCCCAGTTCGCGGCCGAGCGCGCGGACCTCGTCCTTGAACAGCTCGCGCAGCGGCTCGACCAGCTTCATGTTCATCCGCTCGGGCAGGCCGCCGACATTGTGGTGGCTCTTGATCGTGACCGACGGGCCGCCGGTGAAGCTGACGCTCTCGATCACGTCCGGATAGAGCGTGCCCTGGGCGAGGAAATCGGCCCCGCCGATCTTCTTGGCCTCGTCCTCGAACACGTCGATGAAGGTCTTGCCGATGAACTTGCGCTTCGCCTCGGGATCATCGAGCCCGGCCAGACCCGACAGGAACAGGGTCTCGGCGTTCACATGGACGAGCGGAATATTGTAATGGCCACGGAACAGGCTGACGACCTGATCGGCCTCGCCCTGGCGCATCAGGCCATGGTCGACGAACACGCAGGTCAGCTGATCGCCGATCGCCTCATGGATCAGCACCGCCGCCACCGCCGAATCGACGCCGCCCGACAGGCCGCAAATCACCCGCCCCTGCCCGACCTGGGCGCGGATCTCGGCGATCTTGGTCTGGCGATATTCGGCCATCGTCCAGTCGCCGGCGCAGCCGCAGATATGGCGCGCGAAGTTGGCGAGCAGCTTGTGGCCGTCGGGCGTGTGCACCACCTCGGGATGGAACATCATCGAATAGAAGCGCCGCGCCTCGTCAGTCGCGATCGCATAGGGCGCGCCTTCGGAGCGGGCGACGACGCTGAACCCTTCGGGCAGCGCCTCGACCCGGTCGCCATGGCTCATCCACACCTGATGGCGTTCGCCTTCCGACCACAGGCCGTCGAACAGCGCGCTGCGCCCGACCACCTCGATGAACGCGCGGCCGAATTCGCGGTTTTCAGACGGCGCGACCTGCCCGCCCAGCTGATGCGCCATCGTCTGCTGGCCATAGCAGATGGCGAGGATCGGCAACCCGGCCTCGAAGAAATGCTGCGGCGCGCGCGGGCTGTCGTTCCACATCACCGATGACGGGCCACCCGACAGGATGATGCCCTTGGGCGCCAGCCGCTCAAAGGCGGCGGCGGCGCTGTTGAACGGCGCGATCTCGCAATAGACGCCGGCCTCGCGCACGCGGCGCGCGATCAGCTGCGTCACCTGGCTGCCGAAATCGACGATGAGGATGGAATCGTGGGGCTGGCTTTCCATGGCCGGCTGATAGGGGACGAAGCCGGGGTGAAAAGCCCCCAACACCGTGCCGGGGTGGACTGCCTGCCCGCGTTCAGCGCCGGGCGACGAAATCGCGCAGGGTCACGTCGACCACCTCGCCGCCCGCAATCGTGCAGCGAAAGCTCATTTCGCGCCCGCGCGGCGCGCGCCAGCTGTCGCGCAGCTCGATCACGCCTTCGACGCCCCAGCCACTTCCGCCGGCACCGCTGCCTCCGGGCCGGGCACCATCGGCACCGGCAACCGGCCAGACCCGGTTGATCTGCCGGACGCTCGCCAGCCGGGCGATCGCATAGCCTTCATCCTCGGCGGCAAGGGCGCAGGCCTCGGCTGCGTCATCCTCGGTCATCACCGGCGGCGGCCCGCCTGCGCCGCGTGCCTCGGCTCCGCGCGCGTCCTCATAACCCTGCCGCGCACCGCGCGCCGCTTCGCGGGCGGCGGCGCGCATCTCGTCGGCCGCGCGCTCGGCCTGCACCGCAGCCTCGCCGACCGCCCGGCCCAGCTCGCGCGACAGCCGGGGATCGACCGCCTGCGCCGAAACGGGACCCGCCAGACCGACGCCCGCCGCGACCATCGCCAGCACCAAAGTCTTCATCGCACCCTCATCCCGGCTGACTGCCACCATGACGGGCTGGGTAGCGGGATGCGGCTGACCCGGCGATGAACCGGGCCGGGGCGGCACCAACCGCCCGGCCCGGTCCCTGCTCAGCGCACCGTCAGGCCGGTCCAGCGGGCGATGAACGCCCATTGGTCGGCGGTTTCGGCGATGATCTTGTCGGTCGGCTTGCCCGCCCCGTGCCCGGCCCGCGTCTCGATGCGGATCAGATGCGGGCGCGGCCCGATCGCGGCGGCCTGCAGGGCGGACACATATTTGAAGCTGTGGCCCGGCACGACGCGGTCGTCAGTATCGGCGGTGGTGACGAGGACCGCCGGATAATCGGTGCCGCTGCGGACATTGTGATAGGGCGAATAGGTCAGCAGGTTGCGGAAATCCGCTTCCTTCGACGGATAGCCATAATCATCGACCCAGTAGCGCCCGGCGGTGAACCGGTCGAAGCGCAGCATGTCCATCACGCCCACCGCCGGCAGCGCGGCGGCGAACAGGTCGGGGCGCTGGTTGGTGACCGCGCCGACCAGCAGCCCGCCATTCGACCCGCCCTGGATCGCCAGCTGGCCCTTGCCGGTCACGCCTTCGCGGATCAGATATTCGCCCGCCGCGATGAAATCATCGAACACATTCTGCTTGTTGAGCAGCCGCCCGGCATCGTGCCACGCCTTGCCATATTCGCCCCCGCCGCGCAGGTTGACGAGCGCGAACGCCCCGCCCTGTTCGATCCAGGCCAGCCGCCCGGCCGAAAAGGCCGGGGTATTGCTGATGTTGAACCCGCCATAGCCATACATGAGCGTCGGCGCCGGGCCGGTCACGTCCTTGCGGCGGACGATGAACATCGGCACCTGCGTGCCGTCCTTCGATGCGAAGAAACGCTGCTCGACCTTGAAATCCTCGGGCTTGAAAGTCAGGCGCGGCTGCGCCCACACCTGCGCCGTGTCCGACCGCGCATCATAGCGGAACACCGTCGTCGGCGTCGCAAAGCTGGTAAAGGCGAAGAAGGTCTCGGGATCATCGGCCTTGCCGCCAAAGCCGGCGGCGGTGCCGATGCCGGGCAGCGCCACCTTGCCGATCAGCGTGCCGTCGGGGCGGTAACGCCGCACCTCGGTCTTGGCATCGACCAGATAGGACGCGATCAGCACCCCGCCGATCACCGATGCGCCGCCCAGCGTCGCCTTGTCCTCCGGCACGATGTCGCGGGCGACGGGATTGGCCTCGGCGATGTCGAGCGCGACGATCTTGAGGCGCGGCGCGCCCTTGTTGGTCGTCCACAGGAACCGGCTGCCCTGATTGCCGACATAGTTCCAGCTATGCTCCAGCCCCTTGATCAGCGTGCGCGGCTGGGCATCGGGGCGCGACAGGTCGACGAGCGTGATCTCATAGCGGTCGTCGGTCCCTTCCGACGAGGTGATGATCAGCCATTTGCCGTCGTCGCTCACCTCGGCAATGTGGTTGAGGCGCGGCCGGTCGGGCGTGCGATAGACCAGCCGGTCTTCCGACTGGGGCGTGCCCAGCCGGTGGAAATAGACCTGCTGGTTCTCGTTCAAAGCCTGGAACTTGCCGCCGCTCGCCGGCTGCGGGAAGCGCGAATAGAAAAAGCCCGATCCGTCCTTCGCCCAGTCGAGATTGGAAAACTTCACCCATTCGACGCTGTCGGGCAGGTCCTTGCCGGTCTCGACGTCGAGCACGCGCACGGTGCGCCAGTCGGTGCCGCCATCCTGCACCGCATAGACGAGATACCGGCCATCATCCGAAGGCCGCCATTCGGCAAGCGCGGTCGCCCCGTCCTTGGCCCAGCCATTGGGATCGATCAGCACCCGCGCCGGGCCGTCGACGCGGTCGCGGACATTGAGCACCGCCTGGTTCTGCAGCCCGTCATTGCGGGCATAGAAATAGCGCCCGCCGCGCTTCACCGGCGGCGACACGCGTTCATAGTTGAACAGCTCGGTCAGCCGCCTGGCAAAGGTCGCGCGCGCCGGCAGCGTCGCCAGATAGGCATCGGTGACCTTGTTCTGCGCCGTCACCCAGTCGCGCACGCGCGCATCCTCGCGCACGTCATTTTCCAGCCAGCGATAGGGATCGGCGACCTTGACGCCGAATTGCTCCTCGACCAGCGGCTGCGCCTCGGTGCGGGGATAGGCGATGGTCGCGTCCGCCGGAGCGGCCTGGGCGGGAGAAATCGTCATGGGGGCTGTCATCACCGAGGCAAGAAGGAAATGGGTCAGAACGCGCATCGAAGGGTTCCTAGCTGGAATGGGCGGGCGCAGAGGCCATAGCCCGTTCAAAAAGCCAGACGCGGATCGCGCTGGCAAGATTGGGAGGATCGGCGACGGCGATCCGCTGCGCGTCGATGCGGGCAACGAGCGCCGACAAAGGCAGCGATGCCTGCACGGCTGCGGCCTCGAGCGCCGTCCAGAAAACGGGCTCGAGGCTGATCGACGTCGAATGACCGGCGATGGTGATCGACCGCTTGACCGGTCCGGCCGTCATCGCGCGGTCAATACATGTGCTGGCCGCCATTGATCGACAGCGTCGATCCGGTGACGAAGCCCGCATCCTCTGAGCACAGAAACGCGACGCCGCGCGCAATCTCATGCGCCTGGCCCAGCCGGCCGACCGGGATCTTGGCGACGATCTTTTCCAGCACGTCCGCCGGCACGGCGGCGACCATGTCGGTATCGATATAGCCGGGCGCGAGTGCATTGACGGTCACGCCGAACCGCGCACCTTCCTGCGCCAGCGCCTTGGTAAAGCCGTGAATGCCCGATTTGGCGGCGGCATAGTTCACCTGGCCATATTGGCCGCCCTGGCCGTTGATCGAGCCGATATTGACGATCCGGCCCCATTTACGGTCGCGCATCCCCGGAAACACCGCCTTCGCCATGTTGAAGCAGCCGCCCAGATTGATGCGGATCACCTCTTCCCACATGTCGAGCGTCATCTTCAGGATCGTGCCGTCGCGGGTGATGCCGGCATTGTTGACCAGCACGTCAACCGGGCCGAGATCGGCGGCCACCTGCGCCACCCCGTCCTGACAGGCCTGATGGTCGCCAACGTCCCATTTATAGGCGCGGATACCGGTGCGTTCGGTGAAGGCACGCGCCTTTTCGTCATTGCCGGCGTAATTGGCCGCAACGGTCATGCCCTGATCCCTGAGCGCAAGGCTGATCGCCTCGCCGATGCCCCGCGTTCCCCCGGTTACGATCGCCACACGCGCCATTTGATCCCTCTCCCCGTCATTGAAGACTTCATTTATGCAAGGCTTCTCAGAGGGATTAGGCGGCGCTCACCCAGCCTTCAAGTTCACGCGCAAGTAAAGCGCGCAGGAAATCCATGCCGACCGGGCTGTCGTTCAGGCACGGCAGATAGGCGAAGTGCGTGCCGCCCGCTTCCTCGAAACCCTCGCGGCCGCGGATCGCCAGTTCTTCCAGCGTCTCGATGCAGTCGACCGAAAATCCGGGCGCGATCACCGCGACCCGGCGCACGCCCTGTTCGGGCAGCGCCTCCAGCACCTCGTCGGTCGCCGGTTCCAGCCATTTGGCGCGGCCGAAACGCGACTGGAACGACACCCGCACCGGCCGCCCCAGCGCTTCGGACAGCAGCCGCGCGGTCTTCTGGCAGTGGCAGTGATAGGGGTCGCCCAGCTCCAGCGTGCGCAGCGGCATGCCGTGAAAGCTGGTGACGATCGCCTCCGGCTCGAAATCGAGCTGCGCCAGCCCGTCGAGCAGCGACTGTTTGAGCGCGGCGATATAGAGCGGATCGTCATAATAAGGCGGCAGCGTGCGGATCGCGGGCTGCCAGCGCAGCCGGGCGAGTGCGGCAAACGCCTTGTCGTTCGCGGTCGCCGTCGTCGCGCCGCAATATTGCGGATAGAGCGGCGCGAACAGGATGCGTTCGCAGCCCTGATCCTTGAGCGCGCGCAGCCGGTCCTCGATCGACGGATTGCCGTAGCGCATCGCCCAGTCGACGATCACGTCCGGCCCGAACGCGCCGGCCAGCCCGTCTGCCTGGCGCTTGGTCAGTGCGGCCAGCGGCGACCCGTCGGGCGTCCACACCAGCTGATAGGCCTCGGCCGATTTCTGCGGCCGGGTGTTGAGGATGAAGCCGCGCAGGATGATCTGCCAGATCAGCGGCGGAATCTCGACGACCCGCCGGTCGGACAGGAACTCCGCCAGATAGCGGCGCACCGCCGGCACCGTCGGCGCATCGGGTGTGCCGAGGTTGATCAGCAGCACGCCCACGCGGCGGGGCGCGATCGGGGGATGGTCAGTCGGCCTCATGCACCTTCCGTTCGGATTGGAAGAGTCCGATAGCGGCGTCCGGTCGCCGCGAACAGGGCGTTTGCAATCGCCGGCGCAACGGGGGCACCGCCAGTTCGCTGATCCCGCCCGGATCCTCCTCGCTGTCGAGGATTTCGATGCTGATTTCCGGCGTGTCGGCAAGCCGCGGCAGCCCCAGATCGGACAGCCGCTGCGCGGTCATGCGCCCGCCGGAAAACGATGCAGAGGCACCGAGCGCCTGGGCCATCCCGAACAGCAAAGCGCCTTCCACCTGTTGCCGGGCGATGTCGGGGTTGATGATCCGCCCGGCATCGACGACCGCGCTCAGCCGGTCGATGCGCACACGGCGTCCTTCGACCCGCGCCTCGGCGATCACCGCGACATGGCTGCCAAAGGCGCTGTGACAGGCAAGCCCCTGCCCGGTGCCCGCTGCCCCGCCCTGCCATCCAGCCAGCGTCGCCGCCGTGGCGAGGCAGCGCGCGAGGCGCGGCGACTGTCCGAGCATCGCCATGCGGAAGGTCGACGGGTCCATCCCCGCCGCCCGCGCCAGTTCATCGACAAAGCTCTCGGTGAAGAAACAGCCATAGCCATGCGCGCCGCCGCGCAGATAGCCGATCGGATAAGGCGCCGGGGCGGCATGGTGGCGGATCTCGACATTGCCGATCTGATAGGGCGGATCGGAGCCGGCAATGGCGAACCGGTCCGGCCCGCCCGCGACCAGCGCGGCGGCGACACCATGCCCGGCGAGCAGCGGCGCGGCCACCGCCCGGCCATAATCGGGCACCGCCACCGCCGCCCGCCAGCCGGCGATGCGCCCGCCCTCGACCCGCGCCACCAGCCGCGCCCGCGCCGCCGGGCGGCAGGGATCGTGCAGCAGATCCTCGCCCCGCCCCCATTGCAGCTGCACGGGCCGTTTCAGCCGCGCGCTGAGCTTTGCCGCCTGGATCGCGGCATCGGCCTCCATGCCCCGCCCGGTCGCGCCGCCGACTGGCATCGGATGGATGATGACCGCCCGCGGATCGAGATCGAGCGCCGCCGCAACCGCCTGGCGCGCCGCCTCGGGCGCGGTCGTCGCCAGCCACAGCGACAGCCGCCCGCCGGAAAAATGCGCGGTCGCCGCCACCGGCTCGACCGGCGCACGCAGCGACGGGGCGACTTGATAATCGGCGCTGAGCGTGACCCCGGCGGCCAGCGCCGTGTCAGGATCGCCGCGCCGCACCAGCGCGGTGCCGCCCTCTGCCAAGGCGTCGGCCAGCGCCGCGCCGATGGCGCGGTCGTCGGCGAGCGGCCCGTCGATGCGGAAACGCGGGCGCATGGCATCGACCGCGCGGATCGCGGCCCAGCCTGTCGTCGCGACCGCCGCCACCCAGCCGGGCGTCTGCACCACCGCGACCACGCCCGGCACCGCATCGGCTGCGGCAAGATCGACCCCGATCAACCGCCCACCGCCGAGCGGCGGCTGGCGGAGAGCCGCAAACACCATCCCCGGCAGCCGGACATCGGCGGCGAAGTTTGCCGATCCGTCGAGCTTGGCCGGGCTGTCGAGCCGGGGCAGCGCCCGGCCGGCAAGCCGGTTGTCGCTGGTCAGCCTGAGCACCGGTTCGGCCGGCGGTTCGAAGCCGGCGGCATCGGCGGCAAGCGCGCCGAAACGCAGCCGCCGGTCGCCCGCCACCACAAATCCGCCGCGCGTGTCGCACTGATCGGCCTCTACGCCCAGGCGGGCGGCGGCGGCGGCGCACAATTGCGCCCGGGCGGCGGCGGCGGCGAGGCGCATCGGCACCTCGAACATCCTGACGCTGGTCGATCCGGCCGTCACCATGATCGCCGCCCGGCGGGCAAAATCATCGGCAAGCCCGGCGGGCGCACGACCAACTTCGGCGGCAAGATCGGCAATGAAGCGCTGATTGGCGAACAGCGGGTGGATCGGCGCGGGTTCGACCGCGATCGTCCGCCAGTCCGCGCCCAGTTCATCCGCGACGATCTGGGCAAGGCCGGTCCACGCACCCTGGCCGGTTTCCGCCTGGGGCATGGCCACGATCACCCGCCCGTCCTCGGCGATGCGGACATAGGCGTTGAACAGCAGCTCGCCCGGCCCGAGCGGAATGTTGAGCGGATATTCGCGCGGCCATGCCGTCCAGCCGACGGCCAGCCCCAGGCCCAGCCCGCCGGCCACCAGCAGCCGACGGCGCGTCAGCCCTTCGCCCCCGCCCGGACCATCGGTCCCGGCCAGCCCCTTCAGCCGGGCAAGACCGGCCAGCCCGCGCCCGCCGGCCTTGCCGGAGCCTGTCTCGTTCCGCCACATCGCCCGGCTGATAGCCAAGCCCATCGCGACGCGCCACTGCCTGATCATGCGCGGCGGGATGATCGCGCGGCCACCGGCAGCAGCCGGATCTTAACGGGCCGTTCACCATCACCGTTTGCAGGGCCGTTAACCTCTTTCCGCTACGCCCAGGGCATGCCGAACCGCCGCGCCTGCCTCGCCGCGCTGCTCGCACTGATGTCGCCCCTTGTCGCGGCGAACAGTGACCGGTTGTCCCGTCTCGAGGACCGGCTGCTCGCGGCGCACAACCGTGAGCGTGCGGCCATCGGCGTGCCGCCGCTCGAATGGGATGCGCAACTCGCCGCCGATGCCGCCAACTGGGCAGAGGCGCTGGCCGCCACCAACAGCTTCGTGCATTCGCGCGCCGATCCGACCGATCCCGAGGTGCAGGGCGAAAATCTGTGGGCCGGCACGCGCGGCGCATGGGCGCCCGAGGAAATGGTCGGGCTGTGGCTGTCGGAAAAGCAGGATTACCGCCCCGGCGTGTTCCCCGCCGTGTCGCGCAGCGGCGATCTGGACCGGGTCGGCCATTACACCCAGGTGATCTGGCGCGAAACGCGCAAGGTCGGCTGCGCCATCGCCCGGGGCGAGGACGAGGATTTCCTCGTCTGCCGTTACAGCCAGGGCGGCAATGTGATGGGCCAGCAGGTCGTCTGATCCCGCCCGCAGGTGGCGGTCACCGCCCGCTGCCCGCCCCCTTCGATGATCACTGGAGCGGTGGCCGATCCGGCTGCATCGGCCCGCAGCCTGCAAATGCGCTGATCTTCGCCCGCGCCCACGATAAAAAAAAAACGGCCCGGGGGAACCGGGCCGTTTGTTCCATTCGATCAATAACACCGGTTCCGGGTCTCAGGCCTCCGCCTGCTCGCGCGCCTTGCGCTGCCGCCAGACGATGCGGGTCGCGCCGCCGACGACGCCAAAGCCGATCATCATCTGCGCCCAGGTCGCAGGCTCTGGAATGGGCGGCGGCTGATCGACGCCCGGCGGGGCGGCGGTGCGGGCGGCGGCGGGTTGGTCGGATCGCCACCTTCAGGCGGCGGGCTGCCGGGGAACAGGCCCGGATTCGGGCCGCCGGGAAAAAAAGGGCGGTTGGGCAGCGCGAACGACACCTGATCGGGCCGAACCGGTGCGCTCGCGACCGGCGCGATCGGGTTGGCAAAGGGCGTGACCAGCGGGTTGCTGGTGATCACGACAGGGTCGGGGCAGATGATCCCCGCGCCCACCGGCGTCACCGCCGCCTGGGCAGGCGTGCGAACCCGGGGCTTGGCCCGCGCCGTCCGGGTCGGCTGGGCCGGCGCGGTCGCGCGGTGCACCGCCTGGCGCACCTTCGGCACCCCCATGGTCACGGCCGCAGTGCCGACCACCGGGCACACACAGGCCGCAATCAGCTTTGCCGTGTTCGAGGCGATGATCTCTTTCAACATGTTCGACTCCCTGGACCCTGCTCTTACACAGGCAGGTAAATGTTTTAAGTGTCGTTTATGGTGAATGTCAGCGTTACTGACGGCTTAACCATGTTTGCGACCTTCCATAGCGGATTCCGCGCCGCGTGGCGATCCTTTTGCGTATCGACAAGATCATTCCCGATCATTTCCGCGTGCGGCCTTCATCTGCGCGATCGGGCCGGCGGGTGCCGCTTACCCGGTCATTTGCGCGCTGCCGCCCTATTGGCTATAGCCCCGTCATCCCGCCTCGGCAGCGCCCGCCCACCGGCGCGCCGGGGCGGCTTTATTTCCGCGCCACGCGCGCGTCAAAGGAGCTTCTGCCCATGGCCCGGCGCCGCCAGATCTACGAAGGCAAGGCCAAGATCCTTTATGAAGGCCCCGAACCCGGCACGCTGATCCAGTATTTCAAGGATGACGCGACCGCGTTCAACGCCCAGAAAAAGGGCACGATCAGCGGCAAGGGCGTGCTCAACAACCGCATTTCCGAGCATATCTTCACCCTGCTCGGCCAGATCGGCGTGCCGACCCATTTCATCCGGCGGCTCAACATGCGCGAGCAGCTGATTCGCCAGGTCGAGATCATTCCGATCGAGGTGGTGCTGCGCAACGTCGCCGCCGGCACGCTGTCCAAGCGGCTGGGGATCGAGGAAGGCACGCAGCTGCCGCGCACGATCATCGAATATTATTACAAGGATGACGCGCTCGGCGATCCGCTGGTGTCGGAAGAACATATCGCCTGTTTCGGCTGGGCCAGCCAGGACGAGATGCACGACATCCAGGACATGGCGATCCGGGTGAATGATTTCCTGTCCGGCCTGTTCGCAGGCATCGGCATCCGCCTGGTCGACTTCAAGCTGGAGTTCGGGCGGATCTGGGACAATGACTATAGCCGCGTGATCCTGGCCGACGAGATCAGCCCCGATGGCTGCCGGCTGTGGGACATGGAAACCGGCGAAAAGCTCGACAAGGACCGGTTCCGCCGCGATCTGGGCGGCGAGGTCGAGGCCTATCAGGAAGTGGCGCGGCGGCTGGGGCTGATGCCCGAAGGCGAAAATGCCGTGCTCGACCTCGAATCGCATCGCAAGCGGCGCGGCCGCTGAGCTTGCAGGACCCGCGCCGGCCCGGCATAGGGCCGGCGCATCATGCACATGATCCCCGATTTCCCAATGCAAGGCGCGCAGTCATGAAAGCCCGTATCTTCGTCACGCTCAAGAACGGCGTTCTCGATCCCCAGGGCAAGGCGATCCACCACGCGCTGACCGGGCTCGGCTTTGCCGGTGTCGAGGATGTGCGCGCGGGCAAGCTGATCGAACTCGATCTGGCCGATGGCACGTCGGATCAGGACATTGAGGCGATGTGCCAGAAGCTGCTCGCCAACACGGTGATCGAGAATTACCGCATCGAGCGGCTGTGATGGGCGGGCCGGGCATGAACAGCGCCGTCATCGTTTTCCCCGGTTCCAACTGCGACCGTGACCTTGCCGTCGCGATCCGCGACGTGACCGGCCGGGCACCGGCGATGGTCTGGCACCGCGAAACCGAACTGCCGGCCAATATCGGCCTGATCGGCATTCCCGGCGGCTTTTCCTATGGCGACTATCTGCGCTGCGGCGCGATTTCGGCGCGCAGCCCGGTGATGCGCGCGGTTGCCGAGGCCGCGGCGCGCGGCGTGCCGGTGATCGGCATCTGCAACGGCTTCCAGATCCTGACCGAGGCCGGGCTGCTGCCGGGCGCGCTGATGCGCAATGCCGGGCTGGATTTCGTCTGCCGCGACGTGACCCTGACCGTCGGCCAGACGGCCTCGCCCTTCACCAGCGGCTACCGCGCGGGCGAAACGATCACCGTGCCGGTCGCCCATCATGACGGCAATTATAACGCCGATGCCGCCACGCTCGACCGGCTGGAAGGCGAAGGCCGGGTGGCGTTCCGCTATGCAGAGCCGGTCAACGGCTCGGCGCGCGGCATTGCCGGCATTGTCAGCGAACGCGGCAATGTGCTGGGCATGATGCCCCATCCCGAACGGCGGACCGAGGCCGCGCATGGCGGCACCGATGGCCGCCGGCTGTTCGAAGGGCTGCTGGAGACGGTGGGCGCCTGATGGCGCACGACCCGCTGGGCTGCGACGATTGCCCGGTGCGCGATGTCGCCGTGTGCGCCGGGCTTGGCGAGCGCGAGCGGCAGACTCTCGCCCGGCTCGGACGGCGGCGGACGATCCGGCGCGGCGAAACCCTGTTCCTGGCGGGCGAGGACAATATCGCCTGCGCGACCCTGGTGTCGGGCGCGCTCAAACTGGCGCGGATCGACAGCGAGGGCGTTGAGCGCATCGTGGCACTTGTCCATCCCGCCGATTTCATGGCGCGGATGTTTGCAACCGCGATCGACTGCACGGCGACCGCCCTTGCCGACAGCGAAATCTGCCTGTTCCCGCGCGACGTCATCGCGCGCGAGATGCAGGGCCATGCCGCCTTTCTCGACCGGCTGCTCAGGGCGACGAGCGCCCAGCTCGACCGCGCCCGCGACCTCATCGACCTGATCGGGCGGCGCGACGCGCGGGCGCGGGTGGCGGGCCTGTTGCTGATGTTCCTTGAATCGGCGTGCATTCCCGCCCGGCCCGGTGATGTCCGCCGGATCGACCTGCCGCTGACGCGCGGCGAGATGGCGGCGCTGCTCGGCCTGACCATCGAGACGGTCAGCCGCCAGCTCACCGCATTGGAAGCGATGGGCGCGGTGCGCCGGATCGGGCTGCGCGGGCTTGAGGTGACGGACCCCGACGCCTTGCGGACGGCGGCGACCGGCTGAGCCGCCGCCCTTCTCCAACGTCCGTTCAGTCGACCCAGTCGAGCCCGATATCGCGGTAAAGCCCGCGATCCTCGTCCCAGTCTTCCTTGACCTTCACATGCAGATACAGATGCACCTTGCGCCCGAGCAGCCGGGCCAGCTCGGTGCGCGAGCGTTCGCCGATCGTCCGGATCTGCTGGCCACCCTTGCCGAGCACGATTGCCCGCTGGGTGGGCCGGGCGACCAGGATCTGCTGATGGATCTCGACCGAGCCGTCATCGCGCTCGCGATATTGTTCGGTCTCGACCGCGCTCGCATAGGGCAGCTCGGCATGAAGCTGGAGATAGAGCTGCTCGCGCGTCACCTCGGCGGCCAGCATCCGGTCGGTGGCGTCGGACACCTGATCCTCGGGGAAATGCCACGGCCCTTCGGGCATGTGCGCGGCAAGCGCGGCCTTCAGATCGGCCACCCCGTCGCCGGTCGCGGCGCTCACCATGTAGACGGCATCAAAGGCCAGCGCCTCGGTCAGCCGCGCGGCATGGACGAGCAGCTTGTCCTTGGCGGCGATGTCGACCTTGTTGAGCACCAGCACCTTGGGCTCGGGCCGGGCCTTCAGCCCCTCGACAATCGCCATCACCTTGGGGCCAAGCCCGGCGCGCGCATCGACGATCAGCGCGATCACGTCGGCATCGGCAGCGCCGCCCCAGGCCGCCTGCACCATCGCCCGGTCGAGCCGCCGGCGCGGCTCGAAAATCCCCGGCGTGTCGACGAGCATGATCTGGCTTTCGCCTGCGATGGCGATGCCCATCAGCCTTGTGCGCGTCGTCTGCGCCTTGGGGCTGACGATCGCGACCTTCTGGCCGACCAGCGCGTTCACGAGCGTCGATTTGCCCGCATTGGGCGCACCGACCACGGCGACGAGGCCGCATCTTTCCGTCATGTCTCAAGCATCTCCAGCAAAGCACGGGCGGCGGCGGTTTCGGCTTCCTGCTTGGACGCGCCAGTGCCGGTCGCCTCCCCGGCATGGCGCACCGTCACCCGCACGGTAAAGCGCGGCGCGTGTTCCGGGCCGGACCGCTCGACCTGTTCGTAAACGGGCGGCTTGCGGCGATGGGCGGCCGCCCATTCCTGCAACGCCGATTTGGGATGGCGGGGCGCGCGCTGCTGATGGTCGAGCCGCGATTCCCAGCGGGCGCGGATGAACGCGTCCACGGCGTCCAGGCCATGATCGAGATAGAGCGCGCCGATCAGCGCCTCGACGACATCGCCCAGGATATTGTCGCTGTCGGCCGCGCCATCGTCGCGCGCCTGCTTGCCCAGCCGCAGATGGACGCGAACGCCGATCTCGCGGCCGACATCGGCGCACACGCTGCCCGACACCAGAGCATTGAGCCGCCAGGACAGCTTGCCCTCCGGCTCGTCGGGAAAACGGTCATAGAGCCAGCGGGCGATGGTGAGGCCGAGCACCCGGTCACCCAGAAACTCCAGCCGTTCATAATCCGGCTCCTCGCGGCTGCCATGGGTCAGCGCGCGCTGATACAGCGCGAGCGTCTGCGGCGCGCGCCCGAGCGTGCGCGCAATCCAGTCCTCAAGCCCGGTCATGGCTGCTGTCCGATCCGTTCCCATCGCACCGCATTGCGCCAGCTTGCCGGGCTTCGCCAGTCCCCCGGTGCACGAAAGGACATCAGCACCCGCTCCGCCCGACCGGTGATGCGCGCCACCGCCACCGGGCCGATTGCGGGGGTGCGGCTGTCGCGGCTCTGGTCGCGATTGTCGCCCATGACGAACACATGGCCCGGCGGCACCGTCCACGCCCCGTCAGCCGACAGGTCGAGCGCGATGACGTCATGCCGCCGCCCGCCCGGCAGCGTCTCGCGGTGCCGGATATAGGCGCACACCAGCACGCCGCCCACGATCCGCCGCCTCAGCTGCGGACAGTCGCGCCCCGCGCCGACCGGCACCGACAGGTCGGGCAGGCGCGTCTGCGGCACCGGCACGCCATTGAGCGCCAGCCGCCCGCCGCTCAGCGCGATGCGGTCGCCGGGCAGGCCGATCACCCGCTTGACCAGATCGCGCGCCGGATCGGCGGGCGACCGGAACACGATGACGTCGCCGCGCTCCGGCAATCGCCCGGCCAGCCGCCCGCCGCCGAACGCCCGCTCGCCGAGCGCCGCCCCGCCGGGCAGGCTGAACCATGACCAGCCATAGGGATAGCGGGTGGCGATCATGTAATCGCCGGGCAACAGCGCCGGCATCATCGAGGGCGACGGGATCGCATAGGGCGCGGCCACCAGGCTGCGGACCGCGACCACGGCCAGCGCCAGCTGGGCAAGAAAGACGAGAAACCGGCGGCCGCCGCCCGCACCCGGCCGGGCGCGCCTGATCACCTGTTTCAGCGGCGGTCCCCGCCCGCTGCCAGCCCCCGCCGCGGCATTCAGTCGAACGCCCGCGACAGCAGCGCCTGGGTGGAGGGATCAAAGCCAGTCGGGCCGTCGGCCTCGATCCGGCGGGCGATCGCCTTGCCCAGTTCCACGCCGAACTGGTCGAACGGATTGATCCCCAGCATCACCGCATTGGCAAAGGTGCGGTGCTCGTAAAAGGCGATGAGCGCGCCCAGCGCCTCAGGCGTCAGATCGTCGATCAGGATCGTCACCGACGGCCGGTCGCCCGGATAGGCGCGCTGCGGATCGTCGCTTGCCTGCCCGGCCATCAGCGCCGCGCCCTGCGCGAAGCAATTGGTCAGGAGCGCGCGGTGATGCGCGGGATCGAGCGCATGGCCCGGCTCGGCCACCGCCACGAACTCGACCGGGACCAGCCTGGTGCCCTGATGGAGCAGCTGGAACACCGCATGCTGGGCATCGGTGCCGACGCCGCCCCAGGTGATCGCCGCACTCGGCCAGGACAGTTCCACGCCCTGCGGCGTCACGCGCTTGCCGTTTGATTCCATCTCCAGCTGCTGGAGATAGGAAGGCAGCAGCCGCAGCCGCTCGTCATAGGCGAACACCGCGCGCGTCTCGCAGCCGCGCAGCTGGGCATAATATTGGTCGGCAATGGCGGCGAGCAGCGGCGCATTGCGTTCCGGCGGGGCAAGGCGGAAATGCCGGTCCATCGAGGCCGCTCCCTCCAGCAGCCGCTCGAACGCTTCCCAGCCCAGCGCCAGCGCGGCGGGAAAGCCGATCGACGACCACAGCGAATAACGCCCGCCGACGCTTTCCGAAAACGGCAGCACACGGGTTTCATCGACGCCCCAGGCGACCGCCTTATCGGGTGCCGCAGTGAGGGCGACGACGCGGCCATAGGGATCCTCCACCCCGGCCTCGGCCAGCCAGGCGAGCGCCGAGGCGGCGTTGAGCATCGTCTCGGTGGTGGTGAAGGTCTTGGACGCGACCACGACCAGCGTGGCCCCCGGATCGAACCGGCTGAACGCCGCCTCCAGCGCCGCGCCGTCGACATTCGACACGACGGCGACATCATATTGGCTGTCGTGGCGCCCCAGCGCATCGACCAGCAGGTCGGGGCCGAGCGCCGATCCGCCGATGCCGATATGCAGCACATGGCGCACCGGGCCGAGCGCGCCGGCCTCGATCGCGTCGATCAGCGCGCGCATCCGCGCATGGAAACCGCGCGCCCGTGCCACGCTTTCGGGTGCGCCCTCGCCGCGCTCGGCGCTGTGTTCGGCGGCGCGGCCCTCGCTGCTGTTGATCGCGGCGCCCGCGAACAGCTGATCCCGCGCCGCGCCCAGCCCGCGCCCGGCGGCGAAATCAAGGAAACGCGCCGCCAGATCGCGGTCGAGATGGGTCTTGGAAAAATCCAGATACAGCCCCGCCGCCTCGAACGCGAAATGCCCGACCCGTTCGGGATCGGCAGCGAACAGTTCGGCCAGCGTGTGGCGTTTGGTCTCGGTCGGCCAGGCGGGCGCCTGCATTGTCCATTCCCCCTTGTTCGGCCCGGCGCGCGGGCGGCCTGCCCTCTCTACCCCGCCCCGGCCATGTGCAAGCGGACCAATCACCCGACTGCTGCGCAAGCCCCGGAGCGAGCGCGCAAGCTTCCCTTAAGCCCGTTCCTTGCGCCCCAGTTAACGCCCGCGGCCCTATAACTCGCGTCGCAACCCGTCACGCCGGAGGGTCGACCATTGGCCGCAGGATATCGCGCCGCGTTCAACCTCAACCGCCGGGAATCCCCGCGCGACGATGTTTATTACCGGACCCGCGCGACCGACGATGCCGGCCTGTCGTTCGGGCTCCAGATCGTCAACATCTCGGCTACCGGCTTCATGGCGCGCACCGAAGCGGCGCTTGCGCCCGGCAGTTGGATGACGCTGCGCCTGCCGGTGGTCGGCCAGATCCGCGCCGATGTGCGCTGGGCACTGGGCGGACGCGTGGGCTGCCAGTTCGAACAGATGATCGACCTTGCGCCCTATCTCGACCTGCTGGGCGCGCTGGTCCGCGACGCGCGCTAGCCAAGGTTCAGGCCGGGTTGGAACATCCGGCAGCGCCGAAGACTAGCTCCGAAACAGCCCGCCCAGGCCTCTGATTGGTTTAGGATTTATCCTCCGCGCAACAGCGCCACACCGGCATCGCGTTCGAACAGATACAGCGCCAGCCGCGCCGCCTGCCCGCGCGGCCCGTCCAGCCCGCCATCGCGGTCGACGAGCAGCCGCGCATCGTCGGTCGCGACGGGCAGCAGCGCCTGCACCTGCTCGGGCGTGGCAAGGCGGAAGACATGCTCGCCCGACTGGCGCGTGCCGAGAATCTCGCCCGGCCCGCGCAGCCGCAGATCCTCTTCGGCAATGCGGAAACCGTCATTGCTCTCGCGCATCAGCGCCAGCCGCGCGCGCGCCGTCTCCCCCAGTGCGCCGGAGCGCAGCAACAGGCAGGTTGACCGCCCGGTGCCGCGCCCCACCCGCCCGCGCAGCTGGTGCAGCTGCGCCAGGCCGAAGCGGTCGGCATGTTCGATCACGATCAGCGTGGCATTGGGCACATCGACGCCGACTTCGATCACCGTCGTCGCGACGAGCACGGCGATGCGCCCGGCGGCGAACCCCGCCATCACCGCGTCCTTGTCCGGCCCCTTCATCCGGCCATGGACCAGACCGACCCGCTCCGCCCCGAAACGCAGCCGCAGCGCCTCCGCCCGCGCCTCGGCGGCGGCAAGGTCGCTATTCTCGCTCTCCTCGACCAGCGGGCACACCCAATAGGCCTGGCCGCCCTGATCCATCAGCCGGCCGAGCGCCTCGACCACCTCGGCCAGCCGGTCCTCGGCGATCACCCGCGTTTCGATCGGCTGGCGCCCCGGCGGCATTTCATCGAGCCGGCTGACATCCATCTCGCCATATTGGGTGAGCGTCAGCGTGCGCGGGATCGGCGTTGCCGTCATCACCAGCACATGCGGCGGCGTCGCCGCCTTCTGCGCCAGCATCAGCCGCTGCGACACCCCGAACCGGTGCTGTTCGTCAATCACCGCAAGGCCAAGCCGGCGATAGTTCACATCCTGCTGGAAGATGGCATGAGTGCCGATCAGGATATCGATCGACCCGTCCGCCAGCCCCATCAGCGTTGCATCGCGCACCCGCCCTTTTTCCCGCCCGGTCAGGATCGCGACATTGACCGGCAGGCCAGCGAGCATGCGGGACAGCGAGGCGTGATGCTGGCGCGCGAGGATCTCGGTCGGGGCGAGCAACGCCCCCTGCGTCCCCGCCTCGACCGCGACGAGCAGCGCCATCAGCGCCACCAAAGTCTTGCCCGCGCCGACATCGCCCTGCAGCAGGCGGAGCATCGGCGCGTCCTGGCGCAGATCGCCCTCGATCTCGGCAATCGCGCGCCGCTGCGCACCGGTTGGCGCATAAGGCAGGCTGAGCGCATCGCGCAGCCGCCCGTCGCCGACCAGCGCCCGCCCGCGCCGCCGCCGCGCCGACGCGCGCACCAGCATCAGCGCCAGCTGGTTGGCGAACACCTCGTCATAGGCCAGCCGCTCGCGCGCCGCCTGATCGGCGGGGTCGGCATGGGCAGCGTTCAGGGCCGCGCGCCACGCCGGCCAGCCGCGCGCGGCCAGCAGGCTCGGCTCGATCCATTCGGGCAGCTCAGGCGCCCGCGCCAGCGCCTGCTGCGCCAGCTGGCCGAGCCGGCGTGACGTCATGCCTTCAGACAGGGGATAGACGGGCTCGCGCAGCGGTGGTTCGGCCTCGCCCGGCTGCAGGACAAGATCGGGATGGACGATCTGCAACCCCTCGCCATAGGCGTCGAGCCGCCCGGACACGCGCCGCGCCTCGCCCAGCGGGAACAGCTTGCGCGCCCAGCCGGGATTGCCGCCGAAATAGACCAGGCTCACCGGATCGCCCGCCGCATCCGCCGCCTGCACCCGGAAAGGCCCGCGCCCGGCCGCCGCGCGGTAGCCGGTTGCGGTGAGCGTCGTCAGGATCACCTGCCCCGGGCGCGCCTCGGCCAGCCGGTCGACGGCGTGGCGGTCGACCCAGCCGGTCGGCAGGTGAAAGGCGATATCGACCGCGCGCGCCAGCCCCAGCCGCTCCAGCGGCCGGCGCAGCGCCGGGCCGATGCCCTTCAACGCCTCGACTTCGGCGAACAGCGGATTGAGGATTTCGGGTCGCATGCCTATCTGGCCGCTTCTAATCACAATGCCGACGCGCCCGCCAGCGCGTTCGGCCGCAGCCGACCCCTAACCCGCTTTGTCCGATGGAGCCGATCATGGACCGCGAAATCCGCCTGAAACGCCTTGGCTTCCGTGCGACGCATCGCGGGACCAAAGAGGCGGACCTGCTGATCGGCGGCTTTTTCGAGCGCCATTCCGCCGGCTGGACGGAGGCCGAGATCGACTGGTTCGAAGCGCTGATGGACGAACAGGATGTCGACATCATGGCCTGGGCGATCGGCACTGCCGAAGTGCCAGAGGCATGGCGCGGACCAATGATGGATGATCTGAAGAAGCTCGATTATGTTCCTGTCGAAAAGTAAGATTGTCCATTCCTCCCACACCCCCGGAGCGGGCGCGTGACCGACCTTCAGCGCATTCTGGCACCTGGCGGGGCGCTGACCCTGGCCGGGGTGCCCGCCGGGTTCCTGCCCTGGCTGATGGCCGATCTTGCCCGCGCCGCGCCGGTGCGCGCGGTGTTCATCGCCTCAGACGAAGCGGCGATGCGCGCGATGGCGGAATCAGCCGGGTTTTTCGCGCCCGAGCTTGAGGTGCTCGGCTTTCCGGCGTGGGACGTGCTGCCCTATGACCGCGCCTCGCCGTCGCTGCGCATCCAGTCCGAACGGCTGGCGACGCTCAACCGGCTGCAGGCCCGCCCCGATCGGCCGCAGCTGGTGGTGACGACGGCGAGCGCCGCCGTGCAGCGCGTGCTGACCCCGTTCCGCATCCGCCAGCTGGTCGCACGGCTGGCACCAGGCGAGCGGATCGACCGCGACCGGCTGGCCGAGCGGCTGCAGGCCAATGGCTATCAGCGCGTCGATACCGTGGCCGAGGCCGGCGAATATGCGATCCGGGGCGGGCTGATCGACCTGTTCCCGACCGGCGAGCCGTTTGCGCTGCGGCTCGATTTCTTCGGCGACGAGATCGAAAATGTCCGCCGGTTCGACCCCGCCGACCAGCGGACGATCGACCGGATCGACGGCTTCACCCTGATGCCCGCGTCCGAAGCGCTGCTCGATGCCGACAGCATCAAGCGGTTCCGCGGCCGTTACCGGGAAATGTTCGGCGCGACCGCGACCGGCGATCCGCTGTACGAGGCGGTGTCGGACGGCCGCAGGCTGGCCGGGATGGAACATTGGCTGCCGCTGCTTGAAGAGCGGATGGCGACGCTGTTCGACCATCTGGGCGATGGCTGCGTGGTCGTGCGCGATTTCGGAACGACGGCGGCGACCGAGCAGCGCCTCGAGGCGATTGCCGATTATTTCGCCAACCGCCAGCGCGCCCAGTCAGCCAGCCCCGGCAGCTATCGCCCGGTCGAGCCGGCGGGCCTGTATCTGGATGCGGCGGAATGGGCCGAGGCGTGCCGGACCCGGCCGATCCACCTCGCCACCGCCTTTGCGGCCCCCGCCGGCGACCAGGTGATGGATTTCGCGGTCGAGGCGGCGCGCGACTTCGCCCCCGAACGCGCGCAGCAGGCCAATATCTATGAAGCGGTCGTCAAACACTGCGCCAAGCTGAAGAAATCCGGCCGGAAAGTCATTCTGGCCAGCTATTCGCCGGGCGCGCGCGAGCGGCTGGCGAACCTGCTCGCCGATCATGGGCTGAAGAGCGCGCGCAGCGCTGATGGCTGGCAGGAAGCGCTGGGCCAGGCCGACAGCGCGGGCGCGGCGCTGGTCGTGCTGCCGCTCGACCATGGCTTTTCGACGCCCGATGTCGCGCTGCTCACCGAACAGGACATGCTGGGCGACCGGCTGGTCAGGCGGCGCAAGCGGCGCAAACAGGCCGATGCGTTCCTGAATGAACTGGCGACGCTCAGCCCGGGCGACCTTGTCGTCCATGTCGATCACGGCATCGGCCGTTATGAGGGGCTGACCCAGGTTCCCGTCGGCCAGAGCCCGCATGACTGTGTCGCGGTCAGCTATGCCGGCGGCGACAAGCTCTATGTTCCGGTCGAAAATCTCGAAGTCCTCTCGCGCTACGGCTCCGAGAATGAGGGGGTCGCGCTCGACCGGCTGGGCGGCGAGGCGTGGCAGCGGCGCAAGGCCGCGATGCGCGAGCGCATCCGCGAGATCGCGCATGAACTGATCAAGACCGCCGCCGAACGCGCGCTGCGCCCCGCCGAAGTTGCAGTCGCCGATTCGGGCTATGCCGCCTTTGCCGACCGTTTCCCCTATGAGGAGACCGAGGATCAGGACCGGGCGATCGCCGATGTGCTCGACGATCTGGCGGCCGGCCGGCCGATGGACCGGCTGGTATGCGGCGATGTCGGCTTCGGCAAGACCGAAGTCGCGCTGCGCGCCGCCTTCGTCGCTGCCATGGCCGGGATGCAGGTGGCGGTCGTCTGCCCGACCACCCTGCTCGCCCGCCAGCATTATCAGGGGTTTGTCGAACGTTTCAGAGGATTTCCGCTCGAAATCGGCCGGCTGTCGCGCCTCGTTCCGCCCAAGGAGGCGAAGGAAACCAAGGAACGGCTTGAGGCCGGCACGATCGACATCGTCATCGGCACCCATGCGATCCTGGCCAAGACCGTCGCGTTCAAGCGGCTGGGGCTGGTGATCGTCGATGAAGAACAGCGTTTCGGCGTCACCCACAAGGAAAGGCTGAAGGCGCTCAAGACCGATGTCCACCAGCTGACGCTGACCGCGACGCCGATCCCGCGCACCCTGCAGATGGCGATGTCGGGCCTGCGCGAACTGTCGGTCATCCAGACCCCGCCGGTCGACCGGCTGGCGGTGCGCACCTATGTGATGCCCGAGGATCCGGTGGTGCTGCGCGAGGCGCTGCTGCGCGAACATTATCGCGGCGGGCAAAGCTATTTCGTCACCCCGCGCATCGCCGACCTGCCCGATATCGAGCAGTTCCTGCGCGAGGAGGTGCCCGAGATCCGCTATGTCGTCGCGCATGGCCAGATGGCGCCGACCGAGGTCGAGGAGCGGATGTCGGCCTTTTACGACAAGCGCTATGACGTGCTGGTGTCGACCACCATCGTTGAGAGCGGCCTTGATATCCCGAGCGCCAACACGCTGATCGTCAACCGCGCCGACCGCTTCGGCCTTGCCCAGCTTTACCAGCTGCGCGGGCGGGTGGGCCGCGGCAAGATCCGCGCTTATGCCTATCTGACCACCCCGGCGGACACGGCGATCACCGACACGGCCGAAAAACGGCTGAAGATCCTGTCGGACCTCGACAGCCTGGGCGCGGGCTTCCAGCTGGCCAGCCACGATCTCGACATTCGCGGCGCGGGCAATCTGCTCGGCGACGAACAATCGGGGCATATCAAGGAAGTCGGCTTTGAACTCTACCAGTCGATGCTGGAAGAGGCGATCCTCGACGCCAAGGCCGGCGGCATGGCAGCCGCGCGGCGCAGCGAGGGCTTCTCGCCGACCATCACCGTCGATGTGCCGGTGATGATCCCCGACGATTATGTGCCCGATCTGGATCTGCGCATGGGCCTTTACCGGCGGATGAACGAGCTTGATTCGGCCGAGGCGATCGAGGGCTTTGCCGCCGAGCTGATCGACCGGTTCGGCCCGCTGCCGCCCGCGACCGAGAATCTGGTGCGGCTGATCGAGATCAAGCTCAACGCCAAGCGGGCGATGGTCGCGAAGATCGAAACCGGGCCGCGCGGCGCGGTCGTCGCCTTTCACGAAGATTCACCGCCCAATGTCGCGGGGCTGCTCGCCTATGTCGCCAAGATCGGCGAGAGCGCGCGGCTGCGGCCGGATTCGCGGCTGGTCATCACGCGCGACTGGTCGAACCCGGCCAAGCGCCTCAACGGGGCATTGCAGCTGTCGCGGGGCCTGGCGAAACTGGCGGCCTGACCAGCGCCGCCAGCCGCGCCCCGTCGATGGGCTCGGAACACAGATAGCCCTGGTAAAGGGTGCAGCCCTCGGCGGTCAGCGCGGCGAGCTGCGCCTCGGTCTCGACGCCTTCGGCGATCACGCCAAGGCCGAGCGAGCGGGCCATGTCGATCACGCCGCGCACCACCACCCGGTCGCGGTTCGATCCGGCAATGTCCTGGGTCAGGCCCTTGTCGATCTTGAGATAATCGAGCGGCAGCGCCTTCAGATAGGCAAGGCTTGAATAGCCGGTGCCGAAATCGTCGATCGCCACCCGGCACCCGGCGGCGCGCAGCGTGGCGAGCGCCTCGGCCGCCGCGCCCAGATCCTCGATCAGCCCGGTCTCGGTCACCTCGATGGTCAGGCGGCGGCGCGGAAAGCCCGCAGCATCGGCCCGCGCCAGCAGCGCCGGGGCAAAGCCCGGCCGGTGCAGCTCCTCTGCCGTCACATTGACCGACAGCCGCAGCCAGGCGAGCGTTCCGGGCCATGCGGCGGCGATCGCCATCGCCTGATGCTGAACATGTTCGGACAGGGCGACCAGATGATTGGCGCGCGCAGCGGCGGTGAACAGCGCCTCTGCGCCCACATCGCCGAAATCGGGATGGTGCCAGCGGGCGAGCGCCTCCACCCCGGTGATCGCGCCCGAGGCGATCGACACCTGAGGCTGGAACACGATGTCCACCTGCCCCCCGGCAATCGCCTGGCGCAGTTCGGCGGCCAGCCGCTCGGCGCGCGACACCGCCTGCGCGGCTTCGGGATCGTGCAGGCAGATCGGCCCCGCCGCGCCCTCGCGCGCTTCGGCAAGGGCGATGCTCGCGCGCCTGAGCAGCATCGCGGGCTGCTCATCGGCACTGGCGGTGACGCCGCCAATGGTGACGCCCAGCGAGACCATGTCCGGCCCGGCCACGAAACGCCGTTCGAGCGCGGCCAGCACCTGTTCGGCCAGTTCGCGCAGCGTATCGGCATCGGGGCGGGCGACGCCGATCAGAAACTCGGTCCCGGCCATGCGCGCGACAAATGCCTTGCGCCCGAGATCCGCCGGCACCCGCGCAATCCGCCGCGCCGCCGCCTGCAGCAGCGCATCGCCGATCACCCGGCCATAAGCGGTGTTGAGCATGTTGAACCGGGTCAGCCCGACCAGCAGCAGCGCCGGCCGTTCGCCCGCGCGCAACCGGTCCGCCATCCAGCGCCGCGCGCCGCCGCCATCGTGCAGCCCGGTCAGCGCGTCGCGAAACGCCAGTTCGGGTTCCGGGTCGGGCGACAGCCGCTCGACCAGGCCGCTCAGCCGGCCGTGGCGCACCGACAGATGCAGGGCGACGCGCCCGCCGCCGGCAAGGCTGAGCGTGACCGCAGTGGTCCCCCGCCCCTCGCTGAGCCGCCGCCGTCCGGCACGCAGCGCCGCACGGCCTTCGGCGCCGAGCAGCATCAGCGCGGCGCGCACCGGCAGAGTCTCTGCGGGCGCATCGATCAGCCGGGCGAGCCCCGGTGACAGCACCACGCCATCCGCGCCGCCGCTCCACGCCAGCGGCTCGATCTGGCGCGGCTGTACCCGCACACCCAGCCGCTCGGCGTGGCGGGCGGCGAACAGCAGCGCCTGGGCAAGCTCGGCCTCGCCGAACGGGCTGGCAAGATAATGGGTCGCGCCGGCGGCATGGATTTCGCCCAGCCGCTCGACATCAGTGCGCGACACGAGCGCGAGCAAGGCGGCGGCATTGGCCTGAACGGGATCGGCGAGCGCGCGCACGGCGGCCAGCCCGTCATCGAACGCGCCGCGCGCATCGACGACGGCGATCTGTGCGCCCGACTGGAGAAAGCGGCGCTCGGCATCGAGCGCGCGGCGCGCGGCAATCGCGCGCCACCCCGCCCGGTCCGCCGCCGCAGCCAGTTCGTCGCGGTGGCGGAACGACAGCAGGAACAGCGCCGTTCCGGCGGCGGACGGCAGCTCCGCGTCGCCCAAGCCTGTCATTGCGCCCCCTTTCGTGAGCGCCGATAGTAACATGTTGTGCGCGTTCGCCAATGGCTTGCCGCATGGCCATGCGCTGCCTAGGTTGCGCGCGCGATGGCGACCTTTCCGTCATGAACGCCCCGGCGGCTCCGGGGGCGCTGAGCGACCGGCATGATCCGGCGCTGGTCGACGCTTTTGGCCGGCGGATCGACTATGTCCGCCTGTCGGTGACCGACCGCTGCGATTTCCGCTGCCGCTATTGCATGGGCGAGGACATGCGCTTCATGCCGCGCAGCCGGCTGATGCCGCCCGACATGGTCGAAGCGGTCGCCGCGCACATGGTGGCGCGCGGCATCCGGCGCATCCGCCTGACCGGCGGCGAACCGCTGGTGCGCGGCGACCTGCCCGATCTGGCGGCACGGCTCGGCCGATTGCTGGGTCAGGGGCTGGAGGAGCTGACGCTGACCACCAACGGGGCGCGGCTGGCCGGTGTCGCGGCGCGGCTGGCGGATGCGGGCATCCGCCGCATCAATGTCAGCCTCGACACGCTCGATCCCGTCCGTTTCGCAAGCATCGCGCGCCGCGACGCGCTTGCCGATGTGCTGGCGGGCATCGCCGCCGCCAGGGCGGCGGGGATGCGGATCAAGATCAACATGGTGGCGCTTGCCGGCGTCAATGACGATGAGTTCGTGGCGATGGCGCGCTGGTGCGGCGCTGACGGCCATGATCTGTCGATCATCGAGACGATGCCGCTCGGCGACGTCGCCGAGGACCGCAGCGGGCGTTTCCTCGCCGCCGGAGAGGCGCGCAGCCGGATCGCGCGCGAAATCGAACTGGTTCCAAGCCATCACCGCACCGCCGGGCCGTCGCGCTATCTCGATGCGCCGCAGCTTGGCATCCGCATCGGCTTCATCTCGCCGCTCACCGAAAACTTCTGCGCGACCTGCAACCGGGTGCGGGTGACGGCGGAAGGCCGGCTCTATCTGTGCCTCGGGCGCGACGACAGCGTCGATCTGCGCGCCGCGTGGGAGCGGGATGGCGCGGCCGGGATCGACGCCGCGCTCGACACGGCGATGCGGATCAAGCCGCGCGCCCATGATTTCCACATCGAACGCCCGGCGGTTGCCCGGCACATGAGCGTGACGGGGGGATGATGACCAGACGCGCCCTGCTCGCCGCCCCGGTCGACGTGGCGCAGGAGGCCGAGCGCGAGCTGCGCACTTATTATGACTGGGTGCCGCTCGACGAGGCCGAGATGGTCGTGGCGCTGGGCGGCGACGGCTTCATGCTGCAGACGCTGCACGCGATGCTGGAGCGGCGGCGGATCCTGCCGGTTTACGGGATGAACCGCGGCACCGTCGGCTTTCTGATGAACAACTGGAGCGTGGAGCGCCTCGACGAACGGCTGGCCCGCGCCAAAAGGTTCGACGTCTCGCCGCTCAAGATGGAAGCCGAGACGATCGACGGGCTGCGGGTCGAACTGCCGGCGATCAACGAGGTGTCGCTGCTGCGCGAAACGCGCCAGACCGCCAAGCTTGAAGTCAGGGTCAAGGGACGCGTCGTGCTCGACGAGCTGGTGTGCGACGGCGTGCTGGTGGCAACGCCGGCTGGCTCCACCGCCTATAACCTGTCGGCCAATGGCCCGATCCTGCCGCTCGGCTGCGGGCTCAACGCGCTGACGCCGATCAGCCCGTTCCGCCCCCGGCGCTGGCGCGGGGCGATTCTGCCCGAATCGATGCCGGTCCGGTTCCGCGTGCTCGATGCGGTGAAGCGCCCGGTCTCCGCCGTCGCCGACCAGCGCGAGGTGCGCGATGTCGCGGTCGTCAACGTCACCATCGACCGCGCCTTCACCCTCAGCCTGATGTTCGACCCCGAACATGCGCTCGACGAGCGGATCGCGATGGAGCAGTTCGTCGTCTAGGCGCCCGCGCACAAATGATTGCAGCGCGGGGGTTGCAAAGCCCGAAAGCCTTGGTATAGGCGCGGCCTCGCTACGGCATTCCCCGGTAGCTCAGCGGTAGAGCATCCGACTGTTAATCGGACGGCCGCCTGTTCGAATCAGGCCCGGGGAGCCAGCGAGCCTTTGATCTGCCGGCATTTTTCTCCGCTGACGGAGAATGTGCCGGCGATCCCCTCCCCCGATTTTGCACCCCAAACGCGGCGAAGCCGGCGCCAAGGCATGGCATCTGCGCGCCCAGAGCGGTTTCCGATCCGATTGTATCGGATCGGCCGCTCCCGCTTTCTGTTTTACCGCGTTTTCCGAGCCGCCGGGTCAAGTCCACCCGGCTTGAAAACGCTCCAGCCCCGCGCCCGCACCGTCAGGCAAAAAGGCCGGTGCCAGCAAAAAGGGCGGCGACACCTGCGTGCCGCCGCCCTCTGTCGTTGCGCGCTGTCCGCCCGTGTCAGCGGGTGAGCTTCTTGTAGCTCATCCGGTGCGGCCGGTCGGCCTCGTCGCCGAGGCGGCGGCGCTTGTCTTCCTCATAGGCCTCGAAATTGCCTTCGAACCATTCGACATGGCTGTCGCCCTCGAACGCGAGGATGTGCGTCGCCAGCCGGTCGAGGAAGAAGCGGTCGTGGCTGATGACCACGGCGCAGCCGGCAAAGCTCTCGATCGCCTCTTCGAGCGCGCGCAGCGTCTCAACGTCGAGATCGTTGGTCGGTTCGTCGAGCAGCAGCACATTGCCGCCCTTCTTCAGCATCTTGGCCATGTGCACGCGGTTGCGCTCACCGCCCGACAGCTGGCCGACCTTCTTCTGCTGGTCGGGCCCCTTGAAGTTGAACGCGCCGACATAGGCCCGCGTCGACATTTCATGCTTGCCGATGGTCATCAGGTCATGACCGCCCGACACCTCTTCCCAGACATTCTTATTGGGGTCGAGCGCATCGCGGCTCTGGTCGACATAGCCCAGCTGCACGGTCGGGCCGATGTCGATCTCGCCGGCATCGGGCTTTTCCTGGCCGGTGATCAGGCGGAACAGCGTGGACTTGCCGGCCCCGTTCGGGCCGATCACGCCCACAATGCCGCCCGGCGGCAGGGTGAAGCTCAGATCTTCAAACAGCAGCTTGTCGCCATAGGATTTGGTCAGCCCGCGCGCCTCGATCACCTTGCCGCCAAGGCGTTCGGGCGTCTGGATGACGATCTGGGCCTTGCCGGGCGCGCGTGCTTCCTGCCGTTCGACCAGCTCGTCGAACGCCCGGATACGCGCCTTGGACTTGGCCTGACGCGCCTTGGGCGTCTGCCGGATCCAGTCCAGCTCTTCCTTGATCGCCTTTTGCCGTCCGGCCTCGTCGCGCTCTTCCTGTTCCATGCGCTTGGCCTTGGCTTCCAGCCAGCTGCTGTAATTGCCCTCGAACGGAATGCCCCGACCGCGGTCGATTTCCAGCACCCAGCCCACGACATTGTCGAGGAAATAGCGGTCATGGGTGACGAGGATGACGTTGCCCGGATAATCGATCAGGTGCCGTTCCAGCCAGGCGACGCTTTCGGCGTCGAGATGGTTGGTCGGTTCGTCGAGCAGCAGGATTTCGGGCTTTTCGAGCAGCAGGCGGCACAGCGCGACGCGGCGACGCTCGCCGCCCGACAGATTTTCGACCGACCAGTCGCCCGGCGGGCAACGCAGCGCGTCCATCGCGATTTCAAGCTGGTTGTCGAGCGTCCAGCCATCGACCGCGTCGATCTTTTCCTGCAGCTCGCCCATTTCGGCCATCAGCGCGTCGAAATCCGCATCCTCGGGCGGATCGGCCATCAGGTTCGAAATCTCGTTGAACCGGTCGACCAGGTCGGCGACCGGGCGGACGCCGTCCATGACGTTTTCCTTGACCGTCTTGTTCGGATCAAGCTGCGGTTCCTGCTGCAGATAGCCGACGCGGATGCCCTCGGCGGCCCAGGCTTCGCCCTGATATTCGGTGTCCATGCCCGCCATGATCTTCATGAGCGTGGACTTGCCGGCGCCGTTCACGCCGATGATCGCGATCTTGGTGCCCGGCAGGAACTGCAGGTGGATGTTGTTGAGCACGGGCTTGGGCTGGCCGGGGAAGGTCTTGGTCAGCCCCTTCATGACAAAGCTGTATTGGACGGCCATCGGCCATGTCTCCGGAGTTGAGGGTCGTGGTCTGGGGGTTTGCCACGCGCCCTAGCCGAGGCGGCATGGCTTGGCAAACAGCAGCCCGGCCGATACCGGTAGGCCCATGAAAAACAACCGCTCCCGCCCGATCCGGCGGCTCGCCCTGATCCCGCTGCTCATCGGCGCGGCGCTCCCCCTTCCCGCGCTGGCGGCACCGCCGGCAGCGGAGCTGCGCGAGGCGGCACTTGGCGACGAGCTGGCCTGGTCGATTCTGGAAGGGCTGACCACCGAAATCGGCCCGCGCCCGGCGGGCAGCCCGCGCGAGGCGGCGGCGCGCGCCTGGGCGGTGGCGCGGCTGAATGCGCTGGGCTTTCAGAATGTCCGCATCGAGCCGTTCGAAATCCCCGGCTGGGAGCGCGGCGAGGAACGCGGCGAAATCATCGCCCCCGCGCCGCAGAAGCTCGCGCTGACCGCGCTCGGCAACAGCGGCGCCACGCCTGCCACCGGGCTGGAGGCGGAGGTGGTGATGTTCGCATCATTGGCAGCGCTGGAGGCCGCGCCGCCGGCATCGGTCGCGGGCCGGATCGTCTATATCGGCCATGCGATGCGCGCGACGCAGGACGGATCGAGCTATGGCTATATCGGCGGCGTCCGCCGGGCGGGGCCGAACATTGCCGCGAAAAAGGGCGCGGCGGCGATCCTCATCCGTTCGATCGGCACCGACAGCCACCGCATGCCCCATACCGGCAGCACGGTGTTCGACACCGGCGTCGCGCCGATCCCGGCGGCAGCGCTTTCCAACCCCGATGCCGACCAGATCGAAAGGCTGGCACGGCGCGGCGGCCAGGGCAGCAATACCCCGCTGCGGATCAGGCTGGTGCTCACGCCCCGCCACACCGGTCCGCAGCAATCGGGCAATGTGATCGCCGAAGTGCCGGGCACCGATCCGGACGCGGGCATCATCGCCATTGGCGGGCATCTGGACAGCTGGGATCTGGGCACCGGCGCGATCGACAATGCTGCCGGCGTCGCCATCACCATGGCGGCGGCCAAGCGGGTGATGGATGCCGGCCGCCCGCGCCGCACGATCCGCGTGATCCTGTTCGGGGCGGAGGAAATCGGCGGGCTGGGCGGCCAGGCCTATACCCGCGCCCACCGCGCCGAACCCCATGCGCTGGTCGCCGAATCGGATTTCGGGGCCGACCGGGTGTGGCGGGTGCAGACCAAGCTGCCGGACGCCGCAGCGCCGCTTGGCGACCGGCTGGCCGCGCTGCTTGCGCCGCTGGGGGTGATACGCGGGCGCGGCCCGGCGGGCGCCGGGGCCGATCTGGGGCCGCTGTCGCGCGCCGGCGTCAGCACCGTCGATCTCAATCAGGACGGCAGCCGCTATTTCGACCTGCACCACACGCCCGACGACACGCTCGACAAGATCGACCGGGCGCAGCTGCGCCAGAATGTCGCGGCCTGGACGGCGATGCTGGCCGAAACCGCCGCCGCGGCCGAGCCGCTTGTCAACCAAAACAGTTTGACTGGAACGCGCTAGGCGCTAAGAGGGCCGCTCGCGACGGCGCAGGCCGAGCGCGGATTTTCCTTTTGGGGAGCATATTGGAATGAAGAAGCTGACCTTTGTTCTCGCCGCTGCCGGCCTGATGACCCTGGCCGCCTGCGGTCAGCAGCAGTCGGAAAACGTCGAAAACGCTGCCGAGAACGTCGAAGCGGCCGTTGAGAACGTGACCGAGAACGTTGAAGTCGCCGCCGAAAACGCCGTCGACGCCACCACCAACGCGGTCGACAACGCCGCTGTTGCGGGCGACAACGCGGCTGCTGCCGCCGGCAACGCTGTCGAAGCCAAGTAAGCTTCGTCAGCCACTGGCTGAAAACAGGGGGGCGGCGATCCACGGATCGCCGCCCTTTCTGTTTGCGCGGAAGGCGGGTGCAAGACTCGACGCCCGGCGCAGGGCGCGCCATGCTGCTCCCGAAAAGGGAGGCAATGACCATGGCCACAATCCGGATCCCGGCGCGCATGCCGGCAAACGCGCGCGCGACCCCGACAGGTGACAGGCTGGGCGCTGCCCTCGCCCGACCGCTGGTTGCCGCGCTGCTGGTCGCCGCCCTGCCCGCCGCGCCGGCCGCGGCCGCCACATCGGCAGAGGCCAATGTGCGCGCCGCGCTCGACCGGATCGCCCGCCATAATGATGCGGTGCGCGCGGTGATCGCAACCGTGCCCGATGCGCTCGACCGCGCCCGCAGCGCCGACCGGCAGCGCATGGCGCGCGGGCCGCTGTTCGGCGAACCGGTGCTGATCAAGGACAATATCGATCTTGTCGGCCTGCCCAACACGGCCGGCAGCCTCGCGCTGACCGCCAATATGCCCGCGCAAGACGCGCCGCTCGTCACGCGGCTGAAGGCGGCGGGCGCGCAGGTGATCGGCAAGACCAATCTCAGCGAATGGGCGAACTTCCGCTCGTCCCAGTCCATTTCGGGCTGGAGCGCGGTTGGCGGGCAGACGCGCAACCCCCATGCGCTTGACCGCAACAGCTGCGGCTCAAGCTCGGGCAGCGGCGCGGCGGTGGCGGCGGGTATGGTGCGCATGGCGATCGGAACGGAAACCGACGGGTCGATCACCTGCCCGGCCGCGCTCAACGGCATTGTCGGGCTGAAGCCGACGGTCGGGCTGGTGTCGCGCACCGGCATCATCCCGATCAGCGCATCTCAGGATACCGCCGGCCCGATGGCAGCCAGCGTCGCCGATGCCGCGCGGCTGCTGGCCGCGATTGCGGGCAGCGACCCCGCCGATCCGGCGACCGCAGAGGCCGATGCCCGGCGCGCCGATTATGTCGCCGCGCTCGATCCGCGCGCGCTGGCGGGCAAGCGGATCGGCGTGCTGCGTTTCGCCACCGGTTATTCGCCCGCGACCGACATCGTGTTCGAACAGGCGCTGTCGCTGATGCGCGCGGCGGGTGCGGTGCTGGTCGACATTGCCGAGTTCAAGGGCCGGGGCGAAATCGGTGCGGCCGAATATCAGGTGCTGCTGACCGAGTTCAAAGCCGGGCTGAACGCGTATCTGGCGGCCACGCCGGCCACGGTCAAAACCCGCAGCCTGGCGGATCTGATCGCGTTCAACACCGCCACTGCCGACCGCGAAATGCCGCTGTTCGGGCAGGACATCTTCATCCAGGCCGAAGCGACCAAAGGGCTGGACGATCCCGACTATCTGAAAGCGCGTGCCAAGGCGCGGCGGATGGCGGGCGCGGAGGGCATCGACCGGATGCTCGCCGACAACAAGGTCGTCGCGCTGGTCGCGCCGACCATGGGCCCGGCCTTTCTGATCGATACCGTCAATGGCGACCAGATTGGCGGCGGCGGCCCCGGCGGGCTGGCGGCGGTCGCGGGCTATCCGCATCTGACCGTGCCGATGGGCAGGGTGCGCGGCCTGCCCGTCGGCCTGTCGTTCATCGGCCCGGCCTGGTCCGAGGCGCTGCTGATCGGCCTTGGCCATGCGTTCGAACAGGCGGCAGGACCGCAGACGCCGGCGCAGTTCGCCCCCTCGGTCGATCCTCGCCCCGCGCCCGCGCGGTGACCCCGCATCGCGGCTGATCCGACCCGCGCGCGATCCGCGCACCGGGCCGGGCATCGTGGCGGGCCGACGCACCGCTTGACCCGGCCGGCCGGATCGCCTTTCCGTGCCCGGCTGATTCTGGAGTGACACGTGGCCAAACGCCTGACCTATTACATCCTCGCCGGGCTGCTGCTCGGCATCCTTGTCGGCTGGGCGCTCAATGCCTCGGTCGGTGATCAGGCGCGGCTGACCGAGATTGCCGGCTATTTCTCGATCGTGACCGGCCTGTTCCTGCGCCTGATCAAGATGATCATCGCGCCGCTGGTGTTCTCAACGCTGGTCGTCGGCATCGCGCATATGGGCGATACGGCGGCGCTGGGCCGGGTGGGCGTGCGTGCGGTCGGCTGGTTCCTGACCGCAAGCCTCGTGTCGCTCAGCCTCGGGCTGGTGCTCGTCAACCTGTTCCAGCCGGGGATCGGGCTGGATTTCCCGCTGCCGCCGGTATCGGCCGATGCCGGGGTGGCCAAGGCCGGGTTCAACCTCAAGGATTTCGTCACGCACCTCGTCCCCGCCTCGATGGTCGAGGCGATGGCGGCCAATGAGATCCTGCAGATCGTCGTCTTCTCGCTGTTCCTGGGCGTCGCCATCACCGCGGTGGGCGAGAAAGCCGCGCCGCTGGTGCGCGGGCTCGAGGCGCTGGTCCAGGTGATGCTGCAGGTGACCAATTATGTGATGCGCGTCGCCCCCGTCGCGGTGTTCGCGGCGGTGGCCGGCACGCTTGCCGAACGCGGGCCGCAGGTGCTGGGCGATCTCGCCTATTTCATGGGCAGCTTCTATCTGGGGCTGCTGGTGCTGTGGCTGGTGCTGGGCGCGGCGGCGTTCCTCGTCATCGGCCGGCGCGCGGGACTTCTGGTGCGCTATATCCGCGAGCCGATCCTGCTCGCTTTCTCGACCGCCTCGTCCGAAGCCGCCTATCCGCGCACGCTCGAGGCGCTCGACCGGTTCGGGGTGCCGCCGCGCATCGCCAGCTTCGTGCTGCCGCTCGGCTATTCGTTCAACCTCGACGGTTCGATGATGTACATGACCTTTGCGACCATGTTCATCGCCCAGGCCTATGGCATCGACCTGTCGCTCAGCCAGCAGATCACGATGCTGCTGGTGCTGATGGTGACGTCAAAAGGCGTGGCCGGCGTGCCGCGCGCCAGCCTGGTCGTCATTGCCGCCACCCTGTCCTTTTTCGACATTCCCGAGGCCGGGCTGCTGCTGATCCTCGCGGTCGATCATTTCCTCGACATGGGCCGGTCGGCGACGAACGTGGTCGGCAATGCGGTGGCAAGCGCGGTCGTCGCGCGCTGGGAAGGCACGCTCGACCCCGCCGATCCTGCCGAGATCGAGGCCCCGCGCGCGCCCACCCACCGCGCCGGGCCGCCGCAGGCCGAAAGCTGGGATCCCAAGGCAGGCGGCTGATCCGGCCGCACCGCCGGGCCGCATGGGCGGCCTGCACGGCTTCTGATCCGGCGCATCCTATCGGCGCGCCGGATCGCCGAAGCCACCCCCGAGCAGGATCCGGCGGCCCGTGCCGGCACGCGGTCGGGCCGCCGCCGCGGTTAAGAGACCCAGCCGGGCCGATCAGGCGAAGGAATAAGGGCCGCCGCGCTCCAGCGCCGCCCGGTAGGCGGGCCGGGCGTGGATGCGGGCGAGCCAGGCCATCAGATTGGGGCGCCGCGCGTCAAGGCCGCCGCGCATCCGCGCCGCCTCGACCGGAAAGCTCATTATGATATCAGCGGCGGTCAGCCCGTCGCCCACCAGCCATTCGCGCCCGGCAAGCTCGCCTTCCAGATAATCGAGATGGGTGTCGATCATCGCCTGGATGCGCGGCCGCGCCGGGCGGCCGAGCAGCCCCAGCTTGCCGATCACCAGCATGACCAGCAGCGGCGGCATCAGCGAACCTTCGGCATAATGCAGGAAAAAACGGTGGCGCAGCACGGCGTCGCGGTGGGCGGGCGGCGCGAGCCGGCCATCGCCCTTTTCCAGCAGATATTCGACGATCGCGCCGGTTTCCGCGACCACATTGCCGCCATCCTCGATCACCGGCGACTTGCCGAGCGGATGCACCCGCTTCAGCTCGGGCGGGGCCAGCATCGTGCGCGGATTGCGCGCATAGCGCCTGACCTCATAGGCCAGCCCAAGCTCTTCGAGCATCCACAGCACCCGCTGCGACCGGCTGTTTTCAAGATGATGGACGATGATCGTCATGGCACGCGCAACTCCCTGGCCGGGGCGCGACCGCCCCGGCGGGAAGCATAGGCTGGACCTCAGGCCGGCGGCAATCGCCGCGCGCCGGGGCGCGGATGCGGGCGGCGGGGCCGGCTGCCCCGCACCCGGTCCGGCTTGGGTTCCGGCTTACATGTCGTCGAGATCATCCTCGGCCGACGGGCCGACCATCAGCGCTTCGGCCACATCCTCCGACTTGCCGCGAATCGAGTTTTCCAGCCGGCCCATCACATCCGCATGATCGCGCAGATATTGTTTGGCGTTTTCGCGGCCCTGACCGATCCGGATCGAATCATAGCTGAACCACGCACCCGATTTCTCGACCAGCCCGGCCTTGACGCCCAGGTCGAGAATCTCGCCAACCTTCGAAATGCCCTCGCCATACATGATGTCGAACTCGACCTGCTTGAACGGCGGCGCGACCTTGTTCTTGACGACCTTCACCCGCGTGGCGTTGCCGACAATCTCGTCCCGATCCTTGATCTGGCCGGTGCGGCGGATGTCGAGACGGACCGAGGCATAGAATTTCAGCGCATTGCCCCGGTCGTCGTCTCGGGATTGCCGTACATCACGCCGATCTTCATGCGCACCTGGTTGATGAAGATCACCAGACAGCGCGACCGGCTGATCGAGCCGGTAAGCTTGCGCAGCGCCTGGCTCATCAGCCGCGCCTGCAGGCCGACATGGCTGTCGCCCATCTCACCCTCGATTTCGGCGCGCGGGACCAGGGCTGCGACCGAATCGACCACCAGCACATCGATGGCGTTGGAACGGACCAGAGTGTCGACAATCTCCAGCGCCTGTTCGCCGGTATCGGGCTGCGAGACGATCAGTTCGTCAATGTCGACGCCCAGCTTCTTGGCATAAACCGGGTCGAGCGCATGTTCGGCATCGACAAAGGCGGCGGTGCCACCATTTTTCTGCGCCTCGGCGATCGCGTGCAGGGCAAGCGTCGTCTTGCCCGAGGATTCGGGGCCGTAAACCTCGACGATCCGGCCGCGCGGCAGGCCGCCAATACCGAGCGCGATGTCCAGCCCGAGCGATCCGGTGGAGATCGCCTCGATCTGCATCGCCTCGCGGCTGCCCAGCTTCATCGCTGAGCCCTTGCCGAACGCGCGGTCGATCTGCGCGAGTGCCGCTTCGAGTGCTTTCTGCCTGTCCATCGTTCCTGCCTGCTTGTCCGACCCGACCACCTTGAGCTGTGCCGTCATGGTGAGAAGCCTCCGTAAAGCGAACGCGACCGGCGTTCAACGCGGCTTATGTATGCCATTTGTTCCTTAGGAACAAGTGGAGAACGACGACGCAGCCATGAGCATGCCGAGAATCTCCGCCAGCGCTGCCAGCGTGAACGGCTTGGCGAGCAGCGGCCGCCCCTGATGGGCCATGGGCAGCACCATATCGAGCCCGCCCGACATGAAAGCGAAAGGAATGCCGCGCGCAGCGAGCAGATCGGCGACCGGCCAGCTGGGCACGCCGCCATCAAGATGGACATCGAGCAGCACCGCGTCGAATCCCCCTGGCCGATCGCGGCGAGGGCCTCGTCCAGCCCGGCGGCGGTCCCGGCCGGCCGGCACCCCAGCTCGATCAGGAAATCCTCGACCATCAGGCTGATCAGCGCCTCGTCCTCGACGATCAGGATCGCCGGGGACGGCAAAGGATCGGGCATGTTCATGGTCATGATCCTAACCGCTTGGCCGGGCCGGCCAAAGTGCCGCGATCAATCGGCCGGCGTAGCGCCCCCGCCCTCGCCCGCCTGCTTGGGCGCCAGCGCGGCCCGCGCCGCCTCGGCCAGCTGCTGCACCGAAAACGGCTTGGGCAGGAAGGCGACGCGGGCGATGTCGATCGATTTGCGCAGCTGTTCCTCGGCATAGCCGGACATGAACAGGATCGGCAGCTCGGGATATTTCTCGCGCGCGTGGCGGACGAGCGTCGGCCCATCCATTGTCGGCATCACCACGTCGGAAATCAGCAAGTCGAACGGCTCATGCGCTTCCAGCTGCTCCAGCGCCTCCTCGCCATTGGTCGCGGTGACGACCTTATAGCCATGGCGGGTGAGCGCGCGTTCGGCGACCGCGCGCACCATCGCCTCGTCCTCGACCAGCAGGATGGTGCCGCTGCCCCACAATTCCGACGGACGTTCCTTGGGCATGGCCGGCGCGGCACTGGCCTGCGCATCGGCTTTGTGGACGGGCAGATAGAGGACAAAGCTCGTCCCCTGGTCGAGCTCGGATTCGGCAAAGATGAACCCGCCCGACTGTTTGACGATCCCGTAAACGGTCGACAGCCCCAGCCCGGTGCCCTTGCCTACTTCCTTGGTGGTGAAGAAGGGCTCGAAGATCTTGGGCAGCACATCGGCGGGAATGCCGGTGCCGGTATCGGTGACGCGCAGCGCGGTATAATCGCCGACCGGGAGGATATCGCTGTTCATCCGCCGCACCTCGGCGTTCGACACCGCATAGGTTTGCAGGGTCAGCGTGCCGCCGGCCGGCATCGCGTCGCGCGCATTGACGGCCAGGTTGACGATCACCTGTTCAAGCTGACCGGGATCGGCGCGCACCGACCCCAGGTTGCGGCCATGCTTGACGGTCAGGGTGATCGTCTCGCCCAGCAGCCGCTTGAGCAGGTTGAACACTTCCGACACGACATCGGGCAGCTGCAGCACCTGCGGGCGCAGCGTCTGCTGGCGCGAAAAGGCGAGCAGCTGGCGCGTCAGGCTGGCCGCGCGGTTGGAGTTGGCGCGGATCTGCTGGATGTCGTCATAATCGCTGTCGCCGGGCGTGTGACGCATCAGCATCAGGTCGCAATGCCCGATGATCGCGGTCAGGATGTTGTTGAAATCATGCGCGACGCCGCCGGCCAGCTGGCCGACCGCCTGCATCTTGGTCGCCTGCGCGACCTGGCGCTTCAGCCGCGATTCCTCGGCATTGTCCTTGAGCGACAGCAGCACCGTCGCATCGCCGAGACCCCGCGCACCCGCGATCGACAGCGCGACGGGATCATCGGGCCGCGCGCGCAGGCGCACCGCAATGTCGCCCGACATTGGCGGGCCGGACGCGAAGCGGCGCACAGTGTCGGCGACCACGCCCTTGTCCTCGCGCACCACCAGATCGCTCGGGAACACCGGCGGGGCCTGGCCATCGACGCCCGCTGCACGGGCAAAGGCCTCGTTCATGAACAGGAAATGCCCGTCCCGATCGGCAAGCGCAAAGCCGAGCGGCAGCATGCCGAGCAGGGTTTCCAGATGGCTGGACGCACTGCCCTCGCCCAGCCTTGGCGTCGCATCATCGTCGAGCAGGAACACGAGCGTCGCACCGGCCGGGTCGTTGGCATCGAACGGCACCTGGAGCAGCCTGAGCGGCCCGCCGGTCGCGCCCTCGCGCTCGAAGCGGATCAGGCCGTTCTTGTCGGCCGACAACAGGGTGACGAAATCGCGCCCCTCGATTGCCGCATCGGGCCGTCCGGCGGCGCGCAGCGCAAAGGCGCGGTTGCCGCCGCTGATCCGCCCGTCGCCGCCCACGAGCGCCGCCATGATGCCCGCCTCGCCCAGCCTTTCGCCGGCATCGCCGGCCAGCAGGCGGCGCGCCTCCTTGACCAGATCAAAGCTTGCGACCGGCCGGAACCGCCAGACCAGATGATCCTCGCCAATCCCGGCCCGCACCACATCGACGCTCAGCTGCACCGCGTCGCGGTTCAGCCGCTCCACCCGGCCACGCCCGTCGCGCCAGGCGTCGCGCCCCGCCGCGGTCAGCCGGGCGACGCCGATATCGCCGACGCCCAGCCCCGGCGGCGCGCGGTAACCGTCAAACCATGCCCCGAACAGATCGTTAGCACAGACCAGCATCCCGTCCCGGTCGGTCACCGCAACGGCGATGGTGTCGCTTTCGATGACCGCGTTCATCAGCGCGGGATCGCCGCCGCGCCCCGCGGCGACCGCGACCGGGGCGGCGGCGGCAGGGCGCAGCGCCAGGGCGATGCCCGCCAGCGCCAGCGCCCCGGCACCAAAGCCCGCTGCCAGCGCCATGCTGCCAACCGCCCACAGGATCACCCCGGCCGATGCGAGCGCACCGAGCAGGATCAGGGCTAGCGCACGACCCCCGCCGCCCGCACCGGGCGCGGTGCCGCACCGGGCAGCGTGTCGGCGATCAGGGGGGTCGGAGAAATGGCGTTCATGTCAGCTCAATGCCTCACTGCGAGCCGGTTTCGGCCCAGTCCGCAGGGGTTTGCACCGCGCGGCCTATGCCTTGGGCGGCAACGCGCCCCGGGGCGCGGCGCACGGCCCGCGGCCGGAATCATTGCGGCTGCGGCTTGGCATCCTCGACGGCGCCGGGCAGCTTCGGGCTGGCCTCGGCAGACTGGACGGCGGGCGGCGGCCCCTTGTCGATCACTGCTGCGAGCGTCACCGCCTGCGGGCAGGGATCGGCGCACAACCGCTTGATCCGCGCCAGATTCTCGCGCGCCTTCGTGACTGCGCCCTTCTGGACCAGCGCATCGCCCTGCCCGGCCAGCGCGGCGACATCGTCCGGCTCCAGCTCCAGCGCCTCGCGGTAGAAGCGCACCGCCTTGCCCGGCAGCCCCTCGGCGCGGGCCGCGTCGCCCAGCGCCACGAACGCGCCCCGGTTGCGCGGATCGACGGCCAGCGCCGTTTCCAGCGCGTCGATGGCCGGCGACCGCTCACCCTTGTCGAGCTTCGCCCGCGCCTCGGCCAGCAATTGCAGCGACCGGGGATCGATATCGGCATCGCGCTTCTGGCCCTGAACCATGGTCGAAACTGCGGCAAGGCCGAGAGCGGCGACAATGGCAAAGGGCGCGTAACGCATGATCTTCTCCCAAATCAGTCGGGTCGGTCTTTCTAGCACGCCCGTTCCAGCCTCGCGACGAAAAACCCGTCGGTGCCGTCCCGCCCCGGTGAGAGCAGGACGCCACCGCCGCGATCTTCGCCGGGCGCGATGAAGGGCCGCTTAACGGCAAAGTCCGGATGGCGCGCGCAAAAGCCGGCAAGCTGGTCCGCGCCCTCGGCATCGAGCACCGAGCACACGGCATAGACGATCGCCCCGCCCGGCCGCACCAAAGCCGCGCCGAGATCGAGCAGCCGCGCCTGAATGTCCGCCAGCCGCGCCAGCCGCTGCGGCGTCAGCCGCCAGCGCGCCTCGGGGTTGCGCCGCCAGGTGCCGACGCCCGAACAGGGCGCGTCGATCAGCACGATATCCGCACCCGCGGCGAGATCGCCCAGCGCCTCGGCCTCGCGCCCGCCGCCGAGCAGCCGGGTTTCGATGCCGCCCGCCCCGGCGCGGATCGCGCGCGGCGCAAGCCGGCTGAGCCGCGCCCGGTCGGTGTCGCAGGCGATCAGCCGGCCGGATGACGGCCCGCCCATGTCGGCGGCGAGCGCCAGCGTCTTGCCCCCGGCCCCGGCGCACAGATCGATCACCGTCTGGCCGGCGCGGGCGGCACAGGCCAGCGCGATCAGCTGGCTGCCCTCGTCCTGCACCTCGATCCAGCCGTCGCGGAACGCCGGATGCGCCTCGACCGCGATCGGCGGGTCGATCCGCAGCCCGTCGGGCGCGAACGGCGTCGGCTGGCCCGCGCCCAGCGCCCGCATCGCCGCCGCCCGGTCGGTCTTCAGCCGGTTGACCCGGAGGTCGAGCGGCGCGCGGCCAAGCAGCGCGGCGATATCGACATGGCCGAGCATCGCTTCGAGCCAGGCCGGGGCCAGGCCGGGCGCAGCCGCTGCTTCGCCCGCCGCGACCGGGGCCGGGCCGTGCGGCGATCCGTCGAACAGGGCGGCAAGGTCCGGCCGCATGTCTGCCAGCGCCAGCATCGCCGCGCGGCCGCTTTCGGGCCGTTCGCCGCACAGCCGCACCGCATCATAAACCAGCGCGCGGATCGCCCGCCGGTCCTGCGACCCGGCATAGCGCCGCGCCTTCAGCCAGCCGGCGATGATCGTGTCGGCAGCCGGCCCCTGATCGCGCGCGGCGGCGATGATCAGGTCAAGCAGCTGGATCGCCGCCTCGACGCGCGCGGCCGGCGTCATCGGCGGTTACCGGGTCGGGTAATTGGGGGCCTCACGCGTGATCGTCACGTCATGGACATGGCTTTCGCGCAGGCCCGCATTGGTGATGCGCACGAACCGCGCGCGCTCCTGCAGCTCGGCGATCGTGCGTGCGCCGGTATAGCCCATCGCCGCCTTCACCCCGCCGACCAGCTGGTGGATCACGTCCTTGGCCGGTCCCTTATAGGGCACCTGCCCTTCAATGCCCTCGGGCACGAGCTTCAGCTGGTCCTTGATGTCCTGCTGGAAATAGCGGTCAGCCGAGCCGCGCGCCATCGCGCCGACCGAACCCATGCCGCGATAGCTCTTATAGGCGCGCCCCTGATACAGGAAGGTTTCGCCCGGCGCCTCCTCGGTGCCTGCCAGCAGCGATCCGACCATCACCGACGACGCGCCCGCCGCCAGCGCCTTGGCAATGTCGCCCGACGTGCGCAGCCCGCCATCGGCGATCACCGGCACTCCGGATTTCGCCGCTTCGCGCGCGGCATCCATGATTGCAGTCAGCTGCGGCACACCGACACCGGCGACCACGCGGGTCGTGCAGATGGAGCCCGGGCCGATGCCGACCTTCACCCCGTCCGCCCCGGCGTCGATCAGCGCGCGCGTCGCCTCGGCGGTCGCGACATTGCCGGCCACGATCTGCACCCGGTTGGAAATCTTGCGCACCCGCTCGACCGCGGCGGCGACCATCCGCGAATGGCCATGGGCGGTGTCGATGACGATCAGGTCGCATTCGGCGTCGAGCAGCGCCTCGGTGCGCTCATAGCCCTTGTCGCCAACGGTCGTCGCAGCCGCCACGCGCAGCCGCCCGGCCGCATCCTTGGTGGCGTTCGGATGGAGCACCGCCTTTTCAATGTCCTTGACGGTGATCAGCCCGACGCAGCGATAGGCATCGTCGACCACCAGCAGCTTTTCGATCCGGCGCTGGTGCAGGATGCGCCGCGCCTCGTCCTGGCTGACATCGGCCTTGACCGTCGCCAGATTGTCGCGGGTCATCAGTTCGGACACCGGCTGGCGCGGATTTTCGGCAAAGCGCACGTCGCGGTTCGTCAGAATGCCGACCAGCCGGCCCGACGCCTCGACCACCGGAATGCCCGAAATCCGCCGTTCGGTCATCATCGCCTGCGCGTCGGCCAGCGTCGCATCGGGAGCGATGGTGATCGGATTGACGACCATCCCCGATTCAAACCTTTTCACCTGGCGGACGGCGGCGGCCTGTTCCTCGACCGACAGGTTGCGGTGCAGCACGCCGATCCCGCCCAGCTGGGCCATGACGATCGCCATGTCGGCCTCGGTCACCGTGTCCATCGCCGATGACAGGATCGGGATGTTGAGCGAAATGTCGCGCGTCAGCTGGGTGCGGGTGTCGGCCTGGCTCGGCAGCACATCGGATTCGCCCGGCCGCAGCAGGACGTCGTCGAAAGTGAGACCGATTTCGATGTCCATGGCCAGCGCGTATCCTTCCTGCGGGTGAATCTGGGTGGCTGCGATCAGCGTGGCGCGCCATGTAACCACTCGAACGGGGAAGCGCCAGAGGAACGGCGCGGCGGCCGCAAACACGGTTTTGCGCCCCGGATGTTCGTCATCATTGTTGTCGCCCGCCGCATTCGCTAGGCAGGGGGCGGAGGAACCATGGCCGCCACCATCGCGCTCGTTGACGACGACCGCAACATCCTGACTTCGCTGTCGATCGCGCTCCAGTCCGAAGGGTTCGTGACCCGGCTTTACCCGGATGGCGAGACGGCGCTCAAGGCGCTGCTCGACAGCCCGCCCGATCTGGCGGTGTGCGATATCAAGATGCCGCGCATGGACGGGTTGGAGATGCTGCGGCGGCTGCGCGAGAAATCGGCGCTGCCGGTCATCTTCCTCACCTCCAAGACCGACGAGCTGGACGAGGCGCTGGGCCTGGCGATGGGTGCGGACGATTATATCGCCAAGCCCTTTTCCCAGCGGCTGCTGATCGCGCGCATCCGCGCGATCCTGCGCCGGGTGGAGCTGAGCCGCCCGCAGGCGGACAGCGACGCGCCGGCGGCCGAACCGCTGGTGCGCGGCGCGCTGGAGATGGACCCGGCGCGCCACCGCGTCACCTGGAAGGGCCGCGACGTCACGCTGACCGTGACCGAGTTCCTGATTCTCGAATCGCTCGCCCAGCGCCCCGGCGTGGTCAAATCGCGCAACCAGCTGATGGACGCCGCCTATCAGGACGACGTCTATGTCGATGACCGGACGATCGACAGCCATATCAAGCGTCTGCGCCGCAAATTCCGCCAGGTCGACGACCAGTTTGACGGGATCGAGACGCTGTATGGCGCGGGCTATCGCTTTGCCGAAAGCTGAGCCGCGCCGCCCGCGCGAAACCGGCGATCTGGCGCTGCGCTGGTCGGGCCGGGTGTCGCTGACGACGCGCATCCTGGCCGTCAACGTGTTCGCGCTGGCGATGCTGGCGGGCGCGTTCTTCTATCTCGACAGCTATCGCACGCGGCTGATCGACCAGCGGCTCGATCAGGCGGCGCATGATGCCCAGGCAGTGGCGATCGCGCTTGCCGCCAGCCCGGAGGCGGGCGACCGGGCGATTCTGGCCGATCATTCGTCGCTGACCGGCGCACGCATCCGCATCTATGCACCCGACGGGCGGCTGGTGCAGGACAGCTGGCGGCTGAGCCCGCCGACCTACCGGCTGCGCGACCCGCGCGAGGAACCCTGGCGCCGCCATGTCGCCCGCTTTCTCGACCGCGCGGCGGAACGGATTGTGGGCGCGCCGCTGATCGAACGCTTTGCCGAGCCGGCGGTCGACCGCGCCCAGGCATGGCCCGAAATCACCGCACTTGCCGCCGGCGGCGGCGCGCGTGTCGACCGCGCCGATCATGAGCTGTGCGAACGCTGCGGCCCGGCGACCACGCGCGTCCGCTATGCCCCGGACCGCACGCCGATGATCTCGGCCGCGACGCCGGTCAGCGGCGGCTGGCTGCTCCTCACCAGCAATGCCCGCGACATCACCCGCATCGTCCGCGCCGAACGGCTTCGCCTCGGCTTTGTGCTGCTTGGCGCGGGGCTGATGTCGGTGCTGCTGTCGCTGTTTCTTGCCCGCACCATCGTCAGGCCGCTGCGGCGGCTGGCGAGTGCGGCGATCCGCGTCAGGCTGGGCCGTGCGCGTGAAGTCGTGGTGCCCCGGCTGCCCGACCGGGGGGACGAGATCGGCGCGCTGGCCCGCGCGATTTCCGACATGAGCCAGGCGCTCAGGCAGCGCATCGACGCGACCGACGCCTTTGCCGCCGATGTGACGCATGAGCTCAAAAACCCGCTCGCCTCGCTGCGCTCCGCCGTCGACGCGCTGGAACGGGTGCAGGACGATGCGCCGCGCCGGCAGCTGCTGGCGATCATCCAGGACGATGTCCGGCGGCTGGACCGGCTGATCACCGACATTGCCGAGGCCTCGCGCCTCGATGCCGAACTGTCGCGGGCGCGTTTCGAGCCGATCGATCTGGGGCCGGTGATCGAGACGATGCTGGCCGCGCGCGAACGGCGCGGGGCCAATCCGCGCGGGGTGCAGCTGGCCTTTGCCCGGCCGCGCAAGGGCATTGCGCTGGTGATGGGCGAGGAAAACCGGCTGGTGCGCGTGCTCGACAATCTGATCGACAATGCGGTGTCCTTCTCGCCCGATCAGGGACTGGTCGAGGTGGTGGCGACCCGCATCGGCGACGAGGTGATCGTGCGGGTCGAGGATGAAGGCCCCGGCGTGCCGGCCGAGCTGCGCGACGACATTTTCCGCCGCTTCCACAGCGTGCGCCCGGCGGGCGAGCGGTTCGGCGAGCATTCGGGGCTGGGCCTTGCGATCGCCAAGGCGATTGTCGACGGCCATCTCGGCCGGATCGAGGTCGAGACGCGAGACGAGCGGCCGGCGGGTGCGGCATTCGTCATCCGCCTGCCCGCCGCCACGCCCGATGGCGGGCCGGAAAGCGCGCCGGCATGACCGGGGCCGCCCCCTCCCTCTCACCCTCCCCCGCCCCCGCGCGCATCCATGCCAGCTGCGTCGCGATCGGCGGGCGGGCGGTGCTGCTCTCCGGCCCCTCGGGCAGCGGCAAATCCGATCTGGCGCTGCGGCTGATCGACCGGGGGCGGTGCTGGTCAGCGACGATCAGGTGCTGCTCGACCGGCGCGGACAGCGGCTGTTCGCCGCCCCGCCGGCGCAGATTGCCGGGATGATCGAGGTGCGCGGCCTCGGCATCCGCCGGATCGCCTATATCACTGATATGCCTGTTGCGATGCTGATCGACCTTGCCGCGCCGCCGGAGCGCATGCCGCCCCCCGCCATCCACCGCGAGGTGGCCGGCGTTGACCTGCCGGTCATCGCCCTTGCCCCGTTCGAGGCGAGCGCGCCGATCAAGGTCGAGCTGGCGCTGGCCGACCTGGCAGCCGGGGCCGGCGCATGAGCGGGCGGATCAACCCCGCGCGGCTGCTGCTCGTCACCGGCCTGTCGGGCGCGGGACGCTCGACGGCGCTCGACACGCTGGAGGATGCGGGGTGGGAGGTGGTCGACAACATGCCCCTGCCGCTCATTGACCGGCTGCTGACCATGGCACCATCCGATGCGGTGATGGACGAGCACCGCCCGCTCGCCATCGGCATCGACACCCGCACCCGCGGCTTTGACGCCGCGCGCATGGCGACCCGCGCGGCGCGGCTGCGGGCCGAGGCCCCGTTCGAGGTCGAGACGCTGTTCCTCGACTGCGGCACCGATGAACTGGCGCGGCGCTATGACGAGACGCGGCGGCGGCATCCGCTTGCCCCCGACCGCCCGGCGCGCGACGGCATCGCCCGCGAGACCGAACTGCTGCAGCCGCTGCGCGCCGCCGCCGACCAGCTGATCGACACCACCGCGCTCAGCCGCGCCGACCTGCAGGACCAGATCCGCCGCCGCTTCGCCCCGGCGGGCGGCGCGCGCACGGTGATCTCGGTGATGTCGTTCGGCTTTGCCCGCGGGCTGCCGCGCGACGCCGATCTGGTGTTCGACATGCGCTATCTGCGCAATCCGCACTGGGACCGGGTGCTGAAGCCGCTGACCGGGCTGGACCGACCGGTCGCCGACTATGTCGCCGCCGATCCGGCGCATGACGTGTCGCTGGCGCAGATCGAATCGCTGCTGCTGACGATGGTTCCGCGCCATATCGCCAGCGGCAAGGCGTATCTGGCGATTGCCTTTGGCTGCACCGGCGGGCGTCACCGCTCGGTCCATGTCGCCGAGGAAATGGCGCGGCGGTTGCGCGATCAGGGTTTTTGTCTCACGGTATCGCACCGGGATCTTGCGACACCCCCCCAGGATGCGCTTGAAGGGCCGCCGGCACCGGCCTGATCGGCAGCCGGCTTGAAGGACTCGAAAGACTGAGATGATCGGACTGGTGCTGGTGACCCATGGACGGCTGGCGGCGGAATTCGTCGTGGCGATGGAGCATGTCGTCGGCCCGCAGGGCGCGGTCGAGGCGATCTGCATCGGTCCTGATGACGATATGGAGCTGCGCCGGGCCGATATTGCCAAGGCGATCAAGGCGGTCGATGCCGGGCGCGGCGTGATCGTGCTGACCGACCTGTTCGGCGGCACGCCGTCCAACCTCGCCATCTCGCTGATGGTGCCCGGGCGGGTCGAGGTGATCGCCGGCATCAACCTGCCGATGCTGATCCGGCTGGAAGGCGCGCGCCGCACCATGGGCGTCAAGGACGCCGTCGCCGCCGCGCGCGAGGCGGGGCGCAAATATATCTCGGTTGCATCCGAAGTGCTGGGCGAGGCGGCGTGACGACCGTTTCGCGCACCGTCACCATCACCAACCGGCGCGGCCTTCATGCCCGCGCCAGCGCCAAATTCGTGACCATGGCCAGCGCGCTCACCGCCCGGATCGAGGTGGCGAAGGACGGCGCGGCCGTCACCGGCACGTCGATCATGGGGCTGATGATGCTGGGCGCGGCGATGGGCGATCAGGTGACGATCAGCGCCGCCGGCGACGAGGCCGAGGCCGCCCTTGCCCAGCTGGTCGCGCTGGTCGAGGGCAAATTCGGCGAGGACTGAGCGGTCAGCGTGCGCCAGATCACCGGCTTTTCCAATCCGCTGGTCAAGCGGGTGCGGTCGCTGCGCGACAAGAAGCATCGCCGCCGTGAAGGGCTGTTCCTGGCCGAAGGGCTGCGGATCCTGACCGAGGCGCGCGACATGGGCGTGCTGCCCGAAATGCTGTTCCTCGCCCCCGAAGGCGCCGCCCATCCGCTGGCGCGCACGCTCATCGCCGCGACCGAGGCGGCGGGCGGCGACGTGATCGAAACCAGCGCCGACATCCTGTCCAAGCTGTCGGGTAAGGACAATCCGCAGACGCTGATCGGCGTCTATCGCGACCGGCTGACCCCGCTTGCCGCGCTCGACCGGACGGCGGCGCCGATCTGGATCGTCGCCCAGGCGCTGCGCGATCCCGGCAATCTCGGCACCATCCTGCGCACCGGCGATGCGGTGGGCGCGGGCGGGCTGATCCTGGTCGATGACTGTGTCGATCCCTTTTCGGTCGAGGCGGTGCGCGCGTCGATGGGCGCGCTGTTCACCCAGACGATCAGCATCACGCGCTGGGATGATTTCCTGGCCTGGCTGCGCGCCGGGCCGGGCACGCTTGCCGCACTCAGCCTGCGCACCGACACCGATTATCAGGCGGCACATTATCCCGCGCCGACCTTCATCCTGGTCGGCAACGAGGCGCAGGGCCTTCCTGCCGCCTATGAGGAGGCCTGCGATATCCGCGTCAAAATGCCGATGCGCGGCAAGGCCGACAGCCTGAACGCCGCCGTGGCGACCGCGGTGATGGCCTATGAGGTGCTGAACCAGCAGCGCCGGGCCTGACAACGCACGCCACAAGCCGCGCTTGGCGGGCATGAAGAATAAGGCTGTTTAGTCTACTTCATTGATTGAGAATAATCCCCACTCCAAACGGGGATCGTTCGTCATGCCTTATCCGACCATTCCGGCCGCGCTGCTGCTCGCCTCTGCCGGTCCCATTCCGGCACCCGCCGCCGACGCGGCGGTATTGGCGGCCGCCGACACCGACATTGACGATCAGGCGCAGGGCGATGTCGTCGTGGTCACCGCGCGCCGCCGCGAGGAAGGGGTGCAGGATGTGCCGCTTGCCGTGTCGGTGCTCGATTCCGCAACGCTCGACCAGACCGGCAACAACAATATCGGCCGGTTGCAGCAGCTGCTGCCGAGTTTCCAGTTCTTCTCGACCAACCCGCGCAACTCGGCCGCCAATATCCGCGGCCTCGGCGCGCCGTTCGGCCTGACCAATGACGGGATCGAACAGGGGGTCGGCATCTATGTCGATCAGGTCTATTTCAGCCGCATCGCGGCGGCGACGTTCGATTTCGTCGATGTCGAGCGGATCGAGGTGCTGCGCGGGCCGCAGGGCACGCTCTATGGCAAGAACACGACCGCCGGGGCGATCGCGATCACCACCCGCGCGCCCTCCTTCACCGCCGAGGGGCGGGGGGAGATCAGCGTCGGCAATCTGGGTTTCGTCCAGGCGCGCGGCTCGGTTTCGGGACCGCTGATCGCCGACCGGCTGGCCGCCAGCCTTGCCGTGTCGTCGACCCGCCGGCGCGGCACCATCTTCAACGTCCGCACCCAGAGCCGCGTCAACGAGCTCGACAATCTGGGGCTGCGCGCCCAGTTCCTGCTGAAGGCGACCGAGGCGATCGAGATCAACCTGACCGGCGACTATAGCCGCCAGGATCCGAACTGCTGCGCGCAGATCTATGCGCGGGTCGGCCGCACCCAGCGGCCGCTCAACCGGCAATATGACGCGCTGGCCGCCGCCTTCGGCTATCGCCCGCCCAGCACCGATCCGTTCGACCGGCTGACCGATCTCGACACCCCGCTCCGGGCGTTTCAGGAACTGGGCGGCCTGTCGCTGCGCGTCACCGCGGATGTCGGGCCGGGCGAGCTGACATCGGTCACGGCATGGCGTTACTGGAACTGGGGGCCGTCCAATGACCGCGACTTTACCGGCCTGCCGATCACAACCGTATCGGCCAATCCGTCGCGCCAGCGGCAATGGACGCAGGAAATCCGCTATGCGTCGACTGGCAACAACCGCATCGATTATGTGATCGGCCTGTTCGGCTTTCACCAGACCATCCATACCGACGGTCTGCAGGTGCAGGGCGCGGCAGCGTCGCGCTGGCTGCTCAACCCCGCCAGCGCCAATGCGAACAATCCGGCGGTGCTCGCCGGGCTGACGTCGCGCAACGACATTGATTTTTCCAACACCAGCGCCGCCGCCTTTGGCCAGCTGACCTGGCGGGTGACCGACAGGCTGCGCATCCAGCCCGGTGTCCGGATCAACCATGACAGGAAAACCGGATCCTATGTCGCGACGGTGACGACGGGCAGCGGATCGACGGTGCTCAATGCCGACCAGCGTTCGGTGCTTGCCCCGCAAAGCTACCGCGCGCGCTTTTCCGACTGGAACCTGTCGGGCGACCTGACCCTCAGCCTCGATCTCGCGCCCGATATTCTGAGCTACGCCACCTATGCGCGCAGCTTCAAATCGGGCGGCATCAACCTGTCGGGCCTGCCGCTCGATGCGGCGAACACGCCGATCCAGTCGGCGGCGACCGTGAAGCCCGAACGCGTCGATCATGTCGAAATCGGCCTCAAAAGCCAGTTCTTCAACCGCCGCCTGACCCTCAACCTTGCCGCGTTCCAGACGGCGATCCGCGACTATCAGGCGACCGTCATCAACGGCCAGCTCGGCGTGCTGCGCGGCTATCTTGCCAATGCCGGCAAGGTCCGGGTGCGCGGGATCGAGGCCGATCTGGCCGCCCGCCCGTCGGCGCGGCTCAGCCTTTACGCCAATGTCGCGCTGACCGATGCCCGCTATGTGCGCTTTGTCGACGCGCCCTGCCCGCCCGAACTGGCCGGCGGCAGCGCGGCGACCGCCGCCAGCCCCGCCGCCCCTGCCGGCACGCCGGGTGGCCCAAGCCCGGCCAATTGCGACGTGTCGGGGCAGTGGCTGCCCGGCGTGTCGCGGCTCGCGGCCTCCTATGGCGGTGAATACCGGCTGCCGGCGACGCTGTTCGGCCTGAGCGGTGAGGCCTATCTGGGCGTGGACGGCAATGCGCGGTCGCGTTTCTCGTCGAACCCGTCACGCTCGGTGCTCACCGATGTCGCCGGCTATGCGCTCACCAATCTGCGCGCGGGCTTCCGCACCGATGACCAGAAATGGCATCTGTTCGTCTGGGTCAGGAACGCATTCGACACCGATTATTTCGAGCTGCTGGCCACCCAGCCGGGCAATACCGGGCTGGTGGTCGGCCAGCCCGGCGATCCGCGCACCTATGGCCTGACGCTGTCCAGCCGCTTCTGACCCGGCAGCCGGGCTGGACAGCCGCCGGGGAAAGCCCGACAGTCGGGGCATGACCCGACTGTCCATGCCGCCTACCCGCATCGCCCTGTTCGCCGCTGCCGGGCTGGCCCTTGTCGCGGTGGCGGTGGGGGCCGGCAGGCAGGCCGGGGATCGGGACGCGGCGGAGGCCCCGGCTGCGTCCCCCGCCCCGGCTGCGCCCGCCACCGCTGCGGCACCCGCGGCGGGCGCGGGCGGCCAGCCCGCTGCCCCTGATCTCCCCAGCCTGATCACCAGGCTTGAGGCGCGGCTGCGCGAGGAGCCGGACCGGGTCGAAGGCTGGACGATGCTCGGCTGGGCGTTTTTCGAAACCGGCCGCCCGGCCGAGGCCGCAACCGCCTATCGCCGCGCCGTGCGGCTGGCGCCCGACCGCGCCGATCTGTGGTCGGCGCTGGGCGAGGCGCTGGTGATCGCCGGCGGTCCGGGTGCACGGGTGCCCGCCGATGCCGCCGCTGCCTTCCGCGCCGCTTTGGCCCGCGATCCGCGTGATGCCCGGGCGCGCTATTTCGCCGCCGTGGTCAAGGATCAGGCGGGCGACACCAAGGGGGCGGTGGTCGACTGGCTCGCGCTGCTCGCCGAAGCGCCCGCCGACGCGCCCTGGGCGGCGGAGCTGGAGGCGACGATCCGCCGCCGGGCTGCGGCGGGCGGCATCGATGTCGCGGCAAAGCTGGCGGCGCTGCCGCGCCGGCCTGCCCCGCCCGCTGCAGCTGCGCCGATGGCCGCGCAGCCCGCTGCGGCGGCCATCGCCGCCGATCCGGCCCAGCAGGCAATGATCCGGGGCATGGTCGACGGCCTTGCCGCCAGGCTCGCCGCCGATCCGCGCCAGCCCGAACGCTGGGTGATGCTGATGCGTAGCCGGATGCAGTTGGGCGAGGCGAAGGAAGCGGCAACAGCTCTTTCCAGCGCGGTCGCCGCCAATCCGGGCGCAGCCGCCGATCTGAAGCGTGCCGCGCGCGAGATGGGCGTGCCCGGCGCCTGAGAAACGACAGGCTGAGAGACGACAGGCCGGGCATAGCGGGCCGGGCACAGCCGCGCTTTAGCCGGGCCAAGCCCGCTTTCGGTTGCAATCGGGCGACGCATCCCGCATCTCGGCTGGCGTTATGGCACAGACATGGAGTCCCGACAGCTGGCGCGCATATGAGGCACGTCAGCTCCCCGCCTATCCCGACCCGGCGGCGCTCAGCGCAGCGGAGGCGGAGCTGCGCAACTTTCCGCCGCTGGTGTTTGCGGGCGAAGCGCGCGACCTGAAACGCGATCTGGCCGATGTCGGCGCGGGCAAGGCGTTCCTGCTCCAGGGCGGCGACTGTGCCGAAAGCTTTGCCGAGTTCCATCCCAACAACATCCGCGACACCTTCCGGGTGATCCTGCAGATGGCGGTGGTGCTGACCTTCGCCTCCAAGCTGCCGGTGGTGAAGCTGGGGCGCATGGCCGGGCAGTTCGCCAAGCCGCGCTCAGCCGACATGGAAGAACAGAACGGCGTCGTCCTGCCCTCCTATCGCGGGGACAATGTCAACGACATCGCCTTCACCCCCGACGCGCGGACGCCGGATCCGCAGCGCATGGTGCGCGCCTACAGCCAGTCGGCAGCGACGCTCAACCTGCTGCGCGCCTTTGCGCAGGGCGGCTATGCCAATCTGCATCAGGTCAATCGCTGGACCCATGATTTCATGGGCCGCAGCCCCTGGACCAAGAAATATACCGACCTGGCCGACCGGATCGGCGAGGCGCTGGACTTCATGGCCGCGTGCGGGATCAACCCCGAAACGGTGCCGCAGCTCAAGGGGACATCGTTCTTCACCAGCCATGAGGCGCTGCTGCTGCCTTATGAGCAGGCGCTGACGCGGCAGGATTCACTGACCGGGGACTGGTACAACACCTCGGCCCATTTCCTGTGGATCGGCGACCGGACGCGCTTTGAAGGCTCGGCCCATGTCGAGTTCCTGCGCGGCATCGGCAATCCGATCGGCATGAAATGCGGCCCGAGCCTTGAGCCGGATACGCTGCTGCGGCTGCTCGACACGCTCAACCCGGCGCGCGAGCCGGGGCGGATCACGCTCATCACGCGCTATGGCTATGACAAGATCGAGGCCGGGCTGCCGCGCCTGATCCGCGCGGTCATGCGCGAAGGCCATCCGGTGGTCTGGAGCTGCGATCCGATGCACGGCAATGTCGTCAAGGCCGCCAATGGCTACAAGACGCGGCCATTCGACCGCATCCTGGCCGAAGTGCGCGGCTTCTTCGCCGTGCACCGTGCCGAAGGCAGTTTCGGCGGCGGCATCCACTGCGAAATGACCGGGCAGAACGTCACCGAATGCACGGGCGGTGCGGTGGACGTGACCGAACAGTCGCTGGCCGACCGCTACCACACGCATTGCGACCCGCGGCTCAACGCCGCGCAAAGCCTGGAACTGGCGTTCCTGCTCGCCGAAATGCTCAACCAGGAACTGGCGGAACGGCGCAAGGCTGCCGCCTGAACCGGCCCGCAGCCCCGGTTGATCCCTGTTCGACTCGGCCGTCGCCCCAGCCGGGCGGCGGCCTTTTCCTGTGGTTTTTCCGGTCGATCCGCCTCAGGCGCGGATCCGCGCCGCCGGCTGCCCGGCGGCAGCCGGCCTTCGTCATGGCGGCCTTAATCACTTGAAATCGTTTGCAATCATTGGCCGTTACATAGGCTCGACCACCGCGCCACATCTGCGATTTGAGGCAAATACTTTGCTTGCCAAATAATATTTCCCGTTCATCTTTAGATCAGCCCCGTTGACGCGCCTAAAATGTGCTTTAAATGCAGTGCGTCCGAAACGGAGGTAATAATGGCCGATATCGACCTGTCGCCAAATATGATCGAACTGGCGACCGAGCTGACGATCGCCTGGCTGAACAACCCCAATAACCGCGCGGGCGCCGAAGATGTGCCGGCTTTCCTCAACAAGATGCATGCGACGCTGACCGGCCTGTCCGCGCATGAAGAACAGCCGGGCGAAACTTCGGCCGAAACCGGGATCGAACCGGCCGTTTCGGTGCGCAAGTCGCTGGCGTCGAAGGACGTCATCATCTCGCTCATCGACGGCAAGCCCTATAAGTCGCTGAAGCGTCATCTGTCGCGCCACGGCCTGACCCCGGAACAGTATCGCGAACGCTATAAGCTGAAGCCCGATTATCCGATGGTCGCGGAAAACTATGCGAAGCAGCGCCGCGACCTCGCGCTCAAGATCGGTCTCGGCTCCAAGGGCCGCGCCGCCCGCACCGGCGCGAAGACGCCGGGGCGTCCCGGGCGCAAGCCGGCCGCGAAGGGCGAATAAGGCAAGCCGCGCCGGGTGACCGGCACCAAGCTGGAGCGGTTTTCGATCCGATTGCATCGGATCGGCCGCTCCAGCCCTTTGTCAGACTCCTTATTCCGCGCCGCCGGCTGGTCTCACCCGGCTTGACAGCGCACCAGCGCACGACCAGCCCCGACCGCGATCAACGCCTGCCCGGCAAAATAAAGCGGCCAGACCAGCAGTGTCGCCGGCGATCCGGCGAGCGGCCCCAGACCGGCAAAGATCAGCAGATCGGAGATGACGAACAGCAGCGCCCCCGATGCCGCCAGCCTGAACCGGCTGAGCGCGGCCATCGCCGCCATCGCGGCCAGCCCGCTGCTGTAAAACGCGATGCCTGGCGCCGCAGCCCGGTCGGTGGGCAAGGAGGCGGCGAGCGCAACGACGCCCGCAGCCAGCGCCGCCACGGCGACCATCGCCGCCCGGGATGCGCGCCCGCTGCGGTGCCGCCAATAGAAAGGCACGGCCAGCACATGGCCGGCCAGAAACGCAACCGCCCCCACCGTCAGCGACACGGCATCGAGCAGCACGTCGCCAAGCGCGCCCAGCGCGAGCACAGCGGCCAGCCAGCGCCCGTCCCGCCCCGGCACCGCCGCGAACACCCAGGCCGCGAGCAGCGCCACGCCCAGCCCCTTCCACGCGATGATCAGCGCCTCCGGCGCGTGCGGCAGCAGATGCGCGGCGGGCCAATAGCTGGCCCCGGCACAGAGCGCCGCGATCAACAGCCCGCCTGTCCGCCCGCGCCAGATCCCCGCCATACCGTTCTGCCCCATATTGCACCCCTTTGCGGTCATGCTATCCGCCCGGTGCATGACGGCCAATCACGACATTCACATCATCGGCGGCGGGCTCGCCGGATCCGAAGCCGCATGGCAGCTGGCCGAGGCGGGCTGGCATGTCCGCCTGTCGGAAATGCGCGGCGTGGAGGCAACGCCGGCGCACCACACCGACGCGCTGGCCGAGCTGGTCTGTTCCAACAGCTTCCGGTCCGACGATGCCGACAGCAATGCCGTCGGGCTGCTGCACGAGGAGATGCGCCGGCTGGGGTCATTGATCATGGCGCAGGCGGATCGCCACCGCGTGCCCGCCGGATCGGCGCTGGCCGTCGACCGTGACGGATTTGCGGGGGGCGTCACCGCGGCGCTGGCCGGGCATCCCCGCGTCACGCTGGTGCGCGAACGGGTCGATGCGCTGCCGGCGGACGGCCCGGCCATCATCGCCACCGGCCCGCTGACCGCGGCGGGCCTTGCCGGATCGATCGGCGCGGCGACCGGGATGGACCAGCTGGCGTTTTTCGACGCCATCGCGCCCATCGTCCACCGCGACAGCATCGATTTCGACATCGCCTGGTTCCAGTCGCGCTGGGACAAGGGCGATGGCCGCGATTACATCAACTGCCCGCTCGACCGCGACCAGTATCAGGCCTTTGTTCAGGGCCTGCTCGACGGCGAAAAGACCGAGTTTCGCGAGTGGGAAAAGGACACGCCCTATTTCGACGGCTGCATGCCGATCGAGGTGATGGCCTCGCGCGGGCCGGAAACGCTGCGCCACGGGCCGATGAAGCCCTTTGGCCTGCGCGATCCACGCACCGGCCACCGTCCCTATGCGGTCGTCCAGCTGCGTCAGGACAATGCGCTCGGCACCTTGTGGAACATTGTCGGCTTTCAGACCAAGCTCAAATATGCCGAGCAGGTCAGGCTGTTCCGCACGATTCCGGGGCTTGAGCAGGCGGAGTTTGCGCGGCTGGGCGGGCTGCACCGCAACACCTTCATCAATGCTCCCCGGCTGCTCGACGGGCAGCTGCGGCTGAAATCGGCGCCGCACATCCGCTTTGCCGGGCAGATCACGGGGTGCGAAGGCTATGTCGAATCGGCTGCGATCGGCCTGCTCGCCGGCCGGTTTGCGGCGGCGGAGCTGGCCGGCGGCGCGCTCCCTGCCCCGCCGCGCACCACCGCGCTCGGCGCGCTGCTGGGGCATATCACCGGCGATGCCGATGCCGCGACCTATCAGCCGATGAACGTCAATTTCGGCCTGTTCCCGCCGGTGGACGGCGATGTCCGCAAGGCCGAGCGCAAGGCGCGGCTGACCGGCCGGGCGCGCGCCGATCTTGGCGGCTGGATGGGCGTCGCGGCCTGACCCCGGGCGGGCGGCCCCGCGCGATCCTCTCAGCCGCCTTCGGCCTCGGCGGGCGGCGGACAGGGCGTGCGCGGCGGCGCGCGGCGCGGCGGCCTCGTGGTCGCAAACTCGGTCCGGGTCAGCTTCTGGTCACGGTCGGCGTCGGCGGTTGCAAAACGGTCGATCGTCTTGTCGGCCCATTCCTCGAACGACAGCCGGCCATCGCCATCGGTATCGAGCCGCCGGAACGCCTTGACCCGGCTGGCGAGATATTCGTCGCGCACGACTATTCCGTCTCGGTCGCGGTCATAACGGTCGAACCGCCGCTGCTCGCGTGTGCGCTCGCTGGCCTCGGGCGGCAAAGGTTCGGCCAGACCGGCCTCGGCAGCGGTCTGCGGGGCGGACGCGGGCACCAGCGGGGCCGCGCGCTCCTCCCGGCCCGACCACCAGACAAATCCCGCGCCCAGCGCGAGCGCCAGTGCGGCCATCCCGGCCATTATCCGCATCATGCCGCACCCCCGCTTCTGAATGCGGAACGCTAGGTCAGCCGCCCCGATCCCTGCCAGTCAATGATCCGGAACCGATGCTTTTCACTCAGCGGCGCGCAATCCGGAACCAGAGCGCGCGGGCAATGCGGCGCGGCGCGCCCTGCCGCGCCGGCTGAGGCGCGCGGGCATCGGCGCGGGCCAGCACCGCCAGCAGGCCGAGCGGCGCGAGCGGCCTTGGCCAGCGTCGCGGCAGCCGCCCCAGCTCGGCACGGGCCAGCGCGAGCGCGCGGCCGGCACTGGCCGGATCGGTCAGCCGCCGCGCAGCATCGATCAGCGCCCAGAGGCGTCCGGCGGCAGCGATCTCATCATCAGGAAGACCGGTCGGGCCAAGCAGATCCGCCGCCGCTGCAAACAGCGCCGCACCACGTGCCTCAGCGTGCAGGGACAGCGCCGCCTCGTCGAGCGGCGGAGCGTCGAGCAGCGCTTCCCAGCCATCGATCAGCGGCAGCAGCCGCGCCGGCACCACCTGAGGACAGGCGGCCAGCGCCATGAGCAGCGGCTCGGCCGGCGCGGGCGCGGTGCCGAGCCCGTCCAGCGCCTGATGCCACCAGGTCAGGCGCATCTGGCCGATCGCCGGCTGGCTGGTCGTGACGACAATGCCCGCCAGCCGTTCGTCGAGCTGCCACAAAAGCGCGAGCGCACCGCGCCGCTCTGCGTCCGCATAGGCAAGCGCCAGCAGGCGTTCGGGATCGGCAATTTGCGGAGCCAAAGGGCAAAATCCTGTTAACCAAGCCTGTTAGCCCATGCTTAGCCGGGGGCGCGCATAACCGGCAACAGGGTCGCCGCATGATCCGGGCAGAAGCAGAGTCATGGCCGCACCAGACACTCTTTATAGGCCGAACGCCGGGTTCCTCGCACGGTTTCGCGCAAATCGCGCCGGCAACACCATGGCGATCATCGCCGCCGGCATGATCCCGCTCGCCGGCTTTGCCGGCGCGGCGGTGGACATGGCGCGGCTGTATGTCGTCCGCACCCGACTGCAACAGGCATGCGATGCCGGGGTTCTCGCCGGGCGCAAATTCATGACCGGCGGCACGCTCGACGCCACGTCGCGCGATCGGGCGCAGCAGTTTTTCCGCAACAACTTCACCAGCGGCTGGTTCAGGACCAGCAATCTCGTGTTCACACCTGCGGACACCGGCGACGGCCAGGTGCGCGGCACGGCATCGGTGTCGGTGCCGATGGCGGTTATGGGCATGTTCGGCTTTCGCGCGCGCGCGCTCAACGTGTCGTGCGAGGCGCGGTTCGACGTGCCGGATGCCGACATCATGTTCGTGCTCGACACCACCGGATCGATGGCCTGCACCCCGGCGCGCAACACGTCGAGCTGCAACAGCTATACCGGCTCGGTGACGGCGGTGCAGGTCGGCAATGTCTGGGCGGTGCCAGAGGAAAGCGGATCGCGCATCGCCGGGCTGAAGCTCGCGGTGCTCGATTTCTACGACACCGTCGCCAATGCCAAGGATCCATCGACGCGGATCCGCTACGGCTTTGTTCCCTATACCTCGACGGTCAATGTCGGGCGGCTGCTGCCGTCCAGCTATCTGGTCACCGACACCTGGACCTATCAGTCGCGGCGCATCGTCGGTGAACAGTTGACCGGAACCGAAACCACCGGCCCGTCGATCGCCCGCATGTCGCAGGCCGACTGCAACGCCTATCGGCTGCGCAGCCCGGCCACCGGCTTTCCGGCAACGCTGACCTATGGCAGCAACTCCAACTGGACCGCCGCGACAGGCAGCAACGCGCCGGGGACCTGCTCCACCCGGCAGCGCCCGCTTACCCCGATGTGGCGCTATGAACCGGTCGATCATGACGTCTCGGGCTATGTGCAGGGCAATGCCGTCCCCGATCCGACCAAGCTGGGCGTGACCTCGCCGGTTTGGGCGGGCTGCATCGAGGAACGGCAGACAAGCGCGCTGTCGACCTTCACCAACCCGCTGCCCGCCGATCTCGACATCGATCTGATCCCCAACTCGCGCGCGACGCGGTGGCGGCCGATGTGGCCGCAGGTGATCTACAATCGCGGCGGCAACGCAGCCGAGGACAAGATTGACAATTCGGCAGACGGCCACAGCCTAGACTGGCGCGCGACGACCAACAACAACCGCGGCGGCTTCAACACCTGCGTCAAACAGGCGCGGCGGCTGGCGGAAATGACACGGGCCGAAGTGTCGGGATACGTCAACGCAGCCGATTTCACCCCCCATGGCGGCACCTATCACGATGTCGGCATGATCTGGGGGGCGCGCTTCCTGTCGCCGACCGGGCCGTTTGCGGCCGACACCGCCGCGCGCACCAATGGCGATCCGCCCAACCGCCATCTGATCTTCATGACCGATGGCGACATGGCACCGAACGATGCTATCTACGGCCTTTACGGCTTTGAACGCCGCGATCAGCGCGTGCTTGGCGGTGCGGCGTCGAGCGACCTGACCAACCGGCACAATGCCCGGTTCAGCGCGATCTGCGAGGCCGCCAAGTCCAAGGGCATCACCGTCTGGGTCATCGCCTTTTCGCAGAGCATGACGACACGGCTTGAGCAATGCGCGTCGCCGGGCAAGGCCTATTATGCGGCCAACACCACCCAGCTGCGTGACGCGTTCCGCGAAATCGCCTCGCTGATCGCCGAACTGAGGCTGACCAAGTGAGCCGCGCCCCCGCGCCCCGCCACCCCGGCCCCGGCGCCGCCGGCACCGACATCGCGCGGCGCCTGCCGGCGGTGCTGGCCGACGCGCGCGGATCGACGATGATGGAGTTCGCGCTGATCGCGCCGACGATGCTGCTGATGCTGCTCGGCGGGATGGATCTCGCCTATCGCTCCTATGTCACCTCGATCGTCGAGGGCGAGGTGCAGCGTTCCGGCCGCGATTCGACGATCCAGGGGGTGCGGAACGCAGCGACGCGCTCGACAACCGCATCCGCGCCCAGGTCGGCACCGCGCTGCGCAACGCCACGGTGACGACCAGCCGCGAGTTTTATTCGACCTTCCTTGCGACCAAGCCGGAACGCTTTGTCGACAGCAACAACAACAATCGCCGCGATCCCGGCGAATGTTATGACGACATCAACGGCAACAACCAGTGGGATGCCCGCCCCGGCCGGTCCGGCCAGGGTGGTGCCAAGGACGTGACCCTTTACCGCGTCACCGTCACCTATCCGCGGCTGTTCCCGATCGGGCGGATGCTCGGCCTGTCGAACACCGAACAGATCGTCGTCCAGACCGCGCTCAAGAACCAGCCCTTCGCCGCCCAGTCGGTCGCACCGGTGGTCAATCGATGCACATGATCCGGTCCATGATCGCGCGCCTTTCCACGCGCCTGTCGCCCACCCGCCTGTTGCCGGCACGGCTGTCGGGCAATGCGAAAGGCGTCGCCTATATCGAGTTCGCCTTCAGCCTGCCGGCCTTTATGGGGCTGAGCATGTACGGCATCGAGGTCGGCAATTACGCGCAGATGCAGATGCGCGTCAGCCAGATCGCGCTGTCGCTGGCCGACAATGCGTCGCGCGCGGGCAGCAGCAACCGGCAGACCAACCTGCAGGAGCTGCGCGAGGTCGACCTGAGCGACGTGCTCGAAGGCGTGCGGATCCAGGGCGGGTCATTGCGGCTGCTGCAAAATGGCCGCGTCACCCTGTCGAGCGTGGAAACCAACGCCTCGGGCGGGCAGACGATCAAATGGCAGCGCTGCCTGGGGCTGCGGCAGGGAACCGGCTGGGATTCGAGCTATGGCCGCGCCGGCGACGGGGCGACCGGCAACGCCTTTGCCGGCATGGGGCCGACGGGATCGCGCGTCACCGCCCCGCCGGGATCAGCGGTGATGTTCGTCGAAATCAACTACCAGTATCAGCCGCTGCTCGGCGCGTGGCTGATCGGGCGGCCGCGCATCCACTATATCGCGTCGTTCGTCGTCCGTGACCGGCGCGACCTGAGCCTCAACAGCGGCACCGGCATCATCGATCCGGCCCCCAGCATCGGCAATGCGCGGCTGACCTGCGACAAATACACGGTCTGAACCGCCGCCCGGCCCGAACATCTCCGGGCCGGGCGGCAAAAGCTCAGCGGTAGCAGACCCGCCTGACCGCCTCGACGACGCGCGCGGCATCGACGATCGCCAGCTTTTCAAGATTGGCCGCATAGGGCAGCGGCACATCGGCATTGGTGACGCGCAGCACCGGCGCGTCGAGATCGTCGAACCCGTCCTCCATCGCGATCGCGGCGATTTCCGACGCGATCGAGCAGACCGGCCAGCCTTCCTCGACCACCACCAGCCGGTTGGTGCGCGCCAGGCTTTCCAGCACCGTCTGCCGGTCGAGCGGACGCAGCGTGCGCAGATCGACGATTTCGGCCTCGATCCCCTCGCCGGCCAGCTGTTCGGCGGCATCGAGCGCGACGCCCACGCCGATCGAATAGCTGACGATGGTCACATCGCGGCCCGGCCGCACGATCCGCGCCTTGCCGATCGGCAGCACGAAATCGTCGAGGCGCGGCACGTCGAAGCTGCGGCCATAGACCAGCTCGTTTTCAAGGAACACGACCGGATCCTCGCTGCGGATCGCCGCCTTGAGCAGCCCCTTGGCATCGGCCGCGTCATAGGGCGCGATCACCACCAGGCCAGGGACGCTTGCATACCAGGGGCCGTAATTCTGGCTGTGCTGGGCAGCGACGCGGCTGGCGGCGCCGTTCGGCCCGCGGAACACGATCGGGCAGCGCATCTGGCCGCCGGACATGTAGTTGGTCTTCGCCGCCGAGTTGATGATGTGGTCGATCGCCTGCATGGCGAAGTTGAACGTCATGAACTCGACGATCGGGCGCAGGCCGCCCATCGCCGCCCCGGTGCCGATGCCGGCAAAGCCATATTCGGTGATCGGCGTGTCGATCACGCGGCGCGGCCCGAACTCGTCGAGCAGCCCCTGGGTGACCTTGTAGGCGCCCTGATATTCGGCAACCTCTTCGCCCATCACGAACACGCGCTCGTCACGGCGCATTTCCTCGGCCATCGCATCGCGCAGCGCCTCGCGCACCGTGGTGCGGACCATTTCGGTGCCGGCCGGCACCTCGGCAGCGCGCGGAGCCGCCGGGACCGGCGCGGGCTTCGCCGCCACAGGTGCCGGAGCCGGCACGGGTGCAGGAGCGGGAGCCGGCGCAGCTGCCGGTGCCGGGGCGGCGGCTTCACCTTCCCCGGTCAGCGTCGCGATCACCGTGCCGACCTTCACATTGTCGGTGCCCTCGGCCACCAGGATCTCGGCGACGACGCCTTCGTCGACCGCCTCGAACTCCATCGTCGCCTTGTCGGTCTCGATCTCGGCCAGAATGTCGCCCGAACGCACGGCATCGCCGGGCTTGACCAGCCAGCGGGCAAGCGTCCCTTCCTCCATCGTGGGGGACAGGGCCGGCATCTTCAGTTCAATCGCCATCAGTAGGTTTCCACCAGCACGTCGGTGTGGAGTTCGGACAGGTCCGGCTCGGGCATGGTTTCGGCAAAATCGGCCGCTTCGCCGACGATGCGGCGGATCTCGCGGTCAATGTCCTTCAGTTCGGCCTCGGTGACGCCAAGCGCGCCCAGATCGCGCGCCGCCTGGTCGATCGGATCGGATTTCTCCTTCACCGACTGCACCTCGTCACGGCTGCGATATTTGGCCGGATCGGACATGGAATGGCCGCGATAGCGATAGGTCTTCATCTCGAGGATGACCGGCCCCTTGCCGCTGCGCACCCAGTCAAGCGCGACCTCGGCCGCGCCGCGACAGGCGAGCACGTCCATCCCGTCGACCTGGATGCCGGGGATGCGGAAGCTTTCGCCGCGGCGATAGAGCTGGTCTTCCGCCGAGGAGCGGTTGACGCTGGTGCCCATCGCATATTGGTTGTTCTCGATCACGAAGATGATCGGCAGCTTCCACAGCTCGGCCATGTTGAAGCTTTCATAGACCTGGCCCTGATTGGCCGCGCCGTCGCCGAAATAGGCCATGCAGACGCCGCCATCGCCGGCATATTTGTGCTTGAACGCCAGGCCCGCGCCCAGGCTGACCTGCGCGCCGACAATGCCGTGGCCGCCATAGAAGCGGTGATCGGTCGAGAACATGTGCATCGACCCGCCCTTGCCGCGCGAAATGCCCGCGGCACGGCCGGTCAGTTCGGCCATGATGACCTTGGGATCGATGCCGTAAGCCAGCATATGGCCATGGTCGCGGTAGCCGGTGATGACGCTGTCCAGCCCCGGGGTCAGCGCGGACTGGAGGCCGACCGCCACCGCTTCCTGACCGATATAGAGATGGCAGAACCCGCCGATCAGGCCGAGGCCGTAAAGCTGGCCGGCCTTTTCCTCGAACCGGCGGATCAGCAGCATCTGGCGGTAAAGCTCCAGGAGCTCATCCCGGCCGGGCTGATAGCGTTGCGGCTCGGGCGGACGCTCGCGGTTCGGGATGGCGGGCGGCGCTGAGGCTGCCTTGGGCTTTGCGGCTCTGGCCAAGATGATATCCCCTTCTGTCGAGGGCTGGAGAGAGGTTGGTGAGCGACGCCTATAGTCCGCCCGCGACCGAAATCGCAACGGCTGGATCGTCCGTCAACGCGCGCCGGTCGTAGCGTCAGGCGCGGGCGTGGAGGGCGCGTCGGGCAGCTCGTCCATCGGAATGATGATCTCGTCGGGATGGACGAGGCCCAGTTCCTTGCGGATCAGCTCGTCGGCCATGTCGGGATTGGCCTTTTTCGGATCGAGCAGGGCGACGCGGTTGGCGATGATCCGCCGCTGCTCCTCGACCCGCGCCAGTTCGGCCTCGCGCGCGGCGAGCGCCCGGCGATAATCGCCAAGCGCCAGCACGCCATTGGGCCCGACCAGCGCATAGCCCCCGAAAAAACCGATCACGAGCAGCGCGGCCGCCGGACCGGCGACCGACCTGAGCAGATGAAGGGCATTGCGGGGACCAGCCATTAACCTGTTGAATCACAGCCGAGTCGGCGAATCAACCCGCTTTGTTGCGAAAAATGGCCGCACCGGCATAGCGCGCCTGGCTGCCCAGCTGTTCCTCGATGCGGATCAGCTGGTTGTATTTGGCGAGCCGGTCGGAGCGGGCAAGGCTGCCGGTCTTGATCTGGCCGCAATTGGTGGCAACCGCCAGATCGGCGATCGTCGCATCCTCGGTCTCGCCCGAACGGTGCGACATCACCGCCGTATAGCCGGCGCGCTGCGCGGTCGACACCGCCTCCAGCGTCTCGGTCAGCGTGCCGATCTGGTTGACCTTGACGAGCAGCGAGTTGGCCAGCCCCCGGTCGATGCCGTCGGCCAGCCGGCGCGGATTGGTGACGAACAGATCGTCGCCGACGAGCTGGACCTTCCCGCCAAGCCGGTCGGTCAGGATCTTCCAGCCGTCATAATCCTCTTCGGCCATGCCGTCCTCGATCGAGCGGATCGGGTAGCGGGCGCACAGATCGGCCAGATAATCGGCCATTTCGGCCGGCGACAGGCTGCGCCCCTCGCCATCGAGCGCATAGCGGCCGTCGCGGAAGAACTCGGTCGCCGCGCAGTCGAGCGCCAGCACCACATCCTCGCCGGGACGATAGCCCGCCGTCTCAATGGACCGCATGATGAAATCGAGCGCATCGGCCGGCGAGGCGAGATTGGGGGCAAAGCCGCCCTCATCGCCCACCGCCGTCGCCAGCCCCTTGTCGTGCAGCGCCTTTTTGAGCGTGTGGAAAATCTCCGCGCCCCAGCGCACCGCCTCGCTCAGGCTGTCGGCGCCGACCGGCATGATCATGAATTCCTGGAAATCGATCGGATTGTCGGCATGGGCGCCGCCATTGATGATGTTCATCATCGGCACCGGCAGCATGTTGGCCGAAACGCCGCCGACATAGCGGTAGAGCGGCAGGCCGCACGCCTCAGCCGCCGCGCGCGCCACCGCCAGGCTGACGCCCAGAATGGCATTGGCCCCCAGACGGCCCTTGTTCTCGGTGCCGTCGAGCGCGATCATTTCGGCGTCGATTTCGGTCTGATCCTCGGCATCGCGGCCGATCACCGCCTCGGCAATCTCGCCATTGACCGCGGCCACCGCCTGCTTGACGCCCTTGCCGAGCCAGCGCGCCTTGTTGCCGTCGCGCTTCTCGACCGCTTCGAACGCGCCGGTCGACGCGCCCGAGGGCACGGCGGCACGGCCGAAGCTGCCATCTTCCAGTGTCACATCGACCTCGACCGTCGGATTGCCGCGACTGTCGATGATCTGACGGCCATGAATGTCGATGATTGCGGTCATGGAAGGGTTTTCCTACATCTGGGACGTAACGGCGTTGCCCTATCGGCGCTGCCGCCGGAACGCAAATCCGGCGCGGGCGGCGCGGAACCCGGTCGCCCGGCCGGGGGTTGATGCGAAACAGTTTTTTTCGCGGCAGAAGGAGGATTCCCATGACCGATGTCAGCCAGCTTCCCAATGACACGGCGGACAAGCTGACCGGGACCCCGGCCAGTGACGACGTGAAGCCCGACACGGCGGGCAGCACGGGTGACGAGACGGCCGACGCGGCGGAGAACGCGGCGACACCGGAAGGATCGACGGTCGAGCGGCTGCGGACCCAGTTCGGGGCCTTTGCATCTGAAGCGACCGGCAAGCTGCGCGACGCCGCCGGCCAGGGCAAGGAAAAGGCCGAAGGCGCGCTTGAGGAAGCGGCGCGCTTCCTGACCGATGCCGCGCGGACGATCGAGGACAAGATCGGCCCGCAATATGCGCGCTATGCCGTCAACGCCGCCGAGAGCGTGGCGGGCTTTGCCGCATCGGTCCGGCGCAAGGATGTCGAGGAGCTGGTCGATGATGCGCGCGAAATGGTGCGCAAGAGCCCGGCGGTCGCCATCGGCGTCGCGGTGGGCGTCGGCTTCGTGCTTGCCCGGCTGGTGCGTGCGGGGCTGGACAATAACGACGACGGCGACAGCCAGCCCTCCGCGCCGACAGACGGTGCCGCCAGCACCGGCGACGCGGCCTGATCGCGCCCGCCGGCCGGCCGATGAACGAGGATGTCCCCATCGGGGAACTGATCGGCCAGCTGGTCGAGGACGGCAAGGCATTCGCCCGTGCCGAGGCCGGGCTTTACCGCGCCCGCGCCAGGGCGGCGGCGACCCCCCTTCTCCGCGCCGCGGTGCTCGCCGGGCTGGCGCTTGCACTCGCGCTCGGCACGGTGCCGGCACTGCTCGTCGGGCTGGTGCTGGTGCTGCAGCCGGTGACCGGCACCGGGGCAGCGCTCACCATCGTGATCGCCGGCGCGCTGCTGGCGGCAGCGGGGCTGGGCTATCTTGCCTGGCGCCAGATCAGGCGGGCGGGCCGGTGAGCGCGCGCGACGAAGCCGCGCTGGCAGCAGCGCGGGCCGAAGCGGAAGCGGCGCGGGCGCAGCTGCGCGCCTCGCTGATCCGGCTTGGCGAGCGGCTCGATCCCCCGACGCTTGCCACCGAAATCGGTGCCGAGCTTGCCCAGCGGGCGCGGCGGCGCGCCGATGCCGCGACCCGCGCGATGGCCGAGCGTGCGGCAGCGGGCGCGCGCGCGGCGCTTGATCGTCCGGGCCTGATCGGTGCGCTGCTGCTGGCGGTGATTGGCATCGGCCTGCGTGACCGGATCGCGCGGGGGATCGCGCATGCCGGGAAGACCCTGTCTGCCCGCGCAACCCGCCGCAAGGCCCGTGCCGCCGCGCGCCCCGCCCCCGCCCCGGCGCACGACGCGAACGCCGACCATTCCCCCGCGCCCCCGCCCCCGCCCGGCGCAGACGAGCCGCCCTTTCTTCTTGCCGACCACGGAGTATGACCATGGCCCATTCCGATCCCTCCCCCGCACCCGCCGGTTCCAGCGCCGCCGCCAGTGCCGCCACCATGTCCGACCGGATCGATGCGGTGCGGGCGCGGACCGGCGAGCTTGGCGAAGACCTGACCCGCCGGATCGCCGATACGCCGCTGCTGGCGCTTGCCGGCGGGATTGCCATCGGGGCGCTGATCGGCGCGGCGCTGCCGCCCAGCCAGCGCGAACGCCGCACCCTCGGTCCGGTCGGGCGCAAGCTCGGCGCGGCTGCAGCCGAGGCCAGCCGCGCCGCGGTTTCTGCCGGCAAGCAGGAACTGGGCATCGGCACCGCGGCAAAGTCGCCGGTGGAGGCGCTGGCCGACCGGGCGATCGGCGCGGTCGCCGCCGCCGGCCAGGCGGCGGCCGGCGCGGTCAAGACGACCAAAAAACCCTAAAGCGTTCGATCGGTTGCACCCGATCGCGCGCTCCAGCTTTGTGTTTACCGCGTTTTCCGGGTCGCCGGGTGGGTCCACCCGGCCTGGAGACGCGCTTGCGGGAGCTTGCGGACTTGCTCCCCGGCCCGCGCCCGGCTAGGCGCGCGGGCCATGAGCAAGATGCATCTCGTGTTCGGCGGCCGGGTCAGCGACCCGCAGGGCCTTGATTTCGTCGATCTGGAAAAGATCGACATTGTCGGCATCTATCCCGACTATCGCAGCGCGGAAAATGCGTGGCGCGCCGCCGCGCAGCGCACCGTCGACGATGCCGAGATGAAATATGTGGTCGTGCACCTGCACCGGCTGCTCGACCCGGCGAAGGACGAAGCCTGAACGACCCGGTCGGCAGCGACCGCCTGCCGGCCGTCAGGCGTTGCGGTAACGCCACATCAGCAGCGGCCGGGCAAGCGCGAGGCCGGTGATGAAGCCGCCGATATGCGCGGCAATCGCGATGCGCCCGCCCGCCGCCGACAGGCCGAGCAGCGACTGGACGAATATCCAGGCCGCGGCCAGCCACAGCACGCGCACCACGAACGGCGACAATGGGCCGATCGCGCGCACCTTGGCGCGGCTGAAAAACACCGCATAGGCACCGATGGTGGCCGACATCGCGCCGCTTGCGCCGATCATCGGCACCGTGCTGCCCGGATCGACCGCCCAGTGCGCCGCCGCCGCGCCATAGGCCCCGGCGACATAGAGCACCGCACTCCCCGCCCCGCCGATCACCTGTTCGACGAACCGGCCGCAATAGACGAACATCAACAGGTTGAACGCCAGATGCACCAGCCCGGCATGGATCAGCGTTGCTGACAGCGGCGTCGTCCAGACCGGCCAGGCACCGGGCAGGTCCAGCCCCTCGGTCAGGCGCAACGGGATGAAACCGGCGGCAACCGCAAACCGGTCGCCATCGCCCATCAGCGCAACCAGCATCCAGGCCAGCGCCGTGAACACCGCGATCCAGTTGGTGACGCGGGCATTGGCGGCGTCAGGCATGGCGGTGAACCCGCATCGCGGTCGTCATCACGCCCGTGTCAGATGAACTCGATCTTCGAGACCAGATAATAACGGTCGCCCGACGGCACCGTCACCTCGACCTCATCATCGACCTTGCGCCCGATAAGCGCGCGGCCGAGCGGCGAGTTGTAGCTGATCCGCCCCAGCTTGGCATCGGCCTCGGTCTCGCCGACGATCTGATAGCGAACCGGCTTGTCGTCTTCATCGAGCAGCGTGACGGTCGCGCCGAACACGATCTTGTCGCCCGACAGCTCGGTCGGGTCGATGATCTGGGCGCGGCTCAGCCGGTCCTCGATGCGGGCGATTTCGGCCTCGATCTGGCCCTGGCGTTCCTTGGCGGCGTGATATTCGGCGTTTTCCGACAGGTCGCCATGCGCGCGCGCCTCTTCGATCGCGTCGATCACCTGCGGCCGCTCGACCGTTTTCAGCCGGTGCAGATCGTCCGTCAGCTTGCGATGGCCTTCGGCCAGCATCGGCATTTTTTCGACGGTCGCCATCAATCCACCCTTCGCCCAAGAAAATCCGGCACCCCGGGCGGCCCCGTCAGGGCCACCCGCCACACGAACACAATGTCGGGGGTCAGGCGCGGAGCCCTGAATAATATGACTGGAGCGAGCGCACTTCAAGGGGATGTGCGGCAAGTGCCGCGATTGCCCGGACGGCGGCGGCCGCAGCGGCAGCGGTGGTGAAGCTCGGCACCCGGTGGGCAAGCGCGGAGGCGCGGATCGACTGCGAGTCCTTGAGCGACAGCCAGCCTTCGGTGGTGTTGAAGATCAGATGGACGGCACCGTCCTTGATCCGGTCGACAATATGCGGCCGCCCCTGCGCGACCTTGTTGACCCGGTCGACCGCAAGCCCGGCCGCCGCCAGATAATCGGCGGTGCCGCCGGTCGCGATCACGCGGAACCCCATGCCGATCAGGTCGCGCACCGGCTCCAGGATCTGCGGCTTGTCGCTGTCCTTCACCGACACGAACAGCGTGCCCGACAGCGGCAGGGTGGTGCCCGCACCGAGCTGCGACTTCAGGAACGCGGTCGCAAAATCGCTATCGATGCCCATCACTTCGCCGGTGGACTTCATTTCCGGCGACAGCACCGGATCGATGCCGGGGAAGCGCGCGAACGGGAACACCGCTTCCTTGACGGCGATGTGCGGCACCCGCCAGTTGATCGGCGGCAGCGCGGCCAGTTTTTCGCCCGCCATCACCCGCGCGGCGATCTTGGCAATCGGCGTGCCGATGGCCTTGGCGACGAACGGCACCGTGCGGCTGGCGCGCGGATTGACCTCGATCAGATAAACCTCGCCGTCCTTGACCGCGAACTGCACGTTCATCAGCCCGCGCACGTCGAGCGCCCGCGCCAGCGCCTCAGTCTGGCGCTCGATCTCGGCAACGATCTCGTCGGACAGGCTGTAGGGCGGCAGCGAACAGGCGCTGTCGCCCGAATGGACGCCCGCTTCCTCGATATGCTGCATAACGCCGGTGACGACGACATCCTCGCCATCGCCGATCGCATCGACATCGACCTCGATGGCGTCGCGCAAATAGCGGTCGATCAGCACCGGCGAATCGCCCGACACCTGCACGGCGGTCGCAATGTAGGAATCGAGCTGGTCGGGGCCGTCGACGATTTCCATCGCGCGCCCGCCCAGCACATAGGATGGCCGGATCAGCACCGGATAGCCGATCCGCGCGGCGACCGCGATCGCCTCGTCCCGGCTGCGCGCAATGCCGTTGGCCGGCTGCTTCAGGCCCAGCTGTTCGACCAGATCGGCAAAACGCTCACGGTCCTCGGCCAGATCGATGGCATCGGGGCTGGTGCCAAGGATCGGGATCCCGGCCTTTTCAAGCGCGGAGGCAAGCTTGAGCGGGGTCTGGCCGCCAAACTGCACGATCACGCCCAGAAGCTCGCCGCGCGCCTGCTCGGCATTGAGCACCTCGAGCACATCCTCGGCGGTCAGCGGTTCGAAATACAGCCGGTCCGACGTGTCGTAATCGGTCGACACGGTTTCGGGGTTGCAGTTGATCATGATCGTCTCGAACCCCGCCTCGCGCAGCGCGAAACAGGCATGGACGCAGCAATAATCGAACTCGATCCCCTGCCCGATCCGGTTCGGCCCGCCACCCAGAATGACGATTTTGCGCCGGTCGGACGGCTGGCTTTCATCCTCGGGCGTGCCGAAGGACGGGGCCTCATAGGTCGAATACATATAGGGCGTGCGCGCGGCGAACTCGGCCGCGCAGGTGTCGATGCGCTTGAACACCGGCCGGATGCCGAGCGCATGGCGATGCGCGCGCACCACATCCTCGTGGCGGTTGACCAGTTCGCCCAGCCGCTGATCGGAAAAGCCCATCGCCTTCAGCCGGCGCATCGCGCCTGCATCCTGCGGCAGGCCGTTTGCGGCGACCTCGCGCTCGGCGGCGACGATCTCGGCCATGCGGGCGAGGAACCAGCGGTCATAGCGGGCGACCTCGTGCACCTCGTCGATGCTCAGGCCCTCGCGCAGCGCCTGGGCAGCGACGAGCAGCCGGTCGGGCGTCGGCCGCGCCAGCGCCTCGATGATCGTTTCCTTGCGCGCACCGATGAGCGCGGTTGCAGGGTTGAGCCCCGACAGCCCGGTTTCCAGCCCGCGCAGCGCCTTTTGCAGGCTTTCATGGAATGACCGGCCGATCGCCATCACCTCGCCGACCGACTTCATCGCCGTCGACAGATGCGGTTCGGAGCCCTTGAACTTTTCAAACGCGAACCGCGGAATCTTGGTGACGATATAGTCGATCGTCGGTTCAAAGCTCGCCGGGGTGACGCCGGTGATGTCGTTCTGGATTTCATCGAGCGTGTAGCCGACGGCCAGCTTGGCCGCGACCTTGGCGATGGGAAAGCCGGTTGCCTTCGATGCCAGCGCTGACGAACGCGACACGCGCGGGTTCATTTCGATGACGACCAGCCGGCCATCCTTCGGATTGACCGCGAACTGCACGTTGGAGCCGCCGGTTTCCACCCCGATCTCGCGCAGCACCGCGATCGAGGCGTTGCGCATGATCTGATATTCCTTGTCGGTCAGGGTCAGCGCCGGGGCGATGGTGATCGAATCGCCGGTGTGCACGCCCATCGGATCGACATTCTCGATCGAGCAGATGATGATGGCATTGTCCGCCCGGTCGCGGACCACCTCCATCTCATATTCCTTCCAGCCGAGCACCGATTCCTCGATCAGCACCTCGTTGGTCGGCGACGCATCAAGGCCGCCGGCCACGATCTCGGCAAACTCCTCGCGGTTATAGGCGATGCCGCCGCCGGTGCCGCCCAGGGTGAAGGACGGGCGGATGATCGCCGGCAGGCCGACATGGTCGAGCGCGGCGAGCGCCTCGTCGAGCGAATGGGCGATGCGGCTGCGCGGGCTTTCCAGCCCGATCCGGTCCATCGCCTCGCGGAACTTCAGCCGGTCCTCGGCCTTGTCGATCGCATCGGCATCCGCGCCGATCATGCGCACGCCGAACCGGTCGAGCGTGCCGTCGCGGAACAGGGCAAGCGCGGTGTTGAGCGCCGTCTGCCCGCCCATCGTCGGCAGGATCGCGTCGGGGCGTTCCTTCTCGATGATCTTGGCGACGATCTCCGGCGTGATCGGCTCGATATAGGTGGCGTCGGCAAACTCCGGGTCGGTCATGATCGACGCCGGGTTCGAGTTGACGAGGATGATGCGGAACCCCTCGGCCTTCAGCGCCTTTGCCGCCTGGGTGCCGGAATAGTCGAACTCGGCGGCCTGGCCGATGACGATCGGGCCGGCGCCGATGATCAGGATCGAGGAAATGTCGGTGCGTTTGGGCATGGCGTGTCTCAGTTCTTGCCGCTGGCCGCGCGGACGCGACTGACGAACTTCTCGAACAAATAAAGGCTGTCCATCGGGCCGGGGCTGGCCTCGGGGTGATATTGGACGCTGAACGCCGGGCGGTCGGTCAGCTCCAGCCCGCAATTGCTGTCGTCGAACAGCGACACATGCGTCTCGCGCGCATTGGCGGGCAGGCTGTCGCGCTCGACGGCAAAGCCGTGGTTCATGCTGGTGATTTCAACCTGGCCGGTGTCGAGCCGTTTGACCGGGTGGTTGGCGCCGCGGTGGCCCTGATGCATCTTCACCGTGCGCGCGCCGATCGCCAGCGCAAGCAGCTGATGGCCAAGGCAGATGCCGAACAGCGGTCTGCCCGTCTCCAGCATCTGGCGAATGACCGGCACCGCATATTCGCCGGTCGCCGCCGGATCGCCCGGCCCGTTCGACAGGAAGAAGCCGTCGGGCTTGTGCGCCATCACCTCGTCAAAGCTCGCAGTCGCAGGCAGCACGGTCACCTTCGCCCCGGCCTTCACCAGATTGCGGAAGATGTTGTGCTTGCTGCCATAATCGATGGCGACAATGTGCGGCCGGTCAGCATCCGCACCGCCCGGCTGATAGCCCGCGCCCAGCTGCCACACGCCGCCGTCCCACGGATGGTCCGCCGCGCACGACACCTGGCCGGCCAGGTCCATGCCCTCCAGCCCCGGCCAGGCGCGCGCCATGTCAACAAGCGCGGGGATGTCGAACACCCCTTCGGCATTATGGGCGATCACGCCATTGGGCGCCCCGCCCTCGCGGATGCGGCGGGTGAGCGCGCGGGTGTCGATCCCCGCCAGGCCGATCTTGCCGCGCGCCTTCAGCCAGCTGTCGAAACCCTGGGCGGCGCGAAAGCTGGACGGCGCGGTCACATCCTCGCGCACGATGCAGCCGAGCGCATGGGCGTGGTCCGCCTCCACATCCTCGTCATTGGCACCGACATTGCCGATGTGCGGGAAGGTGAAGGTGATGATCTGCCCCTCGAACGACGGGTCGGTCATGATTTCCTGATAGCCGGTGATCGCGGTGTGGAAGCACACCTCGCCGACTGCGGCACCCTCGGCGCCGAAGCCCCTGCCCCAGATCGTCTCGCCACTGGCCAGGACGAGCACCCCGGTTGGTCTTTCGGGTGCGCGCAAGGGCGTGGCGTCGGCCATGATGGGCAGGCTCCTGAACAAGGGTGACGGCGATATCGCTAAGGCCCGTCCGCTAGGCTTGCGCGGGGCGGCGGTCAACCTGTTAAAGCGGTGCCCATGATTCGCGACGACATCAAATCCGCGCTCGTTGCCGCCATGAAGGCCGGCGACAAGGAGAGCACCGCCACCCTCCGCCTGATCCAGGCGGCGATCAAGAACCGCGACATCGAGGCGCGCACCGGCCCCGCTCCCGCCGACGACGATCTGCTGGTGATCGAAGTCATGCAGAAAATGGTCAAGCAGCGGCGCGAATCGATTGCGATGTACGAACAGGGCGGCCGGCCCGAACTGGCGGCGGGCGAAGCCGCCGAGGTGGCGGTGATCGAACGCTTCCTGCCGAGGATGATGGACGATGCGGAAGCCGCCGCCGCGATCGCCGCGATCCGCGACGAGATCGGCGCGACCGGGCTGAAAGACATGGGCCGGGTGATGGCGGAGCTGAAGGCCCGCCATGCCGGCCAGATCGACATGGCGAAGGCAAGCGCGCTGGTGAAGGCCGCGCTCGGCTGAGCGCGCCGCACCATGGCTTTTGCCGTCCCCGCCCCGCCGCGCTGCGGCGGGGTTTGACACGCCGCGACCGCGCGGCAGGATCGCCCGCGTCATGAGCCTGTCCCCGGCCTTTCTCGACGAGCTGCGGCAACGCACCCTGCTGTCCGCGCTGGTTGGCCGGACGGTCAAGCTGCAGCGCGCGGGGCGCGAGTTCCGCGCCTGCTGCCCGTTTCACAACGAGAAGAGCCCGAGCTTCTACGTCAATGACGAGAAGGGCTTTTACCATTGCTTCGGCTGCGGCGCGCATGGCGATGCGATCCGCTGGCTGACCGACCAGCGCGGCCTGGGGTTCATGGATGCGGTGCGCGAGCTCGCCCAGGCGGCGGGGCTGGAGGTGCCGGCCCCGGACCCGCGCGAGGCGCGGCGGGCCGAACAGGCGCGCGGCCTGCACGAGCTGATGGCCGATGCCGCGCGCTGGTTCGCCGACCAGTTGGAGGGCGCGGGCGGCGGCGCGGCGCGCGATTATGTCGCGCGGCGCGGCATCAGCCCGTCAACCCGCACGGCCTTTGGCATCGGCTATGCGCCCGACAACCGCCAGGGACTGCGCCGGGCGCTGGCGGGCTATGGTGATGCGTTGCTGATCGAGGCCGGGCTGCTGATCGCGGTTGAGGGCAAGGAGCCTTATGACCGGTTCCGCGACCGGCTGATGATCCCGATCCGCGATCCGCGCGGCCGGGTGATCGCCTTTGGCGGGCGCATCATCGGCCAGGGCGAGCCCAAATATCTGAACTCCCCCGACACGCCGCTGTTCGACAAGGGGCGGACGCTGTTCAACCTTGACCGCGCCGCCGCCGCCGCCCGCCGCGAAGGCCGGATGATCGTGGTCGAGGGCTATCTGGACGTGATCGCCCTCGCCCAGGCGGGGATCGGGGCGGCGGTCGCCCCGCTCGGCACCGCGCTCACCGAACAGCAGCTGGAGCGGCTGTGGCGGCATGTCGACCAGCCCCTGCTGTGTTTCGACGGCGACGGCGCGGGGCAGAAGGCCGCCTATCGCGCCGCCACCCGCGCGCTGCCGCATCTGCAGCCGGGCCGCTCGCTGGCGTTCCTGACCCTGCCGCCCGGCCAGGACCCCGATGATCTGGTTCGCGCCGGCGGCGCGGCGGCGTTTGAACAGCTGGCGGCAAAGCCCGAGCCGCTCGTCGACCGGCTGTGGCGGCACGAGGTCGAGGCCGCGCCGCTCACCACCCCCGAACAGCGCGCCGGGCTGCGCAAGCGGCTGGCGCTGCTCGCCGCCGAAATCGGCGACGGCGATGTCCGCGCGCAATATCAGGCCGAGTTCCGCCAGCGTTTCGAGGCCTCCTATCTCGCCCGCCCGCCCCGCGGCGGCGGCAGCTTTAGCGGCGGATTTGGCAGCAGGCCTGCCCCGTTCCGCGCCGACGGCCGCGGGGGGCGCGCGGCGGGCGGGCAGGCGGCTTTGCCGGGTTCATTCCCCCGCTGACCGACGATGCCAAGGCGGTGGGCGCGACCGGCATGGACGCGATTCTCGTCAAGGGCGTGGTCGCCGGGCTGCTCGCCATGCCCGACCAGCTGGGCGTCCATCTGGAGGCGCTGCACATGATCCGCTTTGCCGATCCGCGGATTGCGGCTCTGGTCGGGCGGCTGGTCGAGCTCGCGCTCGGTCCCGAAATGGCTGTTCAGGAGACGCTTGATCCCGAACGGCTCGCCACCATATTGGCGGGTAGCGAGTTCGATGCGCTCGTGCGAGAAATGTTGCGTGCCGACAGCCTGCCTTTTTCCTTCACCCGGAAAGATGCCGATCCAGGCCGTGCCCGCGCCGCTCTGGCCGAGGCCATCCATGTGATGGTCGCCGGGCCGGAAATCGCGGCGGCGCTGGCAGCGACCACCGCTCAGCTGACCCGGTCGTTCGATGAGGCGACCTATAAGGAGCAGCAGCGGCTTCTCGAAATGCGTGTCGAGATCGACCGGCGGCTTGCAAATCTGCTGCAAGACGACGAAGGCGAAGGACTGACTTGAGCTCGGGCGGACAGATGGCGAAAACGATGGATGAACCGGTCGACAAAGCGGAGGGCGGCGACGCGCCCCTGATCGATCTCAACGAAGCGTCGGTCAAGAAGCTGATCACCCGCGCCAAGAAGCGCGGCTACATCACCTATGACGAGCTCAATGAGGCGCTGCCCCAGGACCAGATGTCGTCCGAGCAGATCGAGGATATCATGTCCGCGCTCAACGACATGGGTGTGAACATCGTCGAGAATGAGGACGCCGGCGAAGACGCCGAGGAACAGTCCGACGACGACGAGCTCGATACCGCCGCCGATTCGGAAGCCGGCTTCGCCCCGCTGCCCGAAAAGAAGAAGGAAACCGTCGACCGCACCGACGATCCGGTGCGCATGTATCTGCGCGAGATGGGCGCGGTCGAGCTGCTCAGCCGCGAGGGCGAAATCGCCATCGCCAAGCGGATCGAGGCCGGGCGCGACACGATGATCCTCGGGCTGTGCGAAAGCCCGATCACCTTCAACGCCATCATCGGCTGGTCGAACGCGCTCAACGAAGGCACGATGCAGCTGCGCGAGATCCTCGATCTTGACGCGATGCTCAACAAGGATCCGACGCCCGACAATCTCGAAGACGAGGAAGGCGGCGACGGCGAGATTTCCGAAAAGACCGCCGGCCCGTCGTTCAAGGACGAGGACGAGGTCGAGGAAGAGCCGGCCGGCGAAGACGATGACGAGATGACCGAGCGGCGCGCCCAGCGCCCGATGGAAGAGGATGACGAGGACAACACCCTGTCGCTCGCCGCGATGGAGGAGCTGCTCAAGCCCGGCGCGCTCGAAAAATTCGCCCGCATCGCCGAAATCTACCAGAAATTCGCCAAGCTGCAGGGCCAGCGCCTCGGCGCGATGGGCGGCGGTGCCGCCTTTGCGCCGGCCAAGGAGCGCGACTATCAGAAGCTGCGCGAGGAGCTGACCGCCGAGGTCGAAAGCGTCCAGTTCCACAACCAGAAGATCGAATATCTGGTCGATCAGCTCTACAGCTATAACCGCCGGCTGACCGCGCTGGGCGGGCAGATGCTGCGCCTGGCCGAGCGCCACAAGGTGCCGCGCAAGGATTTCCTCGACCGCTATGTGAACCATGAGCTCGATGAGAGCTGGCTCGACAGCGTGCGCGGCGTCGACAAGAAGTGGACGGCCTTTGCCAATGCCGAGGCCGATGCGGTCGAACGCATCCGCGCCGAAATCGCCGAAATCGCGCAGGCGACCGGCATGGCGCTGCCCGAGTTCCGCCGGATCGTGAACATGGTCCAGAAGGGCGAGCGTGAGGCACGGATCGCGAAGAAGGAAATGGTCGAGGCCAATCTGCGCCTCGTCATCTCCATCGCCAAGAAATACACCAATCGCGGGCTGCAGTTCCTGGACCTGATCCAGGAAGGCAATATCGGCCTGATGAAGGCGGTCGATAAGTTCGAATATCGCCGCGGCTATAAATTCTCGACCTACGCCACCTGGTGGATCCGGCAGGCGATCACCCGCTCGATCGCCGATCAGGCGCGCACGATCCGCATCCCGGTGCACATGATCGAGACGATCAACAAGCTGGTGCGCACCAGCCGCCAGTTCCTGCACGAACAGGGCCGCGAGCCGACGCCCGAGGAAATGGCCGAGCGGCTGTCGATGCCGCTCGAAAAGGTCCGCAAGGTGATGAAGATCGCCAAGGAACCGATCAGCCTTGAAACGCCGATCGGCGATGAGGAGGATTCGCACCTGGGCGATTTCATCGAGGACAAGAACGCCGTCATCCCGGTCGATGCCGCGATCCAGGCGAACCTGAAGGAAACGGTGACACGCGTGCTTGCCAGCCTCACCCCGCGTGAAGAACGCGTGCTGCGCATGCGCTTCGGCATCGGCATGAACACCGACCACACGCTCGAGGAAGTCGGCCAGCAGTTCAGCGTGACGCGCGAGCGCATCCGCCAGATCGAGGCCAAGGCGCTCCGGAAGCTCAAGCATCCGTCGCGCAGCCGCAAGATGCGCAGCTTCCTCGACCAGTGAAGCCGCCTGCGCGGTGACTGTTTCGGCCCCGTCCGGCACGTGCCGGGCGGGGCCTTTTTTGGCGGCAACCGACTGCCCGCGCACACTGGCCCGCCCGGTGCTGTCCGGCCGGATGCCGCCAGCCGGCCATTGCCGGTTGTCAGTGGCCGAAGGGCGGGCCATCATGGCGCCCGTCGGCACAGACCGGCCAGGGACGGGGCTCAAGGCGGGATGCAGGGCAGCGACGAGAATGACGGGCCCCGCGACCCGGCGGCCGCGCATGCGGCGGCCGGCGCGCTCGCGCTCCGCGCACTCGATGCGGCGGAAGAAGCTGTCTGGGATTGGGATGTCACAGGTGACCGGATCTCGCCGTCCGGTGGTTGGCCCGGCTGCTACGCCCTGCCGCGCGATGGCATCGGGGTGCTGGACTGGCGTGCGCATGTTCACCAGCAGGATCACGCAGAGCTTCGCGACTGGGCCATCCGGCTGGTCAAGGGGATTGATCGCTGTTCAGGCGCTGAAATCCGTCTGCGCACCCCCGATGGCGGCTGGCGCTGGGTGCTGCTGCGCGGCCGGGTGACGGCACGCGATGCCGCCGGTCGGGCGCTGCGTGCGCTCGGCACGGCGGGGCGGATCGATGCCCGCAAGGAAGATGAACGCCGCCGCGCGGCGCTGCTTGCGCTTCATGAACAGCTGTTCGCGCGCAAGCCCGAGCCGGGGGAAACGCTGGCGGCGGCGGGCGCGGTGCTCGGCCATTTCCTCGATGCCCGCACGGTCGGGCTGATCGAGACCGATGCCGATCAGGCGGTCGCGCTGGTCCGCACAGCCTGGACGACCGGGGGGCCACCGCCGCCCGCCGAACGCCGCCGGGTCGCGACGCTTGGTCGGATGCTCGCCGATGCGCTCAGCGGCGATGAGGCCATCGCCCTTCCCGATCTTGCTGCCGGCGATCTGCGGCGCACCTCGCCCTTTCTGGCCGGGCTTGCCGATCTGGGCATCGCTGCGGCGCTGTTCCTGCCCATGCCGGGCCGGCCCGCCCGCGCGCTGCTGTTCGCGCTCGACACCAGCCCGCGGGGGTGGAGCGCGGCGGAAATCGCCACCGGCCGCGCCATCGCCGACCGGCTGGGCGAGGCGCTGGCCGAAGCGCGCGCGCTGACCGCCCTGCGCACCAGCGAACAGCGCATGGCACAGGCGATGACTGCGGCCGGCTTTGGCGTGTGGCAATGGGATCTGCTCACCCATGCGTTTGATGTATCGGACGGGTTCGGGCTGCTGTTCGGCCGCCCGCCCAATGCCGTGCGCACCGCCGAGACGTTTTTCATGGCCGTCCACCCCGATGACCGCGACCGCGTCAGGCGCGAATGCGAGCAGCTCTGGTCGCGCGACGGCCCGGCGCTGCTCGACGTCGAATATCGCGCCGCGACGACGCGCGACGGGCCGCGCTGGCTGCGCGCCAAGGGGTCGGTGGTCGAACGCGACCGCAGCGGCGCACCGATCAGCATCGGCGGGCTGCTGTTCGACATCACCGACCGCAAACTTGCCGATTCGGACCGCGACACCGCCCAGCAGGTCGCGCTGCGCGCCTCGCGCCTGTCGGCCATGGGGGCGCTCGCCTCCACCCTCGCCCATGAGCTCAACCAGCCGCTCGCCTCGACCGCCAATTATCTGGCCGCCGCGCGGCTACGGCTCCGGGGCGCGGCGGGTTCGGGACCACAGGATCCGGGCCCTGCAACCGATGCCGGGGCCGATGCGCTGGCCCTTGTCATGCACGCCACCGACACGCTGCGCCGGGCATCGGAGATCATCCGGCGGATGCGGCGCTTCACGCTGTCGGGCGAGGTGTCGCGCAGCCTTGGCCAGCTGCCCGACATCGTCGCCGCCGCCTGGGAACAGACGCGGATGCGCGAAACCGCTGCCGGCGTCGCGCTCGGGCTGGACATTGCAGCGGATGCGACCGGCATCGACTGCGACGTGCTGCAGATCGAACAGGTGATCGGCAACATCCTGCGCAACGCCTGCGACGCGATGGCCGGCTGTGCCGACCGGCGGATCCTGATCCGCGCCCGGCGTGAGGGCGGGGATCTGCTGATCGTCATCGCCGATACCGGGCCGGGCCTTGCCCCAGAGGCCGAAGCGCGGCTGTTCGAACCGTTCCGCACGACCAAGGATGACGGCACCGGCCTTGGGCTTGCGATCTGCCGCACGGTGATCGAGGCGCATGGCGGCACCATCGTCGCGCGCCGCGCAGAGACCGGCGGCGCTGCCTTTCACATCCGCCTCCCCAACCTGCCCCTTCCCAGCCTACCGCTTCCCAGCCTTCCCACGCACCGGCCAATCCGCGCCAACCGGATTGAGGCTCAGCCGAAACGCGGCGCGCGGGCGAAATCGGCCGGGCCGAACGGCCGGTCAGAAAACAGATAGGGATAATAGAACTCGCGCAGCCGCCGGTGATAGGCGCGGACGCGGTCCTGATAGGCCAGCTGGCCGGCGACGCCGGTGCCGGCAACATCGTGCAGCGCCTGTTGCAGGCCGAGCGGCGGCAGCAGCCAGCCCAGCGTCCGTGCCGCGCGTTCGCGCCGCGCAATACCCTCGCGATAGGCCCGCGCGGTGGCCGCGACCTCGACATCCCCCAGATGCTGGAAGGCATAATACCATTTCCAGTGAAAGGCCGCGCCGACGGGGCGGTGCCGCGATAGGCGGGGTAAAGCGCCAGGAAACGCGCCATTGTCTCGCCGCGCGGCTTGTCCCAGCCGGCATGAACGGCCTCGCGGTTCGCCCGTGCCAGCGCTGCGCCATCGGGAACGGCGATGGCGCCATTGATCGCGATATTGGCCGCTGCGGGCACGATCAGCGTGGCGGCGAACCAGATCGCGCCCAGGCTTGCCGCATTGACCGACGAACGCAGGCCGATACGGGCGACCAGCACCGCAACCAGCCCCCAGAACAGGCAGGCAAGCACGACCAGCCCGGCAAAGCCGAGCGCGCGGGCCGGTGCGGTGCCGGCCCAGATGGCCGCGACCGCAAAGGGAAGCAGCAGCGCCGCCAGCACCAGCGCAAGCCGCAGCGCGATGCGCGGCGCCCAGATCCGCCGCCGCGCCGCCGGCTGGGCGCGCAGCAGCGCCAGCCGCCCGGCCTCGCCCTCGCCAGAGCGCAGATCGTGGAGCAGCGCAAAGATCACCAGCGGTGCCAAATAGATGACGACAAAAGCGAAATCGAACCGCCCGGGCAGCGCGAGTTCGGGATTTGCGGCCTCATTCTCGTAAATCTGTCCCTCGAGCGCGAGCGCACGGATGCGCAGCATTGCGGGCGCGATGTCCCGCCCGCCAAGCGCGGCGAAGGCAAGGTCCGACGGCGCGTCCCAGGTCGCGTGGAAGGTGTAATAGGCGGCCGACCCGGCATCGGCGGCGTGGCGCATCACTGCGGCTTCGTCCGCCCGCTGAAGCGCGGTCATGCGGTCGATGGCAGCGCGTTCGCGCGCGACGGTCGCAAGGCCGAGCGCAAGGCTCGCCGCCGCGAACACCGCCAGCGCCAGCACGGCGAGCAGCGCGCGCCGGTCGCGCGCCAGCAGCCGCGCCTCGCGGAGCAGATCGGCGATCATGCCCGCACCTCCATCCGCCGCGCGGCGATCAGCAGCAGCGCCAGCGCCGCCCCCAGCCAGGCCAGCAGCCGGGCGAACGGCGCGGCCATCGCCGCGCGCCGGGCCGCGGGATCGGGGGCCGCAAAGGCGAAATCCGGGATTTCGCGCCAGCTGGCGGCGGCGATGCGCGACCGGCGTTCGGCCTCGGCATCGCTGCTGCGGCGGGCATCGTCGGCGGCAGACACGCGGGTCGTGTGCATGGCGTTCAATCGCTGGACCATGTGATAACGATGCGCCTCGGCCTGATCGAGAAACGCCAGATGGGTGTTGAGATCGGTCGCCGCGCCAAGCATCGACAGCCGCCTGACCGCAATTGCCGGGCTGGCCCAGGACAGGACATCGACCAGCGCCAGCTGAGCGCGCTGGATGCCCGCCGACCGGGCCGCATAGCGGGCGAACAGCGATGCGGTCAGCCGCTCGCCCTCCGCCGACAGCGCGCCGCGATAGTTGAACGGCAGATCCTCGATGCGCGTGACGCCATATTGGCGCAGCAGCCGCGCGCGGAAGGCGGCGAAGAACGGATCGTCGGGATTATGGCTGTCGCCCAGCCGGCGCAGATCGGCGTTGATCGCCAGCTCCGTCTCGGCCCGGCCGGGAAGCGGGTGGACCAGCCCGGCAAGCGCGGCGGCCCCGCGCGGCAGCAGGATCACGGTGACCGCCCACAGCGCGATGAGCGCGATCAGCGCGCCCTGCGCGGTGCGGGCGAGCGCCGACACCGCCGTCACCACCAGCGCCCAGCCGAGCAGATAGGCAAGGCTGGCCAGCCCGATCAGCGCGGCGATGCCGGCTTCGGCCGGCGCGGTGCCGGCGGCAAGCGCAAGTCCGGCCAGCGCCGGGGCGGCGGCGGCAAGAGCGACCACCGCCAGCGCCAGCGCCTTGCCGGCGATGATCTGCATCGCGGTCGCGCCATGCGCCCTGAGCGTGACCAGCCCCCCGCCCTCACGCTCGCGCGCCACGCCGGCAAAGCCCAGGAACACCAGCAGCAGCGGTGCCAGCGTCTGCAGCACAAAGGCCGGCGTCAGCTGGCCGAACCGCACCAGCCCCGAGGATTCGCGCGCCGCGCCGAAGGTCGCGCTGTTCTGCCGGTGCCCCTCCAGATAGAGAACGGTGCCGGTAAAGGCATCAACGCCGGGGTCGAACGCCGCCAGCGGCCCGACCGGGCGGATCGCATAGCTGCCATAATGGACCATGCGGTGGGGATGGCGGCCGGGCTGGGCCTTGAACGCGCTGTCGGCTGCATGCTGGCTCGCCGCCCGCGCGGCGCGCGCCACCTCCATCTGCCGCCACGAAGTGAGCGCGGCGATCGCCGACAGCAGGATCAGCGTCGCCATGCCGATCAGCGCCAGCCGCGAGCGCAGGATCAGCCTCAGCTCCCCCCGGCAATGACAAAGGCGGTCGTCATGCCGGGTCGCGCCCCACGCCCTGAAAGGCGCGGTAGAGCGTCTGCAGGTCGAACCGCGCGCCTGTCGCAGACTGATCGCTGCCGATCATCGCATCCCATTCGGCAGCGATGCGGCCGTCGCGGATCAGCCCGATCCGGTCGGCGACATCGGCAGCGCCCAGCAGGTCGTGCGTCACCATCAGCACGCCGATGCCGCGCCGGCCGACATCCTCGACCAGCGCGTGGAAATCCTCGGCTGCTTTCGGGTCCAGCCCCGATGTCGGCTCGTCGAGCAGCAGCAGCGGCGCGCGGCGCAGCATGGCGAGCGCGATCGCCGTTTTCTGGCGCATCCCTTTGGAAAACGCCCCGGCCCGCCGGTCCCACGCGGCGGGATCGAGGCGGACGGCATCGAACGCCGCCGCAATCTCGGTCGCCGCCGGCCTGATCCCGGCAATGTCGAGGAAATAGCGGACATTCTCGCGCGCGCTCAGATGATCATAAAGCGCGACATTTTCGGGCAGATAGGCGATTGCGCGGCGCACCGCATCGGGCGCGCGCGCCGGATCCTCGCCGCCGACCAGGATCGACCCGCCGGCGCGCGGCAACAGGCCGAGGATGGCGGCGACCGTCGTCGACTTGCCCGATCCGTTGCCGCCCAGCAGCGCATAGACCTGGCCCGGCGCGACGCTGAGCGACAGACCATCGACGATCCGCCGCCCGCCCCGGTCGACCGCCAGCCCGTCAATGGCAAGCAGGTTCATGGACGTCCTCCAAAGGCATAGCGCAGCGTGACCGCGCCCGCGCGCGGCATGCCCGGCTGCACCCACAGCTGGGCAAAGCTGTTGGCATACCAGCGTTCGTTGAACAGGTTCGTCACCTCCCCGAACAGCTCGACCCGGTCGCTCAGCCGCGCGCTTGCGAACAGGCGCACCAGCGTGTGCGCGGGCAGGAAAAAGTCCGTCCCCGCCTCACCCAGCCGCCGGCCGACATGCTGGACGCCCGCCCCCAGATCGAGCGGCGTGGCGCCCAGATCGAAGCGCCGGGCGAGCTGCACATTGAGGTTGTGGCGCGGGATGTTGATCAGCGGATCGCCGGCGCGGATCGCCAGCCCGAAATCGGGATCGGCGACATCGCGCCGCGCCTCGGCATCGACAAAGGCATAGGAGAACCAGAGGGTCAGATTGCCCGGCAGCCGCCCTTCGAGATCCAGCTCGACGCCCCGGCTGCGCGCCGCGCCGACGGGCAGCGAAAAGCCGGGATTGCCCGGATCGGCGGCCAGCACGTTGCGCTTGGCGAGCGAAAACGCCGCGAGCGTGCCGGTCAGCCGCCCGTCGAACAGGCTGAGCTTGGTGCCGATTTCAGCCGAGCGGGTGGTTTCAGGATCGAAGATCTGGCCGCGCACATCGGCGCCCAGATTGGGCCGGAACCCCTCGCCATAAGCCGCATAGAGGGCGATGGCGGGCGTCGCGTCATAGACGATGCCGGCCTGGGGGCTGAACCGCGTCCGGTCGCGCCGCGCGACGACGCCGGTGGTGCGGTTGCGGCTGGTGATCGTGACATCGTCGAACCGGCCGCCCAGCCGGATCTGCAGCCGCTCGGTGAGGCGGATCTGGTCCTGCACATAGGCGCCCCAGGCCTTTTGCCGGTCCAGCCGGTCGGTCTGCGGCCCCGGCACGGGCAGCGGGAACCGACCATAGACCGGGGCGAGCACATCGATATCGTTGCTCGCCTGCGCGCTGGTCGCCGCGCCGATCACCGGCGGGCGGGCGCGCAGGAACAGCTGGCTGTTGTCGAACCGGTCATAATCCGCGCCGGCGAGCAGCCGGTGTTCCAGCCCAAACGTGTCGAACCGGCCCGCCACTTCGCCGCGCAGCACGAAATGATCGGCGGTATAGCGGCGATAGCGGCGCTGGCGCGACAGCGAGCGGCCGTCGCGGAACAGCCGCTGGCGGCCGCGCACCAGCTCCGCCTCGGTCGAGAACCCCTCCAGCCGCGTCTCGCGGAAACTGGTGCCGAGCAACAGGCTCCAGCTGCCGCCCAGATCCTGTTGCAGCTGCAGCTGCTGGCCGGTGGCGTCGGCCTCGATCGGCCCGTCGCCCGGCTCGCCCAGAAAGCGCCCGCGCGGCAGCGCGTCGAGCCGCCCGCCGATCGCCGCGATCCCGCGATCAAACGGCACTTCGGTGCGCGTCACCTCCAGATCATAGGTGATGCTGGTGCCGGCCCAGGGGTTGAAGGTGACCGTGGGCAGAAAGCCGAAGCGGTTGCTCTCGACCGTATCGCGAAAGCTGTCCGACTGTTCGGCAAAGCCGATCAGCCGCACAGCGACCGTCTCCCCGGCGGCAAGGTTGATGTCCGCCTCGCCGCGCAGCCGGTCAAAGCTGCCGCCGAGCAGCGACACCCGGCCATGGGTGGCGAAATCGGCGCGCTTGGTGACGATGTTGACCGTGCCGCCCGGCTCGCCGCGCCCGAACAGCGCGGCATTCGGGCCTTTCAGCACCTCGATCCGCTCGATCCCCGCCGCGTCGCGCGTGCCGCCAAAGCCGCGCCCGCCATTGAAGCCGTTGACCAGATAGCCGGTCGGCAGATTGGGATCGCCGGCAAAGCCGCGCACCGCAAAGGCATCCCACAGCCCGCCAAAGGCATTCTGCCGCACGACACCGGCATTGAGGTCGAGCGCATCGCTCAGCCGCGTCGCATTGGTGCGGTCGAGCCATTCGGTCGAAATCACCGAAATCGCCTGCGGCGTTTCGCGCAGCGTGAAATCGCCGCGATAGGCCTGGCGCTGGGCGGTGACCGTGATCTGCCCAACCCCCGCCTCTGCATCGTCAACATCGGCCGCCGCCGCCGGCACCGCCGCCAGGGCAAGACCGATCATCATCGCCATGCCCGATGGCGTCCGACCGCAAACCCGCATCTGTTCCAACCCCTGTTTCCGCGCCCCCTGCCGGGCGATTCCGCGCGCTTGATACAAGATAACATCACTGACGCAAGCAGCAGATGTTGCCCGCGCGCGTGGCTCAGAAATCCATCGTCAGGAACAGGGTCGCGTTGCGCGGCGCGTTGACCTGATAGCCGCCGCTGCCGACGATCTGCCAGTCATAGGCATTGGTCAGGTTGACGATGGTGAAGCGCAGCAAGGCCGGGGTGCGCGCCAGTTTGAACGTGTAGCGCAGGCCCGCATCGATGATCGTCCGCGCCGGCACCTCGACCAGGTTGAGCGTGTCCGCCACCCGCGCGCCGCGATGCGTGGCGGCCAGCGTCAGCGCCAGCCCCTCGGCCCCCGGCACCGCATATTGGCCCGACAGGGTCAGCGTCCGCCCGGTCTGGCCGAGCGCGCGGCGGCCGATCCGCCCCTCACGCACCGGCGCGCCGGTGACGCGCGGGCGCATCAGCACCGCACCGGCAACGATGGTCAGCCCGTCGGCCAAAGTGCCCGCCGCGCTCAGTTCCACACCGCGGTGGCGCACCTCGCCCAGCTCGGTGAACACATTCTGCGCGTCGGTCGCGAAATAGGGTTTGCTGACGTCGAACAGCCCGCCGATCAGGCTCAGCCTGTCGGTCACCTTCCAGCGCAGCCCGGCATCGCTCTGCCGGGTCAGGATCGCGGGCAGCACCTCGGTGCGGTTGGCCGCGCTGTCGGGCGCGATGCCACTTTCCTCCAGCCCGCGCGTATGGCTGCCATAGGCGACCAGCCCGGGCGCAAGGTCGAGCGCGAAGGTCGCGGTCGGCAGCCAGGCATGGTCGGTGGTGCGCGATCCCGCCGCGCCCGGGCGCAGCACCGTCTTGCGATAGCCGGTGCGCTGGATGCCAAGGCTGATCGACCCCCGGCCGTCCCAGCGGCCGTCATAGGCAAGGCCGGCGATCCACTGGCTGACATCTTCCACCGTCTGCGCGCCGGGGGTGAACAGCGGCTGCGGCACGTCGATCCGGTCGGTGATGCTCACCCGCCCGAACGACCGCCGGGCGCTGCCGCCAAACAGGCTGTCGCGCAGCCGCCCGCGCAGCACCGCGTGCAGAACATGGCGGCGCGGCCCGTCGCTGAGCGCGCGGCTCAGCCGCAGCTCGCCGCTGGTCGCCGCGATCTTCTGCAGCGGATCGCGCGAGATGCGCCGTTCCGCCGTGCCGTCCGGGGTCAGATCGGCAAGGATATGGGCATATTGTTCGGGCGTGCGGGTGACCGACCGGAACAGGCCGGCGGCCAGCGACCAGTCGTCGCCCTCGCGCCAGCGCGCGATCATGCCCGAATGCGTGACCATGTTGCGCGTATCGGCCCAGTCGGGGCCGATATAGTCGCGGCGCGCGACGCGCGGCGGCAGGAACGGCCCGGCGGGCAGAAACAAAGGCGTCGCTTCCCGGTCCCAGGTGTCGATCCGGCTCCAGAACGGGATGATCTCGACCCCGTCGCGCGGGCGCCAGCGCGGGGCGACCGCATAGGACGCCAGGATCGCGCCCGCGCCGCTCGCATATTCCTCGGCAAAACCCGCCGCGCCGGCGACAATACTCAGCCGGTCGCGGATCACCGGGATCTGCGCATCCAGCTCGATCCGCCCGCCGCCGAACGAGTTCAGCCCGACCATCGCGCTCAGCACCGGATCATTGCCCGCCGGGCGGATGCGGTAATCGACGATGCCGGTGGGCGCGGGCAGCAGATATTGCCGCGCGGTCAGCCCGACGCGGATGGTGTTGCTTTCGACCAGCCGGTCGGTGAACGCCGAGGGCCGGTCGATATACAGCCCCTCGATGCGGATATTGTTGGCCGCAACCGGCGAGAAGCCGCGCACGTCAGAGCTGCTGTAAAGCCCCACGCGTTCGTTGCCGACGCTGGTGCCGAACGCGTCCTCGGCCGCGACGGCAGCATTGTCGCCAACGCGCTGCGCCGCCGCGGGGGCAGCAAGGACCAGGACCGGCAGGAAAAAAGAACGGACGGCGTGACGCATGACGTGACAGTGTCACATGCCGATTTCGGGCGCAGGTGCAAGGGGGCAATGCGCGGGGCAGGCGCCACCGGCATGTCCGGGGCCCGGCATGATCGCGGGCGACGGACGGATCGGGAGACGCAGGGCCACAGGCCCACGCCCGCCATCCGCCGCCCGGACACACCCCGGCCCCGCCAGACCGGCGGGGTCCTGGTCCGATCCTGACCGCACGATGCCGCGCCGTCGATCACCCGATCGGGTGATGCCGCGGATTTCAATCAAGTCCCGCCATCCCCGCAGCCCGCACTGATCCGCCTCCCCAGCGGCGATGTTGATTTCAGTCCATTTTGGTTGTTTTACTGGCCAGGCATTGCAGAACCGGTGTGACCCATGCTGTTACCGGCTCGCAGCGATGGACAGAATATTCCGACATTTCATCACCCTGCCTCCTTCACGCGGTGTGATGATCCGGACACCGGCCGGCCGGCCGGCATGCGCCCCGCCTGACCGGGGCGAGATCCGGTCCTGCGGCCTATGGGAAGCAACTACTCCGAATGGGGTATGGCATGGCGCGATAAGACCCTGATAACGCTTGAGACAAACCACCAGAGGAAGGCGCTTCTTCTTGCCTGTTGCCGTTGATCATTTGACGGATTTCCTGCGCCGGCTGAATGGCGCGGCCCTCAGATCGGCACACAATCCCGATCTGTGGGAGGATCTTGTCCAGTCCGTCTTGGAATTCTTCGGCGTTCGCGGCGCGGCACTTGCGATCTGCGATCTGGATTCCATGGCATTCATTCACGCCATGATGTGCGGATTTCCGCTGACATCCGAACAGATCTGGTCACGCTATACCAACGAGCTGCGCCACACCGACTTTCACCCCGAATTGCTGGCCCGGCTGCCCGACGGATCCGTCTATACCGATGCCGATGCGTTTCCGGCCGAAGACCGCCGGTCGCCCGCGGTGATCGCGTGGCTGGAACGCAAGCTGGGCGTGCGACACCAGCTGTCGCTGGTGGTCAAGGAAGGCCGGCATGCCGCGTCGCTCCAGCTTCACCGGGCGCGGGCCGACGGGCCGTTCAACGATGCCGACCGCCGGGTCATGCAGATGATCGCGGCGGAAATCGACACCAGCCTGAAGATTTCGCTGCGCCATGCAGCCGATGTGCTGCGGTCCTACTGGAATGGCCTGAGCGCGCACGGAACACGCTCGATCTGCCTGCTCGACGATCAGGCCCGGGTGCTGATGGCCACCGACGCCTTCATGCGCGACCTCGCAGAGACCGGGCAGCTTCACGTCCGCAACGGCCGGCTGGGCGCGACGCGCGTCATCGTCCAGGCGCGGATCAGCGAAGCGCTGGAACGCACGGCCGCCGGTCTGCGCACCGTGCCGGTGATCGTCTCGCGCACGCCGCGCGACCCGAGCTGGGTGGCGGCGGCAAGCTTTGCGCCCCTGCCCGCCGCCCGCGAGACGGTGTTCCTCAATCGCGCGGTGGCGCTCGTCTCGCTCGAGATGCAGCGCCGCGATTCAAGCCATGTCGCCGAAACGCTGATCGATAGCTTCGGGCTGACCCCGCAGGAAGCGCGGATCGCGGTGATGGTCGGCTTCGGTTCCAACCTGACCAACATCGCCGCCGATCTGGACATCACCCGCGAAACCGCGCGGACCCACCTGAAACGCATCTTCCAGAAAATGGGTCTGCGCCGCCAGGCAGACCTGATCCAGCTGACGTCTCGGCTGCTGCGCCCCTGAACATTGCCGACAAACGGCTTTGGGGCCAGCCGGATGGCCCGATCAGACCCGCTGCGCCACGCGCTGCCGGGGTGTTTCGCCCAGCACATGGACGTGATCGAACATCGGCAGATAGTCATCGGCATTGTGCATGATCATGACGAGCATGCGCCCCTCGGTCCGGCGGCAGATTTCGCGCATCGCCAGGTCGCAGCTGGCGGTGTCCAGATTGGCGAGCGGCTCATCCAGCACATAAAGCTGTGCATCCATGCTGAGCGCGAGGCCGAGGGCGACCTTCTGCTGCTGCCCGGCGGACAGCCGGTCGGGCGCGGCGTCCAGGATCTCGGCTGCCTCCAGCCCGAACAGCGCGCGCAGCTCCGGATCGATTGGCAGGTCGCGCACCTGCATCGGCGGGAAACTGAGCGGCAGCGTGATCCCGCTCACCCGCTCCGGCAGCGTCAGCGCGCCGGTCGACGGGGCCAGATAGCCGCACAGGATGTTGGCGAGCGTGGTCTTGCCCACCCCGTTGCGGCCGATGATCAGCGCCCGCTCGCCGGGGGCAACATCCATGGAAAAGCCGCTCAGCACCGGCCGCGCGTCGTAGGAAAAACCGATCCCCGCCGCGCTCACCTCAGCGCCCGTCACATGGCGGCGCGGCGCGGGCGGCACCGCCATGAACGCCGCCAGCCGGTCAATGGTCGCGCCATAGCCATGGATTTCGGCGAGCTTGCTGAAAATATCGATCACCGTCGTCGCCGCCCGCCAGAATGCGTTCATGAAGGCGATGAACGACCCCAGGCTGAGCTGGTCGCGAAACACCAGATAGGCGCCGACAAAGATCGAACACACATCCGATACCACCATCGTCAGGTCGCTGCCCCGCTGCAACAGCCAGACCAGCCGCGACTTGCGATAGGCTGAATCGAGCGCCGAGCCGAGGCCGTGCGCGAAACTGGCGATCGTGCGGGGCACCAGGCCGAAGCCGCGCACGATCTTGAACGCGCCGACCGCGCGGGTGAGGATGTCGACGACCGCAGCCTCGCTGTCGCGCTCCACCTCGGTCAGGCGGCGGATGCGCCGGCTGACCAGCAGGCTGACGGCGGTCGACACCGGGATGATGACCATCAGGATCGCAAAGGCCTGCCACGACAGGTAAAGCAGCACCGCGATCAGCAGCACGACGGTCGTGGCGCTGACGGCCATCGCCCGCACCGTCGCCAGCATCGGCACCAGCCCGTCGCGCACATCGGAACGGATGCGGGCGACATAATAGCCGCTGCCTTCGCGCATCAGCGTGCCATAGTCGCGGCTGAAATAGGCGCGCAGCAGCCGATCGCTCACCCGCGCGACGATGCGGTTGTCGACCCTGAGCTTCCACAGCGACACGCCATAATTCAGGATGTTGATGCCGACGCCCAGCGCCAGATAGCCAAGGCCGAGCCAGACGAAATGCGCAAAGCTCTCGCGCACCGACACGGCGTCGAAAATCGCCTTCATCAGCAGCGGGTGCAGCACCGCCTCGCTGCCCGTGACCAGCGCCGCGCAGAGCATCACGAGCAGATAATGGCCGCGCTGATCGCCGAGCAGGCCGACAAAGTTGCGCATCGTCATGCGACGGCCAGCCCGTCGAGCCCGTCAAGGCAGAAGGCATCGCCGATCAGGCGGCGGCGGCGGTTGAGCGTCCTGACGACCCCGGCCAGCCCGGTCGCATAGTCGCACGAAATGCGGAACAGATTTTCACCGGGCATCGCCAGCCCGTCCTCGGTCCTGAACAGATAAAGGTCGAGCAACCCCTGCACCGGCCGCCGCGCCATCTCCAGATAGCGGGCATCACCCGAATAGAGATGCGCATCGGTCAGCACATCGACAAAGCCCGACAGGCCGTAGATCAGCCCCGGAAAACCCGAATATTTCCGGTCGAGATCGGCGAGTAGAGCACCGATCCCGTCGATCCGGCCATAGCGGATGGCGACCTTGGCGATGCCGGCGCTGCCCTGTTCGATATATTGTTCAAGCGTGGTCCGGTTCTCGGGCGATTCCGGAAAGCTGACGATGCCGGGCTCGACCTCGTGACCAAAGGCCAGATCAAAATCCAGCGCCTCGCTGCCGAGCGCACGCCATTCGGGTGCGCCCAGCATTTGCGACAGCCTGAGCAGGAACAGCGCGACGCCGCTCTGCCCATAGCCAAAGCCGATACGGATGCCGCCGCCGTCATGCCAGTGGACGCCGCGCGCGTCGCGCCGGGCGGTGGCGCGCAGCGCCTCGGCCAGCTCGACCGCCCTTGCCAGATATGCCGCGTCGCCAAACAGCTGGTGGCCAAGCAGGTTGACCATCCCGATGCCCGCCATTCCGTAATAAAGCGAGTGATGGCCGCGTGCGAGCGGACTGGCATTGGCATGATCAAGGAAACGCCGCGCCGCCCCCGGATCGCCGGCCCCCATCAGGCCAAGCGCCATGCCGGCCGTGCCGATCAGCAGGCCCGGCGGCAGATCATCAGGATCGACAGCCGCGATCTCGCGCCGGTAACGCTGCACGGCGGGGTCGGGCAGCGCCACCCCGACACTGTGGAGTGTCGATACGATCCCCGACGCGCCGAACCCGAAGCCGAGCGGGTTGCTGTGCAGGCCGTAGGGATCGATCGGAAACAGCGTGTATTTGTCATCAAGGCGGCAATTGGCGGCGATGAACCCGGCCAGTCCCTGCTCGACCTCGGCCAGATCGGGCCTTGCAGGCACTGCATCCGGGCGGTCATGCGCGACGCGCGGCAGCGGTGCCGCGATCCGCGCCGGGCGATCCAGCAGCGCCAGCGCCTGCTGGCAGGTCAGGCGCTGGGCGATCAGCCCCCGCGCCACCTCAAGCACCGGGGTGTCGGCCCAGCCGATATCAGCGACCAGCACCGGCAGCACGGTGTCGAACACGTCGCGGCGCAGATGCGCCATCGCCGCGATCGGGAACATCGAATACATCATGATCACGCCGACGGCGTAGATGTCGTCGGCAAAGCTGTTTTCCCGCGCCCGCCCGGCAGCAGCGGAGCGGAAGCCCGGGGTATGAATGTCCTGCGGTGTATCCACGCCCGGCCGGAAGGCGCCCTCGAAATCGATCAGGCGCACCGTGCCGCTGTCCTTGTCGACCAGGATGTTGGTGGGCGACAGATCGCCGATCACCACCCCCGGCCATGGATGCGGTCGACCGCCATCAACAGGCTTTTGAAGATGCCCAGATAGATGCGGTAGAAATCAGCGCTCTGCCCGGCGGTCGGATTGACACGCAGCAGCGGCGTGTTGAGCAGCATGATGTTGCGGATATCCTCGCCCGCAAGCTGCTCCTCGACCAGATAGAGATTTTCCCAGTCGCGGAAGGTCGCATGGACCTCGGGCACGATGCCCATGCCAGCGAGCGTGCGCAGAATCTCCGCCTCATGCGCCAGCCGGTCGGTCGCGTCCTGGCCGCACGCGCTGAGTTCGACGCCCGGCCGCGCTTCCTTGATGATCACGTCGCGACCGGTCTGTGTGTCCTGCGCCAGATAAACGCCGCCGGTGTTGGAAAAGGTCAGGGCGCTGCGCACGACATAGCGCCCGTGATCGAGCGTCACCGCGTCGTCCGCATCGTCGCTGCCAGCATCGGCCGGTTCGGGCGGATACAGGTCCGGCACCCAAGCCGGCAGCTCGAAATAGGGTCGGCGCTGATCGAGCACCTCCTCCCCGTCCGGCGAGGTCAGCACCTCCAGCCTGCGCCCGAGGCAGTCGAGCCGCCGCGTCGCACGCATCCCGCCATAGCGGTAATAGAGGCAGCGGCTGTCCTTGTAGCGCCGGTCCGACAGGATATAGGAGCCCTGACAGCCGTCGAGCGCGGCATAAGCAGCGTCGATAAACTCCTGAAACTCGTCGAGACTTTTGGGATAGACGGTGATGAACTTGCCCGATCCGCCGCGCGTCCAGCGCTTGGACGTCATCAGCCGCAGCGTTTCGACATCATTGGCGAACTTGAACTGGATCCGCCGCGCAATCGCGAGCGTGGCGATGCGGGTCAGGATCTCCCGGCACGACAGGTTGGTCGCCGAAACATGGATTTTCCAGCCCTGCGCCAGCAGCTCGGGCTCACCGTCCTGCGGCACCGGCATGATGTGCGTCCACACATCCGCCCGGCGCACCTGCCAGGCCGCGCCCAGCGGCTCGAGCAGCGGCCGCACCAGATCGAGCAGCTCGTCGCTTGGCGTGTAATGCGTGTAATTCAGTTCGTAGAACCGGTCGTCAGACCCGAGATAATAGGTCTTGTCGACATGGCGCATGTCGCGCAGCGAGCTTATCGAGGCCAGCATAGATCACCCGGCAGGAACGGCGCGCGGCAGCGGCGCCGGGCGCGCTCTGCGCATCACGACGGGCCGGCGCGGCGGCAAAGGACATGGCGGATCGGCAGTGGCGCCGTCCCCGGACGGCGCCACTGCCGGGCGGCGGCCGGGTGCCCGGCCCGATGGACCGGACACGCGGCCTGACCGCCGGATTAGCGCTGCGCGCTCTTCTTGCAGCAGTCGGAGGTCGAGCTGCCGGTGCTCAGCGCCGAGCTGGGCGAGTGGGTCTGATCGGGGCCATGCGCTGCAGCTTCAGGATACGGTTCATGTCATTTCACCCTTTTTTGTTCACGACTTCAACATTTTCATGTTGATGAGTCGCCAGAACCAGACCATCCGGTTCCGTCGCGCAATCAAGAGATCGTTTACTGAAGCGTCAATATTGTCCTGTTGCCGTTTTGAACTGAAGATTGTCCGCAACGGACTGAACTTGCCTACCCGTAGAGGGAATATACGGCGCATCATGCCGCGATGAATAATCCTTATTCTATCGATCCGTGACATGCGTGATGCCGCGCCATCACCAGGTCAGAGCCGTTTCCGATCCGATTGCACCCGCTCCGCCGCGCCGGCCCCTTGTTTGCCGATTTTCCAAGCCGCCGGGTGATCGGCCTGAAACCGCGCTAGGGCGCGGACGGGCGCGGCAGTTGCAGGGTGAACAGCGCCGACGGGCCCGGCCGCACCGTCAGCGTGCCACCATGCGCCTGGGCAATCTGGCGGGCTAGGCTCAGCCCGACGCCGGTGCCTTCCACCTTGCTGGTCTGAAACGGGCGGAAGATCCGCCCCGCCTGTTCGGGGGCGACCCCGGGGCCATTGTCCTCGACGCTCAGGGCAAGACCGGCAGGATCGCAGCGCAGCGCCAGCCGCACCTCCGCACGATCGCCGCGCGCCGCCGTCGCCGCTTCGGCGGCATTCTGCAGCAGCGCCCACAGCGCCTGGCCGATCTGATCGCGGTCAAGCGGCCAGCGCCCCTCCGCGGCCACCATGACCGTGAGGGTCACGCCCGGCCAGCGGCTGGCGAACAGCCGCGCCATGTCCTGCGCCAGTTCGGCAACCGGCACCGGCTCCAGCCGCGGCGGCGGCAGGCGCGCCAGTTCACGATAAGCCTCGGTGAAACGCTGCAGGCTCTCCGCGCGCCGGCCAAGCGTCGTCAGGATCTCGCGCAGCAGCGCCGGATCGGCCCCGCCGGCGTCGAGCACCGCCTCCCCGCTTTCCGCCAGCGACACGATCGGCGCGAGGCCGTTCAGCAGCTCATGGCCGAGCACATGGATCATCTCGGACGATGCCCGCGCCTCGGCCGCCTGTGCCTCCTGATCGACATCGATCAGCGACGCGACCGTCCGCCCCTGTTCCGCCCCGCCCAGCACGACCCGGTCGATCCGCCACTGCCGCCCTTCATAGCGCAAATGATGCGCTGCCGGATCGAGCAGCCCGGCGGGCACCGGCAGGATCCGTTCATCGGCCCCGAACAGCCGGCGCGCGGCACGGTTGAGCGCGCGCACATGGCCGGCAGCGATTTCGACCATCGGCACCGGCGCGCCGTCGAGGATCAGCCGGTCAAACGCGATATCCGCCGGCGGTTCGCCCCCCATGTCCCGCATCGCCGTCTGGCGGGCCACGAACAACATGCCCAGAACAGCCAGCCAGACGGCGATCAGGATCGCCCCGGCGAGCACGCCCCAATAGCCTGCCGCCCAGGCAAAATGCCCGGCCACGCCGCACCCGATCAGCCCAAGCGCATGGCCGAGAACGGGCACCCGCCGGTCAAAGCCCATAGCGCGCCATCCGCCGATACAGCGCGCCCCGGCTGAGGCCCAGCGCGGCGGCCGCGCGCGATACATTGTGGCGATGCTCCCTGAGCGCGGCCCTGATCATCGTCTGTTCGGCATCGGTCAGATCAAAGCGCGGCTCGGGCGTCGCGCTGTCCGCGACCGCCGGGCCGGCGGGATCGAGCATCGCCATATCGATCCGGCCATCCTCGGCCAGCACCACCGCCCGCTCGACCGCAAGCGCCAGGCCGCGCACCTCGTCCGGCCAGAATGCCGCCCGCAATCCCGCCTCGGCCGCCGGGGTGAAGACAGGCTGGGGCCGGCCGAACCGGTCTGCGGCCATGCGGGCGAAATGGCGCGCCAGCCGCAGCACATCATCGCCACGCCGCGAAAGTGGCGGCATGGCCAGCTCGACCGTTGCCAGCCGGCGGCGCAGCGCCGGGGTCAGGCGGTCGACCGTTTCCGCGACCGTCAGGCAGCGCAGCTCCGGCGGCAGCCGGTCGGCCAGACTGTCCTGCGCCACCGGATCGAGCGCGTCCGGATGACGCAGCAGCACCGTGCCGCCGGCACCGGCCAGCGCGGCCAGCTGGTCCGGATCGCGCACATCGACACGCATGATCGCGCTGGCGGCATCGGCCGACGCGGCATGGATCGCGCGCGCCGCCAGGGTGCGCCCGCTGCCGGGCGGGCCGGTGACCGTCACGCTCGCGCGGGTCGGCCCGACCCGCCCGATCAGCGCGCGCACTTCGGCCATCACCGCGCTTTCGCCGATCAGGGTCGGTGGCGGTTCCGCCCCGCTTATGGGTTGGACAGACGGCGATGACATCGCGGCCGGACGCAGCGTCTGCCCGGCAATGGCCGCCCGCACCTTGTCGATCAGATCGGCGTTGCGCCACGGCTTCATCACGAAATCGCGCGCGCCGGCCTGCATCGCGGCAACGGCGATGCGGATGCCGCTATGCGCGGTGATCACCACCACACAGGCCTGCGGATCGGCAGCGATGATCCGGCGCAGACAGGCCAGCCCCTCCTCCCCGTCGGCGGCCCCGGCGGTAAAGTTCATGTCAAGCAGGATCGCATCATAACGCCGGCGGGCAATGGCGGACCAGGCCTCGTCAGGTCCGTTTGCCCAGTCGACAGCATCGCCCGCAATGCGAAACGCGATTGCCACCGCGCGCGCAATCTCCGGATTGTCGTCGATCAGCAGAATCGCCGCTCCGCTTGACACGGGCACGACCTGTCCATTTGCGGACACACTGTCCGCATCTGGACGGGCATTGTTATCGGCTGTCTGGATTTCGCGTTCATTCATAGGCGTTTAGTCTTTCAGCCCGATCCCGGCGATACTGTCCGGCATGATGACCGAACAGGCGATGCAATCAACCGATTTCCCCGGCGCAGGAATGGACCGGCGGGTCGCGCGTTCAGCACGGCCGTTCTGGAAACGGGGCATAATCTGGGCCGCGACCGGGCTTTGCCTTGCAGCAGTGCTGATCTGGCGCATGCCGGCGGGCGGATCGGTCGACATGGCCGCCGCCGATATCGAGACGGGCACGGTCCGGCGCGCGCCCTTTGCCGATTATCTGCCGGTCCGGGCGGTGGTCGCGCCGCGGGTCAGCACGCTGGTGGGCGTGCTGTCGGGCGGCCAGGTTGAAAAGCTGCTGGTGCAAGACGGCGCGCTGGTGACCGAGGGCCAGCCGCTCGCCCGGCTGACCAACCCCGCGCTTGAGCTGGATGTGCTGACGCGCGAGGCGCAGATTGCCAGCCAGCTTGGCGGCATTGCCGGCGAAGGGCTGAACATCGAACGCAGCCGCCTCGACCGAGCCGAGCAGATCGCCCAGGCCAGTTACAGCACCATCAAGGCCAGGCGCGATCTGTCGATCCGCGAACAGCTGCGCGCCGAGGGGTTTCTGTCCGACGAGGGCGTGGCCAGCTATGCCGAGGAAGCCGCCTATCAGGAAAAGCGGCTGGCCCAGCTGCGCGCGGGCAGCGCGGCGGAAGCCGGCATCACCCGCACCCAGGCCGCAAGGCTGGAGGACACGCGGCAAAGGCTGGTCAAAAGCCTCGCCGCGCTCAGGGCGGGGCGCGATGCGCTCATCGTGCGCGCGCCGACCGCCGGGCGGCTGACCAACTTCACCCTGCAGCCGGGCCAGTCGCTGAAAGCCGGCGATCCGGCCGGTCAGGTCGACAGCGAGGGATATTGGAAGCTCGAGGCCGATGTCGATGAATATCATCTCGGCCGCGTCGCCCCCGGCCAGCCGGCGCGCTTTGCCGGCGGGCAGCTGACCGTCGCCAAGGTGCTGCCCACGGTGCGCGACGGGCGTTTCCGCGTCGAACTGGCCTTTGCCGCCCCGCCGCCGGGGCTGAACCGGGGCCAGACGCTCGACGTGCGCATCACCCTGGGCAGCACCGCCCCGGCGCTGGTCGCCCCGGTCGGCGGCTGGCTGGAGAGCGGCGGCGGTGCGAGCGTGTTCGTGCTCGACGCGGGTGGCCGCCATGCACGCCGCCGGGCGGTGCGTGTCGGCCGCCGCAACCCGCAACAGGCCGAAATCCTGTCGGGCCTGCGTGCCGGCGAGCGCATCATCCTGTCGAACCTGTCGTCGGTGCAGGACGACGTCATCAACATCCGCTGACACGCAACATCGGCTGAAAAGGGAGGGATCGGTGATCCGTCTGGAAAATATCGAGCGCCGCTATATCTCCGACGAGGTCGAAACGACCGCGCTCGACCGGATCGACCTTGCGGTCGAGGCGGGCGAGTTCGTGGCGATCATGGGCCCGTCGGGCTGCGGCAAATCGACCCTGCTCAACACGCTGGGCACCGTCGACCGGCCAAGTGCGGGCCGCTATCTGTTCGGCGACCGCGATCTGGCCGCGCTCGACGAACGGGCGCTGGCCCGTTTCCGCGCCGAAAATCTGGGCTTTGTGTTCCAGAGCTTCAACCTGATCGATGAACTGACGATCGAGGAGAATGTCGCGCTCGGCCTCGCCTATCGGCGCGACGCGACCGATCGCCGGGCACGGGTGCGCGCGGCGATGGACAAGGTCGGCATCGCCCATCGGGCGCGCCATTTTCCTCACCAGCTGTCGGGCGGCCAGCAGCAGCGCGCCGCCATCGCCCGCGCGATCGTCGGCGAACCGCGCCTGATCCTGGCGGACGAACCGACCGGCAATCTGGATACCGCCAATGGCGAACAGGTGATGAAGATCCTGACCGGGCTGAACGATGAAGGCGCGACCATCGTGATGGTCACCCATTCGCCCAGCCATGCCGATATGGCGAAGCGCCGGATCGACATGCTCGACGGGCGGATCATCGCCTCTGCCGCGCGCCGCCACTGAGGGGACCGTGATGACCAGCCTGTCCCTGATCAATTTCTATCGCGCGCTGACCCGCCACAAGCGCGAGGCGCTGCTGACCATTGGCGGCCTGGCGCTCGGCATCGCCGCATTTCTGGTGCTCGGCCTGTATGTGCATTTCCAGACCAGCTTTGAAAAATGGCTGCCCGGCCATGACCGGGTGCAGCTGGTGCAGACCGAATGGCGGCGCACCGACGGGCCGTTCACCGGCACCCTGCCCTATACGATGGGCGGCCTGCTCGAACAGCTGAAGCAGGATTTCCCCGGCCTGGTCGGCACCCGCATCCAGGGCGGCGAAGCGGGCGGCAGCGTCATCCATGACGGGGCGGCGGTGCTCGACGATATCGCGCAGGTCGATGCCGATTTCCTGAAGGTGTTCCCGCTGGTGATGCAGCGCGGCGATCCGGCGACCGCGCTTGCCGATCCGAATGCGGTGGTGCTGAGCGCCACCGCCGCGCGCCGCTATTTCGGCAATGCCGACCCGATCGGCCAGACGCTGGCGATCACGCTTGAGAAAACCGCGAACTACCGCGTGACAGGGGTGTTCGAGGATCTGCCCGGCAACACCGATCTGCGCTTCACAATGCTGACGCGCATCCCGGCCGTTCATGGCGAGGACTGGTGGTATAAATGGGGCAGCACCGCAGTCGCCACCTATTTGCGGTTCCCGAGCGCCGATGCGGCCAGCGCGTTCGCCGGGCGGCTGCCCGGTTTCATCGACCGGCGCGGCTTTGCCGATCTGGGGCCGAACGCGTCGGACACGGTGGCGCTGAAGCTGCTGCCGATTGCCGAGCAGCATCTTCATCCCGCCGGCAAGGAGGGCGCGTCGCTCAGGCTCACTGTCGCAACGCTCGGCCTGGTCGGGCTGCTGACGCTGTTCATCGCGGCGGTTAACTATGTGAATCTGGCGACCGCGCGGGCCGGGCTGCGCGCGCGCGAAGTGGCGGTGCGCAAGGTGCTGGGCGGGGACCGGCCCATGCTGATGCGGCAGTTTCTGACCGAATCGGTGCTGACCGCAGCGCTGGCCACGCTCCTGGGGCTGATCCTGACCGAACTGAGCCTGCCCTTCGTCAATGCCGCAGGCGGCCTGTCGCTCACCATCCCCTATGCGATCGTGCTGCCCGCGCTTGCCCTGCTGACGGTGGTGATCGGGATCGTGGCGGGGCTTTACCCGGCCCTGTTGCTGTCCGGCTTTCCACCGGCCCAGGTGCTCGCCTCGGCACGTGCGCCCGGCGGCGGGCGCAGCGGGGCGCGGACCCGCGAGGCGCTGGTCGTCCTGCAGTTCGCGCTCGCCACCGCGTTCATCATCTGCGCGCTGGTGCTGATCGCGCAGATGCGCCACGTCCGTGCGACCGACCTGGGGTTTGAGCGCGACGGGCTGCTGGTCGTCTCGTCGCTCAACTATAGCGACCTCGAACCGGGACCGACGGCGCGGCTGATGGCGGCATTCCGCGCCGTGCCCGGCGTGTCGGCGGTGACCACCGCCGATGCCGCGGTCGGGGGGCTTGGCAACAACAATCTCGACAATTTCGCCGTGCCCGGACGCCCCGGCACCGGCCCCGCGCTGCGCCGCGTTCTGGTCGGCAGCGATTTCTTCGCCGTCTACCGGCCCCGGCTGCTCGCCGGGCGGCTGTTCGACGACGCACGGCGCACCGACGATGCCTCCGGCATCCCGCCAGAGGGGGAGCGCAACATCGTCATCAACCGCACGGCGGCGGCCCGGCTGGGCTTTGCCACACCGCAGGATGCGATCGGCAAGACCTTCCAGACCGAAGGGCCGCGGACCATCATCGGCGTGGTCGAGGATCTGCGCTTTGCCTCGCCGCGCCTGCCGAGCGATCCGGCCTATTACATGGCGTTTCGCGGCGTCGCCCCGTTTCCGGTCGTGACGCTGCGCTATCGCGGCCAGACCCGCGCCGTGATGGAAGACGCGCGGATCGCCTGGCAGCAGATCCTGCCCCAGGTGCCGTTCATCGCCGACACCGGCGAGACGCATTTGCGGCGTCTTTATCAGGACGATGACCGCGCCGGGCGGCTGTTCGCCATCGGCGCGGGGCTGGCGGTGGTGATCGGCTGTCTTGGCCTGTGGGGGCTGGCGGCGTTCGACACCCAGCGCCGGGTCAAGGAAATCGGCATCCGCAAGACGCTGGGCGCATCATCGGTCAATATCGTCCGGCTGCTGGTCGGCCGGTTCGTGCGGCCGGTGCTGCTGGCCAATCTGATCGCCTGGCCGCTGGCGCTGGTCGCGGCGCGCACCTGGCTGGCCGGGTTTGACGACCGGATCGCGCTGTCGCCGCTGTTCTTCATCGCGGCAAGTGCATTGGCGGTGCTGATCGCGGTGCTGACCGTGATCGGCCATGCGTTGCGCGCCAGCCGCGCGACCCCGGCCTGGGCGCTGCGCCATGAATAGGAGCGCCTGTGCGGCGGCGCTGATGCTGTGCCTGGCCAGCCCATGCGCGGCCGAAACGCTGCGCGAAGCGATCGCCGCCGCCTATGCGACCAATCCGCAGCTGGCCGAGGCCAAAGCCCGGCAGGACGCGCTGGCCGAAAGCCCCAGCCAGGCACAGGCGCAGGGGCGGCTGACCGCCGATCTGAACGGGGCCGGCGGCTATAGCCGGTTCGACAACGGCACCGGCGGCACCGGCGCGATCACCGCCAACCTGCCGGTCTGGACCGGCGGTCGGGTGCCGGCGGCGGTGCGGGCCGCGACGCAGGATGCCGCGGCAGGCGCAGAGGCGGTGCGCGATACCGAAGCGGCGGTGCTGGAAACCGTCGTCGTCGCCTATGCCGAGCTTCTCTATGCGCAGCAGGCTGTAGCGGTGGCGCAGGCGGATATCGAGCTGCTGGCCCAGCAGGTCGCCGAAGCGCGGTCGCGCTTCCGGCTGGGGCAGGCGGCGCGCACCGATGTCGCACAGTTCGAAGCGCAGCTTGAATCGGCGCGTGCGGACCTGGCGGTCGCCGAAAGCGAAACCGCCGCCATTGCCGCCGTCTACCGCGCGACCATCGGCGCCGACCCCGGACGGCTTGACCCGGCGCCGCCGCCCCCCACCGCCCTGCCCGGATCGGTCATCGAGGCACGCGGCCATGCGCTGGCGGCCAATCCCGTGGTCCGCCGGCAACGGCTTGCCACCATGGCGGCCGCGGCGCGGATCGATCAGGAACGCGCCGAGGGCAATCCCAATCTGGGGATCGGTGCCAGCTATGGCTATGGGGTCAACGACCGGCTGGCCGCATCGCCCAATGCCGCATCGGCCAATCTGGTGCTGCGCGTGCCGCTGCTGACCGGCGGCCTGGTCGCGTCGCGGGTGCGCGCGGCCCGGGCAAGCCACCGCGCCGCCGGCTTTGCCACCATCACCGCCGAGCGCGAGGCCAGCCGGCTGGCCGAGACCGCCTGGGCCAATCTGATCGCCGCCCAGGCGCGCGCCGAGGCCAATGCCCGCCGGGTGGCCGCCGCAGAACTGGCCCTGAACGGGGTGCGCGCCGAATATGGTTTTTCGCTGCGCACGACGCTGGATATCCTGATCGCCAACGGGTCGCTGCGCGCCGCACAGCTCGCCCTGGCGCGCAGCCGCAGCGACATTCTGATCCAGCAGGCGGCGCTGCTGCGCGCGACCGGGCTGCTCGGCCCCGACAGCTATTGACCGTTCCGGCCCGTCAGCGGCCTGCCGGGCAGATGATCCGGGCCTTGCCCACATTGCGGATCGCGCAGACCGGCTGGCCGCTGATAGCGACCTGGCCTGAACCCGCGACCGTGCCTGCTGCCGGCCCGTCCACCCGCGCCGCGATCCCGCCACCGCCGGCCAGCGTGACCGACAGGCTGTCGGCCTGCGCCTGTGTCGTGTCGACAGTCCCGCGCCCGGCCAGGGTGATGACCAGCCGGCCGAGCGTTCCCGCCGCGCTGATGCCACCCTGCCCCGGAAGCGCAAGCCGGGTCTCGGCCGCGCGCAGATTGCGCAGCGTCACCTGACCCCGCCCGGCCAAAGTGACGGCAAAGCCGGGCACGCTCAGCGGGCCGATGTCGATCCGCCCCTGTTCGATCAGCCTGACGCGCGTAACCGTCGGTGCCGTGACCCGGACATGCAACCGGCCGGGATCCCCCATCGACGGACAATCGGCGCGCCCGGTGACGACGATCTCGTCCGGCCTGCCGCCCCGCGCCACCGAACCGCGCCCGCGCCGGCCCGCCCAGCCGATCACCAGCCTGTCCTCCACCACCGTCGCCGTCAGGCAGCGCAGCAGCCTCGCATCGCCCGTCGCCGCGACACGGGCCATCGCCCCCTGTTCCACGGTCAGCATTGCGTTGGCCGCGAGATCGACGGCCTCGAAACCAGCCACCGGATAGTCGCGCAGCGCCGCCCCGTCCGCACCGGCAAGCAAAACCGCAAGCGCCGCCGGCAACAGCATCGTTCCCTCCCCATCTGTATTAGGGAGCAATACGGTTAGCGCGGATCCGGTCAAGCGCGGCGGGCAGAGACTGATCCGCAATGGCGCTAATCGACAAGCGGCAGCAGGAAAGACACAGCGATGCCCAGGATCAGCACGGCAAAAAGCCGGCGGACCAGCCGGGTGCGCGCCGGATCGGCCAGCCACGCCTGGGCGCGGCTGCCGGCGGCGACGATGGCGCTGTGGATCAGGGTCGCGATCGCCGCACTGACGCCCGCGAGCAGCAGCGCGGGGCTGAGCGCGAGTGCTGCGCCGCCCAGAAACTGCGGGGCCACCACGACAAAGAACAGATAGGCCTTGGGATTGAGCAGGTTGATCAGCGCCCCGGCGACAAAGGCGCGCCGTTCCACACGACCTGCGATGCGCGGCGCGGCCGCCGCACCGGTGCCGCGCCATGTCTCGACCGCAAGCCACACCATCATCGCCGCCCCGGCGAGCCTGAGGCCCGCGAGCAGGCCGGGCCGCGCCTCGAGCAAGGCCGCCAGCCCGAGCGCCGCCAGCACCCCGTTCGCCAGCAGGCCGATCGCAACCCCGGCCACGGCGGCAAAGCCCGCCCGCCGCCCCTCGGTCGCGGCCAGCCCCGCCAGCCATGCCATGTTCGGCCCCGGGGTCAGTTCGATGAGCAGAACCGCAAGCGCAAAGCCGACAATGTCCAAGACCGGCCTTTCGCTAGACCGCGGTGCCGGCAAGCCGCCCGATGCCGGCGGTCAGCGCCATGGCAAGCGCGCCCCAGAACACCACGCGCGCCACCGGGCGGCCCATCGCCGCGCCCCCGGCGCGGGCGCCCACCGCGCCCAGCAGCGCGAGGAACAGGATCGATCCCGCCGCCTGCCCCGCCATCATCCACGCCATCGGCAGCATGAGCACCAGCATCAGCGGCAGCGCCGCGCCGGCAGTGAAGGTGCCGGCAGAGGCAAGTGCTGCGACCACCGGGCGCGCGGCCATGGTGTCGGTGATGTTGAGTTCGTCGCGCGCATGGGCGGCCAGCGCGTCATGCGCCGTCATCTGGCGGGCGACACGGTCGGCGGTCTCGGCATCGACGCCGCGCGCGCGGTAGATGGCGGCCAGTTCCTGAAGCTCGAGCGCCGGGCTGGCGGCCAGTTCGGCCCGCTCCCGCCCCAGATCGGCGGCCTCGGTATCGGCCTGGCTGCTGACCGAGACATATTCGCCGGCGGCCATCGACATCGCCCCCGCGACCAGCCCGGCGACCCCGGCGACGAGCAGCGCCTGCCGGTCCGCCCCCGATGCCGCCACGCCCAGGATCAGGCTGGCGGTCGAGACGATGCCGTCATTCGCGCCAAGCACGGCGGCACGCAGCCAGCCGATGCGGGCGACCAGATGGGCTTCATCATGCATCGGCATTGGCGGTCTCTTCCCCGCCCGCGATCATGGCCGGATCGATCAGTTCGTCAAGGAACAGGGCCAGCAGCGCCGACTGGCTGCCGACCCCCGCCTTGGCATAGATGCGCGTCAGCTGCGCCCGCACGGTGCCGGGGGCCGCCCCGCGCAGCCGCGCGATTTCGGCGGCATCGCAGCCCTTCACCGCGAACAGCGCGACATCGGCCTCCGCCCCGGTCAGTCGCCACTCGGCAAAGCGCTGGCGCACCAGATCAGCGACCGCCCGGCGGGACAGGGCGACGGCCAGATCGTCCCGCCGCGCCTGATCGATCAGACCGCGCACCTGCGCGGCCCCGGCAACCACCGCGACCAGCAGCGCGATGGCCGCCGCCCCCTCGATCAGCAGATGGGCGTTCAATCCCTCGCCCCCCAGATCGGTGACGAAATCGCCGAGGAACAGCATGGCGACCACCGCCTGCGCCGCGACGACGAACGTCATCGCGCTGGCCTTGCGGTGGAGGCGGATCTGGCGCGTCGGCATCCGCACCAGCCTATCCGCGTCCCGGCAGCATCGCCAGCGCAAGGTTGCGACGCTGCCGCCGGCTTTCAAAGGCGACGCCCGCGACATGGAGCAGGATCAGCCCGTAGAGCAGCGTCGCCGTCGCCTCGTGCACCTCCTCGGCGATGCCCTCGCCTTGCTCGCCGTCGCCGTGGTCGCCGCGCTCCTCCCGTTCATGCTCGCCCCGGTCTTCGCTGTCGGCGCGGTGTTGAGCGGCCTCGCCGCGCGCCGACGCCTCGGAAACCGTCAGCCGCGCGCCGGTGCGGGCCGGCGGCAGTCCGGCCATCGCGATCCCGGTGCCGATCACCACCAGCAATGTGGCCCAGATTGCATAGACCATCAGCGCACCGAGCGGATTGTGCGAGCGGTGGGCGACATGGCGGCCCGCCCGGATGTCGCGGAGATGCGCGACCGCCCGGCCAAGGCTGAGCGGAAATGCCGCAAAGCGCGCCTCTGGCGGCCCCACCAGCCCCCAGAGCAGGCGCAGGCCAAGGATCGCGGCAAGCGCATAGCCCACCCAGACATGCGCGGCCGACCCCTCTTCGGTGATGACGGCATTGGCGAGCACCGCCAGCGCGACCGACCAATGGGTGAGCTTGACCACCGGATCCCAGCGGCGTGCGGGGTGCGTGTCAGTCATCGTCGCGGTCCTTTTGCTCATGGGCGCGCTGCCCGGCCGGAGCGGCACGGCGGTCGCGATCTCCGTCATCCCGGCGATGATGGTCGCGCATCTGCGTCCGGTGCCGGTCGGCAGCACGGGCGTGCGCGGCATCATCGGCCCGGGGCTTGACGCCGGCAGACGGGGGACTAGCGGACGAAGAGGCCGCCGCCGCCGCTGCCGCAGGGGGCAGGACAAGCGCCGCCGCCATGATGGCGGCCGCCAGATGATTGTGGCTGGGCATGATGCAGGTCTCCTTCGCATGAGCGGGAGACGGGACATGGCTGCCGGCCCTGCCCGGCACCATCGGCGGAACGCTGATGCAGCCCGGCATCAGCGCATGCTTATGCACCCGCCGGGGGGGGGCGACCCGGCCTGGACCATGCGCTTTGGCACAGCAGCTATCGACCCCGCGGGTGGAGGAGCGCCCAAGGTCAGGGGGTTCGAACCCGCCCGGGTTCGCAAGGCCGAACGGTTGCCCGCGCCGATGCGAGGCAAGCCAGGGTCGCGGATGCGACCGCCCGGCCTTTTGGGGCAGACAAACAATGGTGCGCCCGGCGGGATTCGAACCCACGGCCCCCGGATTAGGAATCCGATGCTCTATCCTGCTGAGCTACGGGCGCACGCCATGGTTCCCTGCCGTGCCGCGATGCGGCGGTCAATCAGAAGAACAGCTTGCGGAACTGCAGCCTGACTGTCCGGCCAAGCGGGTCGAGCAGGTCGGGCTGGAACGACAGCGGGATGCTGCCCGAGGCGTCGGTGACCTGCTGGCGGGTGTTGAAGATGTTGTCGACCGCGAAGGTCAGCCGCGTGCCGCGCAGGAACGGCCGGCCGCGCACGACCGACGGGATCACCCCCAGATTGGCGAACAGCCGCAGATTGGCGGTGCCGATCGCGCCGAAGCGCAGGGCATCGCCATTCGCCTCATTGACCCGCGTCGCGCTCTGCCAGTTGGCCGACAGGCGCATGCCAAGCCCGTTCTGGAAATAGCCGGCCTGCACCTCGACCCGGTGGCGCGGCGCACCGCCGCGCGCGCCAATGGCATCGCCGTTCAGTAGATCAAGGCTCGGCCCGCCTTCGGCGATCAGGATGCGGTTGCGGAACTGGACGGTGTGGAACACCGCGAACTGCGCCCGGCCGCCAAACTGGCCGCCGCGCCCGCCGCCAAAGCCCCCGGAGGCGGACCGCCGGCACCGGCCCCGCCCTGAGGACCACCCCCTGCCCGGCTCCACCCGGCCCGCCAGGCCCACCCGGCCCGCCCGGCGCAGCGCCCGGGCGGCCGAACGCCCCGGCCTCGCGCAGCGCCTGGAAGCGCGCCGGATCGGTCTTGAGCGGGATCGACAGGTTGATACCCCAGCGCAGCTGACGGGTTTCCTCGCGCGCGAAATTGACCGGCCGGGCATCGACCTGCACCAGCCGCCCGGCGGGATCGCGCAGGAAACGGTCCGGGAACGCCGCCTCGATCGCCGCAGTCGGATTGGGCAGCGAGGCGATGGGGTTGTCGATCCGGCTGGCGACATAATTGGCCGTCAGGCTGACATCGGCCTGGCCGATCGTCGGGCGCAGCGTCAGGCCGAACTTGGTCACCTCGCGATTGTCGCCCAGCAAGGCGCGGTTGCCACCGGTCAGCTGCGTGACCAGCACCGGCGCGCCAGTCACGAAATCGAACACGCGCACATCGGGTGTCGCGATCTGCGGATCGGCCAGCTGCTGCGGGCTGGGCGCTTCTTCCTCGTTGGTGTGCGAGACGACGATGTCGACAATCGCGACCGGCGACCAGGTCAGCCCCGCGCCCCAGGTGCGCAACGTGTCAAAGTCCGACAAGCGGCGGACCTGCAGATTGCCATTGACCGACAGGTCGCCGACCGCCGCCAGAATGCCGCGCCGGCGGCTGGTGAGCGGCAGATCGATGCTGACCTGCCCCGCGCCGATGTCGCGCGCGGCATCGCCCGCGCGGGCGATGCCGCCGCGCAGCGATTCGCTGTCGAACCGGTTGCGCGTCGCCGCCAGGGTGAAGGTGGTCGAGACATCACCCGCCGGCAGCTTGAACAGCCGGCCATTGGTGGTGAAATCGCCGGTCAGAATGTCCGACACCGCCCGCGCCCGGTCGCGCGGTCCCGGCACCTGATTGGTGTCGGTGACGACACGGGTTTCGATCCGGTCCCAATTGCCGGTCATCGTCCATTGCCAGCCGCCGAGCGCACCGCCGACCGTGGTGCCCAGATGGCCATTGAGCACATCCCGCGCCTGGGTGCGCGGATCGGTGCCGGTCGCGGGCAGGCCGATCAGCGCCAGCGTCTCGGCGCGTTCGATCCGGCCGTTGAGCGTCGCGCCAACGCCTTCGGCAATGTTGCGGCTGACGATGCTGTTGACCGAAAATGTGTCGCCGGTCGGCACCAGCGTGCGGAACCGCCCCTGATCGACGGTGCTGCCCAGATCGGAGCGGTCGACATCGCGCTCGCTCTCCAGCAGCGGCTCGACCCGTTCATATTCGAACGCAAGCTCGAACCTTTTGTCATTGTCGATGCGCAGGAAATCGAGGTCGATCTCGCCGCGCGCGCCGCCGCCATCGGTGGCGCCGCCGCCCTCGATCTCGCCGGTCACCGCGCGGAACCGCGGCCGGAGGACGAAGTTGATCACCCGCTGATTGGCCTGAAAGCCGTATTTGAGCGCCACTTCCTCGGGCAGCACATCGACGCGCGCAATCGCCTCGGTCGGCAGATCACGGATCTCGGCAAAGCCCGACACGCGCCGGCCATTGACCAGCACCACCGGCTGGCCGCCGCCCCTCCCGCGAATCCCGCCGGTCTGCGGGCTCAGCTGCTGGAGCAGTTCGGCAACCGAGCTGACGCCATAGCCGCGGATATCGGCCGGGCTGAGCTGCAGCTCGGGCTGGATGTCGCCGATCACCGCGCCGCGTTCGCGCTGGCCGGAGACGACGATCTCGCCGCTATTGCCGTCGTCGCCGTCCCCCATTTCGCCAGTCTCGCCCATTGGCGGGCGGGGCATGGCGGGCGGTGCCTCCTGCGCGCGCGCGGGCGCGACCGGGGCAAAGGCCGCGAGCGCGGCGGAGGCGAACAACGCAGGTTTCAGCATGATCGGGGCTGCTAATGTCGCAAAGATGAATGAATGCTGTCGATGCGATCAGTGGCGCTGATCGGGCGGCGTGACGGGCAGCGGCAGGGGCACCAGTTCGATTCCCTCATCGGCCAGCCGCCGCGCCTCGTCCGGGCTGGCTTCGCCATGGATCTGCCGTTCCTCGGCCTCGCCATGGTGGATGGCGCGCGCTTCCTCGGCAAAGCGCGCGCCCACCCATTCGGATCCGGCGAGCATCCGTGCCTGGGCGCGGGCCAGCGCGGCGAGCAGCGCCTTCGGATCGGGCGGCCCCGCAGTGTCGCCGACCGGGGGCGAGGCCGGCTCCGCGCGCGCCGCGCCGGAGCCGATGCGCGGCGCCATCACCGCCTTGTCGATCGCCGAATCGCCGCACACCGGGCAGACAACCAGCGCCCGCGCCCGCTGCGCCTCATAATCGGCCGAGGAACCGAACCACGCCTCGAACACATGGCCGGCCGCGCATTTCAGGTCGAACACGATCACCGGGCAAGCTCGACCGGCGGGATGGCGCGGCGATGCGCCAGCACCGGAATGCGCGCCCTGACATCGGCCAGCCGGGCGGCATCGATTTCGGCAAAGCCCAGCCCCGGCGCGTCGCCCATGTCCAGCAGCACCTCGCCCCAGGGATCGACGACCAGCGAATGGCCAAAGGTCATGCGCCCATCGGCATGGGTGCCGGTCTGCGCGGCGGCGATCACGAACGCCCCGGCCTCGATCGCGCGCGCGCGCAGCATCACATGCCAGTGCGCGCGCCCGGTCGGCACGGTGAATGCGGCCGGCACGGCCAGCAGCGTCGCCCCGGCATCGGCCAGACCCCGGTAAAGATCGGGGAAGCGCAGATCATAACAGATGCTGAGGCCCAGCCGGCCGGGCGGCGCATCGACCGCCACCGCCCGGTCGCCGGGCGCATAGACGGCGGATTCGCGCCAGCTTTCGCCGCCGGGCAGATCGACATCGAACAGATGGATCTTGTCGTATCGCGCGGCGATCGCGCCGCTGCCGTCGATCACGAAGCCGCGGTTGCGCCGGCGCGCATCGGCCCCGTCGCCGGCCAGAGCGAGCGAGCCAAGATGCACCCAGATCCCCGCCTCCCGCGCCGCCGCGCGGACCGCCGCCAGCGTCGGATCATCGGCCTCGCGCGTGAGCACGGTGCCCGAGCGTTCGCGGTCCCGGTCGATCAGGTTCGACATTTCCGGCGTGAACAGCATCGCCGCGCCGCCCGCTTTTGCGGCTGCGACCGCATCGGCGATGGTCCGGGCATTGTCCGCCGGGTCGATCCCGGCGGTCATCTGCAGCAGCGCGACGCGCATCGCCGCGTCAGCCGGCGGCGAGCAGCGGGTCGAGCCCGCCCTTCGCATCGAGCGCGGCCAGATCGTCCGATCCGCCGACATGATGGCCGTCGATGAAGATCTGCGGCACCGTCGTGCGGCCACCGGCACGCTCGATCATCTCCACGCGCTGCGGCCCGCCCAGCGTGATGTCATATTCCTCGAACGCCGCGCCCTTGGACGCGAGCAGCTTCTTCGCGCGCACGCAATAAGGGCATCCGAACTTGGTGTAGATCTCGACCTTCGCCACGATTGTCATCTCCGTGTCATCCGCCTGTCGCCGCCCGTTGCCCAGCCTGACGCGCGCGTCAAGCCGCACCCGGCCGCATGTCGCCCGCCTCCGGCCAGTCCTGATCCTCGGGACCGTCCGGCCGCACCCGCGCCCAGCACAGCAGCACCACCCGCGCCGCGCCCGCCCGCTTGAGCGCGCGGGCGCAGCCATTGGCGGTCGCCCCGCTGGTATGGACATCATCGACCAGCAGCACCGTGCGCCCGGCCAGTTCGGCCCGGCATTCAGATGGGACGGCGAATGCGCCGCGCAAGGCCTTGTGCCGCGCCCGGCGGCCCAGGCCGCGCAGCAGCGGCGTCGCGCGGCGGCGCACGATCAGGTTGGGTGCGACGCGGTGGCCGGTGCGGCGCGCAATGGCACGGGCGATCAGCAGCGACTGGTTGAAGCCGCGCCGCCACAGCCGCCAGCGATGCAGCGGCACCGGGACCAGCAGCGCATCCGGTTCGCGCGCGGCATGGCCGGCCATCAGCCCGGCCATCACCCGCGCCATCGCCGGCCTGCGGCCATGTTTCAGGCGGATCGCCACGCCGCGCGCGACCGGCCCGTAATAAAGCGCGGCGTGAATGCCGTCATGATCGGGCGGCGCGGCGAGGCACGGGGCGCACCGGCTGCCCGGCTGCGCGCCATCGGGCAGGTCCGCCCCGCAGGCCGCGCAGCCGGCGCCGTGCGGAAAACCCAGCTGCCGCCAGCAATCGGGGCAGAAGCCGTCAGCCGTCGCCATCACCGCCAGACAGGCCGGGCAGCGCGGCGGCAGCGCATAATCGCGTACCAGCGCCCAGAGCCTGTCCAGCATCTTCGCCCCTCTTCCCCCCTGCCCTGCCTGCCCCCGCTTGTCCCCCGCCCGCGCGTCCGGCACAAGCGCCGCCATGTCGCTTCCCCCCCATCCGCCTCCCCCAGGTGCCGCAGATCTTCAGCCGCGCGCGCCGCCGGCTGCGCCGCGACCGGGCGGCGCGCGACTTTGCCGCGCATGATTTCCTCCATGCCCGGATCGCTGAGGAACTGCTCGACCGGCTGGATGCGGTGCGCCGGCCCTTTGCCACCGCGCTCGATCTCGGCTGTCTTGACGGGCGGATCGGCCGGGCACTCGCCGCGCGCGGCATTGCGACCATCGCCTGCGATCCCGGCCACGCCTTTGCCGCCGCCGCCGGCGGCGTGGTGGCGGACGAGGACCGGCTGCCCTTTGCCGATCACAGTTTCGATCTGGTCGTGGCGGCGGGCGGGCTGGACACGGTCAACGACCTGCCCGGCGCGCTGACGCTTATCCGCCGGTGCCTGAGGCCCGACGGGCTGTTCCTGGGCGCAATGGCGGGCGCGGGCAGCCTGGCGCGGCTGCGCGCCGCCCTGCTCGCCAGCGATGCCGACCGGGCGGTGGCGCGCATCCACCCGCAGATCGACGTGCGCTCGGCGGGCGACCTGCTGGCGCGGGCAGGCTTTGCCCTGCCGGTCGCGGACGGGGAGCGGCTGACGCTGCGCTACGGCGCGCTCGGCCGGCTGCTCGACGATCTGCGCGGCATGGCGGCGACCAATGTGCTGGCCGGGGCGGTGCCGCCGCTGTCACGGGCGGCGCTGATGCGCGCCGGGGCGGCATTCGACGCCGCCGCCGATGCCGATGGCCGCACCGCCGAGACGGTCGAGATCGTCTATATGCTCGGCTGGGCCCCGGCCCCAGCCAGCCCAAACCCGCCAAACGCGGCAGCGCGACCGCCTCGCTCGCCGCCGCGCTCAAGGCCGGGCGCGGCGACGGATCGACAACGCCTTAGGGCGACCGCGCCGCCCGCTCAGGCCGCCGGATCGTCGCCGAGCTGCGCGACCAGCGCCTCGACCAGCGGCACATCGGCAGGCGGCATCGCGAGCCCGCGCAACGCCGCCGGCCGGTGCCACGCCATGCCCGCCGCCTCGATCGCCGCCGGCGTGCCCTGCCAATGATCGATCGTGTAAAGCAGCAGCAGCAGATGCGCGCGGTCCAGCCCGGCGCTGGCGAAGGTGAGCGGGCGGCAATCGCCAGGGGCGACGGCAATGCCCAGTTCCTCGGCCAGTTCGCGCACCAGCGCCGCCTCCGGCGTCTCGCCCGGTTCCACCTTGCCGCCCGGAAACTCCCACAGCCCGGCCATCGCACGGCCTTCGGGGCGCTGCTGCACCAGCACCCGCCCGGCGGCATCGACCAGCGCGGCGGCAACGACAAGCAGCACAGGGGAGGAGGTCATAATCTTTCCTTAACACGGATTGGAAATTCGCAAGTCATTTCAAACGCTCCCGAGCGCCGTTTTCCGATCCGGCGAAAGTTTTCCCGTTCGCCTTTCGTGCCGCGCCCCATTTCAGGACCGCACCGGACGCTATCCGCGCCTGATTCCGTTGCTGGGCGTAGTGCTCCACCATGGCCAGTGATTGGCCGGTGATCGAGCTCACCTCCGCCGTCGAGCAGTCGGCCTCGAGCAGCGCATTGACCGCGTTCTTGCGCAGCCCGTGCGGGACAAGGCGGATGCCGTGCCTGGCCCCAAGCTCGGCGCACCAGTCTCGGAACGTCCCCGGGCGAAGCGGCCGGCCGCCGCGGTTCGTGAGGATGGTCAGCCCGGTGCGCGGCGCGCGTTCCAGCTCGGCTGCCAAGTCGGGCAGAAGCGGGATGCTGAGTGCTTTGCCGGTCTTCTGCTGGACGACAGAGATGCGCCCGGCCGCAATGGCGTTCCACGTCGCCCGGCACACGTCGCCGGTACGCTGCCCGGTGTAGAAATGAAGGGCGACCGCGCGACGGAAAGCGTCATCAGGGCTCGCGAGGGCCTCCTCGAGCACATGGTCGGGCCAGGGCTCGTGTGGGGTGCTTTCATACGCCTCTATGCCAGAGGTCGGATCGGGCAGCCCCTCATCGCGCGCCTGGGCCCAGACGAAGACGTTGTGGGCGACGGCAAGCATCATGTTCGCCGCCCCACGCCGATCGGCATAGTCATCCATCACATAGCGCTGAATGTCGCTGCGGCGAATGTCGCGCAGGGGCGCGGGACCGAAGATGCCCTCAAGTGCATCGAGATAGCGACCATAGGTCTCTTGGGTGCTGGCGGCCCGGTCGGTAAAGGCCGGACTCTTCCGATACAGCCGGGCAGCGTCGCTGAAGGTGCCGGCGCGATGACGGTCAGTCCGCTCCGCAACGCGGCGAAGATGCGCCAGCTTGCGCATGAATGCATCGGGCTCAGCAAACGGATCCGGGAGACGCACTCGGGGCTCGGATCGCGTCCAGTAGTAATAGTCCCGCCCTTTGGCGCGGACGCGCTTAACGCCCGCCCATGGCCCGGCGCCGCGATTGCTCATCAGCCCTCTCCCGCCAATCACCCATTCGCCTTGCGCCGGCCTTGGCCGCGTCGATCGCTTCGTCCAGGTCGTTCCTGTCCCAGCATTCGCCCCCGTTGAGATCGAAAGGGGGCGGCATGGTGCCGTCCGCAACCGCCAGGCGGAAATCGCGCTCGGAGGCAAAGCCCGCATAGGCCGCTGCGCGCTCTGCGCGGAGGGCTCGGGGCCAACCAGGAAGAGCGCGCGAGGCCACCTTCAGTCGTCCTCGCAGGCCGGCTTGCGGCTATCGAGTACGTACTCGAGCCGCATCAACGATCGACAGACGAGCGGCGGAAGGGCGACGATGGAGGAAACCGAAAACTCGTTGTCGTGGAAAGCGAACAGTTCCGAGAGTCCGCCGAACCCTACAACTAGCGGCGCATAGCGGGGGAGGTCGGCCCGAGGATCCGTGTCTGAAGGTAGTGCAGGAAGGAGGAAGAATGGGCCTCCTTCACGGCGCCAACGGCCAGCCGCAGTGAACTCTGCAGCGAGTTGCTTCACAGCCGCATGCAACTCGGGACGCGCTGCCTCAATCGCAGGCCCGGCACGCGAGGCGGGAACGCCGATCTGAGCCGTCAGAATCCGCATGAGCGAGAGGTCGACGATATCGAGAAAATCGTATCGAGGATGTCCGCCACCGGTCGAAGTCCCGACAGCTAGAGGCCACGAATGCACCGTGGCCCCGTTGACCTCAGCGGCGCGATACACGACCCCTCCCCGGTATCCGGTATACTGCGAAATGTCGGGCATATGTTCTCCGTCTACATGCACCACACAGGATGCAGGCCGTTTCTTTGAATGTCCACAGGGTTTATCTTTTCCACGCCCGGCCGCCCGGCCAGCTCCGCCGATTGCCCGCCGCCCCTCTATAACTGAGACGAAAAACCTGTTCAGCAGTCGCCCGCCTAGCTTCCTGAAGCGTCAGGCGGCACTGATTTTACGCTGCACCCCCCAGATTCTGGCCTCATCCGAACCTATTTCTCGGAACCGTTCCGAGAATCGGCTATGACCCGACCGGAAACTCTACGTCCGGTGCCACCAGTGCGATTTGCCTCAGTGGTCACCACCCGCGCGATCTGCCTCAATGGTCACCCGGCCCCGGCCAGACCCTCGGCCCGCTCCGCGGCGCGTTCAATGACGGCCGCGAGCATGTGGAGAACGTCCGGGAGCAGTCGCTCGGCCGTCAGGCCGCCGGACGTCGCGATCAGGTTCAAGGTGCCGGCAGCGCCGAGAAGCGGCTCGACAACCTCGCCGCGCATCTGGTCGGCCGGGCTCATGAATTTTCACTCCCCCGGATCGGTTCATCACTGCGAGGTTCAGGCGGCGCCGTTCTCGCGCGGCCGCCCTGGATCGGGTCTGGCCCGACCTGCAACTCCACATTCTGAGCCGCTAGTGCGATCAGCGTACCGAGGCCGCGCATCGCTTGCCGGATAAGGCCCGGGCTCAACGGATCGCGGTCTTCCCAGAAGGAGTCCTGGATCACCGCGCAAACTGCCAGCGCCTCCTGAAGCGCCTGCCGGGGGTGATAGCCGCCGGCCAGATGGTTCAGGGGATAGCAGTCGGCCAGCTCAAACTGTTCGAACGCCGACCACAGCACGTCGCGAGGCGATGGCATAGGAGCTCCGGACCCAATCATGCCTCGCCCCCTGGTTCGAAATAGTCGCGATGAATGCGAGCGTTGCGATAGCCTCGGTGCAGCCCTGCAGGATGGCGCGCGTCGGCGCCGCGGCATCAGACATCGCGGCTTCCATAGCCGTTGAGACCGCGAAGATCTGGCGGAGCAAGGGATCGACGTCCCGCGGCCGGAAATGCAGCGGCCGGGCGCCGGCGATGGTGGTTTTCAGAAGCCGGCGCGCAAACGCTTCCGCGCCCGGCCCGGCCGGGGTAATCTCGTTGACAGCCATGAGCAGCTCCAAGACAGCTGGTTAGGGTTAGGGCCGGTGGGAAGCGCCAACTTCCTACCGGCTCGTTTCCGTGATAGCAGGGTAACTGTGTCCCAGCAAGATACCTTGATATCACAGAAACGACGCGGCCCAGCGCCGACCGGCAAGGGCGTGCCGCTCATGGTTCGCATGCAACCCGAGCTTCTGGCGCAGGTGGACGCATGGATAGCTGAACGAGCCGAGACGGGGCTTAGCCGGCCGGAGGCCGTGCGAAGGATCCTGGCGCAGTTCCTTCGGGGATGACGATGAAAAGGGGCGATGCCGAAAAGGCTATCCGGAGCTTGGTTCACGACTGGGCGCGGGAACACTATCGACCCGCATCCCCCGAGGACTTCCCCCGCTTCTCGGAGTTCTGGTCGTGGTTGGAGAGGGTTATGCCCGAGGCGACCAACTTTCGCGGGGTTGAGCGCGCACGCGACGTCGCCGAGCACTGGTTTGATGAAGAGCTGGGACAAACCTGGCGCAACTGATCGCCGGCCGAGTGTCGCCTACTGGTGGGCCCGACCGCCAATAGAGGAGGCCGTGCCGTTGGCGAGGCCCTTCCAGGGCAGCGGCGGAATTGACACAGCACGGCACTTTCTTGCTCGGCTGGTTGACCGATCCGGCGGCGGCAAATAGGCTCGGAAGGCTGGCCGGAGAACCGGCCGGGGTGGCATCCATACCGCCAGGTATCAGCTAAGCTATCGAGCCATAAACGCGAACTTCAGCTGCTGGGGCCATCGCCGGGTGTGGGACCGCACTGTCTCCACCCGGCCGAACCTCAGCCGCTGATACGCGCGCACGCGAACCAGCTTCATAAGCCCGTTCCTTCTGCTTGCTCCGGGAAAAGCCCGGCCTCCGGAGAGCCTGGCCGGCTCCCCCGCCCTAAGAGGAGCTTGGCCCGTCAGCCGAAGGTAGAAGGGACGGTATGGATGCCTGACGCTGATTTTCGACCGGGATGGCGACTGGGTCAACAGCGGCAGGCTGAGTTTTCCCCAGTCTTGGTTTCCGAATTTTGAAAAGTGTCTCTATTGACAGCGAACAACTCGGCCAGCGGCGATGCCTTGGTCCAGCACGACTTCGGTGATGTACGCTAACCACTCGATTCGAGCGACGAGCGGGCTTCTGTGTGTGAAGATGAAGAAACTGGCCCCCTGTGCAACTTCATCCAGCGCCGGCTGATAGATCAAAATAATCAATGACATAATCTGTCATGATGAAGAAGTGCCGAAAACATCTTGGCGCTAGCGGAACGTCGCGCCTTAGCCCCCCGCATACAGCCGGCGCCGGGAAGGACCCAAAGCCGCGGGGGCGATCTGGCCGAGGTCACCAGCCGTGCGAGCTTACTTGGAACCTCTGCGCGGTCGGGCTGCGATCCACTCGTTGACCTCCGATTCGTACCAGGCGACGCATCGCGCGCTGAGTTGGACCTGTCGTGGGAAGCGCCCATTTTCGATCCAGCCGTATATCGTGGAGCGGCTGAGGCCGGTGCGCCGAAGAACCTCCGGTAGCCGTATCAGGCGGTCATTGCTGCGGTCGGTCATGGGCGTCATCCAAAACGCGCTTCAGGCTAGCGGCGGTCCCGACCGACTTGCATCGTGCGGCGGCCGCCAGCCGGTAACACAGACTCACTGTCAGCCTGCGGGGCGGCCGGGCGACAGTATGACCGGACTCATCCAGTCGGATCTAGCGCCCGCCGGCGTCGCCCAGGACGCGGCTTCAGATCATCGCCCGATCCAACAATCCGCGCCTTGCCCTCAGTCACGGCGCGCTCAGCGTCGAGCGCCGAAATATTTGCTCCCTGGCCGGTATCCCCGACGCTGAGGACGTCACCGACCGCTGCCACCTCCCCGCCCTCCGGCGACAGACGCACGATCGACCGATCCGCGTTGTTCAGTACCTCAATAGCGTCCATCTTCCGCTCCTATCTGGTTGCGTTTCGGGGGCGGGGTGAGGAGTCCACAGGGCGGCCCCGCCTGGTCCCGATATCCGCCCTTCGCTTCCCGGCTTGCGCGAGAGAGTGCCGAACGCCCGGATCCTCGGCCGACCGTCGCCCAGCTTTTGGGCGAAGGGGTTTCGATCGATCAGGCCGCATGTCGGTCTGTGCGGCCGCGCGCGTCTTGCTGCAGGGGCGGGGTGAGAGGAGCACAGGGCGGCCCCGCCTAGTCCCGATATCCGCCCTTCGCTTCCCGGCGACGCCTGAAGGTGTCAGGCGCCGGGATTGAGGAAGGCGCCGCGGAAATCGATCAGACCGCAACCCCAATGCATGCTCACCCGATATTCGTTGCCCAGGATGTTGAAGCCCTCGCGCATCGCGAGCTGGGGCCCCTCGTATCCATTCACATAGCCGTGTTCGAGAACCGGAGCGACGGCCGGGTCCGCGAACAAGCGCCACTGCGTCAGGGGCAAACGGGGGTCGACAAGAACCTCGTACCGGCCGGCATGCGGGTTGACCTGCGCACTGTTCGACGGGTTGATCGTCATCACAAACTGTTCGGCAGCCGTCTCCTGATCGGCGCCCACGACAACGAATCGCGGCCGGACGTTCATGAACACCTCGCCCGATACGTCCTTCTGCTGGCGCATGGCCGTCCGGGCTTCGCTGAGGCTGCTGACACTGATCGACGCGCCTGTCGCCGCGCGGTTCCCACGGCTGGCATGAAAGAGGGTGAGGCCATCGGCCATGAGGCCGCCATTGCCACTGTTGGCGGTAATGAGGCTGACCAGTTGCGCAGCCTGGGTTTCGGCTGCAGCGCGGGCCATGATGCGCAGGGGATCGCTGAAGGCCCCGAGCGTGTCGTTCACGATCGCCTGGATCGACAGCCCGAAGATCTTGCCGAACGTCTCGGCCTGATAGCCCTCGGCTCGTTCCCGGAACGTGCCATGCTTGATTTCCCCGCCCTCGTTCACCTTAGGAAGCGTGCCGAACTCGCTGACCTCGATGCTCGAGATGCGGCGAAAATCGGGAATGTCCTGCCGGAGCCGGGCGAGCTGAATCAGGCTCGACTGCGCGGATTCGAACACATCGCTCAGATAGCGGTTGCCGCTCTGCACCATCAGGTTGCTGAAATCGGACGTGGTATGCTGCGACCGCATCGCCGCCTCCACGGCCTGAAAATCGCTCATGTGGGACGTCCGCTCGCCCGCCTCCTCGAGCAGCGCGCGCGCCATCCGCGGGAGGCTCATGTTCATGAACTCGCGCGCCTGATCGCTGGGCTCGCTGCCCGACATGCGCGCATACAGGGCATCAGCCATGCGAGCTTGCAGGCGGGCGGCGGGCGGCTGCTCGCTCGTAACACGATTGAACTGCGGTGCCCCCATATCGCGCTGGGCATATCGCCGGCCGATTTCCGCCATCAGCCCTTCCGGGGTGTAGGGGGTTGCCTCGTGCCGGCCGAGCATGTCCTCGATATCGGCGACCTGCAGCCCGGCGTTGCGGGCGGCCTGCGCGATGCGGGCGGCCGAGACGGCTGCGATACCCAGGGGGCAATGGCAGCCGGGTGCGGCGACGGCGCGGGGGCAGCATCAATGGATCGGTTCACGTCCGTTTCTCCTGATCTGATAATGGCGTTGGGATCGGCAGGCACAGGAACGAGACTCACCTCGAGCAGCGCCCAGTCATCGGCGCGCCAGGTGTCGCCAGCATCGCCACTTTCGACCAGCGTCCACCGTCGCACCTGATAGCCGACCGACACCCCCCTCAGCGTCCCGGCGGCCACCATCGCCTCGGCCTGGCGGGCGGCGGGGGTATCAGCAAAGCGAACGCGGCCGACCAGCTGGCCGCCCCGGACACTGGCCGTTTCGACCGTGCCAAGAACGGCGCCAACATCGGACTGGTTGTGACCGTTGAGGAACGGACACAGACCGGTCGCAACGCGAGTTAGGTCGATCGCGGTTGCCGAGATTGCCAGCTCTTCCTGGCCGAACCATCGGGCGACGGGAGTGTCGGTTGCGAAGACGGCTTCGATCGTATGGGCTTCTGCGCTGTAACTGGACAGCTGCGCGACGCGTGTCCCGCGGGGAGCTGGCGGGCCCGGGCGATGTTCTGCGTTCGATCTGGTCATGCCGATGATATGCATCGGCGCTAGGCTCGCTGTGGATGGACAATACTGGCCAGAGACGGCCAGCGTCGGCAAAGCTAGGCCTGGCGGACCGGATCGACCCGGCACGAGCTGGAATAGTCGACCAGCTGCTCGGGGGAGTACCAGATTTTCCCGGCCATGCGGTAGTATCCGATCCGGCCGGCCCGCCGCTCCCGCCTCAGGGTGCGCTCGCTCATCTTCAGGATGCGGGCCGCACCGGCCTCGTTGTATATCTCCATGCGCACTTCCCACCTCTTTGCGCCTAAGTGACTGACGAATAGCCGCCTATTCGGATTTGCGGCGGAACCGGCCTTAGGGAGTTGCTGCCAGCGCACTTCCTTTTTGGCGCATGTGCACTTCCCACCTGTTTTCACCTAAGAAACTGACAGACAATCACTTTTTCCCCGAGTGGGAGGAGGAAGCATAGCGGGCACTGTGGCTAGCGGAACGTCGCGCCTTAGCCCCCCGCATACAGCCGGCGCCGGGAAGGACCCAAAGCCGGGGGCTATGAGCAGCCTTCGGCAGCCATTCTCTTCTCCGCAAGCGCGTCGGCCATTCCCTCGATTATCAATCCCGCCGCTTGCGATGGATCGAAGTCTTCAGAGAGGATCTGGGCAGCCGCCTTCATGAGGGCAGTTATGGCGGCCGCCTTGCTGTCGGTGTTCATCAGCGCCGACGCCATGGCCATCAGGGCCGCATTGGATATCAGCTGATCCTCTTTCCCGGCCAGCTCCGCGGCTTCCACGGTCATGCCGGCCAGCATCGGCGAGAGCAGCCCGGCAATATCGAGCCGTCCCTTCACCGGGCCAGATGCAGCGCTGGCCTCGATGCACATAGCAAGCGCGAGGGTGCGCACAGCATCCAGCCCGTGGATCCCTCGGATAGCGAGCTCATGGTGAAGCTCTCTGGCAAGCCGGGCGTCAGCCGCCATGTCGGGATGAGAGGCGTCAATGTCGAAGGGATGAGGCATCGGGGTTCCCATGCAATATCAGGAAAGGACGACGACCGAGGGGCCGCCGATCGCGTCGGCCAAGATGATCCGGGCAAATGCCATGCGGTTGCCGAACTCAGACCATATCCGGAGACGCCACCATGCTTCGCTTGGGCCACCGGTGCCGAAATCGATCGCTGCCATCCCACCGGGCGCGACATTTTGGTCGATGACGTTCGCGACCGTTCCCTGCTGAGCCCAGGTCGCGCCGTCGATAGACGAGAGCAGAGCGACCCGGCCGGCAAAGTTGGCGGTCGATCCGAAGGTCAACGAGCGCTGCAGCTGCACCTGCCGGACGTTGCCGCGGCCAGTAAAGGCGAAGGTCAACTCGACCGGCGTTCCATTGCCAGCCGCCCAGGCGTTCGCGTCGTTGGCGAGGATCAGGTCCGTTGCGGCGTCGCCGTCGAATGCATTTGCGATAGAGGATCCAGCATCAACCGCATTGTTCACGAGGGAAACGTTGGCGGTGCCCCAGCCGCCGCGAGCAGCTGGCGGCCGGGAAAGCAAGTAGCGCATTATCGGTGAACCGAGCATTGAATCAGCTCCTGTGAGACGAGTTTGAAGGGGCCGGGCTGCCATCACAGCGCGCGCGCCGGTCGGCGACCGCCTTTTCGGCGACGTCACGGCTCACTCCGAGAGCGACATAGTCGTCGACCGTTGGCAGCCTTCGCGGACCGCGTTCGACGGTTGTCGCCGGCACAGACGACTTGAAGCCGTAGCGCTCGAGAATTTCCCGTGCATCCTCGGCTGAGCAGTGGCGGCTGCCATCGGTCGGCAGCGCAGGCGCGGGCGGCGATGCGGCATCCCGTGCACGCTGAAGCTCCCGGCGGCGCGCGATGAGCAGCTCCTCCACATGGCCGACGACAGCGGGGATGATCTTGCTGGGATGGTCTGCCCGCTTTCTTGCCTCAGCGATGCCGATGCGCAGAAGGTCCGCCGGATATTCCCGGAGCGCATCGGCAGCGGCCGCCAGCCATTCGACACGGTCATCCTGTGTCATTCCGCTCGCACCGACGAGGGCAAGCGCGGGCGCCAGCGCCGTAACGATGTCATCGGGATCAGCCGGTCGGAGGCGCGCTTCGGCTTCGACGAGCCGCGATGTGGGCGAGAACGGTCTGAGCTGCTGCGGTAGTGCGGCCGACGCCGGGCTCCGCGCTTGATCGAGCGTGGTTGCGAGTTTTTCCATGGCGTGTCTCCAAAACGCGGGAGATGAATGGGATGGGATCGGAGGGCGCTTCGGCTTCGGCCGTGCAAACCGCGTCAAACGTCGCGGCGTCGCCGAAGTTTTTTCTCCACTTGCCGAGCATGGATCTGGCCTCGCGTTCGGGTACGCCGAGCGCGATCATCACCCTCAGGCCTGCCGAGAAGATATTGCCCCTCAGCCCGAGAGCGGGCGGCACAGCCGGCCGTTCCGGAGGAACGGAGATTACTGGTTCCCTGACTGTATCCGTGCCCCGTTTTTGGGGGGCTTTGACGGCAGAAGCGGGAGGCTTCCGCTTTTGGTAGGCTTCCGTTTCCGGGGCTCTTTCAAGGGCCAGCCGGTAGACCTTGATTTGCTTGGTATGGCCGGCCCGCCTCCCCGTGTCCGCAATCAGCCCAAGGTTTGCGAGGTGATCCAGCGCAGCGGTTGCCGTCTTGTGATCCATATCGCCAAAAGCGGCGATTGCAGCGGTGCTGGGATATGCGCACCCCTGCTCGTCCGCGTAGTTGGCGAGCGCGAGCAGCGCCATTTTCGATGCCAGTTTGCCGGGCCTCTGCTTGGCCGCCCAGGCAAGCGCGTCAAAGCTCATGCGCCGGCCGCCCGGCGACACATAAGGTTTTCCTTATGTCCGTAAGCCATTGCGCTCAAAAGGGCCGGTTTTCGATCGCGCAGCCCCGAAAACGGCAGAAAACCGCCGTTTTTCCGTAATCTTTCCTTAACGGCTTCGTCCTAGACCGGGCAACGCTTTTGCCAGGGGACGCGGGCAGACATGGACAGGCATTTCATCGCGCGCGTTCGCGCGTCGGAACGGGGGGCGACGGCGGTCGAATATGGCCTGCTGATCGCGCTGATCTTCCTTGCCGCGATCGGGGCCTTCAAGGCGTTCGGCGACAACGGGATCGGCATGTGGACCCGGGTGTCGAACGAAGTGGAATCGGTGAACCGCAACGCCGGCCAATAATCCGACCGTACAAAACGGTCATCGAGGGTAAAAACGGCCTTCAACGATCGATCAAGCAAATATTTAAGATTTGGGTGCGATGGTCTCCCACGTCATCGCCAGGGCGCGGCTGCTGTCCGGACGTCCTGTTCTGACTTTGAGGAGACCGGGAATGAAGACCATCCGCAACTTCATCAAGAACAGCAAGGGCGCGACCGCGATCGAATATGGCCTGATCGCCGCCCTGATCGCCGTTGCTGCCATCACTGCGCTGCGCAGCCTGGGCGGCAATGTCACCACCACCTTCCAGAGCGCCGCCAACGGCATGAACTCGACCGGCAACGGCGGCTGATAAAGCTGTGCGGGCGCGGCGAATGCATGCTCAGGGTTAACCCGTTGGACACGGCGTTTCCCGCCCCGCGTCAACTCTTTGGAAACCTGTCCCGCAATACACCGACACTGCCGATGAAAATCCGGCCGGGTATGTGGAACTGACGTCTAGGAGACCGGGAATGAAGACCATTCGCAACTTCATCAAGAACAGCAAGGGCGCGACCGCCATCGAATATGGCCTGATCGCCGCCCTGATCGCCGTCGCCGCCATCACCGCGCTGCGCAGCCTGGGCGGGAACGTGACCCGCACCTTCCAGAGCGCGGCGAACGGCATGAACTCGACCGGCAACGGCAGCTAATCGCGTCGACCCTTATCGACACGGGAAGGCGGGGCGCCCCAGGCGCTCCGCCTTTTTCGTGTTCGCGCCGGCCTTTTTCGGGGGCGATCCGTCAGCGGCGATAGACGACCAGCTTCACCCGGTCCCCCGGCCGCAGCACCGCATTGGCGGCCAGCCCGTTCAGCACCAGAAACCTGTCCAGCCGCGCATCGTCAAACGCCATGTTCTGCGCCAGACGCTGCGGCGTATCGCCGGGGCGCACGGTGACGATGTCGATCTCGCGCACCGGAATACGGGCCGCCTCCTCCGCGCTCAGCCGCCGGACGCTGTCGATGAGCGGCAGGAACGGGCCGATCCCCTGCCCGGCCGGCACGATCGTCAGCACATGATAGGCGCGGTCGGGCGCAAAGGCATAGGCGGTGACGGAGACGTCGAGCGCCCCCTGCTGGCCCGCCGCGCGGGCCGTGGCCGACAGCGTCTCCAGTCCGTTGACCCGGCCGCGCCGCCAGCCGCCGGCGGCGATCCGGCCGTTCTGCGACAGGCCGGCAAACACCCGCTCGACATAGGCCTGAAGGTCGCCCGCAAAAGGTGCGCCGGCAAACTGGGCCTGCCCGCCCGGCCCGGCGATGCTGACCGCGCGGGTGCCGTTGGTGAGCTGGAAACCCGGCGGCGCGCGGAACGCCAGCCGCAGTTCGGGGTGCAGAAACGCCTGCCCGTCAATCACCCCCTGGCGGGGATCATCGCCATAGACCATGCCGTCGAGCGCGGCGAGAAACGCGTCGCGCCCCTGTTCGCGGCCCGCCGCCGGATATTGCCGCGCGCGCGACAGCGCGCGGGCGACGCGGCTGCCCGGATCGGGATGGGTGCTGGCAAAGCTCGGCAGCTGCTGCGCCGGGCGCCCGGCCAGCCGGGCATCGAGCGCGCCCTGCGCAGCAAGCGAGGCAAGCACCCGCCCCATCGCCGCCGGGTCGTAACCGGCCCCGGCCAGATAGCGGACGCCCAGATCGTCCGATTCATATTCCTGCGACCGTGAATAGCGCAGCGTCACCAGCTGCGCGGCCTGCCCGGCGAGCTGGGTGGCCGCCGAACTGCCGGTCAGCACGCCCACCAGCACCGCGCCCAGCGTGCCGAAGGTGCTCGCCCGGCTGCGCGATGCGCCGTGCCGGGCGGCGACATGGCCGACCTCATGGCCGAGCACGGCGGCCAGTTCGGCCTCGTCGTTCATCAGCGCCAGCAGCTGGCGGGTCACATAGACATAGCCGCCCGGCACCGCGAAGGCGTTGTTGACCGGCGCGTTGAGCAGCGTGACCCGGATCGCCGAGCCCGCATCGGGCAGCCCCGACTGGATGGCGATGCGCTGGCCGATCCGGGCGACATAGCCATCCTGCGGGCCGCCATAGCTGCCGCCATATTCATCGAGCAGCTGCGGATGCGCGGCCGCGCCCTGCCGCGCCTCGGCCGGCGAAATCCCGCGCGGGGCGCGCTGGCCCTGCGCGCCGGTGCCGGCCGGAACCGTTAGCGCCAGCGCCGCCGTCGCGGCCAGAATGATCGTCCGTTTCATGCGCGGTTCCGCCTCTTTGCCGTCATGCGCTGATCGCAAAAGGCGGAACGCCGTTCCGTCGCCGCGATCAGATGCGCCCCATCGCCAGGAATTTGGCGCGCCGGTCGGCACGCAGCCGCGCCGCCGGCTGGCCGGCCAGCTGATCGAGCGCCGCGCCGATCGCCTGCCCCAGCGCGCCGATCGCCCCCGCCGGATCGCGGTGCGCGCCGCCCAGCGGCTCGGGCACGATCTGGTCGATGACGCCCAGCTGCTTCAGATCCTGCGCGGTGATCTTCATCGCCTCCGCCGCATCGGGCGCGCGGTCGGCGGTGCGCCACAGGATCGAGGCGCAGCCTTCGGGCGAGATCACCGAATAGACGGCATGTTCGAACATCAGCACGCGGTTGGCGGCGGCAAGCGCGATCGCCCCGCCCGATCCGCCTTCGCCGACGATCGCCGCCACCATCGGCACGCCCAGCTTCAGGCATTGTTCGGTGGCACGGGCGATCGCCTCGGCCTGGCCGCGCTCTTCCGCCTGCACGCCGGGGAATGCGCCCGACGTGTCGACCAGCGTGACGACCGGCAGGCCGAACCGGTCGGCCAGTTCCATCAGGCGGATCGCCTTGCGATAGCCCTCGGGCTTGCCCATGCCGAAGTTGTGGCGGAGCCGGCTCTGCGTATCGTCGCCCTTTTCATGGCCGATCACCATCACCCGGCGGTTGCCCAGCCGCCCCAGCCCGCCCAGGATCGCCTGATCGTCGGCAAAGGCGCGGTCGCCGGCCAGCGGCATGAAATCGCTGATCAGCGACGCGACATAATGCTTGAAATGCGGCCGGGCGGGATGGCGCGCGACCTGCGTCTTCTGCCAGGGCGTCAGCCGGGCATAGGTGTCGCGCAGCGCCCGGTCGGCCTTGGTTTCCAGCCGCGCGATCTCGGCGTCGATGTCGAGCGTGCCGTCAACGGCGGTCTCGCGCAGCTCGCGCACCCGCGCCATCAGTTCGGCGATCGGCTTTTCAAAGTCCAGAAACGTGGTCATGCGCCGGGCGCTAGGTCGTCCGCGCCGCCGCGTCAACGAGCGGGTGATGCGCGTTGACGAGATCGACCAGCCGGCTCGCCTCGACATGGGTGTAGATCTGGGTGGTCGCGATATCGGCATGGCCAAGCATCGCCTGCAGCGCGCGCAGGTCCGCCCCGCCGGCCAGCAGATGGGTGGCAAAGGCATGGCGCAGCCCGTGCGGCCACACCCGGTCGGGCGAAATCCCCGCCGCCGCCGCGAGCGCCTTGACGATCTGGTACAGCCGCACCCGGCTGAGATGCCCCTTGCCCGAGGGAAACAGCCAGGGCTGGTCGCCCGGCACATGGTCGGACCAGCGCGCCACCGCCGCGCGGGCGCGGTCCGACAGCGGCACCAGCCGCTCGCGCCCGCCCTTGCCGCGAATGACAAGAAAGGGCCGGTCGGGCGCGACCGCGCGGCGCGGCAGCGACACCAGCTCGGTCGCGCGCAGCCCGGACCCGTAAAGCAGCTCGAACAGCGCCGACAGCCGCAGATCGGCAACCGGCGGATGGGGCGCGGCCAGCCGCCGGTCGATCTCCGCGAACAGCCGGTCGACCTCGGCATGATCGAGCACGCGCGGCAAGGGCCGGGTCGTCCCCGGCCGGGGCAGCGCACGGCCGGGATCATCGGCGCGGAACCCCTCTTCGGCCAGAAAGGCGAGGAAACGCCGCACCGCCGCCGCCTTGCGCGCGACGGTTGACCGCGCGAGGCCCGACCATTCGTCGCCCAGCCGCGCAAGCGCATCGGCATCGGCACCGGCCAGCCCGCCGCCCAGCAGCGCGGACGCCTGCTGCAGATCGGTGCGATAGGCGATGACCGTGTTGGCCGCCGCCCCCGCCTGCGCGACCAGCATTTCGAGGAAACGGTCGATCAGCCGGCTGTCCTCGGACGGCGGCCCGGCCAGGGCGGAACCGGCAGCGGCCCCGCGCCCTGTTCCGCCGTCCGTCACGCCGGCCCCGTCACGCGCGCGTCACCGCTTCGGCGGCGATCATCCGCGCCTCCCCGGCGCGGCCGACGCGCCGCAGCGCCGCGACAATGTGCATCAGATAGGCAGGCGGCACCGCGCGCCAGTCACGCGTCTGCAGCCCGGTCGCCACCAGCAGCGCGACCGTTCCCGCCTCGCCGGCGCGGGCGGCGCGGTCGATCTCGCGCGTCCAGCTGTCGGCACGGCCAAGCGCGATGCCGCGCGGCGTGGCGAGCGCCGCGACATCGGCCGGCGACAACCGCCCCAGCCCGGCCAGCGCCGCGAGCAGCAGCGCGCCCTGTTCGCCGCCCGCTGCATCCAGATGCGCCTCGACCCGCGCCCGGTCGATCACAACCGCCCCGTCCGGCCCGCCCGCCGCCAGCAGCGCCCAGCCACCGTCGCCCGCCGGGCGGGCAGCGGCAATCGCGGCCCAGCGCGCGGCGGCATCGTCCAGCCCGGCGGTCAGCATCGCGGCGATCAGCGTGGCGGCATCGTCGGCATGATCTTCCGCCGGGGCGATCTGTGCTGCGGCACGCGCGGTTAGCACCAGCCGGGCATGGCGCAGCATCGGATCGGTCGGCTCGGTCCACAGGCCGCGCAGCGCCTCCAGCCGTTCGGCCGCGCCATCGCCGCTATAGGCGGTGCGCAGCCGGTCGCCCAATGTGCCGCCCACCTCGCCCGGATCGGTGGCATCGAATGCCGCGCCGACCAGATCGACATAGGCAAGGTTCGACAGCACGCCCAGCGCCGCCGCCCAGCCCGCCGCGTCCAGCCGCTCAGCCGCGCTGCGCATCGGCGCACGCGCCGCCCAGCCGCGCACCTGCACCCCTGCCGTGTCGAACAGCGGTGCCGGGATCGGCACGTTGAGCGCGCTCGCCAGCCCGAAGCGCCACACGGTCAGCCGGTCGACCCCTGTCCATTCGATATTGACCGCACGGCGGCCACCGGCCGCGCCGACCAGTTTCTCGGCAAGCAGCAGATCGATGCCGCGCACCCGGCCACTGCGCCGCGCGCCGTCGATCAGCACATTGGCACTGCCGGTTTCGCCCGACATGGCGGCACACATCGCCCGCGCCAGATCCCAGGCCGGTTCGCGGCTGACCGCTTCGGCGGGGCCGGTCAGGCCGCACAGCGCCGCCGGGTCGCCGGTCGCCAGCGCGACCTGCTGGGCGACGCCGATCAGGCGCGGGGTGAAGCTTGCCAGATCGACGCCCGACACCAGCATCCGCGCCGCATCGGCCTCGCCCATGCGCAGCAGCAGCCAGGCGCGTTCGGCGACCCAGTCCGCCCCGGCGACGCCGCGCGGCGCGGGCGCGCGGGTGAGGAGCGCCCGGCGCAGCAGGATCGACGCCCAGCGCGAGGCGATGGGCGCGCGCGTCTGCTGGAGCAGGACAGCGAGATAGCGGCCATCCGCCGCGCCCCATGCATCGCGGTCAAGCCCGCCCTGCGCTGCATCGATAATGCCGACCAGATCGGGGGAACGGCGCGCCGGTTCGGGCAGATCATAGGGATCGACCGGCAGCGCGGCGAGCGGATCGGCCGGATCGACCGGGCCGGTCCCGGCAGGCGACAAGGCCGGAACCGGCGCGCCGGTCTGAGGCGATCCGGGCTGAAACTGTCCGGGCAGCAGCTGCGCCGGACGGGGCGCGGCGGAGGGCGATGCGGCCGGAGCGGCGGGGCCGGAGGGCGGCTGGCCTGGCTGTGCCGGGCCGCGCGGGCGGGAGCCGGGCGAAGTCGGGCCGGGCGGGGGCGGCGCGGGGCGCGGCGGATCGGCAAAGCCCGGCGGTAGCAGCGATTCAGGCGTCTGCTGGCCGGTCGCCGGCAGGGCGGCGACCAGACAGGCGGCACCGGCGGCAAGCACGGCCAGGGTGCGGACCGGGCGCGACATTCAGCGCCCCCCGCCCGCGCAGCCGCGAACCGGGCCGCCAGCCTCAGCCGACGCATGACGGGAAACGGAAAAACGATCAGATGCGGCCCGCCGGAACATGGCCCAAGGCGCTAGCAGAGCCGGCCCAGCCGGGCAACGCCGGGCGGGTGGGCCGGCTGCAGCACATGCGGCCCGCCCCTTTTGTTTCCGGCCGGCCTTCCTATCTGGGCGCGGGCACAAGGAGCTTTACGACATGACACGGATTCTGATCGTCGCCACCTCGCACGCCGCGATGGGCGATACCGGCAAGCCGACCGGCCTGTGGTTCGAGGAACTGGCCACGCCCTATTGGGCATTTATCGATGCCGGCGCCGATGTGACGCTGGCGTCGATCGCCGGCGGTGCGGTGCCGATCGATGCCAACTCGGTGGCGGGCGAGATCGCGCCCAGCGTCGCACGGTTCCAAGCGGATGCCGAGGCGATGGCCCGGCTCAATGCCTCGGTCGCGATTGCCGATATCGATCCGGCCGGGTTTGACGGCGTGTTCCTGCCCGGCGGGCATGGCACGATGTGGGACCTGCCCGACAGCGCCGCGCTGATCCGCGTGATCGAGACGATGTGGGCGGACGGCAAGGCGGTCGCCGCCGTCTGTCACGGCCCCGCCGGGCTGGTGAATGTGAAGGATGCAGCCGGGCAGCCGATCGTCGCCGGGCGGCAGTTCAGCTGCTTCACCAACAGCGAGGAACGCGCGGTCGGCCTGTATGATGCGGTGCCGTTCCTGCTCGAGGACCGGCTGCAGGAACTGGGCGGGCGGTTCAGCGGCGCGCCCGATTTCGCCCCCTATGCGGTGCGCGACGGCCAGCTGGTGACCGGGCAGAACCCGGCATCGTCCGAACAGGTCGCGCACCTGACGCTGGCGGCGGCGCGGGAACGCATCGCCGCCTGAGCGGGACATTTCCCGTCAGGGTGCAGGAAAAAGGGGGCCGGGCCGATGTCCGGCCCCCTTTTTTATCGGTCAGGCCGCGACGGCAAAGGCTTCGGGCGCCAGCGCCATCACCGTTTCCGCCCCGCCTTCCAGCTCGCCGCGCAGGCCTTGGACGCGCGGCAGGATGCGGTCGACGAAGAAGCGCGCGGTGACCAGCTTGGTTTCCAGAAACGCGCGGTCGCCCTCGCCCGCATCGAGCAGCCGGCGCGCCGCCCCGGCCATGCGCAGCCACAGCATGCCAAGCGTCACCAGCCCCATCAGGTGCATATAGGGCACCGCCGCTGCCCCGGCATTGTTGGGATTGGCAAAACCGTTCTGCATCAGCCACATGGTCGACGCCTTGAGCACATCGAGCGCGGCGGCGAGCTTGTCCGCCTCGGCGGTGAGCTGACCCTGACGGGCGGCGGCGATTTCCTGTTCGACCAGCGCGAAAAACGCCTGGATCGCGGCCCCGCCCTTGGACGGAAGCTTGCGGCCGACAAGGTCCATCGCCTGCACGCCGTTGGTGCCTTCATAGATCATGGCGATCCGGGCATCGCGGACATACTGTTCCATGCCCCATTCCTCGATATAGCCATGGCCGCCATAAACCTGCTGGGCATCGGTCGCGATCCGGTAGCCCATGTCGGTGCCGAAGCCCTTGATGACCGGGGTCAGCAGGCTGATCAGCGTGTCGGCCTCGGCGCGTTCCTCCTCGGTCTGCGCCTTGTGGCTGAGATCGACGAGCAGCGCCCCCCACAGGCACAGCGCGCGCAGCCCTTCGTTGAACGCCTTGGCCTCCATCAGCATCCGGCGCACATCGGGATGGACGAACAGCGTGTCGGCCTTGGCCTCCGGCTCGGCGGGACCGGTGAGCGCGCGGCCCTGGCGGCGGTCGCCAGCATAGGCGACGGCATTCTGATAGGCGACCTCGCCAATGCCCAGCCCCTGCAGGCCGACGCCCAGGCGCGCGGCGTTCATCATGATGAACATCGCGGCCAGGCCCTTGTTTTCCTCACCGACCAGATAGCCGGTCGCCCCGTCATAGTTCATCACGCAGGTGGCATTGCCGTGAATGCCCATCTTGTGTTCGATCGAGCCGCAGCTGACCGCGTTGCGCGCGCCCAGCGACCCGTCGGGGTTCACCATCACCTTGGGAACGATGAACAGGCTGATGCCCTTGACGCTGTCGGGCGCGCCGGTGACCTTGGCGAGCACCAGATGGATGATGTTGTCGGTCAGGTCATGCTCGCCGGCCGAAATGAAGATCTTGGTGCCAGTGATCTTGTAGCTGCCATCGGCCTGCGGCTCGGCCTTGGTCTTGATGAGGCCCAGATCGGTGCCGCACTGCGGCTCGGTCAGGTTCATCGTGCCGCCCCATTCGCCCGAAATCATCTTCGGGCAGTAAAGCGCCTTCTGCGCGTCCGACCCCTTGGCCAGGATCGCCGCGGTCGCGCCCGCCGTCAGGCCCGGATACATCTGGAACGCCATGTTGGCGGAGGCCAGATATTCCTCGAACGCCGTCATCACGACATGCGGCAGGCCCTGCCCGCCATATTCGGTCGGCCCGGACAAAGTGGGCCAGCCGGCCTCGACAAACTGGGCATAGGCCTGTTTGAACCCGGTCGGCGTCGTTACGCTGCCATCGGCATGGCGGGTGCAGCCCTCGCGGTCGCCGATCTGGTTCAATGGGAACAGCACCTCGGCCACGAACCGGCCGCCCTCGTTCAGCACGGCATCGACCGTGTCGGGCGTCGCGCCTTCAAAGCCGGGCAGATTGGCGTAACGATCAAGCCCGATCACATGGTCGAGCACGAAGCGCGTGTCGCGCACCGGGGCGGTATAGGTCGGCATGGTCACTCTCTCCTGTCCTCGGGGCCGGATCGGGCGCCTTGAGCCAGGGGCCATATCCGGCCGCCGCCCGATCCATCCGGATCATCTGCATCATAGGTTACGAAGGCCCCCTGCGCGAGGGGCGGTGGCAATCACCGGGCTGTCGCCCGCCCGGTCAGCCGTTGCTGGCGCGATCGACTTCCTCGACCCGCTGGACGAACCGGGCCAGCTCGTCGATCTGCGCGTCGATATCGAGGCGCTGGCGTTTGAGCAGTTCGATCCGCTCATTGCATTTCTCGATCGTCACGCGCCGCTGCATGTGGCGGCCGTCGCCCAGATCGTAAAGGTCGATCATCTCGCGGATCTCGGCCAGGCTGAAGCCGGTGCGCTTGGCACGCAGGATCCAGGCCAGCCGCGCCCGGTCGCGCTTGGTATAGATGCGCGTCGTGCCCCGCCTGATCGGCGAAATCAGCCCCTCTTCCTCATAGAAGCGCAGGGCGCGCGGGGTGACGTCGAACTCTTCCGACAGGTCGGTGATGCTGTAGTTGAGCCGGTTCTGGCTGTCGGGCGTATCAACGGTCGCCGGGTGCGGCTGAGCGGCAGCTTGGGCGGCGGCGTGGGCGGCGGTTGCGGATTGGCTGACCATGTCCGCTATCAAACCAGCATTTACGTAAACGTCAAGAGGCTGCCCCGCGCGAGCCGCCGGGAGGCGCGCATAAACCGGGTCTTTACGCCCTTGGGCTAGACCGGTCGGCCGTGGCGGGACGGCAACCCGCCGGTGAGGATCGAACGGAAATGACGAACCAGGCGATCGAGACGGCCCTGAGCGGCGGCATCGCGGACATGCTGGTCTCGCTGGTCGAGGCCGATGGCACGGCCGGACACCCCTATCCGCAGTCGCCGCTGCTGCGCGACGGGCGCGAAGCCACGCGCAACCTGGCGGACGCCGCCCATTATCTGTGCGTGCTCCACGGCCGCGCGCCCGGGGTGATCGATCATGCCGCGACGCGCACCAGCCATCCGGCGGCGCTCGGCTGGCTGGCCGATGCGCGCGACGCCTTTGCCGCCGAACGGGCGCTGCTCACCCGGATCGCGGTCGCGGTCGGCCCGCTGCCCAGCACGCCCGGCCAGGCCGAAAGCGAGGCTGCCGTGCTCCAGCAGCGCCATGCCCTTGAAATGCTGTCAATGTCCGACCGCCATGGCTGCGCCCTTGGCGCGGCGTTCGCGCTCGCGCTCGACTGGCGCGCTGTGCGCCGCGTGCTCGACGCGGCGGCCGAGCGCGCGATGCTCGACATCGCGCCCGCCGCCCTGCCGCTGGAGGCCGAAACGCGGACGGTCGCCATGGCCTTTGCCGAAACCCCGGCGCTTGAACGCGCGATGAGTTTCGGCGCGCAGCAGATCCTCGCCCAGCATCGCGGGCTGTGGGACCTGCTCGAAGCGCGGCGCGCGGCACGGGCACGGCTCGCGGCCTGAAGGTTTTTGTTTTTTTCCCGCCTCGCGCGGGGAGTTGTTTGGTGCGCGCCTCACGGCGCGGGGGCGGCACCGGCCCGCTCCCCCACCCGGCCACCCATAGCGTATCCTGCCGTTGGGTGGCCGGGTGGGGGAGCGGGCCGGTGCCGTTCTTCTCAAACGAAAACACCCGGTGCCGTTCTTCCCAAACAAACGACTCCCGGTGCCGCGACAAACAACCCCGCGCTTGCCCTTCGCGTAAACGGAACCTATCCCCTGAAGCTGCCAGTCCGGAACGGTCAGCAGGAGGCGGGGAATGCGTTTTGAAGGCACCAGCGATTATGTCGCCACCGACGATCTGAAGGTCGCGGTCAATGCGGCGGTCACGCTGCGCCGGCCGCTGCTCGTCAAGGGCGAACCCGGCACCGGCAAGACCGTGCTGGCGCAGGAAATCGCCAAGGCGGTGGGCGCCCCGCTCATCGAATGGAACGTCAAATCGACGACCAAGGCCCATCAGGGCCTGTATGAATATGACGCGGTGGCGCGGCTGCGCGACGGCCAGCTCGGCGATCCGCGCGTGCACGACATCGCCAACTATATCCGCAAGGGCAAGCTGTGGGAGGCGTTTGAATCCCCCGAGCTGCCGGTGCTGCTGATCGACGAGATCGACAAGGCCGATATCGAGTTTCCGAACGACCTGCTCCATGAGCTCGACCGGATGCAGTTCCATGTCTATGAAACGCGCGAGACGATTGTCGCGCGTGAACGGCCGATCGTCGTCATCACGTCGAACAATGAAAAGGAACTGCCCGACGCGTTTCTGCGCCGCTGCTTCTTCCACTATATCAAGTTCCCCGACCGGGACACGATGCAGGCGATCGTCGACGTGCATTTCCCCGGCATCCAGAAACTGCTCGTCCAGCGGGCGATGGATATCTTCTACGACATCCGCGAGGTGCCGGGCCTGAAGAAGAAGCCGTCGACCAGCGAACTGCTCGACTGGCTGAAGCTGCTGCTCAACGAAGACATGCCGCTCGACGTGCTGCAGAACCGCGACCCGACCAAGGCGATCCCGCCGCTGCACGGCGCGCTGCTCAAGAACGAGCAGGATGTGATGCTGTTCGAACGGCTGGCGTTCATGGCCAAGCGCCAAAGCCGCCCGCAGGGCTGAACGCAAAAAGGGCCGGGGCGCGGGCGCCGGCCCGCGCGTTCAGCCGTTCACATAGGCGATTTCGAAATTGCCCCAGCGGCGGCCGCCGATCCACAGCGGCACGAACACGTCCTTCACCATCACCGAATCATGCGCGCGGTCGAGCTGATAGACCGCCATCAGGAACGGGGCGTCGCTCTTCACCGCGCGCATCGTGGCTGAATCGGCGAAGATGCGCCGGTTGCGGCAGTTGATCTCGTTCCAGGTCGGATCATCGGCGCGCGGCGGCTGCGACCGGCGGCTTTCGTGCGTGGGCAGATAGCCATTGACGTCGGAACACACGACGCCCTCGATGCGCGGGTCCGACCGGATCAGCCGGTCGATGATCGGCTGGATATGGCGATCGGCGAAATCGGCGAAGCGGTTGTCGTAGCGCGGCGGCTCCGACCCCGGGATCAGCCGATAATCGGTATCGAACACATCGGTCATGCCGATCTCGCCCCGCGCGACCGCCGCCTCGATCAGCGCGGCAACCTCGTCGCGCGCGCTGAGCGCCACTTCGACAAAGCCCTGATCCTCATGGGCAAAGCCGCTATGGACGAGCTGGTTGAACATGTCGTTCGACTTCAGCTCCATCTCGACCATCTTGGCCTGGGCATCGCGCAGCTGCGCCATGTTGGTGCGCGCATCGCCGACAAAGCCGGCCAGCTCGTCGCGCACGCGGATCGCATTGTCATGGATATGGCTGGTCGACCGCGCGATGCCGTCCGACTGCTGCTCGACCAGCTCGACGATGCGCGCGACATCGGCCAAAGTGTCGTTGACGGCGGCAAAGCTCGACTGGGCGGCGCGGCTCTTGGCGACGCCGTCGCTGATCTCGGCGATGAACCGCTCCGCCTCATGGCCGAGCGAACCCATGGTCGCGCTGATTTCCTCGGTCGCGCCGCGCGTGTCCTGCGCCAGCTTCTTCACCTCGGCCGCCACGACGGCGAAGGTGCGGCCGGCGGCCCCTGCCCGTTCGGCCTCGATCGCGGCGTTGAGCGCCAGCATGTTCGTCGTGCGCGCAATCGCATCGATGCCATGGGTGACGCGCTGCACCTGCGCCATCGCGGCGGCAAAGCTCGTCACCTGCTGGCCCAGCTGCACGACCATTTCGGTGAGCGCGGTGAACTCGGCCATCGAGCCGCGGATGATCTTCGCCCCCTCGCTCAGCCGCGCCCGCGCCTTTTCGGCGAGCAGCCGGGCCTCATCGGTCGAATCGGCGGCGCGGCGCTGATCGGCCTCGAGCGAGGCGGTGACCTTTTCCAGATCGTCGAGGACCGCCATCTGGCGGCTGAGGCTGTCGGCGACGCGGGTGACATGCACCGCCGCCGCCGTGCAGCCGACCGCAAGATCGCCGCACGACTTTGCGACCATGTCGATCGCGCCCGGATCAGCCGCCGTCACCGCGCCCTGGATCATGCCGTTCTCGCCCCGTCGCTCTGATTGTCACCCCAATCTTCAAGCCGTTAGCCGAGAAGGGTTGATCGCCGGTTAACCCTGTGGCGGGGCCGGATACCGCCTCTTGCCCCGGCGGCCGGGCCATGCCAGCCTTGTGTCCATGTTCCTGAACTTTCTCGACGAGCTGCGCCTTGCCGGCATCCCCGCCTCGCTCAAGGAGCATCTGCTGCTGCTGGAAGCGCTCGACCGCGACGTGATCGGCCAGCGGCCCGAGGATTTCTATTATCTGGCGCGCGCCACCTATGTGAAGGACGAGGGGCTGCTCGACCGGTTCGACCAGGTGTTCGGCAAGGTGTTTCGCGGCATCGAGACCAGCTATGGCACCGAGACGGTCGCAATCCCCGAGGAATGGCTGCGCAAGGTGGCCGAGCTTTACCTGACCGAAGAACAGATGGCCGAGATCGAGAAGCTCGGCTCATGGGACGAGATCATGGCGGCGCTCAAGGCGCGGCTGGAAGAACAGAAGGAACGCCATCAGGGCGGCAACAAATGGATCGGTACCGGCGGCACCTCCCCCTTCGGCGCGCATGGCTATAACCCCGAAGGCGTGCGGATCGGCCAGGAGGAAGGCCGGCACGGCAAGGCGATCAAGGTCTGGGACAAGCGCGAGTTCAAGAATCTCGATTCGACCCGCGAACTGGGCACGCGCAACATCAAGGTCGCGCTGCGCCGCCTGCGCCGGTTCGCGCGCGAGGGCGCAGCCGACGAGCTGGACGTCGATGCGACGATCGACGGCACCGCGCGCCAGGGCTGGCTCGACATCCGCATGCGCCCGGAACGCCACAATGCGGTCAAGCTGCTGCTGTTCCTCGATGTCGGCGGCTCGATGGACCCGCATATCAAGCTGTGCGAGGAGCTGTTCTCGGCCGCGACGTCGGAGTTCAAGAATCTGGAATTCTTCTATTTCCACAATTGCCCCTATGAAGGCGTGTGGAAAGACAATCGCCGCCGCTTCACCGAACGCACGCCAACCTGGGACGTGCTGCACAAATATGGCCATGACTATAAGCTGATCTTCGTCGGCGATGCGTCGATGAGCCCCTATGAGATCAGCCACCCCGGCGGTTCGGTCGAACATTTCAACGAGGAACCGGGCACGGTGTGGATGCAGCGGCTGGTCAACACCTATCCGGCGGCCGCATGGCTCAATCCGGTGCCCGAAAAGCACTGGGGCTATTCACAGTCGATCGCGATGATGCGCGAACTGATCGGCGGACGGATGTTCCCGCTGACGCTCGCCGGGCTGGACGACGCGATGCGCTCGCTCAGCCGCAAACAGGGCTGAGCGCGGGGCGGCCCCGGCCCACCCCATCAGCCCGCCCCCTCAGCCGAAGCGCGGGCCGCGCACCACTTCGACGTCGCTGCTCAGCAGCATCAGATTGTGGCTGTCGAGCAGCGGTTCCAGCCGCTCGACAAAGGCATCCGCCGCCGCGCGCGTGGTGATGGCGAGGAACATCACCTTGCCGGTCGCGCCCGACAGCTGGTCGTCGCGCCAGCGGCCATAGGCCCCCGCCCCGCCCAGCGCCGGCAGCAGCGTATAGCGGCTGACCCCCGCCGCCTGCGCCAGTTCGACCAGCGCCGGCAGCAGCGGTTCGTCGATCAGGACTTCAACCCGCCGCCGCTCTACCATCACCGTCATGCGCCCAGCCTTTCCGCGATCCAGATGTAGCAAGGGATGCCCAAAGTCAGGTTGAAGGGAAAGGTCACGGCCAGGCTCATGCCGAGATAAAGTCCGGGATCGGCAACGGGGAGCGCAAGCCGCATCACTGCCGGCACCGCGATATAGGAGGCGCTGCCCGCCAGAATGCCGAGCAGCGCGCTGGTGCCCGGCCCAAGGCCAAGCGCCGTGCCGAGCGCAACACCAAGCGCGCCCTGCACGATCGGGATCAGGATCGCGAACGCCACGGTGCGCGCGGTGAGCGCGCGCCCGTCCATCAGCCGCCGCGCGGCGATCAGCCCCATGTCGAGCAGGAACAGGCACAAAAGCCCGCGGAACAGCCCGTCATAGACCGGCCGGATCGGCGCCAGCCCATGATCGCCGGCCAGCATGCCGATCAGAAAGCTGCCGAGCAGCAGCACCACCGAGCCGTTGAGGAACGTCTCGTGAAGAAGTCCGCCGCGCGGCGCGAGTTCATCGCGCCCGCGCCGCCCGGCCCGCGCCAGCGCCAGGCCGGTGATGATCGCCGGCGTTTCCATCACCGCCAGCACCGCGACCATATAGCCGGCGGCCGGCAGGCCATGCTGGCGCAGCAGCTCGCTGCCGGTCGCAAAGGTGACGACGCTGACCGAGCCGTAATGGGCGGCGACGGCCGCCGCGTTGGTGCGGTCGAGCCGGGCGGCGGCACGCAGCAGGAAGAACACCGGCAGCGGCAGCAAAAAGCTCAGCCCGATCCCGGCGGCCATCGCGAGGCCCATTTGCGGGCTGGCCCCGAAATGCGCGACCTCCGCCCCGCCGCGCAGGCCGATCGCCATCATCAGATAAAGCGACAGGCCCTTGGCAACCGCTTCGGGCACGGCAAGGTCTGACCGCGCAAAGGCCGCAAGCGCCCCCAGCAGGAAAAACAGCACCACCGGCTGGGTCAGCGCGTCGAGCGCGGTCATCAATGCCCCCCTGTTCGAGCCTCCGTCAGCGCGGCCGGCGGATAATCGCATGACCGCCGCCCGGCAAGCCCGGGCGGTGCCGGAGGGGACGGATAAAGCCCGGCTTTACCCCGGTTGCGCCACGCCTCGTTCCGGCGCGGGGCGGCGGCACTCCGTCGCACTGCTATAGTCTACCGTTTTGGTTTGGTTATAGTGAGCGGGCCTCGTGAGAAGGGCGGCCGTGCGGGTCCAAGGCCCGGACCCGCACGGTCTTCCGCCCCCTCCCCGGCATATCAGGCAGGAGACCATGCCATGCCCCAATCCCGCCCGACCCACCCCCGCTCCACCACGCATTCCTTTTCCGCATCGCCGGCCGCGTCCGCCCCGGTGGTGCTGACCGTGCCGGGCCTGCGCGGCTCGGGCCCGTCGCACTGGCAGAGCCGCTGGGAAACCGTGCGGCGCGATACCCGGCGCATCGAACTGGGGATGTGGGACCGGCCGCGCCGCAACCCCTGGGTCACCCGGATCGACCAGGCGGTGCGCGCGGCAGGCGCGCCGGTGGTGTTCGCCGCACACAGCCTGGGCTGCATCGCGCTTGCGTGGTGGAGCGAACTGGCGGGCCTGCACTGGCCCGGCCCGGTCAGGGGCGCACTGCTGGTCGCGCCGCCCGATCTGGGGTTTCGTCCGCTCGCCGCCGAACTGGCCGATTTCGCGCCGACGCCGCGCCGCCCGCTGCCCTTTCCGGCGATCCTGGTGGCGAGCGCGGATGATCCGTGGATCAGCATCGCCGCCGCCCGCAGCCTTGCCGCCGACTGGGGGGCGCGCTTTGCCTGTGTCGGGGCGGCGGGCCATATCAACGCCGCTTCGGGCCTGGGCGAGTGGGCGGAGGGGCAGGTGCTGCTCCAGCGCCTGATCGACCCGTCTCAGCCGGCCCCGGCGCCCGGTGACGATGCCTGCGCCCGCCCGGCGCCACCGGCGATGGACGCCGCTGCCGGTTCGGCTATGGTCGGGGGATGACTGAACGGCCCCGGTTCGACACGCCCGACCAGCTGCTTGCCTATATGCGCGAGGTGGCGGTCGCGGGCAGCGGGTTCAGCCGTTTTGCCGGGGTCGAGCCGGTCAGGATCTGGAACGGCGAGGCCGAACTGGTGCTGGCGATGCGGCCCGACCTGACCCAGCATCACGGCCATGCGCACGGTGCGATTGTCGGCATGATGGCCGACAATGCCTGTGCGTGGGCGGCGGCATCGGTCGCGGGCGATGTCGTGACCGGCAGCTATACGATCAGCTTCCTCGCCCCGGCGCGGGGCAGCCGGCTGCGCGCGCGCGGGCAGGTGATCCGGAAAGGGCGGCGTCAGGTGGTGGTGCGCGCCGATGTGTGGGCGGAAAGCGACGACGCGGAGCCGGTGCTGGCCGCCATCGCGCAGGCCACCATCGTTCCCGTCGGCTGACGCGCGTTCTTTTTTTGGGCTGACGCATCGGGCCTTTGGACTGAGGCGTCGGGCCGCCATCCGGCGGCCCGGCCCGCGCATTCGGCCCGCGCGCCCGGATCAGGCGCGCGCGCCCTCGACCACCCCGACGCTGTTCTTGCGCAGCGCCTTCAGCACCGTGTCGACCAGCGCATCGGCATCCAGCCCGGCTTCGGCATATTGCAGCTCGGGCTTGTCATGATCCTGGAAGGTGTCGGGCAGGCGCAGCGTGCGCAGCTTCAGCCCGGCATCGATCAGGCCCAGATCGCTCGCCAGCGTCAGCACATGCGCGCCCAGCCCGCCGACCGCGCCTTCCTCGATCGTCACCGCCACTTCATGCGCGGCGAGCGTCTTGCGGATCAGTTCCTCGTCCAGCGGCTTGGCAAAGCGCAGGTCGATGACGCTGGTCGACAGGCCCTGCGCCTCCAGCCGGTCGGCGGCGATCAGCGCCTCGTGCAGCCGGGTGCCGAGCGACATGATCGCCACCGTCTTGCCCTGGCGCACCACGCGGCCACGGCCGATCTCCAGCCGCTCGGGCACCGCCGGCAGGTCGAGGCCGACGCCATTGCCGCGCGGATAGCGCAGCGCGATCGGGCCATCGTCATACAGGGCGCAGGTATGGACCATGTGAACCAGCTCGACCTCATCGGCGGCGGCCATCACCACCATGTTGGGCAGCGTCGCCAGATAGGCGATGTCGAAGCTGCCGGCATGGGTCGCCCCGTCCGCGCCGACCAGCCCGGCCCGGTCGATCGCAAAGCGCACCGGCAGGTTCTGGATCGCGACGTCATGGACCACCTGGTCATAGGCGCGCTGCAGGAAGGTCGAATAGATCGCGCAGAACGGCCGCATCCCCTGCGCCGCAAGGCCGGCGGCAAAGGTCACCGCATGCTGTTCGGCGATGCCGACATCAAAGGTGCGGTCGGGGAAGCGCGCCTCGAATTTGTCCAGCCCGGTGCCGGACGGCATGGCGGCGGTGATCGCGCAGATCGTCGGGTCGCGCTCCGCCTCGGCGGTCAGCGCCTTGGCGAACACGCCGGTATAGCTGGGCGGGCCGGCGGGCGCGGTCGCCTGCTTGCCCGAAACCACGTCGAACTTCTGCACGCCATGATATTTGTCCGCCGACGCCTCGGCCGGGCCATAGCCCTTGCCCTTCTGCGTGACGACATGGACAAGCACCGGCCCCTCGTCGGAATCGCGGACATTTTCGAGCACCGGGATCAGATGCTCAAGATTATGCCCGTCGATCGGGCCGACATAATAAAAGCCCAGCTCCTCGAACAGCGTGCCGCCGGTCGCCATGCCGCGCGCATATTCCTCGGCCCGGGCGGCGGCGTTCTGGAACGGGCGCGGCAGCCGGCGGGTCACGCGCTTGGCGAGGTTGCGCAGGCCGATATATTCCTGCGACGAGATCAGCCGCGCCAGATAGGCGGACAGGCCGCCGACCGGCGGGGCGATCGACATGTCATTGTCGTTGAGGATCACGACCAGCCGGTTGCCCGCGGGCTTGGCGTTGTTCATCGCCTCATAGGCCATGCCGGCCGACATCGCGCCGTCGCCGATCACGGCAATCGCCTTGCCCGGCTGGCCGGCCAGCTTGTTGGCGATGGCAAAGCCGAGCGCCGCCGAGATCGACGTCGAGCTGTGCGCCGCCCCGAACGGATCATATTCGCTTTCGGAGCGTTTGGTGAAACCGGACAGGCCGCCACCCTGGCGGAGCGTGCGGATGCGGTCGCGCCGCCCGGTCAGGATCTTGTGCGGATAGGCCTGATGGCCGACGTCCCAGATCAGCCGGTCGCGCGGCGTGTCGAACACATAATGCAGGGCGACCGTCAGCTCGACGACACCCAGCCCGGCACCCAGATGGCCGCCGGTGACCGACACGGCCGAGATCATCTCGGCGCGCAGCTCATCGGCCAGCTGGCGCAGCTGGTCGGGCGCGAGTTTGCGAAGCTCAACCGGTGTCGGGACCGTGTCGAGCAGGGGCGTGTCAGGCAGGTTGGACATGGTCTCTTTTTACGCTTGGTTACGATTGAGGCAAGGTGGTTGCGCGCCCATCGGCCGCCCCGGCACGGCGCGGCAGGGCAGGAAACCGGTGGCAATAAGTGTCAGGTGACGGCGGGTCAGGCGTCGTTGCAGTCGGCGCAGCGGCCATGCACCTCGATCACCGGCCGTTCGGGCGAAAAGCCGGTGCGCGCCGCCGCCGCGCGGACGCTGGAGGCGACGGGATCGTCGTCGATATGGGTGGTCTGTCCGCACTGGTCGCATACCAGAAAGATACAGTCGTGCAGGCAGCCCGGATGCGCATTGGCGACATAGGCGTTGGCGCTTTCGACGCGGCGGACCAGATTGGCCCCGACGAACAGGTCGAGAATCCGGTAGACGCTGTTCGCCGCCACCCGCCGCCCTTCGGCACGGGATACCGCATCGGCAATGTCATAGGCCGAGGCTGGGCGATCAAAACCGGTCAGCGTCGCGAACACGCTTTCGCGCATCGCCGTCCACTGCTCCCCCGCCGCCTCGAGCGTCCGGCGCGCAGCCCGCACCAGATCCGCGCCCTGATGCTGGGCGTGATCGTGCGGCCCATGGCCGGGCGGGGAAGAGGTATCGGCGTTCATCGCATCTGCACTCGTGATGGCACCCGCACTAATCATGGCCCGTGGCCGAGGCTTGGCCGATTTAAGGCCAGCGCCGGCAAACGGCAAGCGCGGTGCCGGATCAGCGGGCGGCGCGGCGCCGGATCAGCGCGCAGCGCGGCGCCAGATCAGCGCGCGGCGCGGCGGTTAAGATCGTGGCCGAGCGCGAGCAGCGCGACGCCGAACAGCGTCACCAGCACTTCATCGCCCTGATGCCCGAGCGTCAGCGCCCCGGCCATGACGCCTAGCCCCAGCCCGCCAATCGCAGACGGCAGCGTATAGCCATGATCGATCGCCCCGCGCACCAGCGCGACGACGCCGATCAGGATCGCGACGCCCAGGCCGATTTCATGGAAATGATGGCTGAGCAGCGCGCCGCCGGTGGTCGCCAGAAAGGTCACGAACAGCACGCTCGTCACGCAGTGCACGACGCATAGCCCGGACAGGCCGATGGCCCACCGGTCGAGCGTTGCGGTTGCTGGCAGCCTGACGATCAACTAACGACTCCTTGGGCGGCCATATGGCACTTGGCGGCCCGTGTCACAATATCACGTGCGTCACAATATAACATCGGTGATGAAAGATGGTTGCCGCGTCGCTTGATCCTTCGCTTTCCCCGGCCGGGCGCTCCGCACGGCAGCCGCGCCCGGCGGCGCTGCGCCTGTGGCTGCTGTCCGTCGCCGCGCTGGTGTTCCTCATGGTCGTGGTCGGCGGGATCACCCGGCTGACCGAATCGGGCCTGTCGATCACCGAGTGGAAACCCGTGTCGGGCACGCTGCCGCCGCTCAGCCAGGCGGACTGGGAACAGGCCTTTGCGCTCTACAAGGCGACGCCCGAATATCAGCAGATCAACCAGGGCATGAGCCTGGCGGCGTTCAAGTTCATCTTTTTCTGGGAATGGGTCCACCGGCTGCTCGGCCGGCTGATCGGGCTGGCTTTTGCGCTGCCCTTTGCCTGGTTTGCATGGCGGCGGGCGATCCCGGCCGGCTATGGCTGGCGGCTGACGGCGCTGCTGCTGCTCGGCGGGCTGCAGGGCGCGATCGGCTGGTGGATGGTCGTCTCGGGCCTCACCGAACGCACCGATGTCAGCCATTTCCGGCTCGCCGTGCACCTGATGAACGCGCTGTTCATTCTGGGCGGGCTGGTGTGGACGGCGCGCGATCTGGGCGCGCTCGCCCGCGATCCCGCGGCACGTCCGGCGCGGCTTGGCGGCGTCGATGCGCTGCTGCTGCTGATCCTTGCCGTGCAGATCATGTTCGGCGCCTGGACTGCGGGTCTCAATGCCGGGCTGGCGGCGAGCGACTGGCCGCTGATGAACGGCCGGCTGCTGCCCGAGGTGCAGGGCAGCCTGTGGGTCGCGATCGCCAATGATCCGTTCGTCATCCACTGGGTCCATCGCTGGTGGGCGTGGGTCGCGGTGGCCGCACTCGTCATCCTGTCCCGCCGCGCGCGGCGGGCGGGCGACCGGCGGGCGAGCATCGCCATCCACAGCGCCTTCGGCCTGCAGATCCTGCTCGGCATCGCGACGGTGGAGACCGGGGTGAACATCGTGCTCGCGGTGCTGCACCAGGCGGTCGGCGCGCTGGTCGTCGCCAGCGCCGCCTGGGGCGCGCATGCGGCGGGTTCCGCCGGCCGCCGCGCGTGACCGGGATCACCACCGGACTGACCAGCGTCTATGCGGTCTTCGCCGACATGGGCGAGGCCGAACGCATCGCCGGAACGGTGGTCGAGGAAGGGCTGGCCGCCTGCGCCAATATTCTTGGCCCGTGCCGGTCAATCTATCGCTGGCAGGGCCGGACCGAACGCGCCGAAGAGGTGCCCGCTCTGTTCAAGACCGCCCGCGCCGAAGCGCTGATCGCGCGCATCGCGGCGCTGCACAGCTATGACGTGCCGGCGGTGATGGCGTTCGCCGCCGGCGCTGTGCACCCCGCCTATCGCGACTGGGTGGTCGAGGCGACCGCCGCTCAGATCAGCCCGGCCAGCGGGCTGGACGGATCGGCATAGCGGCGCTTGGCCATGCGGCCGGCGCGATAGGCGAGCCGCCCGGCCTCGACCGCATGGCGCATCGCCTGTGCCATCAGCACCGGGTTCTTCGCCTCGGCGATCGCGGTGTTCATCAGCACCCCGTCACAGCCCAGCTCCATCGCGCGCGCGGCGTCCGACGCGGTGCCGACCCCGGCATCGACCAGCACCGGCACCTTCGCGCCCTCGATGATCAGGCGGATCGTCACCTCATTCTGGATGCCGAGACCCGATCCGATCGGCGCGCCCAGCGGCATGATCGCGACCGCCCCGACATCCTCCAGCCGCTTCGCCGCGATCGGATCGTCGGTGCAATAGACCATCGGCAAAAAGCCCTCTTTCGCCAGGATCTCGGTTGCGCGCAGCGTCTCGACCATGTCGGGGTAAAGGGTCCGCGCCTCGCCCAGCACCTCGAGCTTGACGAGATCCCAGCCCCCGCCTCGCGCGCCAGCCGCAGCGTGCGGATCGCATCCTCGGCGGTGAAGCAGCCGGCGGTGTTGGGCAGATAGGTGTAGCGCCGGGGATCGATAAAATCGGTGAGCATCGGCTGCCCCGGATCGGACACATTCACCCGGCGCACGGCAACCGTCACGATCTCCGCGCCCGATGCCTCGGCGGCGGCGGCATTTTCCTCAAAGCTTTTATATTTGCCGGTGCCGATGATCAGCCGCGACGAAAACTGCCGCCCGGCAACGCTCCAGCCATCGTCGCCGCCCGGCTGAGGCCCGCTCTCATGGTCACCGCCGCCGACGAAATGCACGATCTCGATCTCGTCGCCATCGGCGACCATCACCTCGCCCAGCGTCGAGCGCGGCACCACCTCGCGATTGCGTTCGACGGCGATCTTCTGCGGCGACAGGCCCAGTTCGCCGGCCAGCCCCGCCAGCGTCAGCCCGGCGGCGACGCGCCGCTGCTCGCCATTGACGCTGAGGGTGATTGTGCCGTCGCTGTGCATGTCGAATGGTCCTTGGGGGCAAGATCGTGTTCGGATAGTCAGGGGCGCAGATATGGGCCAAGCGGCCCGCCCGCAACCACCACCGCGCCCCGGCGCGGCCCGAAAACTTGAGGACCGTGCGCGCCCGATGACCAGCACCGCCACCCCGCCCTGCCCCGCATTTTCGTGCTCAACGGCCCCAATCTCAACCTGCTCGGCCTCCGCGAGCCTGAGATTTACGGCGCCGACACGCTCGACGACATTGCCGGGATGCTGGAGGATCGGGCGCGCGCGCTGGGCGTCGAGATCGAGATGCGCCAGTCGAATCACGAAGGCCATCTGATCGACTGGCTGCATGAAGCGAGCGCCGAGGGCGCGCGCGCCGTGTTGCTCAATGCCGGCGGCTTCACCCACAGTTCGATCGCGCTTCACGATGCGATCCGCGCGATCCGCGTGCCGGTGATCGAGGTGCATCTGTCCAATCCCCAGGCGCGCGAGGCATTTCGCCACCACAGTTTCATCGCCGGCGCGGCGCGCGGAACGGTTTCGGGGTTCGGGGCATTTTCCTATCTGATGGCGCTCGATGCCGCCGCTCGCTTGTGAGCCGCGCCGTCCGCCGCTAAAGCCCCGGCATGACTGACATGAAACCGGGGGCGATGCAGGTCGATGCTGATCTGGTCCGCCAGCTCGCCGAACTGCTCGATCAGACGCAGCTCACTGAAATCGAAGTCCAGGACGGGGAACGCCGCATCCGCGTCGCCCGCCAGGCGACGGTGGCGCATTTCGCGCCGATGACGCAGGCGGCAGCGCCCGCCGCGCCGCTGGCCCAGCCGGCTGCGGCAGCCGCCGCGCCCGCCGCCGAAGCGCCGGCGGCGACCAGCGCCAACGCCGTCCGCTCGCCGATGGTCGGCACCGCCTATCTGGCACCCGAACCGGGGGCCAAGCCGTTCGCGGCGGTCGGCCAGCAGGTCGGCGCGGGCGACACCCTGCTCATCATCGAGGCGATGAAGGTCATGAACCCGATCACCGCCCCGCGCGCCGGCACGGTCAAGGCCGTGCTGGTCGACAATGGCGCGCCCGTCGAGTTCGACCAGCCGCTCGTTATTGTCGAGTAAGGCGATGGCGATCAGCAAAATCCTCATCGCCAATCGTGGCGAAATCGCGCTGCGCATCCACCGGGCAGCGCATGAGATGGGGATCCGCACGGTCGCGGTCCATTCGACCGCCGATGCCGATGCCATGCATGTGCGGCTGGCTGACGAGGCGATCTGCATCGGCCCGCCGGCAGCGACCGACAGCTATCTGAACGTCCCGGCGATCATTTCGGCCGCCGAGATCAGCGGGGCGGACGCGATCCACCCCGGCTATGGCTTTCTGTCCGAAAATGCGCGCTTTGCCGAGATTGTCGAGCTGCACAAGCTGATCTGGATCGGGCCGAAGCCCGAACATATCCGCACGATGGGCGACAAGGTCGAGGCCAAGCGCACGGCCGGTGCGCTCGGCCTGCCGCTGGTGCCGGGGTCGGACGGCGGCGTCACCGATTTTGACGAGGCGCGGCGCATCGCCGCCGACATCGGCTATCCGGTGATCGTGAAGGCGGCAGCCGGCGGCGGCGGGCGCGGCATGAAGGTCGTGCCCGATGCCGACAGCCTTGAAAGCCTGATGGGCCAGGCCCGCACCGAGGCCAAGGCGGCCTTTGGCGACGACACCGTCTATATCGAGAAATATCTCGGCCGCCCGCGCCATATCGAGTTCCAGGTGTTCGGCGACGGGCGCGGCAATGCGATCCACCTGGGCGAACGCGACTGTTCGCTGCAGCGCCGCCACCAGAAGGTGCTGGAAGAAGCGCCCTCGCCGGTCATTTCGGCCGATGAGCGCGCGCGCATGGGCGGCATCGTTGCCAAGGCGATGGCCGATATGGGCTATCGCGGTGCGGGCACCATCGAGTTCCTGTGGGAAGACGGCCAGTTCTATTTCATCGAAATGAACACCCGGCTGCAGGTCGAACATCCGGTGACCGAGGCGATCACCGGGCTTGATCTGGTGCGCGAGCAGATCCGCATCGCCGAGGGCCATGACCTGACGCTGCGCCAGGAAGATGTCGAGTTTCGCGGCCATGCGATCGAATGCCGGATCAATGCCGAGGATGCTCGCACCTTCGCCCCCTCGCCCGGCACGGTCACCGATTTCCATGCGCCGGGCGGCATGCATGTGCGTTTCGACAGCGGGCTGTATTCGGGATACCGGATCCCGCCTTATTACGACTCGATGGTCGCGAAGCTGATCGTCTGGGGCCATAGCCGCGAAGGCGCGCTGCGCCGTCTGCGCCGGGCGCTCGAGGAAACCGTGATCGGCGGCGTCAAGACGACGATCCCGCTGCATCAGGCACTGCTCGACGACCCGGATTTCCAGGCCGGCGACTACAGCATCAAATGGCTGGAAGAATGGCTGGCCCGCACCGCCTGACCGGCGCGGCGTAGCCGGAGATGAAAAAGGGGCCGGATGACCGGCCCCTTTTTTTTCATGTCGCGCGCCTCGCGGTTGTTTGTGGCGCGCCTCGCGGCGCACAAACGCTCAGGATTTGAACTCCAGCCCGGCGCGCTTGCCCTTGACCCAGCAGATGCGCGCGGAGACGACCGATCCGCCGCCAAGGCCGACGGCCACCTCCTCGCCGATGCGCATCTGGCGCGGCATCCGCAGCATCAGGCCGCCCGGCGAGACATTGCCGACCGGCACCAGGAAATGCCCGTCGTCGCAGCGCAGGCCCACCATCTGGTTGATCCCGCATTCGACCCGCACTTCGTTGCGATGGTCTGACTGACGCGGCGACCGCGCGATCCGCACGGTGCCGATGCTCGAATAGTCTTCCTTGCGGGCCATGGCGCAAGCCTAGGCGGGCCATGCTTACCCGGATGTTAAACGCCGCTCCGAAAAGTTACGGGGCGGCGGAAGGCCGCCCCCGGCGCGTTTCAGCCGTTATGGCTGGTGATCCACTGTTCGACGACAGGGGCGATGCGGTCGCGCCATTTGCTGCCGTTGAAGATGCCGTAATGGCCGACGCCCTCCGCCATCAGATAGCCTTTGTGGCTGTCGGGCAGCGCGGTCGCCAGATCGAGCGCGGCGCGCGTCTGGCCCAGGCCGGAGATATCGTCGCGCTCGCCCTCGATCGCCAGCAGCGCGATGTCGCGGATCGCGCCCGGATCGACCCGCCGGCCGCGATGGACGAACTCGCCGCGCGGCAGCGCATGGGTCTGGAACACCAGATCGACGGTCTGCAGATAGAACTCCGCCGTCATGTCGCACACGGCGCGATATTCGTCGTAAAACTCCTTGGTCCGGTCGGCGCTTTCGCCATCGCCATCGACCAGATGCTTGAACATCTCCCAATGGCTCATCAGATGGTCGCCCAGGTTCATCGACATGAACCCGGCGAGCTGGAGAAAGCCCGGATAGACGCGGCGCCCGGCCCCGGCATAGCCCATCGGCACGGTCGCGATCACATTCTGCTGGAACCAGGCATGCGGGCGCTGGGTGGCGAGCGTGTTGACCGCGGTCGGCGCCTCGCGCGTGTCGATCGGCCCGCCCATCATCGTCAGCGTGCGCGGCCTGCAGGGATGATCGTCGGCCGACATGAGCGCCGCCGCCGCATAGCAGGGCACCGAGGGCTGGCAGACGGCGAGCATGTGCGCGCCCGGCCCGATCGCTTCCAGAAACGCGACCAGATAGTCGATATAATCGTCGAGATCGAAGCGGCCGTCGCTGAGCGGCACATTCTTCGCGTCGCGCCAGTCGGTGATGTAGACGTCATGGCCCGGCAGCATCCGCGCGACCGTGCCGCGCAGCAGCGTCGCATAATGGCCCGACATCGGCGCGACGATCAGCAGCCGGGGCGATCCTTCCACGCCCTCGCGCACGAAGCGCTTGAGCTGGCCGAACGGGCGGCGCAGCACGATCTCTTCGCGGACCGCCACCGTGCGGCCATCGACAATCGTTTCATCGAGCCCGAAATCCGGCTTGCCGCGCGGGGCGGCGGCATGAGCAAACACGTCGAGCGCCGAGGCGACCAGCGGTCCCATGCCGAAATAGCCAAGCGGATTGGCCGGGTTCTGGAGCAGTTCGGCACCGGCATGCGCGAACGCGCTCGCACCCGCGAGGAAGGAGCGCTGGAGTTCATAGGCCTGATAGAGCATATCGGTTCCTTGCTAGCGTCCAGCCCTGAACGCTTCGTCAACGGTCTAGGCGCAAAATCCCTGAGGCTCAATCACCGCGTCTGACAACGCGCGCCAGAGCCAGCGCAGTTGAGCGGCGGGGCCGGCGCTGCTAACCGGGCGGCGATGGCTGACAAAGAGACGGCACCGCCCAAGGAGCGCAAGCTCGGCAACCTTGCGATGATCTGGCGCTTCGCCGCCGCCTATCCGGGCCGCATCGCCTGCGCGCTCGTTGCGCTGGTGATCGCGTCGGGGGCGACGATTGCCATCCCCTATGGGTTCAAGCGGGTGATCGACCGCGGCTTCAGCTCGGGCGGCGACCCGTCGGCGGTCACCACCGCCTTTTCCTATCTGCTGATGATCGTCGCCGTGCTGGCGGTGGCGACGGCATTCCGCTTCTATTTCGTGTCCTGGCTGGGCGAGCGCGTGGTCGGCGATCTGCGCAAGGCCGTGCATGCCAATCTGATGGGCCTCGCCCCGCGCTTTTTCGAGGAAAACCGCCCGTCGGAAATCGCCTCGCGGATGACCGCCGACACGGCGGTCATCGAACAGATTGTCGGCACCACCGTGTCGGTGGCACTCCGCAACACCTTCACCGGCATTGGCGGCATCGCCTATCTGTTCGTGCTGTCGCCCAAGCTTGCCGGGTTCCTGATGGTCGGCATCCCGCTGATCGTGGTGCCGATCGTCGTGCTCGGTCGCCGGGTGCGCACCTATTCGCGCACCAGCCAGGACAGGGTGGCCGATGTCGGCACCATCGTGTCGGAAACGCTGGGCGCGATGAAGATCGTCCAGGCATTCGGGCAGGAAACGCGCGAGCGCAGCCGCTTCGCCGCCGCGGTTGAGGCGACGTTCGGCGCGGCGCGGCGGCGCATCTTCATCCGTGCGCTGATGACCGCAATCGTCATCGGGCTGGTGTTCGGATCGATCACCGTCGTGCTGTGGCAGGGCGTGCTCGACGTGGCGGGCGGGCGGATCAGCGGCGGGGCGATTGCCGCCTTCGTGCTGACCGGCGGGCTGGTCGCGGGCGCGCTCGGCGCGCTGACCGAAGTCTATGGCGATCTGCTGCGCGGTGCAGGCGCGGCCGGGCGGCTGGCCGAACTGATGGTGGCGCGGCCCGACATCACCGCGCCGCCGGTGCCGCAGCCCCTGCCCAGCCCCCGCAGGGACGGCTGAGTTTTGAACAGGTCAGCTTCCGCTATCCGACCCGGCCTGAGGTGAGCGCGCTCACCGATTTCTCGCTCGACATCGCGCCCGGCGAAACGGTGGCCGTGGTCGGCCCGTCGGGTGCGGGCAAATCGACCCTGTTCCAGCTTGCCCAGCGTTTCTACGATCCCGAGGCCGGCTGTGTGCGGATGGACGGGGTGCGGCTGACCGATGCCGATCCGGCGGAGGTGCGTGCGCGGCTGGCCATGGTGCCGCAGGAAACGGTGATCTTCGCCGCCTCGGCGCGCGACAATCTGCGCTATGGCCGCTGGGACGCGAGCGATGACGAGCTGTGGACGGCGGCCGAGGCCGCCAATGCCGCCGCATTCCTGCGCGCTCTGCCCCAGGGCCTCGACACCTTCATGGGCGAAGGCGGGGCGCGCCTGTCCGGCGGGCAGCGCCAGCGGCTGGCGATTGCCCGCGCGATCCTGCGCGATGCGCCGATCCTGCTGCTCGACGAGGCGACGAGCGCGCTCGACGCCGAATCCGAACGGCTGGTGCAGACCGCGCTCGAACGGCTGATGGCTGACCGCACGACCATCGTGATCGCCCACCGGCTGGCGACGGTGCGCGCCGCCGACCGGATTATCGTGATGGAGGAAGGGCGGATCGTTGAACAGGGCAGCCATGACGCGCTGATCGCGGCGGGCGGCCTTTATGCCCGGCTCGCCCGGCTGCAGTTCGAGGGGCTGGCCGCCTGATCGGTGCGCGGCTTGCCTCTTGTGCTTGGGGTGCCGCGCTTTCAATACAGGCCCCGCAACGAACAAACGGGGAGCCTGACTGAACATGACAATCTCGTTCAACGGACGTGTCGCCATCGTCACCGGGGCCGGCGGCGGGCTGGGCCGGGCCTATGCGCTCGAACTGGCGCGGCGCGGGGCCAAGGTGGTGGTCAATGATCTGGGCGGCACGCGCGACGGCACCGGCCAGAGCGATGCGGCACTCAAGGTCGTCGAGGAAATCGCGGCGCTGGGCGGCGAGGCGATGGCCAATGGCGGCTCGGTCACCGAATATGAGCAGATGGTCGAAATGGTCGCCCGCGCCAAGGAGCGCTGGGGCGGCGTCCATGTGCTGATCAACAATGCCGGCATCCTGCGCGACAAAAGCTTTGCCAAGATGACGCCGGAGGATTTCGAACTGGTGGTGCGCGTCCACCTGCTCGGCTCGGCCTATTGCACCAAGGCGGTGTGGGACGTGATGCGCGACCAGGCCTATGGCCGCATCCTGATGACCGCATCGTCGACCGGTCTCTACGGCAATTTCGGCCAGGCCAATTATGGCGCGGCCAAGCTCGGCCTGGCCGGGCTGACCAAGACGCTGCACCTCGAAGGCGCGAAATATAATGTGCGGTGCAACACCATCGCGCCGGTCGCGGGCACGCGGATGACCGAGGATCTGTTCCCCGAAGAGGCGTTCCGCGCCTTTGCGCCCGAAAATGTGGTGCCCGCCGCGCTCTATCTGGTCAGCGAGGATGCGCCGTCGAACGTGATCGTCGGCGCGGGGGCCGGCGGCTATCACGCCGCGCATGTGACGATGACGCACGGCGTGTTCCTGCCCGAAGCGGAACGCACGCCCGAAGGCATCGCCGCCCATTGGGCCGAAATCATCGACCGCACCGGCGAAACCGTGCCCGAATCGGGCCGCGAACAGTCGGTCGGCATCCTGACGCTGATGCAGCAGGCGGGCTTCGCCGGCCCGACCTCGACCCGCTGAGTTTGTGCCGCATCTGCGCCGCGCCCTGCGGCGCAGGCGCGGCACCTATGTTTCCGGTGCGGCTCGCGCCGCACGGCGGCACGGGAGCTTCCTTTGCGGCACCTCCCGGCGCACGGGCGGCACCGGCCCGCACCCCCACCCGGCCTCCCATAGCGTATCCTGCCGTTGGGAGGCCGGGTGGGGGTGCGGGCCGGTGCCGCTCTTCCCAAACAAAAATCAGTCCGCAACCAGCTTCATCAGCTTGCGTTCGACCGGGGCGAGCACCGGGCCAAGCTCATGGCCGCGGCGCAGCACCGCCCCGCCCTCGCCGATCAGCGCCCACATGCCCTGGCGGTTGCGGAGCGCCGGGCGCTTTTCGATCCGGTATTCGGGCCGTTCGGCGGCGCGGCGAAAGGCGCTGAACGCCGCCGCCTCGCGCCCCAGATCGATCGCATAATCACGCCACAGCCCGGCCGCGACCATGCGGCCGTAAAGATCGAGGATGCGGGTCAGTTCGGCGCGGTCGAAGCCGATTTGGACCGGATTGCGGTTGAGCGGCAGCGGCAGGACATTGCTCATCCGAACAGGTCTTTGCGCTCCGCATCCAGCGCCGTGGGGGCCGGTTCGCCGGGGTCCGTTGCGGCAGCAGCGCCGGGATCGGCGGGGACCGTCCGCGCCGCGGCATCGCGGCCGCCGCGCGGGCGGCGCTCGGCCATCAGCGCGTCGATGCGCTTCTGCATCCGCTCGATCTCGCATTTCAGGATTTCAAGCTGCTGGGTCGCCGGATCGAACCGCTCGCTGCACGGCGTGCCATAGGGAACGAAGTCGGTCGTCTCCGGCTTCACCTCGACCAGTGTCGGCCGCGCCGGGATACCCACCATCGTCGCGCCTTCGGGCACATCCTTGGTCACCACCGCATTGGCGCCGATGCGCGCATTGTCGCCCACCCGGATCGGGCCGAGAATCGCCGCCCCCAGGCTGATGATCACGCCATTGCCGATCGTCGGGTGGCGCTTGCCGCCCACCCCGTTGGTCGGGTTGGTGCCGCCCAGCGTCGCGCCCTGATAGATGGTGACATCATCGCCGATCACCGCCGTTTCGCCGATGACGACGAACCCATGATCGATGAACAGGTTGCGGCCGATGACCGCACCGGGATGGATGTCGATCGCGGTCAGGAAGCGCGAAACATGATTGACGAAACGCGCCAGCCAGAACAGCTCGCCCTCATACAGCCAGTGCGCGACGCGGTGCAGCCCGAGCGCGAGCACGCCCGGATAGAGCAGGATCTCCCACCGGCTGCGCGGCGCCGGATCGCGGGCGCGGATCGCGTCCAGATAGCTGATCAGTGCACGGGGCATGGCCCGGAATCTCCCTCGAACAGCCGCGAAGGGCACCGCCCGGACTCGGTCCGGCCCGGCGCCAAGCACGGCTCAGACGCCCAAGTTAGGCATCGCCGCGCCGGATTGCCAGCCGGTCAGGCCCCGCGCCGCACATCTGGGGATGCACCGGAACGGGACGCGGCGCATTGCCCGACAGCGCCGCCCCAGGGAAGATCGGCGCGCTGTCATCCCCGCTTGGGGCGGCCCAAGCGCTTCTTGGGTTGCCCCGCCCCGGCCAACCGGGGCAAACGGGGTGTGGCCCGCCACAGCAGGAAATGAGCACGTCTTGACCCTTGCCGATCTGCTCGCCCTGTGGCCCTTTGCGCTGATCGGCTTTGCCGCGCAGATCGTCGACGGGGCGCTCGGCATGGCCTTTGGCGTCATCAACTCGACGCTTCTCGTCAGCGCGATGGGCGTGTCGCCCTCCGCCGCATCGGCCAGCGTCCATGCGGTCGAAACCTTCACCACCGCCGCGTCGGGCATCAGCCATGTGATCCACCGCAATGTCGACTGGCGGCTGTTCCTGCGGCTGGCCATTCCCGGCGTCGTCGGCGGTGTGCTGGGTGCCACTGTTCTCAGCTCGATCGACGCTGCGGTCGCCCGCCCGTTCGTCATGGTCTATCTGGCCGGCATCGGCCTTTACCTGCTGGTGCGCGCCTGGCGCGGCCCCGGTGAGCCGCGCACCCCCGCCATGTCGCGCCGCTCGGGCTGGCCGGTGGGTTTCTCGACGCGGCGGGCGGCGGCGGCTGGGGACCGATCGTGACATCCAACCTGCTCGTCCAGGGCGGCAATCCGCGCAAGACCATCGGGACGGTCAACACCGCCGAGTTCTTCCTGACGGCGACGATCTCCGCCACCTTCCTGACCACGCTTGGCTGGCAGGCGTTTACATTGCAGACCATCGGCATCCTGGCCGGCGGCGTGATCGGCGCGCCGTTCGGGGCGGTGCTCGTCAAGCGGCTGTCGGCGCGGGTGCTGATGGCGATGGTCGGCACGCTGCTGACGCTGACCAGCGCCGTCTCGGTCTATGCGGCCTTAGCCTAAAGGGGTTGGCCGCGCGCAGGTGCCGCGCCGCCGGATCGTTCAGCCCGGCTCAGAAATGCGCAAGCGCGCGCCGCACGATCCCGCGATAGATCCGCGCGAGCCGGTCGAGATCGGCCACCGCCACCGCCTCGTCCAGCTTGTGCATCGTCGCATTGGGCAGGCCGAACTCGACGACCGGGCACACAGCGGCCAGGAACCGCGCATCGGATGTGCCGCCGCTGGTCGAAAGCTCCGCCGCGATGCCGGTTTCCGCGGCGATCGCCTCGGCGACCAGCGCCGACAGCGGCCCCGGCGGGGTCAGGAACGCCTCGCCCGAGATGCGCGGGGTGACGACCGCATTGGGCGCATGGGCATGGACGGTGCGCGCGATCAGCGCCGCCAGATCGGCCCCCCGGTGCAGATCGTTGAACCGGATGCTGATCCGCGCGGCGGCACGGCGCGGGATGACGTTGGTCGCCGGGTTGCCGACTTCCAGATCGGTGATCTCGATGTTCGACGGCTGGAACCAGTCGGTGCCGGAGTCAAGCGTCAGCGCATCGATCGCGGCCAGCGCGCGCACCAGCTTGGGCACCGGATTGTCGGCCAGGTGCGGATAGGCGACATGGCCCTGGGTACCGGGCACCTCGATCCAGATATTGACCGAGCCGCGCCGCCCGATCTTGATCGTGTCGCCCAGCCGGTCGACCGAGGTCGGCTCGCCCACCAGGCACATATCGGGTTTCAGCCCGTGCCGGGCCATGCGCTCGATCAGCGCGACCGTGCCGTGCACCGCCGGGCCTTCCTCGTCGCCGGTGATGATCAGGCTGATCGTGCCGGGCAGATCGTCGAGCCCGTCGAGCGCGGCGACAAAGGCGGCGATCGCGCCCTTCATGTCCACCGCGCCGCGGCCATAGAGCAGATCGCCCCTGATTTCGGGCGCGAACGGCGCGCTGGTCCAGCCCTGGCCGGGCGGCACCACGTCCAGATGCCCGGCAAAGGCGAAATGCGCCCCCTCGCCGCCGCGCCAGGCGAGCAGGTTTTCAACCGGCCCGTCGGGTGCATCGCCGGCCAGAAACCGGTCAACGACAAAGCCGCGCGCCGCAAGCATTTCCTCGAGCACGTCGAACACCGCGCCGGTCGCCGGGGTGACGCTGGGCGCGGCGATCAGCGCCTGGGCGAGCGCGAGCGGATCGGCCGCGCTCACGCGTCGCCGTCCCGTTCATACCGGGCCAGCACCCATGGCTCGACCAAGGCGGCGGCCAGCCAGTCCTGCATGAACGGATGGGCGGTGACCGCTTCCGCATAGGCGCGGGCGAGCGGCGGCAGCGCGACCGAATAGGTCGTAAAACGGGTGACGACGGGCGCGAACATGATGTCGGCGGCCCCGAACGCGCCGAACAGATAGTCGCCGCCGCCGCCAAAGCGCGTCCGCGCCTCGCTCCACAGATGCAGCACCCGGGCAATATCGGCCGCCACCTCCTCCGGCCAGTCGCGCGGCGGATCGGTGCGGCGCACATTCATCGGCAGCGCGCGGCGCAGCGCGGCAAAGCCCGAATGCATTTCCGCCACCATCGCGCGGGCAAGGCCGCGCGCGGCATCGTCTTCCGGCCAGAAGCGCGCCCGGCCGACCCGGTCGGCCAGATATTCGAGGATGGCGAGCGAATCCCAGACGGCGATGTCCCCATCCCACAGGATCGGCAGCTTGCCGCCGCCCGGCGCAATGTCCGGCCCGTCGCGGCGCGCCGGCCAGTCATCGTCATAGAGCGGCACGACCACTTCTTCGAACGGAAGGCCGGACTGGCGGACGGCCAGCCAGCCGCGCAGCGACCAGCTGGAATAGGCCTTGTTGCCGATAAGGAGCCTGAGCATGGCCGGGGTGTAGCCGCGCGCGCTACCGGGTGTCGAGCGGGGTTATTGGGAAAGGTTTTCTGTGCTGCGCCTTGCGGCGCAGGGGCGAGCTTGGTTGTTGCGCGCCTCTCGGCGCGGGGGCGGCACCGGAGTTACCTGTGCTGCGCCTTGCGGCGCAGGGGCGGCACCGGCCCGCTCCCCCACCCGGCCTCCCAACGGCAGGATACGCTATGGGAGGCCGGGTGGGGGAGCGGGCCGGTGCCGTTCTTCCCAATTCACAAATCCCCGGTGCCGTTCTTCCCAATCAAACGACTCCCGGTGCCGCGGCAAACAGCAAGCCCCGGCAATCAGTCGTTCACCGCCTCCAGCACGGCGGCGCGCAGTTCGGCGATGCCGCCGCCCTTTTCGCTCGACGTCGCGATCACATGCGGGTGCGCGGCGGGGTGGCGGCGTGCCTCGGCGGCGGTGGCCGCCCGCACGGCCTCAAGCTCGCTCGCCTTGACCTTGTCGGCCTTGGTCAGCACCAGCCGGTAGCTGACCGCCGCCTTGTCGAGCATCTGCATCAGCTCGCGGTCCACGTCCTTCAGCCCGTGGCGGCTGTCGACCAGCACCAGCACGCGCTTCAGCACCGCGCGCCCGCGCAGATAATCGTTCACCAGATAGCGCCATTTGCGGATCAGGTCCTTGGGCGCCTTGGCAAAGCCATAGCCGGGCATGTCGACAAGCCGGAACACCATCGGATCGCCGACATCGAAAAAGTTCAGCTCCTGCGTCCGCCCCGGCGTGTTCGAGGTGCGCGCCAGGCCGTTGCGCCCGGTGAGCGCGTTGAGCAGCGACGATTTGCCGACATTGGAGCGGCCCGCAAAGGCCACTTCGGGCGTGTCGGGTTCAGGCAGAAAGCGCAGCTCGGGCGCCGATTTCAGGAAGGTGACCGGCCCGGCGAACAGCCGGCGCGCGGCCTCGACCAGCTCGGGATCGAGCGGCGCGGCGGCGGCATCCGCCGCCTGATCGGCCGCCAGATGTCCGCCTGCCGGCTGCCCGAGCCCCAGCTGATCTCCGTCCGTCCCGGACATCAGCTGGTGACCGGGCCGGGCTGGTTCTTCAGCCCCGGATGCTGCTTGTACAGCCACCATTGCTGGGCGATGGCGAGGACGTTCGACACCACCCAGTAGAGCTGCAGCCCGGCGGCAAACGGGGCCATGATGAACATGAACACCCAGGGCATGATCGAGAACACCTGCTGCTGCACGGGGTCCATCTGCGCCGGGTTGAGGCGGAACTGCACATACATGGTGATGCCGAGCAGGATCGGCAGCACGCCCAGCGCGAGGAAGGCCGGCGGCGTGAACGGCAGCAGGCCGAACAGGTTGACCGGGGTCAGCGGATCGGGGGCCGACAAATCCCTGATCCACAGCACGAACGGCTGGTGGCGCATCTCGGTCGTCAGCATCAGCACCTTGTAGAGCGCGTAGAAGACCGGGATCTGGAGGACGATCGGCAGGCAGCCGGCAAAAGGATTGATCTTCTCGCGCCGGTAAAGCTCCAGCATCTCCTGCTGCAGCTTCGGCTTGTCGTCCTTATAGCGTTCCTGGAGCGCCTTCACCTTGGGCTGCACGGCGCGCATCCCGGCCATCGACGCGAACTGGCGCTGGGCGATCGGGAACATCAGCGCGCGGACGATGACCGTCAGCAGGATGATGGCGACGCCGAAATTGCCCACCGCCTTGAACAGCCAGTTGAGCAGCCAGAAGATCGGCCGTTCGACAATGCCGAACCAGCCCCAGTCGATCGCCTTGTCGAAGTTGGTGATCTTCAGGTCGCGCTCATAGGCCTGGAGCAGCGCCACTTCCTTGGCGCCCGCAAACAGCCGGCTGCTCGTCGTCACCGCCTTGCCGCGCGCAAGCACGGTTGCCTCGGCCGGGGTGAAGGCGGCGATATAGCCCTTGTTGCCGCCCTCTCCGCCAGTTGCCCGGAAGCTTGCATCGACGCGCGCGCCCGGTGCCGGGGCAAGCGCGGTCAGCCAGTATTTGTCGGTAAAGCCCAGCCAGCCGCCGGTGGTCGCAAAGCTGCGCCCGGCGCTGCCGCTGGCGTCGAGATCGGGGTAATTGACGTCATATTGCGCGACGCCGTCGAACACGCCGACCGGGCCGGTATGGATCGTCCAGGTGTCGGGATCGACCGATTCGCCGGTGCGGCGGATGAGCGAGAAGGCCCGCACCGCAACCGGGCCGGCCCCGCCATTGGCGACGCTCTGTTCAGCCGAAATCATGTAGTTGGCATCGATCGACAGGCGGATGCGGAAAATCTGCCCGGTGCCGTTCGTCCAGCTGAGCGTGACCGCGCGGCCGGGCGCGAGCAGCGTGCCATCGGCCTGCCACAGCGTGTCGCCGCCGGGCAGCGCCGCACCCTCGCCGGTCCAGCCAAAGGTCGCGAACGCCGCGCGGGCCGCGCCTTCGGGCGACAGCAGCCGCACCGGCGGCGCGCCCCGCGCGATCGTTTCGTCATGCTCCTTGAGCACCAGATCGTCGAGCCGCGCGCCCTTGAGGTTGATCGATCCGGCGACCGCCGGCGTGTCGATGCGCACGCGCGGGCTGTCGCGCAACACCGCCTCGCGCGGGCGCAGCGCACGGACGACGGCGGGCGTCGGGATCGCACCCGGCGCGGCGGCCGCGGTCGGCCGGCCGTTCTTGGGGGCGGCAGTGGGGAAGAAACGATCCGACAGCGCGCTCCAGCCGAACAGCACCATGGCCGACAGCACCAGAGCCAGGATCATGTTGCGCTGATTTTCCAAGCAACCGCTCCAATCAAGGACATATCCGGTCGGGGACCGGGACGTCAGGGTACGGGGTCATAGCCGTGCCCGCCAAGGGGGTGACAGCGGCAGACGCGTTTCAGCGCCAGCCAGCCGCCGCGTGCAGCGCCATAGCGCTCAACCGCCTCGATTGCATAGGCCGAACAGGACGGAAGATAGCGGCAGGTCGGCGGCAGCATGGCCGAGGGATAACGCTGCCACAGCCGGGCGAGCCCGATCAGCAGCCGCGCCGTCCCGCCCCTGCCCGCATCCGGCGGGCCTGATCCGGCCTCGGCCGCACCGGCCTTGCCTGCACCGTCTGGGGCCGAACTGTCTTCACCCGCCTCTGCCATGTCAGCGCGCCCGGCCGCGCGGCGGACCGCGCCGCCCGCCATCGGGCGCCACCTCGCCGCGCGCCACCCGGCCAAGTGCCTTGGCGAGTTCGCTCTGAAGCCGGTCGAACGCCCGCTCGACCCCGCCTTGACGGCCGATCAGCACATGATCGGCACCGGCCATGCCGCCCGTTGGCAGCATCTGCCGCGCAAGCGCGCGGAACCGGCGCTTCATCCGGTTGCGGACGACCGCGCCGCCGATCTTCTTGGTGACGGTAATGCCCAGGCGCATGGCAGGATCGCCATCGCCGCGCGGGCGGACGAGCAACACAAAGCCGGGCATCGGCACGCGAAGCCCCGCATTGGCAGCCAGAAAATCGGCCCGGCGCGTGATCGTCAGGACCGGCGCACCGCCCGCACCAATGGCCGGATGCGCACCGGTTTCTTTTTCCTGGCCGGCTTTTTCCCCCTGACCGGCGGGCACCATGGCCGCGCTGCGGGGCGCGGCCGGGGTCATCCCGCCCGCGCCGGGGTCCTGCCCGGTCAGGCCGACAGCGTCTTGCGACCGCGGGCGCGGCGCGCCGCGATCACCTTGCGGCCGCCGACCGTCGCCATGCGGGCGCGGAAACCGTGGCGCCGCTTGCGAACCAGGTTGCTCGGCTGAAACGTGCGCTTCATCGCTCATTCCTCAACAAATCTGAACAAAAAAGCCGCCCAAGCACAGGCGGCCACTTCACCGCGTCCCGTTAGCCGCGCGGCACCCCGGAGTCAATGCGGCGCAGGCGGCCCGCATCGGCATTTACGCGGCGCTGCGCAGGCAGTTGCGCCCGGCATTCTTCGCCGCATAGAGCGCCGCATCGGCCTCGCGCAACAGGCCGGTCGTGTCGATGCCCGGCTGCGCGACCGCGACCCCCAGGCTGACCGTCACCGTCAGCCCCGGACAGGACGGATGCACCTCGGCCGCGCAGGCGGCGCGCAGCCGCTCGCCCACCGCCACCGCCTGGGCCAGCGTCGCGCCGGGCATCAGCACGGCAAACTCCTCGCCCCCCAGCCGCCCGACCACATCATTGTCACGCACCGAGCGGCGGGCGACACGGGCGATGGCGCGCAGCACATCATCGCCCGCCAGATGGCCGAACCGGTCATTGACCTGCTTGAAATAATCAAGGTCGAACAAAGCGATGGCGAGGCCCGGCTGGTCCCGCCCGCGCATGGCATCGGCGCGGACCACCCCTTCTTCGCCCGCCTTGCCGGCCCGGTCGGCAAGCGCGCGCCCGAGCAGGTCGAGAAACGCCCGGCGCGACGCCAGCCCGGTCAGCTCGTCGGTCGCCGCCAGCAGCCGGGCGGCCTCCGCCTCGCGCTCGGCACGCCGCCGCGCCTCATCGGCATGGGCGGCAAGCGCCACACGGTCGGAGATGTCGACGATGGTGCCGGCAGTGCCGGTCACCACGCCTGCCGCGTCGCGCAGCGCGTGCGCGTTGACCTCCACCCAGCGCTGGCCGCCGTCGCGGCGGCGGAAACGCAGCTGCATGCGCAGCGAATCGAACAGCCCGGTGTCCATGCCCCGCGCGCGGGCCAGCACGGTATCGCGGTCTTCGGGCACCACCTGGCTCAGATAGGACTGGCCGAGCGACTCCGCTGTCGAAAAACCGGTCATCGTTTCCCAGGCGGGATTGAGAAAGGTCCAGCGGCCGCGCCCGTCGGTGCGGTAGATGACGTCCGACACCGCATCGACGACGGTGCGGAACTCGCGCTCGCTGCGGCGCAGCCGGGCGCTGAACCGGTCGCGCTCGCCCAGCACGGCGGCAAGCGCCAGTTCCGACAATATGGTGAGCGCGAGGAACAGCTGGAACACCAGCACCCGTTCCTGGTCACTTCCCCTGACCAGCACAAACGGCCCGGTATCCATGCCCAGCGCGACCGTGCCGATGATCGCCAGGATGCAGGCGGCCGCGGCCGCGCCGAAGCCGCGCAGCCAATAGGTGACGTGCATGACCAGCGGCACCAGCATGAAGGACAGCGGCCAGCGCGCCTGCGCGAACACGAAGGCGGCAACCGGCACCAGCGCGACCAGCGCAAGCATGCCGTTTTTCAGATCGCGCGGCGGCAGCGACAGGCTGCGCCGCCACGCGGTCCAGCCGATCAGCAGCGTGGGCGTGACGATCAGCAGCCCCAGCAGGTCGGACAGGAACCAGTCATGCGCGGTCGTGATGATCGGATCGCCCAGCCAGAAGGCGGCCGCAAGGCTGGCCCAGATCGCGCCCCACAGCGAACCGGCCAGCGCGGCGATCACGAACCGCCCCAGCCCGGCCAGGCTTTCAAGGTCCAGCGATTGCCGGCGCACCGACAGCAGCCGCCCGACGATATAGACCTGGCTGGCGTTGATCAGACCATAGCCTAACGACAGCGCCCAGATGCGGCCGTCGAGCGCCAGGTCGGTCCCCGAGGATGACAGGAACACGGCGGCGATCACCGCCGGCCAGCGCGTGCGCGGCGACAGCATCAACACGCACAGGGCGATCGCATTGGGGGGCCAGAACACCGCCGGCCCGTCGGTCCAGCCACCCAGCGCCAGCGACCCGAGGATCGTCGCCGACAGCAGCGGCGCGAGGGCGAGCGTGATGCCGGCCATCAGCGCCCAGTGCCGAAGTCGCGACCGGGCCGGCGTCATCGCGCGCCCGGGCGGGTCTTGCGGACGGGATGGGGAATGGCGCTCACAGTCTCCGGACACGGGCTTGCTTGGCAGGGGCAGGCCGGACCGGGAACCGGCGGGTGCGGGCCTGGGCGGCGCGGACCGGCCGGGTGGCTTGCCCGCACCTTGACCTGCCACCCATACCCTGCCTGACCCGGGTGAACAATCGGTTGCATCGCCCCTCCGGCATGACCGGTTGACGCGGCAGCGGTCACGCCCATAACCCCGGGGCCATGACCACCGCCCGCTCATGCTGTTCAACAGCCTCACGCGCCGCACCGAAGCCTTTGCGCCCGTCCATTCGGGGGAAGCGCGGGTCTATACCTGCGGGCCGACCGTCTATGCCTATCAGCATATCGGCAACATGCGCGCCTATGTGTTTGCCGACACGCTTGGCCGGGTGCTGAGCTGGAAGGGGTTTGCGCTGCGCCACGTCATCAACATCACCGATGTCGGGCATCTGACCTCGGATGCCGATGCCGGCGACGACAAGATGGAAAAGGCAGCGCAGCGCGCCGGGCAGTCGGCATGGGACATCGCCCGCCACTATACCGAGGCCTATTGGGCCGACATCGCAAGGCTCAATATCCGCCAGCCGTTCAAATGGACGATCGCGACCGATTATGTGCCCGCGATGATCGCCTTTGCCGAAACCATCGCCGACAGGCACTGCTATCTGCTCGACAGCGGGCTGTATTTCGACACCTCGACCGTGCCCGAATATGGCCGGCTGGCGCGCGCCGAAACCGGGGCCGGCGAAGGCCGCATCGACAGCGTTGAGGGCAAGCGCCACCCGTCGGATTTCGCGATCTGGCGGCGCACCCCGCCCGGCGAGACGCGGCAGATGGAATGGGATTCGCCCTGGGGCCGGGGCGCGCCTGGCTGGCACCTTGAATGTTCGGTGATGTCGGAGGCCGAGCTCGGACTGCCGTTCGACATCCATACCGGCGGCATCGACCACCGCGAAATCCACCACCCCAACGAAATCGCGCAGAACCAGGCGCGCTGCGCCAGCCATGACAGCGGCGCGCGCATCTGGATGCACAACAATTTCCTGATAGACCGTGGCGGCAAGATGTCGAAGTCGAGCGGGGAGTTTCTGCGCCTGCAACTGCTCGTCGACCGGGGCTTTCACCCGCTCGCCTACCGGCTGATGTGCCTGCAGGCGCATTACCGGTCGGAACTGGAGTTCAGCTGGCCGAGCCTGGCCGCCGCGCTCACCCGGCTGAAGCGCATGGTGATGGCGGCGGCCAGGCTCGGCGACACCATGGCGGCGGAGATCAAGACCCCGGCGCTGGTCGCCGCGATGGCGGCATTCGATGCGGCGCTCAGCGACGATCTCAACACCCCGCTCGCGCTCACCCAGCTCGAGGCGGTGCTGACGATGAAACAGGCCGCCCCGGCGGAACGGCGCGCGGCGGCGGCGCGGATGGACGAGGCGCTGGGGCTGCAGCTGTTCGCGATCGACCGCGCGGCGCTGCGCGTGCGCCCGGCCGATGCCGCGATCGACGAAGCCCGGATCGACGCCATGATGGCCGCGCGCCAGGCGGCGCGGGCGGCAAAGGATTTTGCCGAATCCGACCGCATCCGCGACACGCTCAACCAGGCGGGCGTCGAGGTGATGGACGGCGATCCGCTGGGCTGGGACTGGATCCTGTCCGCCGACGCGCCACGGGGAGAGAGCGCATGATCGTCGTTCTGCCCGCCCCCGCCCGGCCGCTGCTGGAGCCGCATCTGCCCGCCGATGTCGAGCCTTTGTGGTTCGGCACCGCCGAAGATGCCTATCGCATGGCGCCGGAGGCCGAGATTGGCTGGCTGGACATGCAGGTGCCCGGCCATACCGGCCGGGCGATCGCGCTGGGCGAAAAGCTGCGCTGGGTGACGACCATCTATGCCGGGCTCGATGCGTTTCCGCTCGATCTGCTGAAGGCGCGCGGCACCGTTCTGACCAACGGGGTCGGGGTCAACACCAATGCGGTCGCCGAATATGCGGTGCTCGGCATGCTGGCGCTGGCGAAGGATTTTCCCGCCGTGGTGCGCGCCGGCGACCGGCAAGAATGGCTGCGCGATTCGCCCGGCAAGGTCGAGCTGGAAGGCGCGCGCGCGCTCATCATCGGCTATGGCGCGATCGGCCGCCGGATCGGCCAGATTCTCGGCGGGTTCGGGATGAAGCTGACCGGCGTGCGCCGCTCGCCCCCTACGGAACCGGCCGGCGCGGACGGCACCGAGATTATCGGCCCCGGCGACTGGCGGGCGCGGCTGGGCACGTTCGACTGGGTGATCCTGGCCGCCCCGGCGACGGCGGAAACCGGCGCGATGATCGGCGCGGCGGAGCTGCGGGCGATGCGGCCCGATGCCCGGCTGGTCAATATCGGGCGCGGGTCGCTGGTCGATCAGGATGCGCTGGTCACCGCACTTGCAACGGGCGGCATCGCGGGGCGCATCTGGACGTGACCGATCCCGAACCTTTGCCCGCCGGCCACCCGCTATGGACCGCGCCCAACGCGCTCATCACCATGCATCTGTCGGGCCGCGCCCAGACCCGCATGTTCGCGCGCGCCGGGCAGCTGTTCCTCGACAATCTCGCCCGCTACCGCGCGGGCGAACCGCTGATGAACCGGGTCGATCTCGATCTTGGTTATTAAGGCCGGACGGGTGCGCCGGCCCGGCCTTAATCCTTCCATTTAACGCTTCCTACATCCCGCGCTGGCACGGTTCCCCGACCTTTGATGACAGGCCGGTGCCATGCGCGACGAGGCGTTTGAGGAAGTTGGGCGGCAGGATGCGCTGGGCACCGCCCGCCGCGATCTGCTTGCCGGCGGGGTGACCGTCGCCGCCGCGATCATGCTGGTCGGCCTGAGCGGCCCGGTGCTGTCCGAGGCGGTGAGCGTGATCGGCCGCGACGGTTCGGATCAGGTGCTGGCGACCGCGCTCATCCTCAACATCGCCCTGCTGCTGTTCGGCTGGCGGCGCTATGCCGATCTGCGCCGCGAGGTGCGCGAACGCGCCATCGCCGAGGCGCGGGTGCAGGCGCTCGCCTCGCAGGATCCGCTGACCGGCCTCCACAACCGCGTCGCCTTTCTCGCCGCCGCCGCGCAGATGATCGACCGCGCCCGCCGCCACGGCCAGGCCGCGGTGCTGGTGGTTCTCGACCTCGATCACTTCAAGACGATCAATGACGTGAACGGCCATGCCATCGGCGATGCGGCGCTCACCTTTGTCGCGCGGATCATCGACGCGCACCTGCCGCCCGATGCCCGCGCCGCGCGGCTGGGCGGTGACGAGTTTGCCGTGCTGATGACGGTGCCCGCCGGCCAGACCGATCTGGCAGAGGCCTTTGCCGATCAGCTGCTCGCCCGGCTTGGCGGCCAGATGGACACGGGCGGGGCCGCCGTTCATGTCGGCGCGTCGATCGGGCTGGCGGTGATCGAGGACCAGTCCGACACCGTCGATGCGCTGATGCGCCGTGCCGATATCGCCATGTATGCGTCGAAAAATGCCGGGCGGCACCGGTTCAGCTGGTTCGACGCCTCGATGGAGCGCGAGCTGTCGACGCGCAACGCGCTGGAGATCGGGATGCGCGAGGGCATTCCGCTCGGCCAGTTCGTGCCATTCTACGAACAGCAGATCGATCTCGCGACCGGCCAGCTGCACGGCTTTGAAATGCTCGCGCGCTGGCGGCACCCGAGCCGGGGCATCGTGCCGCCCGACATCTTCATCCCGATCGCCGAGGAAACCGGGCTGATCGCCGACCTGTCGATGTCGGTGATGCGCCAGGCGTTTGAAGAGGCGAAAAGCTGGGATCCTTCGCTCACCCTGTCGGTCAACATCGCGCCCAGCCAGCTCAAGGATCCGTGGCTGGCGCAGAAGATCGTCAAGCTGCTCGTCGAAACCGGCTTTCCGGCCAGCCGGCTGGAGGTGGAGATCACCGAAAGCGCGCTGTTTGAAAATCTGGGCGTCGCCCAGTCGATCATCGGCAGCCTGAAGAACCAGGGCGTGCGCATCGCGCTTGATGATTTCGGCACCGGCTATTCGTCGCTGTCGCATCTGCGCGCGCTGCCGTTCGACCGGATCAAGATCGACCGCAGCTTCGTCACCTCGATCGGCAGCAGCAGCGAAAGCGCGGCGATCGTCAACGCGATCACCAGGCTCAGCGACAGCCTCGGCCTGCCGGTGACCGCCGAAGGCGTCGAGACGCCGGCCATCGAGCGCCACATGCGCGAACTTGGCTGCCACAAGGCGCAGGGCTGGGTGTTCGGCAAGCCGATGGATGTCGGCCAGGTGCGCGCGCTGCTCGCCGAACAGAATCTGCTCCCGGCGCTGCGCGGCGACGAACGCGGCGAGGCGCTGCGCCGGGCGGTGCCGTCCGAGCCGGCCGCTTTGCCCCCGGTCGACCGGCTGAGCGCCTGAGGGGGTGTTTGTGCTGCGCCTTGTGGCGCAGGGAGTTGTTTGTTGCGCGCCTCACGGCGCCGGTGCCGTTCTTCCCAAGCAAACAACCGCCTCCGGGAGTGGACTTGGCGGCCCGCGCTGCTTAAGTCGCCGCTCCCATGCGCTTTGCCTTCGACAAGATGCACGGCCTCGGCAACGACTTTGTCATCGTCGATGCCCGCCGCCAGCCGGTCGCGATCGACGCGGCGCGCGCGCGCGCGGTTGCCGACCGGCACCGGGGCATTGGCTGTGACCAGCTGATCCTGATCGAAGCCTCGGGCGAGGCCGATCTGCGGATGCGGATCTGGAACGCCGATGGCGGCGAGGTCGAGCAATGCGGCAATGCGCTGCGCTGCGTCGCCGCGCTGACCGGGGCGACGCGGATCGAGACGGCGGGCGGGCTGGTCGCCGCCGAACAGGGCGGCGGCGGCATCACCATCGACATGGGTGCGCCGCGGTTCGAGTGGGATGCGATCCCGCTTGCCTATCCGCTCGACACCGCACCGCTGCCGCTGGGCTGGGACGGGCTGGCGGGCGGCCATGCGCTCAGCGTCGGCAATCCGCACATCGTGTTTTTCGTGCCCGATCTGGCGGCCGTGCCGCTCGACCGCATCGGCCCGGTGATCGAAACCGATCCTGTCTTTCCAAAGCGGATCAACGTGAACGTCGCTGAAGTGACCGGGCCTGCCGCGCTCCGCCTCAGCGTCTGGGAACGCGGTGCCGGGCTGACCCGTGCCTGCGGCACCGGCGCGTGCGCGACGGCGGTGGCGGCGATCCGCCAGGGGCTGGTGTCCGGCCCGGTCGAGGTGCGGCTGCCCGGCGGGCCGCTGGTCATCGACTGGACGCCGGGCGGCACCATCCGCATGACCGGTCCCGCCACCCATGTCTTTGCCGGCGAGGCCGAGTGGGAGGCGTTTGCGTGACCGCCCTTCTGCCCCGGGAAGGCCGTGCATGACCGTCATTTCGCTAGGCTGCCGGCTGAACATCGCCGAAAGCGCCGCCATCGGCGCGATGATCGGCGCGCGCAGCGACGTCGTCGTCATCAACAGCTGCGCCGTCACCGAGGCGGCGGTGCGCGAGACGCGGCGCGCGGTGCGCCGGGCGCGGCGCGACCGGCCCGATGCGCGCATCCTCGTCACCGGCTGCGCGGCGGAAACCGAACGCGACATGCTGGCCGCGATGGCCGAGGTCGATGCGCTGGTGCCCAATGTGGCCAAGCTCGATCCGGCGGCCTTTGCCGGGCTGCTGCCCCCGCCCGCCCCGGCTCTTGCCGAGGCGGAGGCGGAGGCGGAGGCGGAGGCGGAACCGGCTCCTGCCCCCGCCCCTGCCCCCCGCCATGCCCGCGCCTTTCTGCCCGTGCAGAATGGCTGCGATCATCGCTGCACCTTCTGCATCATCCCCTATGGCCGTGGCCCCAGCCGGTCCGAGCCCGCGGGCGCGGTGATCGCGCGGGCGCAGGCGCTGGTCGATGCCGGGCACCGCGAGATCGTGCTGACCGGCGTCGATGTCACCAGCTATGGCGACCTGCCGGGCGACGGGCTGGGCCTGCTCGTCGAACGGCTGCTCAGGCACGTGCCCGATCTGCCGCGCATCCGGCTGTCGTCGCTCGACCCGGTCGAGATCGACCAGCGGCTGATCGATCTGATCTGCCACGAACCCCGGCTGATGCCGCATCTGCATCTGTCGCTGCAGGCCGGCGACGACCTGATCCTCAAACGGATGAAGCGCCGCCATCTGCGCGCCGATGCGATCCGGCTGGTGGAACAGGTCAAGGCCGCGCGGCCCGAAATCGCCATCGGCGCGGACCTGATCGCCGGCTTTCCCACCGAGAGCGAGGCGGCATTTGCCAACAGCCTCAAAATCCTCGACGAATGCGATATCGTGTTCGGCCATATCTTTCCGTTTTCGCCCCGCCGGGGGACGCCCGCCGCGCGCATGCCGCAGGTCGATCCGGCAACCGTGCGTGCGCGCGCGGCGCAGCTGCGCGCCGCCTGTGGCGACCGGCTGGCCCGCCATCTCGACACGCTGATCGGCACGACCCAGCAGCTGCTGGTCGAGCTTGACGGCGTGAGCGGCCATGCGCCGGGCTTTCAACGCATCATGCTCGACCGGCCGCAGCCGCCGGGCAGCATCGTCGCCGCGCGGATCACGGGGCGGCTGGGCGAGACGCTACAGGGGACATTGGCATGAGCGAGGGAAGCTGGCGCGACCGGCTGCTGGGCGGGTTCCGCCGGACGTCGGACCGGCTGAGCGACAATCTGACCGGCCTGTTCACCCGTGCCGCGCTCGACAAGGCGACGCTCGACGAGATCGAGGATGCGCTCATCGCCTCCGATCTCGGCCCGGCCATGGCGCAGCGCATCCGCAACCGGCTGGCCGAGGGCCGGTTCGAACGCGGGCTCGACGCGCGGGCGGTGAAGGAAATCGTCGCCGAGGAGATCGAGAAGGTGCTGGCCCCGGTCGCCCGCCCGCTCGACATCGACGCCTTTCCGCGCCCGCAGGTGATCCTGGTCATCGGCGTCAACGGTTCGGGTAAGACGACGACCATCGCCAAGCTGGCGCGCCGGTTCCAGGAACAGGATTATGGCGTGATGCTGGCGGCGGGCGACACGTTCCGCGCCGCCGCGATCGCGCAGCTGCGTATTTGGGCGGAACGGATCGGCGTGCCGATCCTGGCCGGTCCCGAAGGCGGCGACCCCGCCGGGATCGTCTGGGACGCGGTCAAGCAGGCGACCGGCACCGGCATCGACGCGCTGATCGTCGATACCGCCGGGCGGCTGCAGAACAAGCGCGAGCTGATGGACGAGCTGGCGAAGATCCGCCGCGTGCTGGGGCGGCTCAATCCGGCCGCGCCGCACAATGTCATCCTGGTGCTCGATGCGACCACCGGCCAGAACGCGCTGGCGCAGATCGAGGTGTTCAAGGATGTGGCGGGCGTGACCGGGCTGGTCATGACCAAGCTTGACGGCACCGCGCGCGGCGGCGTGCTGGTGGCGGCGGCGGAGCGGTTCGGCCTGCCCATCCATGCGATCGGCGTCGGCGAGGGGATGGACGATCTGCGCCCGTTCGACGCGCGCGAGGTGGCGCGGATGATCGCCGGACTGGAGGATGAATGACCAGCGAACGCCCCACCCCCGCGCCTGCCCCACCCCCTGCGCCTGACAGCCGGCCGCGCGAGCTGTCGCCGGGGCTGCGCATGGCGGTCGATTTCGGGCCGCTGCTCGTGTTCTTTGCGGCCAACAGCCTCGCCTCCGGCCCCAAGCTGATGAAGGTGCTGGCGGCGACGACGGCATTCATGGTCGCGGTTGCCGCCGCGATGATCGTGTCGCGCATCAAGGCCGGACGCATTTCGCCGATGCTGTGGATTTCGGGCGGGCTGGTGCTGTTCTTCGGCGGCCTGACGCTGTGGTTCCGCGACGACACCTTCATCAAGATGAAGCCGACCATCGTCTATCTGATGTTCGCGGTGATCCTGGGCTATGGCCTACTCTCGGGCCGGCCGCTGCTCCGGATGCTGCTCGAGGCCAGCTATCCGGGGCTGAACGACGCCGGGTGGCGCAAGCTGACCGTCAACTGGACGGGCTTTTTCCTGCTGATGGCGGCGCTCAACGAGGCGGTGTGGCGCACGCAGAGCTGGGATTTCTGGGTGGCGTTCAAGCTGTGGGGCGCGGTGCCGCTGACCATGGTGTTCGCCATCGCCAACATTCCCATGCTGCTGCGCCACGGCCTGCAGGACGCGCGCAAGACCCCGCTTCCCCCCGAGCAATAAGCCGCAGACGTCCACGCAAAAGGGGCGGCGACCACCGGGTCGCCGCCCCCTTCATGTCACCCTTTCGGGTCCGGGCGATCAGCCCTGGTCGGCGCGCGACGCGCCGGCGCCGTCGAGATTCTGGCCGACAAACTCCCAGTTGATCGCCTTGGCGAGCAGGGCGGTCACATAGTCCGGCCGGGCGTTGCGGTAATCGACATAATAGGCATGCTCCCACACATCGATGGTCAGCAGCGGCTTCATCCCCGGATAGACGAGCGGCGTGTCGGCATCGTGCAGCGACGTGACCTTGAGCTCGTCACCCTCGAGCACCAGCCAGCCCCAGCCGCTGGCGAAATGGCCGACCGATTCGGCCTTCAGCTTTTCGACGAGCGCCTCGACCGAGCCGAAGGTCGCGTCGATCCGCTCCTTGAGCACGCCGGTCGGCGCCTGCGCCTCGGGGCTCAGGCACTGCCAGTAAAAGCTGTGGTTCCAGATCTGGGCGGCGTTGTTGAACAGCGCCTTGTTGCCGGTTTCCTTGGCGGCGACGATCACCTCGGACAGCTTGCGGTCGCCAAGGCCTGCCGCCGGCGCCAGCTCGTTGGTCTTGGTGACATAGGCGCGGTGATGCTTGCCCCAGTGATATTCGAACGTCTCGGCCGAAATCGTGTCGCCGAACGCGGTCGGCTCATAAGGCAGGGCGGGAAGTTCATATGCCATGTCGCTTTTGCTCCTTGGTTTTATCTCGGCGTTTTTACTTCGGCGTTTCTACTGCGGCGGTCCTGCATCGACCCGCCCGGTCAAATCCCCCGGGGCCGGCGCGGCCCCGGATGTGCCGTTGCGGCCTAAGCCGGTCATCGTCAACACCCGAGGTGCAGGTGCGTGCCCCCCGTCAGCCGGCAGCGGCGTCCTGGCCGGGTGCCGCCGCCTGGGCCTGCAGCCCGGCCAGCATGTCGTGCCGCCGCAGCGCGTGGCGAAGCTGGTCATAGCTGAGCGCCAGCGCCTTGGCGGTCAGCCGCTGATTATAGCGGCAGCGGCGCAGCGCCGCCTCAAGCAGCTTTTTCTCATAAGCGTCGCAGGCGGCGCGGAAATCGCTGCATTCCAGATCCTCGGCCGGCCGGGCGGGCGCAGCACCCGCCGCGCCATCCGCCGCCGGGCCATTGGCGGTCGCCGCCTGATCGGCGCGGGCATTTTCGCCGCGCGGACGCCAGGGTGAGGCAAAGGGATCGAACTCGACATCGCCGACCGGCCGTTCGGGATCGTCCCAGCGATAGACCGCGCGTTCGACGACATTGCGCAGCTCGCGGACATTGCCCGGCCAGTCATGGCCGACCAGCGCCGCCATCGCCGCATCCGCAAAGCCCGGCCAGCGGCTCCAGCCCAGCTCGGCGGCCATGCGGCGGCCGAAATGATCGGCCAGCACCGGCACATCGCCTTCGCGCGCGCGCAGCGGCGGCAGGGTGATGACCTCGAAACTCAGCCGGTCGAGCAGGTCGGCGCGGAAGCGGTTGCGCGCCACCATCGCCGGCAGATGCTCGTTGGTGGCCGCCACGATGCGGACATCGACGCGCACCGGCCGCGACGCGCCGATGCGCGTCACCTCGCCATATTCGACCGCGCGCAGCAGCCGTTCCTGCGCCGCGGCGGACAGCGTGCCCAGTTCGTCAAGGAACAGCGTGCCGCCATCGGCCTCCTCAAACCGCCCCGCCCGCGCCCGCGTCGCGCCGGTGAACGCCCCGGCCTCATGGCCGAACAGCTCGGCCTCGATCAGCGTTTCGGGCAGGGCTGCGCAGTTCATCACCACCAGCGGCCCGTCCCACCGCGTGCTCAGCCGGTGCAGACGCTCGGCAACCAGCTCCTTGCCGGTCCCGCGCTCGCCGATCACCAGCACCGGGCGGTTGAGGGCGGCGGCGCGGCTGGCGCGTTCGACCGAGTCGAGAAAGGCCAGCGACTGGCCGATGAATGCGCTTTCCCGTTCCATGGCCGAAACATGGTGCATTTTCCCAAATATTGGCAAGCGGGAAATGCCGTCCGGCTGACCTGCCGCAGGAAAAATGGCGGTTTTCCGCCATTTCCTCGAATTGGCACGGCTTCTGCAAAACATTCTGCGACGCCGGCGGTGACAGCCGGCCCCGCACACAAGAGTTCAAGGAGGACCAAGATGTCGAACCCGCTTCCCCCCCGCCAGGCCCTTTCGGCGGTGCTGTGCGCGATCCTGTTCAGCGCCACCTGCGTGCTGAGCGCGGTCGGCCCGGCCGGCGCGGTTTCGGCCCACACCCCCGCGCGGCGATCGGCACGCTTGCCTGATCCCGCCCCAGGCCGGGGCGGTCGCCTCTCCCCCCGAACGGCACCGCCCCGGCCACCCCAGAGTTTTCGACAGGAGCACGACCAGATGGGTATTTTCTCCCGCACCCGCGACATCATCGCCGCCAACGTCACCGACCTGCTCGACCGGGCCGAAGACCCGGCCAAGATGGTCCGCATGATCATCCTCGAAATGGAAGAGACGCTGGTCGAGGTGCGCGCCTCCGCCGCCCGGACCATCGCCGACCAGAAGGAAATGCGCCGCCACATCGCCAAGCTTGAAAAGCTGCAGGACGACTGGACGGAAAAGGCCGAACTGGCGCTGTCCAAGGGCCGCGAGGATCTGGCCAAGGCGGCGCTGGTTGAAAAGCAGAAGGCCGCCGACATGGCCGGCCAGCTCAATGCCGAGATCGGCGTGCTCGACGAGGCGCTGCAGGCGGCCGAAGCCGACATCCAGAAGCTGCAGCAGAAGCTGCGCGAGGCCCGCGCCCGCCAGAACTCGATCACCGCGCGGCTGGAATCGGCGCATAACCGCATGAAGCTGCGCGAGGCCTATGCCGGTGCGCGCGTCGAGGAAGCGTTCAGCCGCTTCGACGTGCTGGAACGCCGGGTCGACATGGCCGAGGGCCGCGCCGATGCCGCGGGCATGGGCAGCGCGCCCAAGACGCTGGAGGACGAGATCGCCGAGCTGCGCGCGTCGGACAAGGTCGATGCCGAACTCGAAGCGCTGAAGGCGCGGCTCGCCAAGCGGGAGGGCTGAGATGGAAGACATCATCGTCCCGCCGCTGATCGTCGGCCTGCTGTTCATCGGGCTGCCCTGGCTGATCCTCCATTATGTGACCCAGTGGAAGAAAAGCTCGGGCATCACCCGCGAAGACGAAAATCTGCTCGAAGACCTTTACGAAACCGCCCGCCGCCTCGACGACCGGCTGCACAGCATCGAACGCATCGTGGCGGCGGACAATCCGGAACTCGGCCTGCGGCCCCAGCCCCAGGACCAGCTGCGCGGCGACGTCCGCAAGATCAGGGAGATGTGAAGATGAACCCGCGCCGCACGACCTTCTATCTCGACAAGCAGAATGCCAAATGGATGGGCGTCTGCTCGGGCATTGCCGATTATCTGGGCTGGGATGTGACCTGGGTGCGCATCGGCATGGTGATGCTGACGCTGTTCGGGGCCTTTCCCTGGACGCTGATCGCCTATCTGGTCGCCGCCTGGGCGGCCAAGCCCAAGCCGTCGGGCCTGTATTCGGACAAGGACGAGGAACAGTTCTGGCAGGGCGTCCGCCGGTCGCCGGCTCGCTCCACCCGCGAGGTGCGCGCCAAGTTCCGCGACATTGACCGCCGCCTTGCCGATGTCGAGCTTTACTACACCAGCCGCAACCGTCGCCTGGCCGACGAAATCGACAGCCTGCGCTGATCGGGGCTTCAGGGGGAGACACGCACATGAACTGGAACTGGCTGGTGCCCGTGCTGATCGTCGGATCGATCAGCCTCAGCTGGGCCTTCACCACCTGGGTCCGTGCCCGGCACGGCTATCCGATCGACGACGGCAACGGCAACATCGTCCACAAGACGACCAGCCTTGAGGACAGCCGCAAGCTGGAACTGCTGGAGCGCGAAAATGGCGCGCTCAAGGGCCAGATCGGGCGGCTGGAAGAACGGATCGCGGTGCTGGAACGCATCGCCACCGATCCCGCCGAACGCACCGCCCGCGCGATCGACGCGCTGCGCTGAACCCGACCCAAGCTTTCAACACAGGATGTCCCGAAATGGCTGAAGCCCATATCATCCCCAACCTGCCCTGGATCATCGGCGGCGGCCTGCTGATCGGTTTCATGAGCGTGATCGGCTGGATCTTCACCACCTGGCTGCGCGTCCGGCATGGCTATCCGCTCGACGGCGCCTGGGGGCAGGCCATCTATCCGCAGAAGAATGAGGAACTGGTCGAGCGCATCCGCCTGCTCAGCCAGGAAAGCGCCCAGCTCCGCGCCGAACTCGGCTCGGTCAAGGACCGGCTCGCCAATGTCGAGCGGATCGTGACCGACGAAAGCCACCGCGTGGCGAGCGAGATCGAGGCGCTGCGGCGGCCCAACTGACCGCATTTGGTCGATCCGGGTCAGCGCTCAGTCGAAACGCGCTGGCCCGGACAGAAGAATGCCGTCCTCAAGGACAGCAAGGGAGGCAAACATGCCGGGTTTTGTCTGGTTTTTCGTGGTGGTGGTCGGGATCCCGGTCGTCGCCGGCGTGCTGGGGGACGCGTTCAAGCGCCATCTGCGCTTCAAGGAGCGCCAGCTGGAGGCCGTGACCAGCGAGACCGCCGAAAAGGCCGCGCAATATGCCGCCCAGGTCGAACGGCTGGAACAGCGGGTGCGCGTGCTCGAACGGATCATCACCGACCGGGGCATGGACCTCGCCACCGATATCGAACGGCTGCGCGACGCACCGCTGAACTGACGAGGAGCCGGCACGATGAACCCTTTTGAAATGGTCGTCCTGATCGTCGCGATCGTCATGGTCGCCAGCATCTTCAAGGCGAAATATCGCGCCGGGGGCAAGGCCGGCATCCGGCTCGACGCCGAAACCCGGGCCGAGAATGAACGGATGCGCGCGGAACTCGACCTGCTCAAGGACCGGGTGGCGGTGCTCGAACGGCTGGCGACCGAGGACGAAGCGCCCCGCGCGCTCAACCGTGAAATCGAAAAGCTGCGCTCGCGCGACGCCTGAGCGCGCCCGGGCAGGAGAGAGGATATGATGGACCCGATCGTCTATCTGGAAATGGGCCTGATGGGCCTGGCCGGCACCGGCATCGTGACCATGGCGGCGCTCGCCGGCTGGCGCGGCTGGCTGGATCTGAAGCGGCTCGAGCTGCAGGACCGGCGGCAGATCGATCCCCAGCCCGCGCCCAGCGCCGCCTCGCGGATCGAGCTTGCCGACTTGAAGGAACGCATCCGCAAGCTCGAAGCGATTGCCGCCGGGGTCGACCTCTGACCCCGGCCGCACCGGCCGGGCGGCGGCCGGTGAACGGATCGCAGCCGGGGCCGCACACCGCCCCTTAACCCGGCCCGCGGCTTCGGCTATCTGGCCGGCCATGCCGAACCCAGCCGCGCCCAGCCTTGCCGACATCCAGTCCGACTATGAACTGCTCGACGCCGATGATCGCTATCGCCTGCTGATCGATCTTGGCCGCGCGCTCGAACCGATGCCCGATGCGCTCAAGACCGATGCGACGCTGGTGCGCGGCTGTTCGGCCTCGGTCTGGGTCTATCCGACCCGCACCGACACCGGCCTGCATTTCCTCGCCGATTCGAACGCGGCGATCACCAAGGGCATCATCGCGCTCGTGCTGCTGACCGTGCAGGACCGGGGGGCGGCCGAAATCCTGGCGACCGATATCGATGCCGCGCTCGCCCCGTTCGATCTGCGCAACCAGCTGAGTTCCAACCGCACCCAGGGCATTCCCAACATGATCGCGCTGATCCGCGAGACGGCGGCGCGCTACGCCTGAGGCGGTGCCGCCCCCTCGCCCGGCTGCGCATCCTCAAGGCCGAGCGCGGCGATCACGTCGGGCAACGGCGTGCCCGGCCTGGCCACCAGCCAGTCGCCGGGTGCTGCGGCATTGAGCAGCGTCACGCCATGCGCCGGGCACAGCCCCAGACAGCGTGTCTCGACAATGCCGATCGCGGCCTTGCGTCCCTTGCCGAGCCCGAGCGCGCGGCGGAGCGCCTTGGCCAGCGGGGTGCGCCCCTTGCGTCCGAAACCCCCGCCCTGCTTGCGGCTGCATTTGCCGCACACCAGCACGGCCGCGCCCCAGCGCGCGGCGAGCGCGCGGACCGGCGGCTGGCCGCTCAGGCCGCGCGCCTTTCCTCGGCCCGGCGCAGCACGTCATAGGCCGCCTGCACGGCGCGGAACCGCTCGGCAGCCTCGGCATCGCCGGGCTTCACATCGGGATGGTTGGCCTTGGCCAGCCGGCGCCACGCCGCCTTGATCGCGTCAAAGCTGGCATCGGCATCGAGATCGAGCACCTCGAGCGCGCGCAGCTCGTCGCGCGAGCGGCTGCCATCGCCCGGCCCGCCCCAGCCATAATGCGCCGAACGGGCATAGCCGGCAGCGCCGCGCGCCTCGCCCTCGGCGCGGGCGGCCGCTTCCTCCGCGCCCAGCCCTTCGAAATAATTCCAGTTGCGGTTGTATTCTGCGGCGTGGTCGACGCAGAAATACCAGCGTTCGGGGCTGTTGGGCGCCTTGGGCGCCGGGCAGTCACCGGGCCGGTCACAGCCTTCGCGGTCGCACAGCCGCACCCGCGCCGCCCCGCGTTCGGAGCCATAGCTGCGCCAGCGGGGAAAGCCCCAGTCATCGGATCGGGTCGAACGCGGCATAGGGCCCAGATAATGGTTCAGCCGGTGGGGGCAAGCGCGGCGAACTGCGGGGTGGCGGTGAACGGGCCGAACGGCACGATGCGATTGGCCGCATCATGGCCGATATCGGCCAGCCCCAGAAACGGGATGCCCGAGCGCGCGCACCAGTCGCGCACCAGCGTCGGCCCGTCCATGCCGAAATCCGGATCGTTTTCGGGCACATCGCTCAGCCGCCCCAGCCGGATGCCGGCCAGACCCGGCAGCGAGGCGGCGATCTGCGCCAGATCGCGGTCGGTGCGGTAGAGATATTCACCCACCTCCTCGATCATCAGCACATGGCCGGCCAGATCGGGCAGATGGCGGGTGCCGGCCAGATGGGCGAGGATGCAGATGTTGAACGCCGCGCGCGGATGGCCGTCATCGGTCGGCTCCACCCCCGCAGTCCCGCCGCCCAGCCAGTCGAGCGCGCGGCCGACCGCCGTCTCGCCGCCGTCACGGCGGATATCAGCGGGCATCGGGCCATGGGCGACGCGGCCGATCCCCGCCGCATAGAGCGCGCCGAGCAGAGTGCCGCCATCCGAATAGCCGAGATAGGATTTGTCGCGCGCCGCCGGGCCAAGCGCGTCCATGACCCGATCAACGATCCGCACCGCGCCATAGCCGCCGCGCGCAAACCAGACCGCATCGATCGCCGGATCGTTCGCAACCTCGATCAGCGCAGCCGCGCGCGCCGCGTCCGGCCCGGCAAAATGGCCGTGCGACAGCCAGCATTGCGGGTGCCAGACCAGTTCGACACCGGCATGATCGCGCGCGGCCAGGGCGGTGACGCGGTCATGGATCGCATCGTCGATGCGGCAGCTGGGTGCCACGATGCCGATCCTCATTCGCCCGCTGCCCATGCCGCTCCGTCCCCGCTCAGCCTTTGCACGTCGCGCCCGCGCGCTTGTCTGGCCGGGCAAAAGCGGTGATAGCGCTCAGGTCATGGCTGCCAAATCCTATTTCTTCTGCGGGATCGGCGGCAGCGGCATGCTGCCGCTGGCCGCGATCGTCCGCGCGCTCGGCCACCGCGTCGCCGGATCCGACCGGGCGCTCGATCAGGGGCGGACCGCACCCAAATTCGCGTATCTGCGCGGGCTTGGCGTCGATCTGTTCGCGCAGGACGGCAGCGGGCTGACCGATCCGGGGCAGATCCTCGTCGCCTCGGCAGCGATCGAGGACAGCGTTCCCGATGTCGCGGCGGCGCGCACTCTGGGCTGTGCGCGGATCAGCCGTGCCGGGCTGCTGGCCGCGCTGTTCAACCAGGCCGAAGCGCGGGTCGCGGTCGGCGGCACCAGCGGCAAATCGACGGTGACGGGGATGATCGGCTGGATCCTCGACCGTGCCGGGCGGCGGCCGATGGTGATGAACGGCGCGGTGATGAAGAACTTCGTCACCCCGTCCGCCCCCTTTGCGAGCGCGCTGGTCGGCGATCCGGCGCTGTTCGTCAGCGAAGTCGATGAAAGCGACGGATCGATCGCGCTGTTCGATCCGTCGGTCGCGGTGCTCGGCAACATCTCGCTCGACCACAAGGACATGGACGAGCTGCGCGCGCTGTTCGGCGATTTCATCGGCAAGGCGGCAACCGCGGTCGTCAATCTCGATCATCCCGAGGTCGCGGCGCTGGCCGCCGAACTGCATCAGGATCGGCTGCTGACCTTCGCCTTTGACCGCGAGGCGCAGCTGATCGGCCATGAGGTGACGGAGCGGCCCGAGGGCGTGTCGTTCCATGTCACCGAACGTTCGGGCGGCAATCATGCCGAAGTGCGGCTGCGCCTGCCCGGACGGCACAATGCCGCCAATGCGCTGGCGGCGATCGGGGCGGCGGTCGCGCTGGGCGTGCCGCTTGGCGAGGCGGCGGCGGCGCTGGGCGATTTTGCCGGGCTGAAGCGCCGGCTGGAGTTGGTCGGCACCGCGCGCGGCATCGCCGTCTATGACGATTTCGGGCATAATCCGGACAAGATCGCCGCGACGCTGGCCGCGCTCCACGCCTTTCCCGGGCGGCTGCTGATCTTCTTCCAGCCGCATGGCTATGGCCCGCTGCGCGTGATGGGCGACGCGCTGATTGCGATACTGGGCGAACAGCTGGGGCCGGACGATGTGCTGATCCTGTCCGACCCGGTCTATTTCGGCGGCACGGTCGACCGGAGCGTCGGCAGCGAAGCCATTGTCGCCGGGGTGCAGGCAGCGGGGCGCAATGCCGCGCATCTGGCCACCCGCGACGCCGTGGCCGACCGGCTGGCCGCGCTCGCCCGGCCCGGCGACCGGATCGTGGTGATGGGCGCGCGCGACGACACGCTCAGCCAGTTCGCGGCCATGCTGGTCGAGCGGCTGGGCACGCAACCGGACGCTGCGGAAAACTGACTTTTTCTTGTTTCACAAAGCGGATAGAGCCGGTGCGCGAGGGTCTGTTCGGGCATTCGCGCAAGCGCAGATGCCGGGGCGGCACCAGCCCGCTCCCCCACCCGGCCACCCACAGGATAGTGGCCACGGGTGGCCGGGTGGAGGAGCGGGCCGGTGCTGCGGAATGCGCCACGGCGCATTTCCAGACGCGCTCCAACCAGAAACGACAGAGGATAAGGGCCGTGCCGCACAGCGTGTTTGACCTGTTCAAGATCGGGGTCGGCCCGTCTTCGTCGCACACAATGGGACCGATGTCGGCGGCTGCCACCTTTGTCGAGGGGCTGGCCGGGGACGGGCTGCTGCCGCGCGTCGCGCGCGCAACCGCCGAGCTGTTCGGCTCGCTCGCGCTGACCGGCAAGGGCCATGCCAGCGACCGGGCGGTGCTGCTCGGCCTGTCGGGCCTGCGCCCCGACAGCCTGTGCCCCGATGCCGCCGACCGCATCATCGGCGAGGTGCGCGCCAGCCGGCGGCTGAACCTGGGCGGCAGCCATGAAGTGCGTTTCGACGAGGCGCGCGACCTGATTTTTCACATGCGCGAGCGCCTGTCCTTCCATTCCAACGGCATGCGCTTTGCGGCGTTCGATGCCGAGGGTGCGGAACTGCGCGCGGGCATCTGGTATTCGGTCGGCGGCGGGGCGATCGTGTCGGAGGCCGAGGTCGCGGGCAATGCCCCGCCCGCGCTGATGGCCGATGTGCCCCACCCTTTCATTCGGGGGCTGAACTGCTCGCCCGTGCCGAGGCGGCTGGGCTGGACATTGCCGGCCTGGCGCTGGCCAACGAGACCGCGCGCCTGCCCATTGATGAGGTGCGCGCGCGGCTGGCCGCGATCCGCCAGACCATGTCCGCCTGCATCGACCGGGGCATTGCGCAGAGCGGCATCCTGCCCGGCGGGCTGAAGGTCAAACGGCGCGCGCCCGATATCCATGCCCGGCTGGTGGCGCGGCAGGAACGCGCGCTGTCCGACCCGCTGAGCGTCATCGACTGGGTCAATCTGTGGGCGCTGGCGGTGAACGAGGAAAATGCCGCCGGGGGCCGCGTCGTCACCGCGCCGACCAACGGCGCCGCCGGAATCGTGCCGGCGGTGCTGCGCTATTATGAGCGGTTCGTGCCCGGCGCGAACGATGACGGTGCGGATCGTTTCCTGCTGACGGCGGCGGCCATCGGGTCGCTGTTCAAGGAAAATGCCTCGATCTCCGGGGCCGAGGTCGGCTGCCAGGGCGAAGTGGGCGTCGCCTGTTCGATGGCCGCCGCCGGGCTGACCGCCGCGCTCGGTGCCACCAACGCGCAGATCGAAAACGCCGCCGAAATCGGCATGGAGCATAATCTCGGGCTGACCTGCGATCCTGTCGGCGGGCTGGTGCAGGTGCCGTGCATCGAACGCAATGCCGTGGGCGCGATCAAGGCGATCGAAGCGGCACGGCTGGCGCTGCTCGGCGACGGCACGCACCGGGTGAGCCTGGATCAGGTGATCGAAACGATGCGCCGTACCGGCGCGGACATGAGCCACAAATACAAGGAAACCGCGCTCGGCGGGCTGGCCGTCAACGTCGTCGAATGCTGAGGGGTTGAGCTTTGTTCGCGCGGGGTTGTTCTTTTCTGCGCCCATCGGCGCGGGGGCGGCACCGGGGGTTTTTCGTTTAGGAAGAACGGCAGCGGCCGGTGCGGCGTTCAGCCGCACAACAAACAACCGGAAGCCCGGCTCCCCTTCCCCTCACCCGATCCGGTAGAAATCGGCCAGCCGGTCGAGCGCGAGGCCCAGCACCAGCTTGCCCGCCCGCGCCGGCCAGCCCAGCGCGCGTTCGGCCAGCGCCAGCCCTTCATCGGCGCACACCACGCGCCACAATATGTCGGACAGGCCGGGGCCGACATGGCCGATGGCGGCATCGAAGCGGCGCTTGGCATCGATCTGCGACATGGTCGGATCGGGCGCGCCGATGGTGCCCGCCCCGCGCCGCCCGCGCGGATCGTCCCAGCGCATCGTGACGCGCGGCGACAGGCCGGCGCGTTCCCAGTCGCGGCGCAGCGTGTCGCCAGCGAGCGCCTGACGCGGCGAGATGCGGCCGCGCGCGGCGAGCCATGACAGCGCCGATTCCCCGATATTGACCGTGACGCTGCGGTTGCCCGCCCCGGCCAGCCGCTGTTCCCGCAACTCCCGACCCATAGCCCGCTCCGTGTTGTGATTCGACGCTTGCCTCGCACGTCCGGCACGGTGTAGGACAGAGAAATAACCGCAACGGTTCAAGGATCGATCCGATGATCACCGCCATACGCGAGGTGCGCCGTGCCAAGGGGCTGACGCTGGAGGATGTGGCGCGCGCCTGTGTGCCGCCCACCACCGCCCAGACGATCGGTCGGCTGGAAACGGGGACGCGCACCGTATCGGTTGCCTGGCTGAACCGCATCGCCCGCGCGCTGGGGGTGGAAGCGGCCGATCTGGTCCGCCTGCCCGACCGGCCCGACCTGCCGGTCGCGGCCCTGCTCGGCCCGGACGGCGCGCGCGCGCCGCGCCAGCCGGCGGTCGTGCTGCCGCCCCAGCCCGCCCCGGCACTGATCGCGGTGATCGCGGACGGATCGATCGGCGACTATCGCGCCGGCGACGAAATCTGGTGCGAGCGGCTGGACCCTGCGCAGTTCGCCCAGGCGCTCAACCGCGACGTGCTGGTGCCGCGCCCGGCCGGGCGCTTCGCCTTTGGCCGGCTGATCGGCCGCGACAGCGGCGCGGAGGGCGAAGGCCGCATCCAGCTGCTGCCGCTTGGCGCGGGCGGGCGGCAGCAGATTTTCGCCGATCCGCCCTGGCTGGCCCGCGCTGTCCGACTGGTGCGCGCGCTCTGAAGCGGGGTGTTCGCTGCGCCTCAGGGCGCGGGGGCGGCGTCGCTTGTGTTGCGCCTCGCGGCGCAGGGGCGGCACCAGCCCGCTCCCCCACCCGGCCACCCATAGCGTATCCTGCCGTTGGGTGGCCGGGTGGGGGAGCGGGCTGGTGCCGTTCTTCCCAATTCACAAACCCCCGGTGCCGCGACCAAAACAAAAACCTCCCGCCGCCCCCGATCAGACCTTCAATTCGCGGGCGATCGATTTGGCGGTCGCCGCGCCATAGGGCGGCTTGAACCCGGCCAGCTTGGCGATGTCGATCCTGGGCTGGCGATAGATGGACCGGGCGTGGCTGAAGGTGCGGAACCCGTCCAGCCCGTGATAGGCGCCCATGCCCGACGGGCCGATCCCGCCGAACGGCAGATCCTCCATCGACACATGGAAGATCACATCATTGACCGTCACCCCGCCGGAGATCGTGCGGTCGAGCACGCGCCGTTCCTCGGCGGCGTCGGTGCCGAAATAATAAAGGCCGAGCGGCCGGTCGCGGCCGTTCACATAGTCGATCGCCTCATCGATCCGCGCATAGCGCTTGACCGGCAGCACGGGGCCGAAAATCTCGTCCTTCATCACCTGCATGTCGTCGGTCGGATTACGGACGATGTAGAGCGGCATCTTGGTGCCGTTGGACGCGGCGAAATCCTCGCCCGCCGGGTTGACGGCGATCACCTCGCCGCCCTTGGCCCGCGCATCGTCGAGATAGGCATTCAGCCGGCCATGATGGCGGGCATTGACCACCGCCGTATAGTCGGGATTGTCGAGCAGGCGCGGATACATGGCCGAGACCGACTGGGTCAGCCCGGCGATCACCGCCTCTTCCTTGTCCTCGGGCACCAGCAGATAATCGGGCGCGAGGCAGATCTGCCCGGCATTGAGCATCTTGCCGAGCGCGATCCGCCCGGTCGCCTGCGCCAGATCGGCCGACCGGCCGATGATGGTCGGCGATTTGCCGCCCAGTTCCAGCGTCACCGGCGTCAGATTATCGGCCGCGGCGTGCAGGATGTGGCGGCCGATCGGCGTCGCGCCGGTGAAGATCAGATGATCGAACGGCAGCGCCGAAAACGCCTGGCCGATATCGGCACCGCCGCTGACAAAGGCCAGTTCGGTCGCGTCGAAATAGCGCGGCGCGACCTCTTCGAACAGCGCCGCCACACGCGGCGTGAACTCGGATGATTTGACCATCGCGCGGTTGCCCGCCGCGAAGATGCCGGCAAGCGGCCCCATGGTCAGCTGCACCGGAAAGTTCCACGGCGCGATCACGCCGATCACGCCCTTGGGCAGATACTCAACCGTCGCCCGCGCGCCGAGCAGGCCGAGCGGGAAATCCAGCCGCCGCCGTTCCGGCCGCGCCCAGCGCGCCAGATTGCGCCGGGCATGTTTGAGCGCGCGGATCGAGGCGATGATGTCGGTCACCATCGACTGTTCGCGGCTGCGATGGCCGAAATCGTCCGCCAGCGCCGTGCAGAACGCCTCGGCATTGTCGACCATCATGCGGATCGCCCGGGTCAGCCGGTCGCGGCGCACCTCAAGCCCTTCGGGCCGCGCGGCATCGCTGGCGGCGCGCTGCGCCAGAAGGATCGCATTCAGGTCCATGTCCATCCACTCCCTCAAAATCCCCCGCGCCCTCACGATCAGATCGTGGCGACGGCAGGGGACATGCCCGCACACGCTCCGGCCGTGGGCCGGGCGCGCATCTTTCCGTTGACGCAAAGGTGAAGGAAAATCGCGGCGCGGGCAAGCGCTTGCGGATCTCCGCCGGGCGGGCCGGCGAAAGGGGGACCGGACCGTGACCCATTCCTCCGCGCCCGCCGCCCCGGTGACGTCGCTCGTCGAACACCGCTTGATATAACATTACATTTCAGCGTAACCGCGCGGCCGAATCACATAACATTGGGGACAACATGATCCGTTTCGCACTGCTTGCCGGCGTCGCGCTGATGCCGGTCGCCGCCGCTGCCCAGTCGACCGCCGGCGGGGCCAACCCGGCCCCTGCGCAGCGCCAGACCGACGATTTCCATGTCGAAAGCGCGCCCACGATCATCATCACCGCGCCTTACGCCCGCGACCGTGCGGCGATCCCGTTCGGCGTGTCGGTGCTGGCGGGGGCCGAGCTGGCGCGCGAAGTGCGCCCGACCATCGGTGAAACCCTGGCCCGGCTGCCGGGTGTCAGCTCGACCGCCTTTGGTCCCAACGCCTCGCGCCCGGTGCTGCGCGGTTTTCAGGGTGAGCGCATCCGCGTGCTGACCGACGGCATCGGCAGCTTCGACGTGTCAAACACCTCGGTCGACCATGCGGTGGCGATCAACCCGTTCCTGGCCGAGCGCATCGAGGTGCTGCGCGGCCCGGCGGCGCTGCAGTTCGGCTCCTCGGCCATTGGCGGCGTGGTCAATGTGCTCGACCGCCGCGTGCCGCGCGGCCTGCCCGATGAACAGCTGCACGTCGACACGCTGGCCGGCTACAGCTCGGCCGCCGATCAGGTTTTCGGCGCAGCGTCGGTCGACGTGCCGGTCAGCAACAACATCGTCGTGCATTTCGACGGCAGCTATCTGGACGGCGACGATCTGCGCATCGGCGGCCCGGTGCTGTCGCGCGGCGCGCGCGCCCAGGCGCTGGCGAGCAGCAACCCCGAAGTGCGCGAACTGGCCGATCTGTCGGGCCGGATCGACAACACCCAGGCACGCACCTGGGATCTGGCGGGCGGTGCCGCCTATGTCGGCTCGGGCGGCTCGCTCGGCTTTGCGGTCAGCCGCTATGACAGCGTCTATGGCATTCCCGCGCGGTTCGATCTGACCACCGGCGAGGGCGAAGCCCCCACGCTCGACATCCGCCAGACGCGCCTTGACGTGCGCGGCGAGCTCAATCTGGGCGGCGGGCTGTTCGAGCTGCTGCGCGGCCGCTTCGGCTATGCCGATTACACGCATGACGAAATCGAGCCCGAAGGCGATATCGGCACGACCTTCACCAGCGAGGCGATGGAAGGCCGGGTCGAGCTGGTCCAGCAGCAGCGCGGCGGCTGGAAGGGCGCGGTCGGCGGCCAGTTCTTCATCCGCGATTTCGACGCCGTCGGCGAAGAGGCGTTCCTGCGCGAGAACCGCACCGAGCAATTCGGCCTGTTCACGCTTCAGGAAGTGACGAGCGGCCGCTGGAAGGTCGAGTTTGGCGGCCGCATCGAGCGCACCAGCGTGGAATCGCCCGAGTTCGACGTGACGCGGCGCTTCACCGCCCTGTCCGGCTCGGTCGGCGCGTCCTATGAGTTCACCCCCGGCTGGCGGCTGGGCGTCAACCTGTCGCGCACCGAGCGCGCGCCTTCGGCCGAAGAGCTGTTCTCGAACGGCCCGCACAAGGGCACCCAGGCGTTTGAAATCGGCGATCCGACGTTCGACACCGAACGCAATCTCGGCCTCGAAGCGGTGCTGCGCGGCGGCGGCAAGGGGCTGAACTTTGAACTGTCGGCCTATTACAACCGGTTCAGCAACTTCATCTATGAAGACGCGACCGGCGGCGTCGATCCCGACGAAGGCCTGCCGATCTTCGAGTTCCGCCAGCAGCGCGCGCGCTTCTACGGGATCGAAGCACAGATCGGTGCGACCCTCGGCCGCGTGGCCGGGGCCGAAATCGCCATTGACGGCGTTGCCGATTATGTTCGCGCCACGCTGCCGGGCGTCGGCCCGGTGCCGCGCATCCCGCCGCTGCGCCTGCTGGGCGGCGTCAGCGCCACCTCTGACCGGCTGACCGCGCGCGCCGAGATCGAACGCAGCTTCCGCCAGGACCGGGTGACCGATTTCGAAACCGAAACCGCGGGCTTCACCCTCGTCAACGCGCAGATCGCGTGGCGGCCCTGGGGCACCGGCCCGAAAAAGCCGGAACTGATGCTGCAGGCGAACAACATCTTCGACGTCGTCGCCCGCCGCCATGCCAGCTTCCTCAAGGATTTCGCACCGCTTGCCGGGCGCGACATCCGGGTGTCGGTCAAGACCTCGTTCTGATCTGGCAGCGCCCCGGCCCGTGCCGGGGCGCTCTCTGCCAATAACAGCCTCAAATAAAACGGGCCGCCTCGACAGAGGCGGCCCAGTTGGCCTTGCGGCCCTTAAGGGAGGAAAGCGTGCCTACGCGACACGCTTTCTGAATAGCGCAAACATCGTAAACGCCAGCTTAACGGCAAGATGTGGAATATCCGCTCCGGATCATTTTCGCGGGCAGCCTGCCGCCGCCTCCCGGCTTGAAACCGCTCGAACTTGTTGGTTTGCCGCGTTTTCCGAACCGTCAGGTGAGTCCAGCTGACGGGAAACCGCTTTAGCGCCTGCGCCGCCCGGCGGCCGGACAATCCCCCAGCCGGCGCCCCTCGACGGCCATGCTGAACGGCGCACCTGCCGTCACGCCCTGGCTGTCGATCTGGATCAGCGCCGGGGTTTCGAGGCGGATCGTGGTCCGGCCATGCCCGGCCCCAGGGCAGCTGTAATGCACGGTGCCGGTCACCGGCTGGTCGTCGATCACGAAGCGCTGGCAGCGCGGGCCGGGATGGGCGAGCTGCACGAACATGTCGGGATCGACGATGCACTGCTGCCGGGTGCGCCCGTCGGGTTCGCGGTCGCGCAAAGCCCACAGGCCGGGCTGGATGCGGCCGAGCACAGCCAGCCGGGGCAGCACCGCATCGCGCACGGGGGGCATCGCGCTGGCCAGCGCGGGTCCGAGAAGGGTCGCCGCCAGCATTACCGCCAATGCCCGTCCTGCCGCCATCGCCCTGCCCTCCTGTCCGGCACCGGCCCTAACCGCCCGATATTACCCTTTTGTTCATTGCCTGTCGGCAATGACCGCCAGCGGGATCGGGTGAACGATCGAGCAGAAGGCGCAATCGACGCGGATCACGCCTTCGTCATCGGCCATTTCGGCGCGCTCGCCCTCCGGAAAACGCGCCAGCACGTCGATGATATGGGCGGCGTTGCAGCGGCAGCCCTTGCGGATCGCCGCCCCGCCCAGCACCCGGACGTCATCTTCCTCATGGAACAGCCGCCACGCCAGCGTTTCGAGCGGCAGCGCCGCATCGGTCAGTTCTTCGAACCGGATGGTTTCGCCCAGCACCCGGACATGTTCCCATTCGGGATGATCGAGCCGGGTATGCAGCCGGTCGCGCCCGTCCTCGCCGTCCGGCAGATGCTGGAGCAGCATGCCGCCGACCACGCAGCCGCCGCCATCGCGGTGGCGATGGGCGATGCGCACCAGGCTGGGGATCTGTTCGGACTGGGCGAAATAGCTTTCCGCCGCCTCGGCCAGCGACCCGCCCTCGAGCGGCACGATCCCCTGATAGCGTTCGCCGCTGACCGCCTGATCAAAGGTGATCGCCAGATAGCCGGTGCCGAACAGCGCGAACAGCGACGGATCGGCGGGCATCTGGGCGTAACGATCGGCATCGAAGCGCACATAGCCGCGCAGTTCACCGCCGCGATAATCGCAGACCAGCAGATCGACCACGCCGCCCTGCGCCTGCGCCTGCAGCGTCATCTGCCCGCCCTCGTCCTTCAGCGTCGAGCCGAGCAACGCCGTCAGCGCCAGCGCCTCGGCCAGCAGCTTTTCAATCGCCGGCGGATAGGCATGGGCGGCCAGGATCGCATCGAGCGTCGGCCCCAGCCGCACGAAACGGCCACGGGCGTGACGCCCCATGATCGCAAAGGCCAGCGTCCGGTCGGGTTCGGGGGTGTCGGTCATCCGATCAGCCCGAAACACCACATCAGCACCGCCTTCTGGGCATGGAGGCGGTTTTCCGCCTCGTCCCAGATCGCCGATTGCGGCCCGTCCAGAATGTCGTCGGTCGCCTCCTCGCCGCGATGGGCGGGCAGGCAGTGGAGGAACGTCGCCCCGGCCCGCGCCGATGCCATCAGCAGCGGATTGACCTGATAGGGCGTCATCGCGCGGATCTTGGCCGCGCTGTCGGCCTGGCCCATCGACACCCAGGTGTCGGTGACGACGACATCCGCCTCGGCCGCCGCGCGCGCGGGATCGCGCTCGATGGTGACACGGGCATTGCTGCCGGCCAGCCGCGCATTGGCTTCGGCGACGATCGCGGGGTCGGGATCATAGCCTTCGGGACAGCCGCAGGCGACGGAAAAGCCGAACAGCCCGGCCGCCTCGATGATCGAATGCAGCACATTGTTGCCATCGCCCAGCCAGGCCCATTTACTGCCCGGCAGCGCCAGCCCCCGCTCGGTCACCGTCTGCAGATCGGCAACGATCTGGCACGGATGGGTGCGGTCGGTCAGCCCGTTGATCACCGGCACGCCGGCATGCTGGGCGAGTTCGTCAAGCTTGGCCGGATCGTCGGTGCGGATCATGATCGCATCGACATAGCGGCTGAGCACCCGCGCGGTGTCGGCGATCGTCTCGCCGCGGCCAAGCTGGGTGGAGCCCGCATCAAGGATGATCGCGCTGCCGCCCAGCTGGCGGATCGCCATGTCGAACGACACCCGGGTGCGGGTCGAGCTTTTCTCGAAGATCATCGCCAGCACATGGCCGTCGAGCGGCCGGTCGGCATCGGCGCGCCCGCGCGGCCAGCCGGCGCGCGCGCGCTTGCGGTCATGCGCCTCGGCGAGGATCGCGGCCACGGCATCGGCGCCCACCGCGCCCAGGTCGAGGAAATGGCGGGTCATCAGCATCTCCCTGGCCGGCTGGCCCTGGGGCCGGCGCGGCCGGTCTGTGTCAGGCCGCCTCGGCGGGCGCGAAGCTGCGCGCGCCGGCGGACAGCCGGTCGATGAACTCGGCGACATGGCTGTCGTCGATGACGAGCGGCGGCAGCACGCGCACGACATTGTCGCCGGCCGCCACCGTCAGCAGGCCGTGATGGTCGCGCAGATGCGCGACGAACGCCCGGCTGTCGGACTTGAGCTTCAGGCCCAGCATCAGCCCCATGCCGCGCACGCTGTCGAACAGATGATCGTGATTGGGGATCAGCTGTTCGAGCGCCTGGCGCAGCCTTTCGCCCATCCGGCGGACATTGGCCATGAACTCGGGCTCGAGGATCACGTCGAGCACCGCCTGGCACGCGGCCATCGCCAGCGGGTTGCCGCCATAGGTCGACCCATGGGTGCCGATGACCATGCCGCGCGCGGCATGTTCGGTCGCCATGCACGCCCCGACCGGAAAGCCGCCGCCAATGCCCTTGGCGGTCGCCAGAATGTCCGGGGTCACGCCATATTGTTCATAGGCATAAAGGCTGCCGGTGCGCGCCACGCCGCACTGCACCTCGTCGAGCACGAGCAGCAGGCCATGCTCGTCGCAGATGCGCCGCAGCCCTTCCAGAAACTCGGGCGTAGCCGGGCGGATGCCGCCTTCGCCCTGCACGGGTTCGACCAGGAAGCCGGCGGTCGTCGCGTCGACGGCGGCGGCAGCGGCCTCAAGATCGTTGAACGGCACGACCTTGAACCCGCCGAGCAGCGGCTCGAAGCCCGAGCGCAGCTTTTCCTGATCGGTCGCGCTGATCGTCGCCATCGTGCGGCCGTGAAAGGCGTTGGAGAAGGTGATGAGCGTCGTGCGCTCCGGATTGCCGCCGACATGGTGGAAGCGGCGCGCCGTCTTGATCGCGCATTCGAGCGCTTCGGCGCCCGAGTTGGTGAAGAACACCGTGTCGGCAAAGCTGTTGTCGATCAGCCGCTGCGCCAGCGCCTCGCCCTGCGGGCTGCCGTAAAGGTTCGAGACGTGCATCAGCGTCGCCGCCTGCTCCTGGATCGCCTTCACCAGATGCGGGTGGCCATGGCCGAGCAGGTTGACGGCGATGCCGCTGGCGAAATCCAGATAGCGTTCGCCCTGCTCGCCGATCAGATAGCACCCCTCGCCGCGCACCGGTCGCACGCCGCAGCGCGGATAGACGGGCATGAGCGGGGTGATGGCCATCGTGACAGTCTCCACTGATCGAACCGGATGCCCGGTCGTAACGCAAAAAGGCGACCTTCCGGTCGCCTTGGCGTCGATATAGGCAGCGGGCGCATTTCGGTCAACAAACCGGGAGCAGCCGCGGGCAAGATGCCAGAGAGGAAAAGACGTCGCGCCCCGGCGTTGCAGCCGGGGCGCGGACGCCCGTTATGATCGACGATCCGTCACCAGCGGCGGACGTCGTCATCCCGCTTCTGCCGCCAGACGCGGTTTTCGAGCACCGCGATGCGGCGGTTGAGATCCTGCCATTCGCGCCGGTCGATGCCGTTGAAGCTGTAGCGGCGCTCGAGCCGGGAAATGTCGTTCAGCTGGCCGCGCAGCCGCCGGGATTCACCGCGGGTGAGCGCGCCGTTGCGCTCGCCCCGTTCGATGCGGAACGCGATCCGGTCAAGCTGACGCTCGATCCCGGCACCGCGCCCCGGCCCACGCCCGCCCCAGTCGCCCATGGGCTGGGCGCTGGCGGGCATGGCGGCGGCCGCAGCGGCCAGAGCGATCACCCCGGTGAACAGAAACTTGGTCATCTTGAGCCTCCGACTTCTGAATGCCCGGCCGGTCTAGCGCGGCGGGGCTGGGCGGAGGCTGAACGCGGCCGTTATCCGCGGTTAAGCGAAGATTTCGGCCAGAAAGCCGGTCAGCGCGGCAAAGGACCGCCGGTCCGCCGCCGCGTCATAGGCAAGGCCCGGCGAAGACGCCGCCGGATTGGTGAAGGCATGGCCGACATGGCCATAAGCATGAAGCTGCCAGTCGGCACCGGCCCCGGTCAGCTCACGCGTCAGGCACAGAACATCGTCGGGGGTCGCCAGCGGATCGTCCCAGCCATGGAGGACGAGGAGTTTGGCCGTAATCGGGGCCTGCGGCCCCAGCCCGGGCGGCGCGAACACGCCGTGCAGCGACACCGCCCCCAGGATCGCATCGGTGCCGGTGCGCGCGATGTCGAGCGCGCACAGCCCGCCGAAACAATAGCCGATCACCGCGATCCGCGCCGGATCGACCCCGTCCAGCCCCTGCACGAACGCCAGCGCGGCGAGCAGCCTGGCGCGCAGCAGCGCCCGGTCGGCAAGCAGCGCGTCCATCTGCGCGCGCGCCTGATCGGGCGCCAGATCCTGCTGCTCCTTGCCGTAAACATCGATCAGCACGGCCATATAGCCAAGGCCGGCGAGCCGTTCCGCCACCTGGCGCTCGAGCGCGCTCGGGCCGCGGATCGTCGGCGCGATCATCACGGCGGGGAACGGGCCCGCACCTTCGGGGCGGGCGACCGAAGCCTGGCAGATCAGGCCCCCGGCCGGATAATCGGCAGTTTCGATCATGCCCTGAGTTTCCAGCCTGACCTGAGCAGGGCGTAACAGGCCGCACCCATGGCGAGATTGATGACAAAGAGAAGCACGGCGCCAAGCATCACCGGCGAGTCGGCGTCACCCAGAAAGCCATAGCGGAAGCCCGAAATCACATAGAAAAACGGGTTGGCATGGCTGATCGTGCGGAACAGCGGCGACAGCGCCTCGACCGAATAGAAAGTGCCCGACAGCAGCGACAGCGGGGCAACGACAAAGTTGGTCACCGCCGCTGCATGATCGAACTTTTCCGCCCAGATCGACGTCATCACGCCCAGAAAGGCGAGGAACATCGATCCGAACAGCCCGAACCACAGCACCGCCCAAATATTGCGCGGCATCACATGCACGCCCGGCCAGAACTGCATCGCCAGCCACACGGTCAGCCCGACCAGCACCGCACGGGTGACCGACGCGCCCACCATCGCCGCAAGCAGCTCGCCATTCGACAGCGGCGGCATCAGATAGTCGACGATCGTGCCCTGGATCTTGCCGACGAGCAGCGAGAAGCTGGAGTTGGCAAAGGCGTTCTGGATCATGCCCATCACGATCAGGCCCGGCGCCACGAAATCGGCAAAGCTGTGGCCGAGCACCATCCGCCCGCTGCCGCCCAGCGCGACCGAGAAGATGACGAGGTAAAGCAGCGTCGTGATCGCGGGCGCCCAGATCGTCTGCAGCTGGACCTTGAAGAAACGTCGCACCTCCTTCACATAGAGGGCGCGGAGCCCCGGCCAGTTGACGCGCCTGATCGACGCGACCCCGGGTGCGAGGCGAATTCCGGATTGGGACTGGTCAGCCATCGCCTGCTCGCCTATCGGCTCGTGGCGCGGTCCGCAAGGTGGGCATGATCTGCAAGGTGATGGCCGCCCGACGATCGTTTTGAGACGCCGATGGTTTTGAGACACCGATGGTTTTGAGGCACAAGGGATAAAGATGGCCTGGACTGACGAACGCATCGAACAGCTGAAGTCGATGTGGGAAAAGGGCATGACCGCAAGCCAGATTGCCGAGGAACTGGGCGGCGTCAGCCGCAACGCAGTGATCGGCAAGGCGCACCGGCTCGGGCTCCAGTCCCGTCCCTCGCCCGTGCGCGACAAAGACAAGAACAAGGACGGGGACCGGGCTGCCGCGAAGCCGCCGGCGCGCGAACGCACAGCCGATCCCGCCCCGGCTGCGGCCACCCCTGTCGCCGTCCCCCGGCACCGCGGCGCGAGGCCCAGCCGGCCGCAACCCCGGCCCCTGCTCCCGCACCCGCGCAGCCCGCCCCCGAACCGGTGGACGCGCGCGCCGACGAACCGTTCGATGATGACGATGCCGCCGATGCGCCCGCCACGCCCGCGCCCATCATCCGGTCGATCGGTCCCGGCGGCTTTCTGCGTCAGGCCCCCGGCGAACCCGCCGCGCCGATCCCGCCCGCGCCGCCGCGCCGGCTGGTGCCCGCGCGTCCCAGCCCGGAAATCGCGGGCAAGACCAGCCTGCTCGACCTCAATGACCGGATCTGCAAATGGCCGATCGGCCATCCGGGCGAGCCGGACTTTCATTTCTGCGGCCGGCCGGTCAATCCCGGCTTCCCCTATTGCGTCGATCATTGCGGCCAGGCCTATCAGGCGCAGCTGCCGCGCCGCGACCGGCGTCCGCCGCCGCCGCTGCCCTTTGGCGGGCCGCGCGTGCGCTGAACCGGGCTCGACCCGCCTAGAATAAGGCAAGAACCCTGCGCGCGCGGCCAGCCGGCCGCCGCGCAGGGTGAGTAAGGGTCGGTGCCGATGCGACAGCACGCCAAGGACAATCCCGTCGCCCGGCCGCGCAGCCGCCGTCCCAGCGCGCTGACCGTGCAGGCGGCGCTGGTCGCAGCGAGCGGGCTGCTGCTCGTCATGCCGCGCGCCGAAGGGCCTTTCCTGGTCGTCCCGCTGCTGCCCGGCCAGTCGGGCCAGGCCCCGGCATGGGTGACGGAGACGGGCGGACGGCTGATCGGCCCGGCGCGCATTCCGGGTGCGCTGGTGGTGACCGGCGACCGCGCGGCACTGGCCTCCGCCGCGCTCGGCCACGGCGCGCTCATCACCCATGCGCCGCTCTGGGCATGCGGGGGCCCCGTGCAGCGCCGTTGACGCGCCCGCGAACGGCGGCTTCCGCCGACGGGGCTGCGCCTTTATAGCATCATGCCATGTCCGATCTGTTCGCCGCCGCCACCCCCGCCGCCCAAGACTATGACGCCTCGGCGATCGAGGTGCTGGAGGGGCTGGAACCGGTGCGGCGGCGGCCGGGCATGTATGTCGGCGGCACCGACGAGCGCGCGATGCACCATCTGGCCGCCGAAGTGCTCGACAATGCGATGGACGAAGCGGTCGCCGGCCATGCGACGCGGATCGAACTGGTGCTGGAGCCGGGCAACCGGCTGACCATCACCGACAATGGCCGCGGCATCCCGATCGACCCCCACCCCAAATATCCGGGCAAGTCGGCGCTGGAGGTGATCCTGTCGACCCTGCATTCAGGCGGCAAATTCGCCGGCAAGGCCTATCAGACATCGGGCGGGCTGCACGGCGTTGGGGTCAGCGTCGTCAACGCCCTGTCGTCGGATACGGTGGTCGAGGTGGCGCGCAACAAGACGCTCTACCGCCAGCGTTTCGCGCGCGGCCAGACGCTCGGCCCGCTTGAAGAGGTCGGTGCGGCGCCCAACCGGCGCGGCACCAGCGTCGCCTTCACCCCCGACACCGAGATTTTCGGCGAGGAGATGCGCTTCAAGCCGGCGCGGCTCTACCGGCTGGCGCGGTCAAAGGCCTATCTGTTCGCCGGGGTCGAGATACGCTGGCGCTGCGCGCCCGAGCTGATCGGCGACGACACGCCGGCCGAGGCGGTTTTCCAGTTTCCCGGCGGCCTTGCCGATCATCTGCGCGAACAGATCGGCGCGCGCGAATGCGCGACGACCGAGTTCTTTTCGGGCGCGCAGGAGTTTCCCGACGGTCAGGGCCGCGTCGAATGGGCGGTCGCCTGGCCGCTGTGGAGCGAGGGCGGGACGAGCTGGTATTGCAACACCATCCCCACCCCCGATGGCGGCACCCATGAACAGGGGCTGCGCGCCGCGCTGACCAAGGGGGTGCGCGGCTTTGGCGAGCTGACGGGGCTGAAAAAGGCCAAGGACATCACCGCCGACGATGTCATGGCGGGGGCCGAGCTGATGCTATCGGTGTTCATCCGCGATCCCCAGTTCCAGAGCCAGACCAAGGACCGGCTGACCAGCCCCGAAGCCGCCCGGCTGGTCGAGGCGGCGATCCGCGATCATTTCGATCATTTCCTGTCCGACCGCATGGAACGCGGCAAGGCGCTGCTCGGCTTCGTTCTTGACCGGATGGACGAAAGGCTGCGCCGCAAGGCCGAGCGCGAGGTCAAGCGCAAGACCGCGACCGGCGCGCGCAAGCTGCGCCTGCCCGGCAAGCTGACCGACTGCGCGGCGTCCGACCCGGCGGGGACCGAGCTGTTCATCGTCGAGGGCGACAGCGCCGGCGGATCGGCCAAGCAGGCGCGCGACCGCAAGACCCAGGCGATCCTGCCCATTCGCGGCAAGATCCTGAACGTCGCCTCCGCCACCGCCGACAAGATCCGCGCCAATGGCGAGATTGCCGACCTGATCCAGGCGCTGGGCTGCGGCACGCGCGACAAATGCCAGCCCGATGCGCTGCGCTATGAACGCGTGATCATCATGACCGACGCCGATGTCGACGGCGCGCATATCGCGACGCTGCTGATGACCTTTTTCTTTCAGGAAATGCCCGACATCGTCCGGCGCGGCCATGTCTATCTGGCCCAGCCGCCGCTCTACCGGCTGAGTGCGGGCGGCAAGAGCCTGTATGCGCGCGACGACCAGCACCGGGCGGAGATCGAACGCCAGGCGTTCAAGGGCCGCAAGGTCGAGGTATCGCGCTTCAAGGGTCTAGGCGAGATGAACCCGCAACAGCTGCGCGAAACCACCATGGATCCGCGCACCCGCACGCTGATCCGCGTCACCCTGCCCCAGGATTATGAGGAACGCGCCGGCGTGCGCGATCTGGTTGACAGGCTGATGGGCCGCAACCCCGAACACCGGTTCCAGTTCATCCAGGAAAATGCCGCGCGGCTGGACGAAGAGGCGATCGACGCCTGAGGCGACGGCCCCTGCCCTTCTTCCCCCGCGCGCCCGCCCTCGCATCCATGAAAAAAGGGGGCTGAAGCCCCCTTTTCCCTGATCCTGAACGGGCGGTGCCCATCAGTAAGTGGTGCTCAGCCCCACCGAGATGATGCGGCCCTGGTTCCAGCGGTTGATCAGCACGCGCCGGTCGGAAAACTGCTGGAACTCGCGGTAGGGCGTGCCGGTCAGGTTGCGCGCCTCGACCTTCAGCTGCCATTTGCCGCCGAACAGTTCCAGCTCCTCGCGGGCGACCAGATCGAGCCGAATGCCCGGCCGCTCGATGATGTCGGGCAGGAGGTTCGGGCCGCGATTGGTGACGCGGTCGCTGGCATAGTTGAACAGCACGGTCACCTGGCTCACCTTGTCGGTGCTCTCGATGCCGAGCTGGAAGTTCACCAGATGGTCCGACTGGCCGGTGAGCGGCGCGCCGTTGCGGAAGATCAGGCTGGCGGGCACCAGCGCGGCCGCGCCGGCCGAGTTCTGGATCGCGCTCGGCACCAGCGTGTCGTCGACGCGGAGCTTTGACTGGGTGTAGGTGTAGTTGGCGACGATCAGCAGACGGCGCGAGGCGAAGAAATCACCGCCCAGCCCGTCGAGCGGGAAATATTTCTGCACCTCGGCCTCGGCCCCGTAGAGCACCGCGCGCGGCGCATAGGAGAAGCCGGTGGTGAGCGTCGCGTCCTCGCTCGGGAAAAAGGCGACCTGTTCGATCGGCCGCTTGATCGTCTTATGGAAGGCCGCGATCGCGATCCTGTCGTCCTTGGCCGGGTAGAACTCATACCGGCCTTCAAAGTTGTAGAGTTCCGAGTCGGTCAGGCGCGGATTGCCGAAGAAGAAGCGGTCGAACTCGAAATCGCGGTAGATCTGCGGGGCAAGTTCGCGGAACTGCGGCCGGGCGATGGTCTTGGACGCGTTGAGGCGCAGCTGCATGTCATCGGCGAAGTTCCACGTCACCGTGGTTGCCGGCAGCCAATAGCCGTTGTTGAGCCGCGTGCCGGCAAAGGTCGCGCTGTTGGTGCCGACGCGCTGCGTCGCATCCTCATAGCGCAGGCCGGTGGTGACGCGCAGGCCGTCGGCCAGCTCGCCCTCGGCCTGGAAATAGGCGGCATTGATGCGCAGCCCGGCATCGTAGAACGCCGCCCCCTGCGAGGCGGAGGTGTTGAACAGGCGGATGCACCCGGCCTCAGCCGCCACCGCCGTCGGATTGGCGCACGCGTTGAGGATGCTTGCCGGCGACAGCAGCAGATCCGGGCGAAGCGTCGCGAATTGCGGGTTGATGCCGCCGCCCAGGAAGCTGCGGAACCGGAAGTCGAGACGCAGCGATTCGCGCTGGGTGTCGCTGTAATAATAGCCCGCCGAAATCGTCACCGGCCGTTCGGTCGGCAGCTTCAGGCTGGCATCGATCGCGCCGCTCCACAGATCCTCGTTCAGCCGGCTGAACGCGACGGTCGCGGATTCCTGCAGGCCGTTCAGATCGTTCTGGAACTGGCCGGTGACCCGGTTGCGGCGATAGCTGAAGAAGGTCTCGTAGGGCGCAAGCCGCTTGGTGTTGGCATAGGTGCCGCGCAGATCGAGCGACAGGTCGCCGAAGCGCAGCTCGCCCACCGCCTGGCTGTCGATCAGCTGGCGGCGGAACAGATTGGTGTTCTGCTGCAGGATCGGATCGCCGCTGCTGTTCAGATAGACGGTCGCACCCGACAGGCGCGCCTGCTTCAGCGTGTCGTTGATATAGAGGTTGGTCAGCCGGATCTTATGGCCGCCAAACTCGAGCCCGGCACCGAGCAGCAGGTTGGTGACCGCGCGATTGTCGGTCAGCTGGGTGCGGAAATCATTGCGCAGCGCGCCGGTCGGATCGGTGGTGTCCTGCTGGATGGCGTCGCGGTTGCGCCAGCCATTGTTGAACTGCGCCGAGGCGACAAGGCCCAGATCGGCATCGTCGCCCACTTCCATCCGGTGGCCACCGCTGAACTCCAGATTGAAGTTGGCGGGCGTGTCGAAGCGCTGGAGCAGCCGGGTACGCGCGCCCGAAAAGCCGGTGATTTCGTTCGAAAAGAACACGCCGCGCGTCAGGCCCTCGGCCTGGATCACGCCGGGCACCGCCCGTTCGCCCGAATCAAACCCCAGCCAGTCGCTGCGGCTGCCATAATAGCCGAGCCCGCGCCGGCCGGTGGTGACCGAATCAACGCCGATCGAGCCGGACATGGAGATGAAGCTCTCCTCGGGCACGGCGCGTGTCGTCAGGTTGATGACGCCGCCGCCGAACTCGGCGGGATAATTGGCCGAATAGCTTTTCTGGACGAGCGCGCTGGCGACGATCGACGTCGGGAAGATGTCGAGCGGCACCGTGCGCCGCAGCGGCTCCGGCGACGGCAGCGGCGAGCCGTTGAGCAGCGAGGAGGAATAGCGGTCACCCAGGCCGCGCACGAAGACGAAGCCGTTGCCGACGACGCTCAGGCCGGTGACGCGGGTGAGCGCGCCGGCAATATCGCCTTCGCCGGTGCGGGCGATATCCGCCGTCGACAGCACCGAGACGACCTGCGGGGTCGCGCGGATGACGTTGGGGATGTAGCGGCCGCGCACGATGATGTCCTCGCCGTCCAGCTGCCCGGCGCCGGGGGCCGAGACATCGACCTCCTCCTCGGCCGGTTCGGGCTGGGCGGGGGGGTCTGCTGCGGCGCGGCGGGCGGCGCGGTCTGCGCCAGCACGGCGGGCGCGAAAAGCTGGCTCGAGGCGAGCAGCAGCGTGGCGAAAGTAAGCGGCCTGGTCATCATTCTATCCTTGCTGCGCGACCGGAAGCGGGCTGATCCTGCTTCCGGCCTCCCCCTGCATGCGTCCGGGATCGGGTCAGTTGCCGTTGCAGGCGAAGAACACCGACCGGAACACCGGCGCGCCCAGTTCCTGAAGGCCGGCATTGGCCGCCCGGATGGTGGACTTGCCGCCATTGGCCTCGGTGCCCGCGACGATGTTGGCGCAGGCCGCGACCGACTTCACGATGCCGTTGTAGAAACCGAAATCCGCACCGCCGCGCAGCCGGATCGCCGCCGGGGCGTTGGCCGTCTGGATGAAGGTGAAGTTGGCATATTGGCCATAGGTGCGCGGCAGCGCATCCTCGTTGCCGTTCGAGTCGATTTCGGTGGCGAAGGAGTCGGTGGTCGCCCCGGTCAGCTTCTGCGCGACGATCAGGAACTGGACGAGCCCGCGCCAGCCGGTGTCGACGTCGAAGCCGTCGTCATCGGCACCCGTGACGACCATGTAGCGGAAGCTGTTGCGGCCGCCGAACACCTCGACCCCGTCATCCGAGCTGTTGTGGACCTGGATGTAGCTGATGTCGGTGCCCGAACCCGCGCCCGCGGTGGTCAGCCCCTGCAGCTCGTTGCCCGGCGTCAGTTCCAGGCCCGAATAGCGGATCTGGACATAGCGCATCGTGCCGCTGCTGTCGGTCGGCGCGTTGCCACCGTAAAGCGCGGTCACCGTGCCTTCGACGATGTTTTCGCAGGTAGTGCTGGTGCCATCGGCATTGTTGGTGCCCGACGAGCAATTGGCAATCGGCGCACGCCCGGCGATCACGATGCCGCCCCACTGGCCCTGGCTGGAGTCGCCGTTATTGGCCGGGTTGAGGTTCTGCTGCGAGGTGAAGATGATCGGCTGGGTCGCGGTGCCGACCGCATTGATCTGCGAACCGCGGTTGACGACCAGGAAATCGGGAGCCGGGTCGATCGGGTTGGCGACGATGATCGCGCCCGCCGCGATGGTCAGCGTCGCCGCCGCGCCGCCGGTGCCGAGCGTGCCGCGATCCTGGCCGACATCGACGCGGCCGTTCAGCTGATAGGCGACGCCATCGACACGCGGCAGGCTGAGCGTGCCCGAAACCTGCGCCGGCAGGCGGCACAGCCGGTAATTGTTGGCGGTGCCCGCGTCGGTGGTGCCGGTCGGGCAGGCGCTGGCGGCAGGCGCGGCGGCGCTGCGCGACAGGCCGGTCGCGCAGCTGGCATTGCCCGGCCCGAGGTTCAGCGTCGAGGAATTGCAGGTCCAGCCCTGGAACCAGGTGTCACCGGCCGGATTGACCGCGCCGATATAGCTGGTGCGGGTGAAGAACGGATTGACCGTCGAGGCATCGAACGCGCCGACATTGAGCGCGGAGCCGGTCGGGGCGACCCCGTTCAGCGGGTTGGTGCCGGTCAGCACATTGTTGGTGCCGGCGTTCACGACCGCAATCTGTTCGGCAACCGTCACCGTCACGCCGCTGACCGTCGTGGTCGCAAACGCCGCTTCCGCCGTGTTGGGGCCGACGCCCGGAGCCGGGGCCGGAGCCGGGGCCGGAGCAGGCACCACGACGACGCCACCGCCGCCCTGACCGGGAGAGGCCGGATCGCTGGCTCCGCAGGCGGCGAGCGGAAGGGCGGCAGCCCCGAGGAGGAGCAGACGAGTGCGCGACATGAAGTTCCCCTGTCAGTGTCCATCAGCCGGCGCGCGACTCCGCGCCCGGTCGGTCCTCCGGTTAGGCAGGGGCTGTGATGCTTGCGTGTCAGCCGGGTTTCGGTTGGGTGACGGATCGGCGTCAGTTTCGTGACAGCGCCGGATCCGGGCCGCGCTTTGGCGGCTCAGCGCTGGCAGCGGGGACAGAAAAAGGTCGAGCGGCCCGAATCCACCCGGCGCTGGATCACCGTGCCGCAGCCACAGGCCGCACCCTCGCGGCCATAGACGCGCCAGTCCTTGGCAAAATAGCCGAGCTGGCCGTCGGGCCGCGCATAGTCGCGCAGGCTCGATCCCCCCGCCGCGATCGCCGCGTCCAGCACCTCGCGGATCGCGGGCACCAGCCGGTCGATGCGCGCGCGCGGCACATCGCCGCCCGCCCGGCCGGGGGCGATCCCGGCCATGTGCAGCGCCTCGCAGACATAGATGTTGCCCAGCCCCGCCACGACCCGCTGGTCGAGCAGCAGCGCCTTGACCGGCGCGCGCCGCCCGGCCAACGCGGCGGCAAGCGCGCGCGGCGTGAACTCGGGGCCAAGCGGCTCCGGCCCCATTCTGGCAAAGGCCGGATAGCGACCAAGCTGCGCCGTCGGCACCAGATCGACAAAGCCGAAGCGGCGCGGGTCATAGAGCGCCAGCCGCCGGCCGCTGCCCGTCTCGACCAGCAGATGATCGTGCGGCAGCAGCGCATCGGCATCGACCCGCCACCGCCCCGACATGCCGAGGTGGAAGATGATCGTATCCCCCGGTCGGTATCGATCAGGCCATATTTGGCGCGGCGGTGCAGGCGCACGACGCGCGCGCCCGTCGTCCGCTGGCGCAGATCGGCGGGAAAGGCGAAACGCATGTCGGGGCGCTGCGGCGCGACACTGGCGAGGATCTGGCCATCCAGCGCCTCGGCCAGGCCGCGCACCGTGGTCTCGACTTCGGGAAGTTCGGGCACCGCTCCGGCATAGGCGGTGCCGGCCAACGTCTCAAGGCCCGGCCATGGCGAGATTTCGGGCCTTTGTCGGGCGATGTCGGGTTTGCCTCGCCCCCCGCGCTCGGCTAGGGGGACGGGCGATGACCGAGACCGTCTCTTTCGGCTATGCCGAAGTATCGCCAGAGGAAAAGACCGCCCGTGTCGGCGAGGTCTTTTCCAGCGTCGCGCGCCGCTATGACATCATGAACGATGCCATGTCGGGTGGCATGCACCGGCTGTGGAAAGACCGGTTCGTCCGGCGGGTCAAACCGCGCGCGGGCGAGGATATTCTCGACATGGCCGGCGGCACCGGCGACATCGCCTTCCGCCTTGCCCGGCAAGGCGCGCGGGTGACGGTGGCGGACATCAACCCCGACATGCTCGACATCGGCATGCAGCGTGCGGCCAAGCGCGGCATTGACGGGCTGGTGTGGACCGAGGCCAATGCCGAGGCGCTGAACTTTCCCGACCGGTTCTTCAGCGCCTATACGATCGCCTTCGGCATCCGCAACGTGACCGACATTCCGGCAGCGCTTGCCGAGGCGCACCGGGTGCTGAAGCGCGGCGGCCGGTTTTTCTGCCTGGAGTTCTCGACCACCACCTGGCCGGGCTTTTCCGATGTCTATGACGCCTATTCGCACCATCTGGTGCCGCGCCTCGGCAAGGCGCTGGCGGGTGACGAGGACAGCTATCGTTACCTGATCGAATCGATCCGCCGTTTCCCCGACATGCCGACGTTCGAACGGATGATCGCCGAGGCGGGGTTCGTGCAGACGCGGGTCGAGCCGATCATGGGCGGGCTGGTGGCGATCCACAGCGGCTGGAAGATCTGAGCTTGGCCTCCACCGCAACGCATCTCTTCAGGCTGCTGCGCTGGGGCCGGACGCTCGCCCGGCATGGCGCGCTAACCGGGATCGAGCGCGATCCGCTGACCCCGCCGCAGCTGCGCCGGCTGGTCCGCATCGCCCGTTTCGGGGCACGCGTGCCCGCCCAGCCGGCTTATGCGACCGCCTTCGAGTCGCTCGGCCCGGCGGCGATCAAGCTGGGCCAGGCGCTTGCCACCCGCCCCGACCTGGTCGGGCCGGAGGCGGCGGAGGATCTGCTGCGGCTGCAGGACGATCTGCCCCCGCGCCGTTCGCGGAAATCCGCGACTCGATCGAGCGCTCGTTCGGCCGCCCGATCGAGGAGATCTTCGCCTCGATCGACGAAAGCCCGGTCGGCGCGGCGTCGATCGCCCAGGTCCACCGCGCGGTGACCACCGATGGCCGGCAGGTCGCGGTCAAGGTGCTGCGCCCGGGCGTGGAGGAGGATTTCACCCGCGCGCTTGAAACCTATGAATGGGCAGCGGCCCAGGCCGAGGCGCTGGGCGGCGAGCTGAAGCGGCTGCGCCCGCGCCAGGTGATCGCCCAGTTCCGGCAATGGACGATGCGCGAGCTGGACCTGAGGCGCGAGGCGGCCTCGGCCTCCGAACTGGCGCAGGCGATGCAGGCCGAGCCCGGCTACCGCATCCCCGAGATCGACTGGCAGCGCACCGCCAAGCGGGTGATGACGCTTGAATGGATTGACGGGATCAAGCTGTCGCGGCGCGACGCGCTGATCGCGGCGGGACATGATCCGCAGGTGCTGGCCGGGCGGCTGGTGCGCGCCTTTCTGCGCCAGGCGATTTCGGAAGGTTTCTTCCACGCCGACATGCACCAGGGCAATCTGTTCGTGCGCCCGGACGGCGACATCGTCGCCATCGATTTCGGCATCATGGGCCGGATCGACCGGCGCGCCCGGCGCTGGCTGGCGGAGATCCTCTACGGCCTGATCACCGGCAATTACGAACGCGTCGCCGAAATCCATTTCGAGGCCGGCTACGTGCCCCGCACCACAATATGGCAGAGTTCGCGACCGCGCTGCGCGCGGTGGGCGAGCCGATCCGCGGGCTGCCGGTCAAGGCGATCTCGATCGGCAACATGCTCGACGGGCTGTTCGGCATCACCCGCGATTTCGACATGCCGACCCAGCCGCATCTGCTGCTGCTGCAAAAGACGATGGTCATGGTCGAAGGCGTGGCAACCGCGCTCGATCCCGACATCAACATGTGGGAAACCGCAGCCCCCTTTGTCGGCGAATGGCTGCGCACCGAGCTTGGCCCGGAAGCCTGGGCAGCGGACCGGCTGATCGAGGCGAAGCGGACGCTGGCGCTGGTGCCCGATCTGATCCGCCGGCTCGACAAGCAGCTGCCGCGCCCCGGCGCGGCACCGCCGCCGCCGCCGCTGCCCGACATTCCGGTGGTCGGCATCGGCCGGGGCTGGCGCACGCTGGCGACCGCGCTCGCCGGTGCGGGCCTGGGCGCCGGGCTGATGCATCTGCTGGGCTGATGCGGATGGCGGGCGCGCGCATCCTGCTGATCGTCGGGGCGGCATCGCCGCCTACAAGGCGTGCGAGCTGATCCGGCTGATGCGCGCCGACGGCATGTCGGTGCGCTGCGTGCTGACCGAAGGCGGGGCGCAGTTCATCACTCCGATGACGCTGGCCGCCCTGTCCGAACAGAGCGTCCATACCAGCCTGTGGGACCTGAAGGACGAGGCCGAAATGGGCCATATCCAGCTCAGCCGCCAGGCCGATCTGGTCGTCGTCGCGCCCGCGACCGCCGATCTGCTCGCCCGCATGGCGGCGGGCATTGCCGATGATCTGGCGACCACGCTGCTGCTGGCGACCGACAAGCCAGTGCTGGCGGTGCCGGCGATGAATGTGCGCATGTGGGGCCATGCCGCGACCCGGCGCAATGTCGCGCAGCTGCGCGCCGATGGCATCATGATCGTCGATCCGGCCGAAGGGCCGATGGCCTGTGGCGAGTTCGGCCCCGGCCGCCTGCCCGAACCGGCGGCGATCATGGACCGGGTGCGCGCCGCGCTTGACGGGCAGACGCCGAACGCCGGCCCGCTTGCTGGCCGCCATGTCGTGGTGACCGCCGGGCCGACGCATGAACCGATCGATCCGGTGCGCTACATCGCCAACCGGTCGTCGGGCAAACAGGGTTATGCACTGGCCGCCGCACTCGCCGCGCGGGGCGCGCGGGTCACGCTGGTCAGCGGGCCGGTGACGCTGCCGACGCCGCCGGGCGTCACCCGCATCGATGTCGAGACCGCGCGCGAGATGGCGGACGCGGTGACGGCGGCGCTGCCCGCCGATGCAGCGGTGCTGGTGGCGGCGGTCGCCGACTGGCGGGCCGATGCCGCGCCGGTCAAGATCAAGAAACAGCCCGGCACCACGCCCAGCCTGACGCTTCACGAAAATCCCGATATTCTGCAAGGCCTTGCAAGGTCGCCTGCACGGCCACCGCTGCTGATCGGCTTTGCCGCGGAAACCGACCATGTCGTCGAACACGCGACCGCCAAGCGGGCGCGCAAGGGCTGTGACTGGATCATCGCCAATGATGTGTCGGGCGATGTGATGGGCGGCGAGACCAACAGCATTCATCTGATCACCGGCGACGGGAGCGAACATTGGCCGGCCATGGCCAAGGCCGATGTCGCAGCGCGGCTTGCCGACCGGATCGCCGCCGCGCTCGCCGCGCCGGATCAGCCCCTGAAGGACCAGATATGAACCAGGCGACCCCGGATCCGCGCCCCAGCCTTGCCATCGCGCTCATCCGCCTGCCGCATGGCGAGGGCCTGCCCCTGCCCGCTTACGCGACCGACGGCGCGGCGGGCATGGATGTGGTGTCGGCCGAGGATGTCGAACTGCCCCCGGCGGCCGCCATGCGGTGGCGACGGGGCTGGCGATCCAGATTCCGCCGGGCTTCGAGGTGCAGGTGCGCCCGCGCTCGGGCCTCGCGCTCAAGCACGGCGTCACCTGCCTCAACACCCCCGGCACGATCGACAGCGACTATCGCGGCGAGGTGAAGGTCATCCTTGCCAATCTGGGTGACGCCCCGTTCCGCATCGCGCGCGGCGACCGCATCGCCCAGCTGGTCCCCGCCGCCGTGCAGCGGGCGCATTTCACCGAGGTTGCAGCGCTTGACGACAGCGCGCGCGGCGCGGGCGGGTTCGGATCGACCGGGACCGGCGCGATCGGGGGCGCGATTGCGGGCGGGAGCAGCGCGTGAGCCTGAGCGATGCCGAGCTTGACCGTTATGCCCGGCACATTGTTCTGAAGGAAATCGGCGGCGCGGGGCAGAACCGCCTGCGCGCCGCGCGCATCGCGATTGTCGGCGCGGGCGGCATCGGCTGCCCGGCGATCCAGTATCTGGCCGCCGCCGGCATTGGTGGCCTGCGCCTGATCGACGATGACCGGATCGACCTGTCCAACCTACAGCGCCAGATCCTGTTCGGCGATGCCGATCTGGGCCAGCCCAAGGCCGAGGCGGCAGCGCGCGCGGTGGCGCGGCTCAACCCGCATGTCACGGCAGAGCCGGTGGTCGCCCGGATCACCGCCGACACTGCCGCGCAGCTGCTTGCCGATGTCGACCTGATCCTTGACGGGTCGGACAATTTCGCCACCCGGCTGATCGTGTCGGACCAGGCGGTGCGGCAGCGCACGCCGTTGGTGTCGGCGGCACTCGGCCAGTTTCAGGGCCAGATCGCCACCTTTCGCGGCCATCAGCCGGATCAGCCCTGTTATCGCTGCTTTGTCGGCGACGCATTCGATGCCGAGGATTGCGACACCTGCGCCGATCAGGGCGTGCTGGGCGCGGCGGCCGGGCTGGCCGGGGCCTGGGCGGCGATGGAGGCGGTGCGCGCGCTTGTCGGCTTCGGGCCGGACCCGGCCGGGCGCGTGCATGTGTTCGACGCGCTGACCCCGGTGCTGCGCACGATCCGCATCGTCAAGGATCCGGCCTGCCGGGGCTGCACCGGCTGAACAGCGGGGGGCATATCCCCCAACATGCTGTCACGGCATTGAAATCGCGGCGCCATCACGCTGCAATCCGCCGCCCCTACCCGCCCCCCGGTCCGACACAAGGGGGATGATCAGATGACCAGATTGAACAGCCTGTGCGGGGCGGCGATGCTTGCTGCCCTGCTCCACGGCGCAAGCGGCACGGCGATGGCGGCGACGCTCGCCGCGCCGGCACCCGAGGCCGAAACCGTAGACGCGCCGGGTGCGGAAGATGCCGGCGACATCGTCGTCCTCGGCCGTGGCGAGACCCGCCAGGTGCAGGAGGTGCGCGCCGAGGATCTGCGCACGCTCGCGCCCGGTTCGAGCCCGCTTAAAGGCATCGAGAAGCTGCCGGGCGTCAATTTCCAGTCGGCGGATGCCTTTGGCAATTACGAATGGGCGGTGCGCATCTCGATCCGCGGTTTCAACCAGAACCAGCTCGGCTACACGCTCGACGGCATTCCGCTCGGCGATTTCAGCTATGGCAACAATAACGGCCTGCACATCAGCCGCGCGATCAGCCCGGAGAACATCGCGCTCACCCGGGTGACGCAGGGCGCGGGATCGGTTTCGGCCAACGCCACCAACAATCTGGGCGGGACGATCGAGTTCAGCTCGCGCGCGCCGTCCGAACAGGCCGAGGTCGAGGCCAATGCCACCTATGGCAGCGAAAACACCCTGCGCGGCTTTGCCCGGATCGACACCGGCGCGCTGGGCGGCGGGTTCCGCGCCTATCTGAGCTATGGCTATCTGGGCCTCGACAAATGGAAGGGCGTGGGCGAGCAGCGCCAGCATGTCGTCAATGCGCGGGCGGTGCTGCCGCTCGGCGGCGATGCGCAGCTGAGCGCCTATGGCAGCTTCTCCGACCGGCGCGAGAATGACTATCAGGACATGTCGCTCGAGATGATCCGGCGGCTGGGCTATGATCATGACAATATCTCGAACGACTTCGCGCTTGCGGTGCGGCTGGCGCAGATCGGGGCCAATCGCGGCGACACCGGCACCGCGGTGACCAACCGGGCCGCCGGCACCGTCTATCCCGCGCCCTTCACCAGCGTTGATGATGCCTATTATGACGCAGGCGGGCTGAGGCGCGACTATCTGGGCGGGCTGCGCCTCGAGGCGCCGCTCGCCGAAGGGCTGAAGCTCAGCCTGTCGGGCTATTACCACAATAATCGCGGCCAGGGCCTGTGGTGGACGCCCTATGTGATCGGCACCAATGGCGTGCCGGTTGCCGTCCGCACCACCGAATATGGCATCAAGCGCGGCGGCGCGTTCGGCGCGCTCGACTGGGAACGCGGCGACAACAAGCTGAGCATGGGCATCTGGTGGGAACGCAACAGCTTCCGCCAGGCGCGGCGTTTCTACAATGTCGATGATACGGCGACGATCGATGGCCGCGACCATCTGCGCTATCAGGAAAACCCGTTCGCGACCCAGTGGTTCTTCCGCTATCTGACCGAGACGGTGCAGCTGTTCGTCAGCGACCGGGTGACGGTGGGCGATCTGACGCTCAGCTTCGGTGCCAAGGGCTATCAGGTCACCAACCGCGCGACCCCGATCGTGCAGGGCGGGCTGGCCGCGGGCCGGATCGAGGCGACCGACTGGTTCCAGCCCTCGCTCGGCCTCAACTACCGGCTTGGCGATGTCGAGCTGTTCGCCGGGTTCGCGCAGGTCACGCGCGCTTTTCCGTCGGCGGCGACGACCGGGCCGTTCGCCACCACGGTCGCGGGCTTCAACGCGCTCGATATCGAGCCGGAAGCGTCGGACACTTACGAGGCCGGGGTGCGGCTGACGCGCGGCGGCTTTCAGGGCGTGCTGAGCGGCTATCTGGTCAACTTCCGCAACCGCCTGCTGTCGTTCCGCAACGGTGCGGGCATCGTCGGCAATCCGGCGATCCTGCAGAATGTCGGCGGCGTCCAGTCCTACGGGATCGAGGCCACCGCCCAGTATCAGCTGAGCCGCCCGCTGCGGCTGTTCGCATCCTACAGCCACAATGTGTCGACCTATCGAGACGATGTGCTCAACGCCGATGGCAGCGTGCGCTCGGCGATCCGGGGGCGCACGGTGGTCGATGCGCCGCGCAACATCGCCAGTACGGAAATCGTCTATGACGATGGCGGGGTGATCGGCCGGATCGGTGCCAATTACATGAGCCGGCGTTTCTTCACCTACACCAACGACCAGTCGGTGCCCGGCCGGGTGCTGGTCGATGCCTCGCTCGGCTACCGCTTTGCCGCCGGCCCGCTCAAGGGGTTCGAACTGCAGGCGAGCGTCGTCAACCTGTTCGACAAGGATTATGTGGCGACCATCGGGTCGAACGGCTTTGGCGACAGCGGCGACAATCAGACACTGCTGATCGGCGCACCGCGCCAGGTGTTTGCAACGCTCAGGACCCGTTTCTGAGAGGCCGATGCTGATGTCGGGGGCCGGCGGCTGCCGCCGGTCCCCGCTCAGTCCGCTTTCTTTGCCGCCTTTTTGGCCGGGGCCTTTTTGGCGGCAACAGTCTTGGCCGGAGCCTTTTTGGCAGCCGGTTTCTTGGCCGCCGGCTTTTTCGCCCCGCCCTTGCGCGCCGGGGCCGCTTCGGCCCGCGCCTTCAACAGCGCGACCGCCTCATCGAGCGTGATCGCATCGGGCGCGCTGGCCTTGGGCAGCGTCGCATTGGTTTCGCCATCGGTGACATAGGGGCCGTAGCGCCCCTCCATCACCCGCACGTCGGCACCGCTGTCGGGATGCGCGCCCAGCACGCGCAGCGGCGCGCGCGGCGCGCCCCGCGCCGGCCGCCCGCCGCCGCTTGCCGCTTCGGCCAGCTTGACGACGGCGGCGTTCATGCCGGTCTCGAACACCTCGGCGGTCGAGGCCAGCCGCGCATATTTGCCGTCATGCGCCAGATAGGGGCCATAGCGGCCGATCGAGGCGGTGATCGGCTGGCCGGTTTCGGGATGCGGGCCAATCTCGCGCGGCAGGCTCAGCAGCTTGAGCGCCCAGTCAAGGTCAAGCGTGCCGATATCCTTGGGGATCGACGCGCGCTTGGCCTCCTTGCCGTCGCCCAGCTGGATGTACGGCCCGAACCGGCCGGTCTTGCGCGCGACATCCAGCCCGGTGGCCGGATCCTGGCCCAGCACGGCGTCGCCACCGGCCTCGCCGCCCTCGCCCTCACCCTGGCCGAAACGGCGGGTATATTTGCAGTCCGGATAATTGGAGCAGGCGATGAACGCCCCGAACCGCCCACCCCTCAGGCTCAGCCGGCCCTGATGGCATTGCGGGCACAGCCGCGCATCCTGGCCGTCGTCGCGCGGCGGGAACAGATAATCGCCCAGAAACGCATCGAGCGCGGCGGTGATGTCGGAGGGCTTCTGCTCCATCACCTGCGCGGTCTTGGGCTTGAAATCGCGCCAGAACGCCTCGAGCACCGCCTGCCACTGCGCGCGGCCGCCCGAAATGTCGTCCAGCTCCTCCTCCAGCCCGGCGGTGAAGTCATAGCTGACATAGCGGTCGAAAAAGCGTTCGAGGAACGCGGTCAGCAGCCGCCCGCTTTCCTCAGGCATGAAGCGGTTCTTTTCCACCCGCACATAGGCGCGGTCCTTCAGCACCTGCAGGATCGAGGCATAGGTGGACGGCCGGCCAATGCCCAGTTCCTCCAGCCGCTTGACGAGGCTCGCTTCGGAAAAGCGCGGCGGCGGCTGGGTCGAATGGCATTCGGCATGCACGGCCTTGCGCGCCGGGGCATCGCCCTCAGCCATGCGCGGCAGCCTGCGGGCATCGTCGTCATCGCCGTCGGCCTGCCCGGCATCGGGGCCGCTCTGGTCGTCGCGCCCTTCCTCGTAAAGCGCGAGATAGCCGGGGAACAGCACCACCTGCCCGGTCGCGCGCAGCGCGGTGCGGCCGGTGCCGTCCTCCAGCTCGACGGTCGTGCGCTCCAGCCGTGCCGAAGCCATCTGGCTGGCGAGCGCGCGCTTGAAGATCAGCTCGTAAAGCCGCGCATGATCGCCCGATCCGGCGCGGTCGCGCGAAAAATCGGTCGGCCGGATCGCCTCATGCGCTTCCTGCGCATTCTTGGCCTTGGTCTGATACTGGCGCGGCTTGTCGGGCACGAAGGCACCGTCATAGCGGCTGGCGATGGCGGCGCGGGCGGCGGAGATGGCGCTGGCATCCATCTGCACGCCGTCGGTGCGCATATAGGTGATCGACCCGTCCTCATAGAGCGCCTGGGCGATGCGCATCGTGTGGCTGGCCGAAAAGCCGAGCTTGCGCGCCGCTTCCTGCTGCAGGGTCGAGGTGGTGAAGGGCGGCGGCGGATTGCGCATCAGCGGCCGGGTCTCGACGCTCGCGACCGTGAAATGCCCAGCTTCGACCGCGCGGCGCGCCTCTTCGGCTGCCGCCTCAGTGGCGATCGACAGCCGCTCGACCTTTTCGCCCTTCAGCCGGACCAGCCGGGCGAGAAAAGCGGTGCCGTCATGCTCCATCTCGGCGGTGACCGACCAATAGTCCTGGGCGCGGAACGCCTCGATCTCGCGTTCGCGGTCGACGACCAGCCGGAGCGCGACCGACTGCACCCGCCCCGCCGACTTGGCACCGGGCAGCTTGCGCCACAGGATCGGCGACAGGGTGAAGCCGACCAGATAATCGAGCGCGCGGCGCGCCCGATAGGCGTCGATCAGATCCTCGTCGAGCGCGCGCGGCCGCGCCATCGCCTCGGTCACCGCCGCCTTGGTGATCGCGTTGAAGGTCACGCGCTCGACCTGGGCGGGCAGAGCCTTTTTCTGGCGCAGCACTTCCTGCACATGCCAGCTGATCGCCTCCCCCTCGCGATCAGGGTCGGTCGCCAGGATCAGGCGGTCGGCCCCGCGCGCTTCATCGGCAATCGCCTTCAGCTGGCGCGCCTTGTCGCCGTAAACCTCCCATTCCATCGCAAAGCCGTCATCCGGATCGACCGAACCGTCCTTGGGCGGCAGGTCGCGGATATGGCCGTAGGAGGCGAGCACCCGGAAGTCGCGGCCCAGATATTTCTCGATGGTCTTCGCCTTGGCGGGCGATTCGACGATGACAAGCTGCATATTGGTCCGTTCAGGCCTTTCCTACGCACGCGCGAGGGTGGAGAGCGAGGAGCGCGCGCGTCAAGCCGCACCGTGACCGGCAGGCAGAAGCCCGGCCGATACGGTGCTGGCACCCGACGCCGCGCCTCGCTACACCATCGCCATGCTCGATCAAGCACCTCCGCCGCCGCCCGCGATTGCCGCCGCTGCTCCCGCCCCGGTTCCGGCAGACCTGAAGGCGCTGCTCGACGTGGCGATCGCCGCGGGTGACGAGACGGTGATCGACCGGCTGTTCGGCTATGCGCGGACAGCGCGCCCCGATGCCGCCGCCGCAATCGATGCGATGCAGGCCGCTCATGCCGCAAAGCGCGAGGCGGTGCGCCTGGCCCAGGTGCAGGCGGACGAGCAGCGCCGCGCCAATGCCGGGCCGCTCGACAATTGGAGCGGCAAGATCGAGTTCGGGGCGAGCCGGGCGACCGGGCCGGTGTCGAGTCTGGGCCTTGTCGCCGCGATCGATGCCGAACGCGCCGGGCTCAAATGGACGCACAAGCTGAGCGCGCGCGCCGAGGTGCAGGATGCCGAAGGGGTGAACGCCGTCGAACGCATCGTCGCCTCGTGGCAGCCGCGCCGCATCATCGACAAGCGCGGCTATGTGTTCGGGCTGGGGCTGTATGAACGCGATCCGGGCCTGGGCTATGAGCAGCGCCTGACCACGGGCGTCGGTGCCGGCTGGTCGCTCAATCGCGGCGAGCGGCTGAAGATCGCGCTCGAAGGCGGGCCGGCGCTGCGCGTGACCGATACCGGCGCGATGATGCGCGAACGCGTGGCCGGGCGCGGTTCGCTCGACCTCGACTGGACGATCAACCCCCGCCTCGATTTCTCGCAGCGCGCGTCGATCTATTACGAACAGGACACGTCGAGCGGGGTGCTGACCTCGGCGCTCAACAGCAAATTGTCCGAACGGCTGAACCTGCGCCTGTCCTATGAATACCGGATCGAGGAAGACCGCGAACGGGCGATCAGCGCCTCCGGCACCGTCAGCCGCGCCAGCATCGTCTACCGGCTGCAATAGAGCGGTTTCCAGTCAGGTGGAATCACCTGACGGTTCGGAAAACGCGGCAAACCAACAAGTCAGAGCGTTTGATCTGGGTCAGCCAGATCAAACGCTCTAGCGCCGCGCCGTCCACCCCGTCACCTTGAACGAGGCGGGGCGCGCCCTATCTCAGATCAGCTTCGAAACGCCTGCGACCGCGCCCGGGCGCGATCATCCGCCGCCTGCCGGGACGCAGACGGGCGGCGCGGCTTCCCCTCCCTGGCCGCGCCGCCGAAGCGCCTTTCGGCCAATCGCCCGACACCGGAAAAGAAAAGGGCCGCCCCCCGGTGGCGGAGGGCGGCCCAGACCGAAAATCGGGGGTGTCCATCCCGATCCCCCCTCCTAACAGCGTTGTCATCAAACGGAAACAGCGCCGAAGGCAGGGATTTGATGCCCTTTGTGCCGGTGCGGGACAGCAGTCGGCACAAAGGGGCGGAGATCGCCGGGTATCAGGGGTGGATCAGGCCGGCAGGCCGACCACCGACTTCACCTCCATGAAATCGACAAGCCCGTAACGGCCGTTTTCGCGGCCATTGCCCGACTGTTTGTAGCCGCCGAACGGCGCACCCGGATCGGGCGACCAGCCATTGATCGTCACCAGCCCCGCGCGCAGCCGCCGGGCAACGCCCGCCGCCCGTTCGGGATCGCCCGAAATCGTCGCCGACAGGCCATAGACGGTGTCGTTGGCGATGCGGATGCCCTCTTCCTCGTCGCCATAGCTCATGATCGTCGCGACCGGGCCGAACACCTCTTCCTGCGCGATGCGCATGTCGGGGGTGACGTCGCGGAACAGGGTCGGGCGGACATAATAGCCGCGATTGACGCCTTCGGGCAGGCCGGTGCCGCCGGTGACCAGCGTCGCGCCCTCGTCGATCGCGCTCTGGATCAGGCCCTGGATCTTCTCCCATTGGGTGCGGTTGACGACCGGGCCGATATGATTGCCCTCAGCCAGCGGATCGCCGACCGGGGTTGCCTCCATCATCGCCTTGATGAAGGCGGTGGCTTCATCGACCTGGCTCTGATGGACGAGGATGCGGGTGGGCGCGATGCAGCTCTGCCCGCTATTGGCGAGCACGCCGATGACCGTGGGCGGCAGCACCTCGGCGAGCTTTGCGCCTTCGAGCACCAGATTGGGCGCCTTGCCGCCCAGTTCCTGATGCACGCGCTTGACGGTCGGCGCGGCGGCGGCGGCGATCGCCGTGCCCGCGCGGGTCGATCCGGTGAAGCTGACCATGTCGACATCGCGGTGCGCCGACAGCGCCGCCCCCACGGTCGGCCCGTCGCCCTGCACCAGATTGAACACCCCCTTGGGGACGCCCGCCTCATGCAGCACCTCGGCAAGGATCGCCGCCGAAGCCGGGGTTTCCTCCGACGGCTTCAGCACCATCGTGTTCCCGGCGGCGAGCGCGGGCGCGACCTTGGCGACGATCTGGTTGATCGGCCAGTTCCACGGCGTGATCATCGCGACGACGCCGATCGGTTCATGGACAACGCGGGTGCGGCCGATCATCTCCTCGAACGGAAACTCCCGCAGCGCGCGCAGCGTGTACATGAAATGCCCAAGGCCCGCCGGTGCCTGTGCCGCAGAGGCCAGCCCCATCGGCGCGCCCATTTCGACCGCGATCGCGCGGGCGATATCGGCCATGCGCGTCTTGTAGACCGCGATGATGCGTTCGAGGAGCGCGGCACGTTCATCGACGCTGGTGCGCGAGAAATCGTCAAAGGCGCGGCGCGCGGCGGCGACGGCGCGGTCGACATCGGCGGCGCTGCCGAGCGTGATCTCGGTGCACGGCTCCTCGGTCGCCGGATTGATCACCTGATGGCGGCGGCCGCCCTCGCTCTCGACCCAGGCCCCGTCGATATAATGGTGGGGATAATTCATCATCGCGCGCTCTCCTGATTCTGGTTGCCTGTTCTTGTGCAGGCCCAGTGTGCGTTTTTGTTCGCAACTGGCAAGCCGCATGTCGCGGGGGCAGATCAGCGCCGCCGGGCGCGGCGGCCATCAGGCGGCATGAAAAAGGCCCGGGTGCGGGGCACCCGGGCCGTTCGGCGTGCGGCGTGACGCAACGCCTGTAAAAGGTCAGCGCGCGGCGATCGACCGGGTGCGGTCCAGCCCGCGCTGGGCCAGGTCGTGCGACCAGACCGGACGGCTGGACGCGGTGGCCATCAGCGCATTTTCCGAGCTGAGCACCTGCCGGTAAAGCGCCTCGGCCTGATCGGCGCGGCCGGTGCGGGTATAGACATGGGCAAGGTTGAGCAGCACCGCCGGCTCATTCGGTTCGGCGACGCGCTGCGCGACCAGCCGCGCCTCGGCGGCGGTCAAATCCTCACGCTGGATGGCGTTGAAGCCATAGCGCTGCTCCTGCGTCGGCTGGGGCGGCGGCACCTGCATCTGCAGCTGGGCAGTCGCGGCCGTGGCCGACAGCGCAGCGCCGACAAGCGCAAACGTGACGGGGACAAGAAAGGATCCACGCATCATCGACTCCTCTCAACATGACTCTTTGTTGAAAAGACGATGACATTCTTGTGACATATGTCAAAAGGAATTTTCGGACTGCGTCCTATCACCTTGATTTATGACGTATGTTTTTTGGACGACCGCGCCGGTGAATGACACGCGGCCGGCCGCTGCGCGCGGGAAACGGTCCGGTATCCACGGCATCGGGCAGCGCGAAACGCAGCGCCCCCGACACCGGATTCGCCTCGGCCAGCCGCAATTGCAGCCGCTGGCCCGGCGCATAGACGGTGCCGCTTTCCTCCCCGGTCAGTGTCTGGCGGCCCTCGTCATAATGGAAATATTCCGTCCCCAGCGTCGACACCGGCACCAGCCCGTCACCGCCCAGCCCCTCGACGGTCGCGAAGAACCCGAAGGACTGCACGCCGGTGATGCGCGCGGCGACCAGCTCGCCGACATGATCGGCCAGATAGGCGGCGACATAGCGGTCGATGGTCTCGCGTTCCGCCTCCATCGCCCGCCGCTCGAGCTGGCTGATCGTCTCGCCGATCCGCTCCATCGCCTCGGCATCGGCGGCGGTCAGGCGCGTCTCGTCGGTCGCCGGGGTTAGGCCATGCGCGCCGACCAGCGAACGGTGGACGATCAGATCGGCATAGCGGCGGATGGGGCTGGTGAAATGCCCATAGGAAGCCAGCGACAGGCCGAAATGCCCGGCATTGACCGGCGCATAATAGGCCTGGGTCTGGGTGCGCAAAATCTGTTCCATCACCTGCGGCCGGTGGTCGGCATCCCCCACCCGCGCGATCAGCCGGTTGAAGGTCGCCGGGCGGACGACCTGGCCGAGCGCGAACTCCAGATCGAAGCTTTTCAGATATTCCTTGAGCGCCACCAGCTTCTCGCGCGAGGGCGGCTCGTGCACCCGGTACATGACGGGGGCCTTTTTGCCCTCGAGCGCGCGGGCCGCCGCGACATTGGCGGCGATCATGAAATCCTCGATCAGCCGGTGCGCGTCGAGCCGGTCGCGCGGTGCGACCGACAGGATCCGCCCGGTTTCATCGAGCACCACCCGCCGCTCGGGCAGATCGAGGTCGAGCGGCTCGCGCGCGTCGCGCGCCTTGGCGAGTGCCGCCCAGCAGCCCCAGAGCGGGCGCAGCGCCGCCTCGACCAGCGCCGGCGGCACCGTTCCCCCGTCGCCCTCCCCTGACCCACCATTCACGCCGTCGATCGCCGCCTGCGCGTCCTCATAGGCGATGTTGGCGGCGATGCGCACGACCGCGCGGGAAAAGCGCCAGCCGGTCATCCGCCCGTCGCGGTCGAAGCTCAGATGGCAGGCAAGCGCCGCGCGGTCGGCCCCGGCCTTCAGCGAACAGATATCGGCCGACAGGCTTTCGGGCAGCATCGGCACCACCCGGTCGGGGAAATAGACGCTGTTGCCGCGCCGCCGCGCCTCGCGGTCGAGCGCGGAGCCGGGGCGGACATAGAAGCTGACATCGGCGATGGCGACGATCGCCTGCCAGCCGCTGTCCGTCTCCTCCGCCCACACGGCATCGTCATGATCGCGGGCATCGGCCGGATCGATGGCGACGATCGGCAGGTGGCGCAGATCCTCGCGCGCGCCCAGGTCGAGCCGCGCCATCCGCTCGGCCTCGGCCAGCGCCTCGTCGGCGAAGCGGTCGGGAATGCCGTGGCGGTGAATGGCAACCAGCGAGAAGCTGCGCGGCTGGAACGGATCGCCCAGCCGCTCGACCACCCGCGCGGTGATGCGCGGCGGCCGGCCGGTCTTTTCGGCGAGCACCAGATCGCCCGGCTCCGCACTACCGGGATCGGACACCGGCAGATCGCGCCGCTCGCGCTTTTCAACGCCCTGCAGCCACCAGCGATCGCCCTCGCGGTGCAGCACGCCGAGCAATTGTTCGGAGCCGCGCGCCAGCGTCTTCATCGGATGGGCGATCCACCCCCGCCCCGCTTCCTCGGTGCGCGCCAGCACCCGGTCGCCCGGCGCGACCGCCGACTGGCGACGGCGTTCGCGCAGGCGCAGCCGCGGCGGCGGGGTTGCCGCTTCCCAGCGTTCGGGCACGGCCCAGGCCTGACCGTCCTCATCGACATCGACAACGCGCAGCACCGTGACCTTGGGCACGCCGCCCATCTTGTGAAAGGCGCGGCCGGGGGCGCTGTCGATCAGCCCCTCATCGGCCATGTCCTTGAGCAGCGCCTTGAGCGCGATCTTGTCCGCGCCCGACAGGCCGAAGGCGCGGGCAATCTCGCGCTTGCCGGCGGGCGTGTCCGACCGGGTGATGAAATCAAGGATCTGCTCCCGGCTCGGCAGGCCGGGCACGGGCTTGCGGCCCCGCTTGGCAGCGGGGCGGACGGTGTCGGAGCGGGCGGATGCGGGGCGTTCGGGGGATCGGGCCATGGCCCGGTCTAGACCCCGCCCCGGTGCGATGCCAGCCCCGCCGGGCGGGTGCAGCCAATCGATCCGGCTTTCGCGGATCCGGCGCACCGCCTATCGACGGATGCAGCGCGGCCGCGCTATGGGGCGTGCCACAAGATAGCGTTGTCAGAAGGGCGAACGTGACCGACTGCGATCTTCTCATCATCGGCGGCGGGATCAACGGCACGGCGATCGCGCGCGAAGCGGCGCTCAACGGGCTCGGCGTCATCCTGGTCGACAAGGGCGACCTGGCGGGCGCGACGTCCTCGGCCTCGACCAAGCTCATCCATGGCGGGCTGCGCTATCTGGAGTTTTTCGAGTTCAAGCTGGTGCGCGAGGCGCTGATCGAGCGCGAACGGCTGGTGCGCATGGCCCCGCACATCATCTATCCGATGCAGTTCGTGCTGCCGCATGATCATGCGCTCCGCCCCTGGTGGATGGTGCGCGCCGGGCTGTTCCTCTACGATCATCTGGGCGGCCGCATGTCGCTGCCGCGCTCGCGCGGGCTGAAGCGCGGATCTCCGCTGCTCGCCCCGCTCGCGCGGTCGCTGCCGGGCTTTTCCTATTCGGATGCCTGGGTCGATGATGCGCGGCTGGTCGTGCTCAACGCCGTCGATGCCGCACGGCATGGCGCGGAGATCCTGACCCGGACCGAGCTGCTGTCGGCCAGGCGGCAGAACGGGCTGTGGCGCGCCTATCTGGCGGGCGGGCGGGAAATCACCGCCCGCGCCATCGTCAATGCCGCCGGGCCATGGGTGGCGGAAGCGGGCGGACGGCTGGGCGTCAATGCCCGCGCCGGGGCGCGGCTGATCCGCGGCAGCCACATCATCGTGCCGGGCCTGTTTGACGGCGACCACGCCTATATCCTGCAGCAGCCGGACCGGCGCATCGTGTTTGCCATTCCCTATGAAAACGGCACGACGCTGGTCGGCACGACCGATGTCGCCGTCGAGGATCCGCGCGATGCGCAGATCAGCGCGGCGGAGACCGATTATCTGCTCGCCGCGGTCAACCGTTATTTCCCGCGCCAGCTGAGCCGTGGCGACATCATCGCCACCTATGCCGGCATCCGTTCGCTCTATGACGACGGGGCAAGCGAGGCGCGGCAGGTGACGCGCGACTATGTGCTCGAACTGGACGACAGCGGCCCGCCCCTGCTGTCGGTGTTCGGCGGCAAGATCACCACCGCCCGGCATCTGGGCGAGGTCGCGGTCGAACGGCTTGCCGCGCCGCTCGGGCTGACCGTCCGGCCGATGACGCTCGACCGGCCGCTGCCGGGCGGCGAGATCGGCGATTTCGCGGCGTTCCTTGCACGGGTGCGGCGGCAATGGCCGTTTCTGGGCGAGGCGCGCAGCCTGCGCATGGCGCGCGCCTATGGCGGGCTGCTGGACGAGATGCTGGCCGGGGTCGAGACCGAGGCCGGACTGGGCGAGGATTTCGGCGCCGGGCTGACCGCGCGCGAAGTCGATTGGCTGGTCACCCGCGAATGGGCGCTGACGCCCGAGGACATTCTCTGGCGGCGCACCAAGATCGGCCTGACCGGCGCGGTCGATCCCGAACGACTGGCGGCCCATCTGGCCGGCATGACCAGCGGCCGGACGGGCTGAGGCGGGAGCGGCGTTCGATCCGGCTTCATCGGATCGGCCGCTCCAGGCTTTTGTTTTAACCTGTTTTCCGCACCGCCGGGTCAGGTCCACCCGGCTTGAAAACGCTCTGTCCGGCCCGGATCAATAGGCGCGCGCGACCAGGATCCGTTCGACCGCCGGCCTGCCGGTGAAGATGCACGCCCCGTCCGCCGGCGCGGCATCGCTGGCGACGTTGCGGAAGGTGAGCTTCAGCGCCTTCAGCCGCTCGACCACCGCGTCCAGTTCGGCACCGGTCGGCCGCGCCCAGTTCACCTCGGCCCAGCCGGGGAACCTGACCGAGTCCGCAAACATCGCCGCCAGCGCGTCGAAATCGGTGATGTCGCGGCGAATACTGGCGTCGAGGCGCGCGCGCGCATCCTGATGGAGCGCCTGCTGGATCGCCTCGAGCATCGCCGCCGCCCCCGCGACGAAATCGCTGCGCGGCAGGATCTGCGAATCAAGCTTGCCATCCTCGCGGTACAGCCGGTCGCGGCGGATGACCGAGACATTGCCGCCGGCGACATCGCGCCCGCCAACCTCGATCACGATCGGCGCGCCCTTCTTCACCCAGCCCCAGCGCTTGGTCTGCGCCTTGACCGCCTTGAGGTCGAGCAGAGCGCGCACCGGCTCGCCAAGCGCGGTCAGCTTCGCCAGTTCGGCCTGGAGCGTCTTGCAATAATCGACCACCGCCGCGTCCTCGGGCTGGTCGCGCAGCATCGGCACGATCACGATCTGCCAGGGCGCGACCATCGGCGGCACGCGCAGCCCGTCATCATCGCCATGCACCATGATCAGCCCGCCGATCATGCGGGTGGAGACACCCCAGCTGGTCGTCTGCGCCAGCTCGAACTGGCCTTCGGAGTTCTGGAACCGGATGTCCTGCGCCGACGAGAATGTGGTGCCGAGGAAATGCGAGGTGCCGGCCTGAAGCGCCTTGCCGTCCTGCATCATCGCCTCGATCGAATAGGTCGAGACGGCGCCGGGGAAGCGTTCATTTTCGGGCTTCTCGCCCGCGACCACCGGCATCGCCAGGCAATCCTCGGCAAAGCTGCGATAGACCTCCAGCATCTTCATCGTCTCTTCGCGCGCCTCGTCGACCGTGGCGTGGGCGGTATGGCCCTCCTGCCACAGGAACTCGGCGGTGCGCAGGAACATGCGGGTGCGCATTTCCCAGCGGACGACATTGGCCCATTGATTGATCAGCACAGGCAGGTCGCGCCAGCTCTGCACCCAGCGCGACATCGCCGCGCCGATCACCGTTTCCGACGTCGGGCGAACGACCAGCGGCTCTTCGAGCTTCGCTTCGGGATCGGGCACCAGCCGGCCATCCTTCTGGACCAGCCGGTGATGGGTGACGACCGCCATTTCCTTGGCAAAGCCGTCGACATGCTCCGCTTCCTTTTCGAAATAGGACAGCGGGATGAACAGCGGGAAATAGCAATTCTCGTGGCCCGTCGCCTTGATCCGGTCATCGAGCAGCCGCTGGATACGTTCCCAGATGCCATAGCCCCAGGGGCGGATGACCATGCACCCGCGCACGCCCGAATCCTCGGCCATGTCGGCCTCGGCGATGACGGTCTGATACCAGGCGGCGAAATCGGCCGCGCGCGTGACGGAAAGGGCGTGCTTGATCGACATGGCCCGCCCCTAGAGCATTTTCAAGCCGGGTGGAATCACCCGGTGGCCCGGAAAATGCGACCCGCAGGACCGCGCATTTTCAAGCTGGGTGAAATCACCCGGCGACCCGGAAAATGCGACCCGCAACACCGCGCATTTTCAAGCTGGGTGAAATCACCCGGCGACCCGGAAAATGCGACCCGCAGGACCGCGCATTTTCAAGCCGGGTGGAATCACCCGGCGGCTCAGTCGAGCATCTTGATGATGCCGGAGAAATCGAGCCCGCCCTGCCCCTGATTGGCAAAGGCCTGATAGAGCGCCATCGCCTCCGCGCCCATCGGCACGCTGGCATCGGCATCGGCGGCGGCCTTCACCGCCAGCTTCAGATCCTTGAGCATCAGCGCCGCGGCGAAACCGCCCTGATAGTCGCGGTCGGCCGGGCTGTCCGGCCCAACGCCGGGCAGCGGGCAATAGCTGGTCATCGACCAGCACTGGCCCGACGCCTTGGACGCGATGTCGTAAAAGGTCTGCGGATCAAGGCCGAGCTTGCGCGCCAGCAGGAAGGTTTCGGCGGTCGCGACCATCGACGCGCCGAGCAGCATGTTGTTGCAGATCTTGGCCGCCTGACCCGCGCCCGCCGGCCCGGCATGGATCACCGCCTTGCCCATCAGCGCCAGGATCGGCTCGGCGCGGCGGAACGCCTCGGCCGGGCCGCCGACCATGAAGGTGAGCGTCCCGCCCGCCGCCGCCGCGATCCCGCCCGACACCGGCGCGTCGACCGCCGCCAGCCCGCGCGCCACCGCCGCTTCGGCGACGCGCCGCGCGGTGGCGACATCGATGGTCGAACAGTCGATCAGCAGCGCGCCCGCCGGCGCGGCGGCAAACACCGCCTCTTCATAGACCTGCGCGACATGCGCGCCCGCCGGCAGCATCGTCACCACCGCTTCGGCACCCGAAGCGGCCTCGGCTGCGGTGGCCGCGGCAAGGCAACCCGCCGCCTCGGCCCGCGCCAGCGCATCGGCCGACAGATCAAAGGCGCGGACGTCATGCCCGCCGCGCGCCAGATTGGCGGCCATGCCGCCGCCCATATTGCCAAGCCCGATGAACCCGATGCGCGCCATGAAGCGATCCTTTTTCCGCAGTAAGTCAGCCGGTTGGGGCGATCAGCGCCCGGTCCAGACGCCGGGCCGCTTTTCGACGAACGCGGCCATGCCTTCCTTCTGGTCTTCAGTCCCGAACAGGCCGTGAAACAACCGGCGCTCGAACAATATCCCTGCGCCAGCTGGGTCTCGAACGCGGCGTTGACCATTTCCTTGTTGGCGATGGCGGCCAGCGGCGGCATGCCGGCGATGACGGCGGCGGTCTTGAGCGCCTCGTCGATCAGCGCATCGGCGGCGACGATGCGGGCGACCAGCCCGGCCCGTTCGGCCTCGGCCGCGTCCATCATCCGCCCGGTCAGGCACATTTCCATCGCCTTGGCCTTGCCGATCGCGCGGGTCAGGCGCTGAGACCCGCCCATGCCCGGCGACACGCCGAGCTTGATCTCGGGCTGGCCGAACTTCGCGGTGTCGGCGGCGATGATGAAATCGGCCATCATCGCCACTTCGCAGCCGCCGCCCAGCGCATAGCCGGCAACGGCGGCGATCCACGGCTTGCGGGTGGCGGTCACCCGTTCCCACCCGGCGAAGAAGTTGGAGCCGTACATGTCGGCAAAGCCCTGTGACGACATTTCCTTGATGTCGGCCCCGGCGGCAAAGGCCTTTTCGCTGCCGGTCAGCACCAGGCAGCGCTGCGCCGGATCGGCGTCATAGGCGGCGAACGCCTGAATCAGATCGGCCAGCACCTGGCTGTTGAGCGCATTGAGCGCCTGCGGCCGGTTCAGCCGGACCAAGGTCACCGCGTCATGGCGTTCGATCAGGATGGTCTCATGGCTCATCATTCGGGTCCTTCGCAGCAGGAGATCAGTCAGCCGGCGTCCACGCCTGGTCGGCGGGCAGCGGCGCGAAAATGCCGTCGATCAGCGTGTCGGGCACGTCTTCGGGCCGCGCCGCCGTCCAGCGGGGGGCATTGTCCTTGTCGATGATGACGGCGCGCACGCCCTCGAGGAAATCGGGCATCTGCACGACGCGCGCGGCGATCGCATATTCCTGCGCCATTTCGGCGGCGAAATCGGCCATGTCCGCCCCTCCGCCAGCTGGCGCAGCGCGACCTTCATCGTCTGCGGCGATTTGGTGGCGAGGGTCTTAAGCTCGCGCGCCGCCCAGTCGGAGGGATCGGCCGCCAGATCGGCGAAGATGTCCTCCAGCCGGTCGGACGCGAACAGCCGGTCGATCAGCGGCAGATTGTCCTCGATCCGCGCCGGCGGCGGATCGCTGTCATAAGCCTCGAGGATCGCCTCCAGCGCGCCCGGATCGGCGGCGATGCGCGCCTTTACCTCATCAAGCGCGGCGGACGGGATGTAATGGGTGGCAAGGCCGAGCAGCAGGCATTCCGCCCCGTCGAGCCGCGCCCCGGTCAAGGCCAGGAACTGCCCCACCCGCCCCGGCAGCCGCGACAGATACCAGCCGCCGCCGACATCGGGGAACAGGCCGATCCCGGTCTCGGGCATGGCAAAGCGGGTGTTTTCGGTCGCGATGCGGAACCGGCACGGCATGGCGAGGCCGACGCCCCCGCCCATGGTGATGCCGTCCATGAACGCGACCAGCGGCTTGCCATAGGTGAACAGCCGGTGGTTCATCCGGTATTCGGTGTGGAAGAATGCGCGCGCGGCAACGCCGTCGCCCGCACCCGATTCCGCCAGCATGCGGATGTCGCCGCCCGCGCAGAAGCCGCGCCCGGCGGCATGATCGATCAGGATCGCGCGCACCGCATCGTCGCGGTTCCAGCCGTCGAGCGCCGCCAGCACCGCCGTGCACATCGGCCGGGTCAGCGCATGGATGGCCGCCGGCCGGTCGAGCCGGATGCGGCCCACGCCCCCGTCGGTCGCGGCGATGATGCCCGCCGCTTCGCTGTCCGCCCGCTCATTGGCGCAGCAGATCCCGGCCGACGATCATCCGCATCACCTGGTTCGTCCCCTCAAGGATCGAATGGACGCGCAGGTCGCGCCAGAAACGCTCGATCGGATAATCCATCAGATAGCCGTAACCGCCATGCAGCTGCAGCGCCCGGTCGACGACTGCCGAGCCGGTATCGGTCGCCAGCCGTTTCGCCATGGCGGCAAAGCGCGTCTTGTCGGGCGCATCGGCGGTCACCTTGGCGGCGGCGAGATAGAGCAGCGCCCGCGCCGCCTCCAGCTCGGTCGCCATGTCGGCCAGCATGAACTGGGTGTTCTGGAACTCGGCGATCGGCTGGCCGAATTGCTGGCGGTCCTTCACATAGGCAACCGCTTCGTCCAGCCCGCGCTGCGCGCCGCCCAGCGAACAGGCACCGATGTTCAGCCGCCCGCCATCCAGCCCCATCATCGCGATGCGGAAGCCCTCGCCCTCGCCGCCGACCAGATTGGCCGCCGGCACGCGGACATTGTCGAGGATCACCTGCGCGGTCGGCTGCGAATGCCAGCCGAGCTTGCGCTCATTGGCCCCGAACGACACGCCGGGCATGTCCTTTTCGATCGCCAGGCAGCTGATCCCCTTGGGCCCCTCGGCCCCGGTGCGGACCATGACCAGATACAGCTCATTCTCGCCGCCGCCCGAAATGAACTGCTTGGTGCCCGAGACGATGAAATCATCGCCGTCGCGCACCGCGCGGGTCTTGAGCGCCGCCGCGTCCGAGCCGGAGGACGGCTCGGTCAGGCAATAGCTCGCGATCCAGTCCATGCCGACCAGCCTGGGCAGATAGCGGGCCTTCACCGCGTCCGACCCGAACCGGTCGATCATCCATGCGGCCATGTTGTGGATCGAGATGAACGCGCTGGTCGACGGGCAGCCATAGGCCATCGCCTCCATGATCAGCGCCGCCTCGAGCCGCCCCAGGCCGATGCCGCCCGAGGCCTCGGACACATAGATGGCGCCAAAGCCAAGCTCGGCCGCCGCGCGGATCGTGTCGCGCGGGAAGATGTGTTTTTCGTCCCACTCGGCCGCATGCGGGGTGATGCGCTCGGCGGTGAAACGGCGCGCAAGCTCCTGGATCTCGCGCTGGTCGTCGGTCAGGTCGAACTGGTTGGTCATCGGTTCAGCCCATGGTCGGAATGACGAACGCGTTGCCGCCGTCGGGCGAGCCGTCGGGCCAACGCTGGGTCACGGTCTTGATCCGCGTCCAGAACCGGACGCCTTCCATGCCGTGCTGGTTGGTGTCGCCGAACGCCGAACGCTTCCAGCCGCCAAAGCTGTGATAGGCGACCGGCACCGGGATCGGCACGTTGATGCCGACCATGCCGACATTGACGCGGGCGGCGAACTCGCGCGCGGCATGGCCGTTCCTTGTGAAGATCGCGACGCCATTGCCATATTGATGCGCGCTCGGCAGGCGCAGCGCGGTTTCGAAATCGGGCGCGCGGACGATCTGCAGCACCGGGCCGAAGATCTCCTCCTTGTAGCTCTGCATCTCCGGCGTGACATGATCGAACAGGCTCGGGCCGATGAAAAAGCCCTGCTCATGCCCCTGAAGGGTAAAGCCGCGCCCGTCGACGACCAGTTCCGCGCCTTCATCGACGCCGGTCTGGATCCATTGTTCGACCCGCGCCTTGTGGGCGGCGTTGACCACCGGCCCGTAATGCGCGTCGGCATCGGTCGACACGCCGATGCGCAGCGCCGCGATCGCCGGCAGCAGCGCCTCGCGCAGCCTGTCGGCCGTCGCCTCGCCGACCGGAACGACCACCGGCAGCGCCATGCAGCGTTCGCCGGCCGAGCCATAGGCAGCGCCGGTCAGGTCCTTCACCACCTGATCCATGTCGGCATCGGGCATGACGATGCCGTGATTCTTGGCCCCGCCCATCGCCTGCACGCGCTTGCCGGCATCGACACCGCGCCGATAGACATAATGGGCGATGTCGGACGAGCCGACAAAGCTGACCGCGGCAATCGCCGGATGGTCGAGGATCGCATCGACCATTTCCTTGTCGCCGTGCACGACCTGCAGCACGCCTTCGGGCAGCCCGGCCTCGCGCATCAGTTCGGCGAGGCGAACGGGGACCGAGGGATCGCGCTCCGACGGCTTCAGGATGAAGGCATTGCCGCAGGCGATTGCCGGGCCGAACATCCACATCGGGATCATCGCCGGGAAGTTGAACGGCGTGATCCCCGCACCGATGCCAAGCGGCAGGCGCATCGAATAGACATCGATGCCGGGGCCGGCGCCCTGGCTGTATTCGCCCTTCAGCGCATGGGGGATGCCGCAGCAGAACTCGATCACCTCAAGCCCGCGCTGGATGTCGCCCTTGGCGTCGGCGATCACCTTGCCATGTTCGGACGACAGCAGCCGGGCGAGCTCGTCCATGTTCGCTTCGACCAGTTCCTTGAACCGGAACATCACGCGGGCGCGGCGCTGCGGGTTGGTCGCCGCCCAGGCCGGCTGGGCGGCTTCGGCCGCCGCCACCGCGCGGTCGAGCAGCGCCCGGTCGCCCAGCGCCACCCGCGCCTGCACCTGGCCGCTATTGGGGTCGAACACCTCGCCCGTGCGGGGCGAAACGCCGGCATCGCCGACGATGACATGGGAAATCTCGCGCATAAGCCGGTCAACTCTCCTGCTGCCGCCGAGGCGGCGATCTGCCTGCTGCCGTCCGGGGACGGCGAAGGGGGACGCAATTTTGTTTCGTGCTTTTCTTACCCGGCCCCTAGCGCCGTCCGCCGATTCCGCACAAGAGGGAGAGATGAGAGCGGAGATGATGGCCGGGCTCGACCTCAGGAGGCCCGATTAATGGCTGCGATGCGCGCCGAACGCCCCTTGCTTGCGATCCTGATCCGGCTTGCCGCAGCGATTGCGCTCACCATCATGTTCACGCTCGTCAAGCTCGTCGAGGCGCATGACGTGTCGCTCGTCGAGAGCATCTTCTACCGCCAGGCGCTGGCGCTGCCGCTGGTGCTCGGCTGGCTGTGGGCCGGCCCCGGCCTGGCGTCGGTACGCACCAAAAGGCTGGGCGCGCATGGCTGGCGCACGCTGATCGGTCTCACCGGCATGGCGCTCAACTTCAGCACCTATCTGCTGCTGCCGCTCGCCGAGGCGACGGTCATCCTGTTCACCACGCCGATCTTCGCCACCATCCTGTCGGCGCTGATCCTGAAGGAAAAGGTCGGCCGGCACCGCTGGTCGGCGGTGGTGGTCGGCTTTGTCGGCGTGGCGCTGGTGGTCGATCCACGCAATGCCGCGCTGCCGCCGCTGGGGGTCGCGGTCGGGCTGACGGCGGCGCTGGTGGTGGCCGGGGTCAGCATCACGCTGCGCCAGATCGGGCGGACGGAAAGCGCGACCACGACGGTGTTCTGGTTCACGGTGATGGGCACGGCGGCGCTCGCGCTCGCCATGCCGGTCGCCGCCAGGGTGCATGACGTGCCGACCTTCGGCCTGCTGCTCGCGCTCGGCATCACCGGGGCGCTCGCGCAGCTGGGCCTGACCGCGTCGCTGCGGCTGGCACCGGTGTCGGTGGTGCTGCCGATCGATTATTCGAACCTGATCTGGGCAGCGCTGATCGGCTGGCTGGTGTTCGGCACCGTTCCCGGCCCGACCTTATGGGCAGGTGCGCCGCTGATCATCGGCAGCGGGCTCTACATCGTCTATCGCGAGCACCGGCTGAAGCGCCGCGCGACCAGCGCCGCCGGCCCGGCGGACATTGCCGAGGTCGAAGGCGAGGACGAGGTCGACGGCGGGGACGAGGTCGAAGGCGGGGACGGGCCCGAAACCGGAGCCGAACCCGCTCCGCGCTGAGCCGCGCTCCTGCGCCAGTCAGTCAGGGACCGGTCAGCCGAAAATCAGCCGGCGGACCAGCGCCGCGATGCCCAGCACCACAGGCAGCGCGATCACCGCCCAGATCGCGGCATTGCAGGCCCGGTCGATGGGCGACCGGCCAAGCAGAGGGGCAGGCCCCGCATCCGGCCGGACGGCATCCGCACCGGTGCGCGCCCTTGCGGCGGCGGCGCGATATTCCGCCTCCAGCGCCGCGACATGGGCGCGGGCACGGGCCAGTTCGTCGCGAAATGCCGGCGTGTCGACGCGGGCGGCAAAGCTGCGCGGGCCAGACCCGCCGGGCGTTGCGCCCGCGCCTGAGAAAAACTCCTGCCCCTGTGCATGCTCATCCCCCCGAACGGCTGCGATGACGGCAAGGTGACATTGCGGCGGCCGCCTTGCAAGCGGGCGCGCAAAAGGATGCCCGCCCCGTGGCTCTGCCCGGCAGCCAGAGCCGGGACAGCGGGGCGGGCCAGTTTGGGGGATCAGCGCCCGTTCAGGCGTTTACCGGCTGTGCCTGGCGATCAGCGCCCGCGCCTCGGCCACCGCCGGGCGGGCCGCGCGCTTTTCGGCTGCAACCTCATCGGCCAGTTCCATCAGCCGCGCGGCGACGACGGAGCCGGTCTCCGCCTCTTCGGCCACATTGACGCCGCGGCCGCGCGCAATCGCCTCGTCCCACGCCGCGCGCACACCGGCCCAATAGTCCTTGGTCTTCAGCCAATAGCTGTCGCCGGCCGCGACGTCATAATCGCCAAAGCGGCTATAGCTGTTGAGCACATATTCCTGCACGATCGGCCGGGGCGGGCCGCCGGCGGTCTCGGCACCCATTTTCAGATTGTCCTGCCAGTGGATCCAGCCGCCGCCGGGGGCCGGTGAATGGCGGTTGATCGACAGATAGCGGTCATAGACGGGCTTCCGCACCGCATCACGCCGCGCGAGCGGCCGCCACGTCCAGCCCGAGCGCCAGCGCGGCACGCCGCCCGTGAGCGTCCAGCGCCCGACCCCGCCGTAACGCGGCGAATCGTCGGTCTGCCAGACGGTCTGCGACCATGCCCCGCGCCGCTCGCCCGCGCCGACCGGGGTCAGCGCCCAGCGGCCCTTGCCCTGATAGGTGAGCACGGTTTCCGGCTCATAGGTCCAGTCCTGCCGCCAATGCTTGATGACATGGCTTTTGCCGTCATGGCTGACGACCAGCAGATGCTGCAGCTTGATATGCCGGCCGCTGTCCTCGATCACCCGGACGATCTCGTGCCCGCCGGAGATTTTGCGGTCGAGCGGCTGATAGCCTTCGGCCCATGCGGTCGCTTCCTGCATGTCGAAGCGGACGCGGTAATCGCCGGCCATGGCAAGGATCGCCGCCCGGTCGGCGGCAAAGGCCGCCGCCTCGTCCGCGCCCAGACGCGGCGACTGCACTGCCAAGTCCTGGCCCGCCGATTCCTGGCCCTTCGATTCTTGGCCCGCCCGGCCGGGATCGGCCACCGCCACCCCGGCAAAGGGGCTGAGGATAAGGGCTGCGGCAAGCAGCATATGCCTGAGTTTCATGTTTTTTCTCCCCATTTTCTGGTGTTTGGATGGCAAGCTGCCGAGCCGGTCAGAAGCGCGCGGTGATCGATGCGCTGACATTGCGGCCGGGCTGGGTGAAGGCGTCGGTGATCGTCGAGCTGGCGGGCAGGCCGCGGACATCGGCCCACCACGCATGTTTGGCGTCGGTCAGGTTGAAGATGCCGGCGCGCAGGGTGAGCGCAGGCGACAGCCGCCAGAACGCCGTCACATCAAGGATGGTGAAGCCTTCGGGGCGGAAACACGGCCCGGTGCACAGCCCGTCGGCGCGGTCGGCGGCCTTGCGCGCGCTCGACGTCAGGATCAGTTCGCCGCCGAACCGCCCGCCCGGATCGCGATAGCCGGCCCCGACCACGACATTGACCGGGTTGATCGTCACCAGCGGGCTGCGGCCGCCATCGGGGGCGATCACATCGCCCTTGGCATAGGCGATGGCAAAGCGCGTGGTCACGCCCGAACGGCTGCGCCAGTCGAGCCGCCCTTCCCAGCCATTGATCCGCACCCGGTCGAGATTGACGAACTGGAACACACCCGGATCGGTCGGGGTCAGCGTGCCGCCCACCAGCTGCTGGGCGATGAAGCGCCGGTAGCGCGCCTGGAATGCGGTGACGCTGGCCGACACCTCGCGGCTGCCGAACCGCACCCCGCCCTCGACCGTCGCGCTGGTTTCCGGCCTCAGCTCGGGATTGGCGATCGAGATATAGTTCTGCAGCGGGTTGGAGAAGAAGTTGTTGACCTGGGTCGGCGACGGGGCACGGAACCCCTGCGCATATTGGCCGAACAGGCTGAGCCCTCCACCCAGCCGCGCCGTCGCGCCAAGCTTGGGCGACAGGCGCGATCCGCTCTGTTCGGCCGCGCGGAATTGCGGCAGCAGCGCATCGGCGCGCGGATCGAGCGAGAAATGATCGAACCGGAGCGCGGGAAACAGCGTCACCGCCCCGTCGGCGATGCGGATCTCGTCGGTCAGGAACAGCCCGGCGAGCGTGAAATCGGTGGTCGGGAACGCCCGCGTCGGGAAGGTCTCGCCGGCCGGCGGCACCGTGCCGTCGCGCAGCCCGTTCTGACGGGTGATCGAGCCGTCCGCGCCATAGACGAGGCTGTGGCTGATCGGGCCGGTGGTGAGCGTCGAGCGCAGCTCGAGCGCCGCACCGATGACGCGGTTGTTGAAGGTGTTGAGCCGGGTGCGGTCGGCGGCGGTGTTGCGGTCCTCGGCGGTGAACTGGCGGTTCTCGCCGTCCTGATACCAGAGGCTTGCCTGCAGGAAGCGGATCGCGCCGTCGCTTTCGCGCCGCCAGTCGAGCGAGACGCGGTGGCGGCTGACCGTGTCGCGCGCCGTCAGCCCGATCACGCTGGTCGCCGCCGTCGCCACGGGGGCGACCCCGCTTAGCACATTGGTCGCTATGCGGTTGTCATTATATTCGGCGGTCAGGCGGATGCGGTTGGCGGCATCGGGCGCCCAGACCAGCTTGCCGAGCACCGCATTGCCGCCCGTGTCCTGCGGATTGGGGGTGGTGCGATTGGCGTTGGGCGCATCATTGGTGCCCTGATTATCCAGTTCCTGCCCGTCGCGCCGCGTATAGGCGATGAGCGCGGACCAGTCGCCCGACCGGCCGGCCAGGATCGCGGTGTTCGACCATTGCTGATCGGCGCTGTCATAAGCGGCGCGCGCGCTGCCGGCAAAATCCTGGCCGCCGGTCAGCAGATCCTCGGGATCGCTGGTCTGGAAGCTGATCGCCCCGGCCAGCCCGTCGCTGCCATAGAGCGCCGAGGCCGGGCCGCGCAGGATCTCGACCGACTTGATCAGCCCCAGATCGACATAATCACCGCGCCCGGCCGCCTGGGCGCCGAATTCGAACCCGTCGGGCACGCGCACGCCATCGACCTGGATGAGCACGCGGTTGCCCTCGATCCCGCGGATGTTGATCCCGGAATTGCCGTCGCGCCCCGTCGATCCGAACGCCGCGCCGAAGCGGCTGGGCGCGCGGCGCACGGTGATGCCGGGTTCAAAGCGGACCAGATCGCGCACGTCGCTCGCCAGTTCATCGGCGATCCGGTTGGCGTCGATCACGGTGACGATCGCCGGCACCTCGTCGACGCTGCGCGGTTCGCGGGTGGCGGTGACGGTGATGACCGGACCGGCTTCGGCGGCGGGCGCGGCGTCGGCGGCGGCGTGGGCGGCGGCGAGAGCGGCATTGGCGGCCGCGGCAAGGAGCGAGGAGATGAGCATGTCCCGGCTGCTATTGCGAATGAGATAGATTCGCAATAGCAATTATGGCGCGGTTCATCGTCAAAGGCGACGCACGCCTGCACGGGGCCGTGCGCCGCCCATCAGCGCGGTCATCGCCCACACCATCGCATCGGCCCGGTCGGGGCTGCTGCCCGGCCCGGCATAGCCGCCGCCCGCCAGCAGCCCGGCCATCTGGTCCTCAAGTGCCGGGAAGCGCCCGGCCAGATGCGCCAGCCCGCGCTCGAACAGCAGCGCCACCGGTTCGGCCCGCGCCGATTTGCCCCGGCTGGCATGAACCAGCCGCACCGGCAGCGCGACATCGGCGGCGGCGAGCACCGCCCCACCATGTCCCCGCCCTGATTGGCCTCGGCCACCACCAGATCGGCCTGCCAGTCGCGCGCGGCGACGGCGACGGCGGCGGCCCAGCCATGCGGCGGCGCCGACAGGCTGGCATCGCCCAGCACGTAAAGCCGCCCGGCCATATCGGCCCCGGCCACGACCAGCCCGCACACGCCCCCGCGCTGGCCGGCGGATCGACGCCGATCACCACGCGGGCGAGCGCCGCCGGCCGGGGCCGCCGCGCCGCCTCGATCGCCGCGCGGCTCCACAGCGCGCCCTCGATATCGGCGAGCATCTCGCCATCCAGTTCCTGCCGGCCGAGCCGGGTGCCGCCATAGCTGGCCTGCAGATCGGCGCGCACCGAGGCTGCCAGATGCGGGTTCTGCGCGGTCCGCCCGCGCGCCACAGCCGTATCGGGCAGGCCCAGAATGCGCTGGATCAGCGGCGTGGGCCGGGGCGTGGTGGTGATGAGCACGCGCGGGTCCGCGCCCAGCCTCAGGCCCAGGCGCAGATTGTCCCAGGCCGCATCGGCACGCCGCCATTTGGCCAGTTCGTCGCACCAGCCATGATGATGCTGCGGACCCCTGAGGCTGTCAGGCCGTTCCGCCGAATAGGCATAGGCCTCCGCCCCGAACAGAAGCGCAGCAGCCGGCGGCTGGGATACCAGCGCGGCCGTTCATGCGCGCGGGCAACGGCGAGGATGCCGCTTTCGCCCTCCACCATCACCTGGCGCACATCGTCGAGCGTCGCGCCAACGAGCGCGATGCGCAGCCGGCCATCGGCACGCGCCAGCGCCGACACCCATTCCGCCCCGGCGCGCGTCTTGCCATAGCCGCGCCCCGCCATCAGCAGCCAGATCCGCCAGTCGCCGGGCGGCGGCCGCTGCCCGTCAAGTGCAAAGCTGTGCCAGTCATCGGCAAGCGCGAACGACACCGCCTCGGGCAGGGTGCGCAAAGCCTTCAGCACGGCATCGGGGGGCAGGCCGCGCAACGCCTCCAGCCATGTGCGCGGATCGTCCTTGATCGATCTGGTTCCGGTCATGCCAATCCCCCCATATGCACGCGCCACAACGCTGCCGGTCAGTCCGCCCGTCCGATCAGGCCCATCGCCGCCAGCCGGGCGAGCAGCCGTGCTCGCGCCTCTTCCACCGGCATGGTGCTGCCCTTTTGGCCGGCCGCATCGGAATCCACGCGCGCGCCCGTCCGGTGCAGCCGCAGCAATTGCAGCGCCCGGTCCCAGACCAGTTTGTCAGAAGACGGGACGACATGGGCCGGCAGACCATCTTCCGGTGCTGCAGCGGCCACGCCGGTCAGGGCGGCGGCGGCATCGCCGATCAGTTCGGCCTCGATGCGGGCATAGGCCTGGTCGATCGCGCGCGCCCAATCGGCCCGGAATCCGGCATCGCGCAGCCGGTGGCGATAGACGGTGTCGGCCGAGACGCCGGCAGCGCGCGCGGCGTCACGGACGGTCGCACACCCCGCCAGCGCATCGAGAAAACGGGTCCGCGCAGCGCCGGCAAAGCGCCGCGACGGCCGGAATTGCCGTTCGGTCATGGCGATATCCAATAAAGGGGAAGGATGGGGCCATGGCCGGAGCAAATCACGGCCAAGTCTTATACTTCTAGCGCATATGGCCGTTTTTGTCAAGTTGCATGTGCCAGATCGGTTCGTCTGTCACAGCGGCCGGTGCGTATTTCCGCAGCCGGGACCGCGCTGCTAGGCTGTGGCGACCCGGCGCTTCGCCGCACACGGGACGACACAGGCAAAGGACCACCACCCGATGACCGATCTCAGCATCTTGCGACACCTGCTGCCGGGCGTGCTGGCGGCGGCCCTGCCCGTTCTGCCCGCTGCGGCCGAGCCGACGCCAGTAACGGTCCGCGTGCTCAGCCAGGGCGGCAAATATGTCGGCTCGTCGATGGGCGGGGCGATGGTGCGGATCGCCGACGCCGCGACCGGGCGGCTGCTGGCCGAAGGGCCGACGAGCGGCGGCACCGGCGACACTGCCCGCATCATGGGGCCGCAGCCGCGCGGGGCGGCGCTCGCCGATGACGGCACCGCCGCGTTCCGCGCGACGCTCGATCTCGACCGGCCACAGCTTGTCCAGATCAGCGCCTATGGACCGGTCAGCGATCCGCAATCGGCGGTCAGCGTGGCGGTCACGCGCTGGCTGGTCCCCGGCGCGTCGGCGACGCTTGGCGACGGGATCGTGCTCGAACTGCCGGGGCTGGTCGTGCGCCCCGCGCCGCCCGCGCCGCCGGAGCGGGACGGATCGGCGCGCATCGCCGCGCGGGTCATGCTGATGTGCGGCTGCCCGATCGAACCGGGCGGGCTGTGGGATTCGGCCCGGTTCGAGGTGTCGGCGGTGATCATCGATGCCGCAGGCCGGGAAAGCGCGCGCCACCGGCTCGATTATGCCGGGCAGACCGGCATGTTCGCCGCGCGGATCCCGGCAACGTCGCTCGCCGGGCGGGCGGTGCGGATCATCGCCATCGACACCCGAACCGGCGCTGCCGGGGTGGCGATGGCCCCGCCCGGCGGCTGAACCGCACCGCGCCGAGGGCTGGGATTCAGGGGCTTAGAGGGCTTAAGGGTTCAGGCGCTCGTCCGGGGCAACGCCCCACAGCCGCCCGGTTTCCACCCAGCCGCGCCGGCCGGCAATATCCAGCTCGCACCAGCCATCGGCGCAGGCGCGCAGCCGCCCGATCACCCCGTCAGCGGCGCGCCACGCGACCGGCGCCCCCGCCTCCGGCCGGGTGCGCAGCGCCGCTTCGCCGCCACGCACCATCGCCATGCGATCATCGCTCAGCATATTGGCCTGCATCCAGCCCTGCGCGCCGTCCGGATCCTCGACCTTGCGCCAGGCGGGGAACACGGCGACCACCCGGACCGGCAGGCCGCGCCGCTGATACATCCACATCGCCGGATAATTGCGCCCCGGCCCGGTGCGGGTGCGCGCCTGACCGGGGACGATCGACGCCCAGTAAGGCGGCGTCTTCTGGAGCGCGAGCGCCTCGCCCGCCGGCAGCAGCAGCGCGAGCGTGAAGATCAGGGCCCGCTTCATCATGGCAGCATTCATGGCGCTCGTGTTGCCCGACGCGGGGACGCGCTTCAAGCCCGGCCAGTCTCACTGCCCGTCCCGAGCTTGACGCGCGCGGCCCGGCCCGCCTAGCTCCTGCCATGGCTGTTCTTGCTCGCCCCAGGGTCGTCGTCACGCGCCGCTTGCCCGACGCGATCGAAGCGCGGATGCGCGAGCTGTTCGATGTCGTGCCGCTGGCCGAGGAGCGCCCCCCCAGCCCCGACCGGCTCGCCGCGCTGATCGCCGATGCCGATGTGCTGGTGCCGACCATCGTCGACCGCATCGATGCCACGCTGATCGCCGCCGCCGGCCCGCGGCTGAAGCTGATCGCCAATTACGGCAATGGCGTCGATCATATCGATCTGGCGGCGGCGCGGGCGCGCGACATCCTGGTCACCAACACGCCGGGCGTGCTGACCGACGATGCCGCCGACATGGCGATGGCGCTGATCCTGGCCGTGCCGCGCCGGCTGTCCGAGGGCGAAAGGCTGGTCCGGTCGGGCGAATGGGCCGGCTGGGGGCCGACCGCGATGCTCGGGCGGCGCGTGTCGGGCAAGAAGCTGGGCATTGTCGGCATGGGCCGGATCGGCCAGGCGATCGCGCTGCGCGCGCGCGGCTTCGGCATCGCGATCCATTACCATAACCGCCGCCGCCTGCCCCATGTCGTCGAAAAGGCGGTCGATGCGACCTACCATGCCGAACTGGACGACATGCTGACCGAAATCGACATGCTGTCGATCAACTGCCCGCACAACGCCTCGACCCATCATCTGATCGACGCGCGCCGCCTCGCGCTGCTCGGGCGGCAGGGCTATCTGATCAACATCGCCCGGGGCGAGATCGTCGACGAACCGGCGCTGATCGCCGCGCTCGAACAGGGCGTGATCGCCGGGGCCGGGCTGGACGTGTTCGCGCACGAGCCGGCGGTCGATCCGCGGCTGATCGGGCTGCCCAATGTCGTGCTGCTGCCGCACATGGCGTCGGCCACCATCGAGGCGCGCCACGCGACGGGGGAAAAGGTGATCGCCAATATCCGCATCTGGGCGGACGGCCACCGACCGCCCGATCAGGTGCTGGAAGGCTGGGCCTGAGTTAACTGCGGACCTGGTCAACGCCGGACCTGAGCGGTGCCGGGGCCGGGCGGTGAAACGCCCGGTCCCGGCGCGCGGCCTCAGTCGCCGGTCAGGATGCGGTCGACCAGCTGCTTGACCGTCGGCACGAACCCGTTCGAATAGAAGGGATCGCGCTTGAAGTTATAGGCATTGTGGCCGGCAAACATCAGGTTGCGCTCCACATCGCCGCCATGGGCGATGTCCTGCAGCGTCTTCTGGATGCAGAAGCTGCGCGGATCGGCCAGCCGCCCGGTCGAGTTTTCCTCATTGTCCGCCCAGGACGAAAAGGCGCACTGGCTGAGGCAGCCCATGCAGTCGGCCTGATCCTTGCGGATCACCACCTTGTCCTCGGGCGTGACGAAGACGAGCGTGTTGTCGGGCGTTTTCAGCGCATCGGTAAAGCCCAGGCCATGCCATTCGCGCGCGCGCAGCAGATCGCCGCGCGTCACCCAGAAGTTCTTGCCGCGCACGCCGACATCGAGCTGATACTGGTGATCGCCCGCAGCCTCGGTCGAAAAGGCGATCTGCCGTTCGGACCGCGCCTCAAGGTCGCGCAGGAAGGGATTGCGCACCGCCGAGGAATAAAAGCCGGTCGGCGAGAAACGGTGAAGCAGGACATCGCCCTCCTCCAGCGTCATCAGCCGCGCCTTCCACTCATCGGGGATCGGGCTTTCCTTGGTCAGCAGCGGGCGCGTGCCATATTGAAAGGCGATGGTGCCCAGTTCCGGATTGTCGATCCAGTCGTTCCAGTCGCGCAGATACCAGACGCCGCCGGCCATCACGATCGGCACATCGTCCGAAATGCCGCCCTCGCGCATCGTCTCGCGCAGCGCCTTGACGCGCGGATAGGGATCTTCGGGCTTGAGCGGATCTTCGGCGTTGGACAGGCCGTTATGCCCGCCGGCCAGCCAGGGATCTTCGTAGACCACCGCGCCAAGCCATTCGGAAGCCTTGGAATAAGCGCGCTTCCAGAGCGCACGGAAGGCGCGCGCCGAACTGACGATGGGCAGATAGCTGACGCCGTAGGACGCCGCGATCTCCGACAGCTTATAGGGCATGCCTGCGCCGCAGGTCACCCCCGCCACCAGCCCGCGCGTCCGCTCCAGCACGCCGTGCAGCACGCGCTGCGCGCCGCCCATTTCCCACAGCACGTTGATGTTGATGGCCCCGCGGCCGCCCGCCATCTCATAGGCGCGGCGCACCTGCTCCACGGCGCCGTCGATTGCATATTGGATCAGCTCTTCATGCCGCTCGCGGCGGGTGCGCGCGCGATAGACCTGGGGGATCACCCGGCCCTCGGCATCATAGCTGTCGGCATTGACGGCCGACACCGTGCCGATGCCCCCGGCCGCCGCCCAGGCGCCCGAACTGGCATGGTTGGTGGCCGAAACCCCCTTGCCCCCCTCGACAAGCGGCCAGACTTCCCGGCCGGCGTAAATGATCGGGCGAAGGCCCTTAAACCCCATGGTCGCTGCAGTCATGCTGCGCCCTATGCATGGATTTCATGCGGAGCGCAAAACCGGTTTTTCATGTGCCTGCAACACGGCCCTTCCGAGGCCAGGCCGCCCGGCTCAGCCCGCAACCGGCCAGGCACGCGCGAGCAGGCGGTCGATCGCCGCCATCGCCTCCGGCTCGGCAAGGGTCGGCGCATGGCCGACACCCGGCACGGTCACCGCCTCGGCCAGCGGCAGCATCTGCTGCATCCGCGCCACCGTCGCCTCGGCGAGCAGATCGGACAGCGCCCCGCGCAGGATGACGAGCGGCACGCCGCGCAACGGTTCAAGCGCGGGCCACAGGTCGATCCCCGCCTCCCCGCCCGGCAGACGCATCGGCTCGGCGATGCGCGGATCATAATCGATGACGATGCGGCCCGATGACGACAGGCGGTAAAGCCGCTTGGCCATCGCCAGCCAGTCCTCGATCCGATAGCCCGGATAGGCATGGCGGTTGGTGTCGGCGAGCGCGCGGGCGGCGTGCAGCCAGGTCGGCCAATTGCCCCCTTGCCGACATAGGTACGGATGCGCGCCAGCCCCGCCGGTTCGAGCGCCGGCCCGACATCGTTGAGCACGACGCCCTTCAGCCGATCGCGCTCGGCACCTGCCATCAGCATCGTCACCAGCCCGCCCAGCGAGGTGCCGATCGACACGAATGCCTTGAGCTCCAGATGCCGGATCAGCGCCTCCACGTCCTGCACATAGGTGAGCGGGACATAGCTCATCGGATCCTTGGCATAGGCGCTCTCGCCGCGGCCGCGAAACTCGGGCGCGATCACCCGCCATGCCGGGCTCAGCCGTTCGGCCAGCGCCGCGAAATCGCGCGCATTGCGGGTCAGCCCCGGCAGGCACAGGATCGGCGGCCGGCCATCGGCCCCGCCCGCATAGTCGCGGTAATGCAGCCTCAGCCCGTCGTTCGACCACCAATATCCGTGCGCGAACCCGGCCATGCTTGCGTCCCACTGCCCAAGGCCCCCATATCACGGCATGGCCGATGCCCCGCAACCCCAGCCTGACGTGCCGATCGCAGCCGTTGCCGATTTCCTTGCCGATCCGGTCGAACCGGCCGATTTTCCGCAGGCAAGGCTGCGGTTCAGGAACGACCGGGCGGCGGCGGCGATCGGGCTGGGCGGGCTGGACGATGCCGCCTGGATCGCGCATTTCGCCCGCTTCGCGCCGCTGCCGGGCAATCTGCCGCAGCCGCTGGCGCTGCGCTATCACGGCCATCAGTTCCGCGTGTACAATCCCGAAATCGGCGACGGGCGCGGCTTTCTGTTCGCTCAGCTGCGGGATGCGGGCGGCCGCTGGCGCGATCTGGGCACCAAGGGGTCGGGCCAGACGCCCTATAGCCGGTTCGGCGACGGGCGGCTGACGCTCAAAGGCGCGGTGCGCGAGATCCTGGCCACCGAAATGCTCGAAGCGCTGGGCGTCACCACGTCGCGTACCTTTTCGGTGATCGAAACCGGCGAACAGCTGCACCGGGGCGACGAACCCTCGCCCACCCGCTCGGCCGTGCTGGTCAGGATGAGCCATGGCCATATCCGCATCGGCAGCTTCCAGCGGCTCGCCTATCTGGGCGACCGGCAGGGCCTTGAACGGCTGACCGCGCACGCGCTTCAGACCTATCACGGCGATGACAGCGGCGATCCGGTGGCGCTGCTGCGCCATGTCGTCGCCGCGACCGCGCAGCTCGCCGCCAGCTATATCGCCGCCGGCTTCGTCCACGGCGTGCTCAACACCGACAACATCAATGTGAGCGGCGAAAGCTTCGATTACGGTCCGTGGCGCTTCACCCCGCGCTTCGACACCGGCTTCGTCGCCGCCTATTTCGACCAGACCGGGCTTTACGCCTTTGGCCGCCAGCCCGAGGCGATCCAGTGGAACGCCGTGCAGCTGGCGGGCGCGCTGCGCGACATCGCCGATGTCGATGCGATGATCGCGGAGCTGGACCGGTTCGCCCCGCTCTACCGCGCGGCGCTGGTCGAACGGATGCTGTGGCGGCTGGGCGTGGCGCCGACCGATGCCGAGGCCGATGTCGCGCTGGTGCGGGCGATCGAGCAGGGGCTGATCGAAACCGGGGTGGAGATTGACCGCTTCTTCTTCGACTGGGCGGGCGGCGCGCGGCGCGGCCCCTCGCCCGCCGATCCGCTCTACACGCTGCCGGCCTTTGCGCCCTTTGTGGATGCGGTCGCCGCGCGGCAGGCGGCCCGCGCGACCGATCATCCCTATTGGCAGGACGACGCGCCGTGCAGCATGCATATCGACGAGGTGGAGGCGATCTGGGCGCGCATCGCCGGGGCCGATGACTGGCAGCCGCTTGCAGCCAAGATCGCCGCGATCCGGCGCATGGGTGCGGCACTTGCGGCTTGACCGGGGCCGGGCCGGGTGCTGGAAGGCGGGCAGATGACGCCCGAGCTGCTGTCCCTTGAACCCGCGACCGGTGCCGAACTGTGGCGCGCCCCCGTCAGCGATGTCGATCACGAAGTGGCGCTGGCGCGCGCCGCATGGGTGGACTGGGCGTCGCGGCCCTTCACCGTGCGCATGGAAACGCTGCGCCGCTTCGCCAACCATGTCCGCGCCGAAGCCGAGAAGCTGGCCGACCTGATCGCGCGCGAGACGGGCAAGCCGCTGTGGGAAGCGCGCACCGAAGTCGAGAGCGTGATCGCCAAGGTCGACATCTCGGTCTCCGCCTATAGCGAGCGGACGGGCAAGAAGCGGCTGGAAGGCGCGATGGGCGCGAAGATGGCGCTCCGGCACAAGCCGCACGGCGTGCTGGCGGTGCTCGGCCCCTATAACTTTCCCGCCCATCTGCCCAACGGCCATATCGTGCCCGCCTTGCTTGCCGGCAATGCGGTGGTGTTCAAGCCGTCGGAAAAGACCCCGGCGGTCGGTGCGGCGCTGGTCGCGCTCTACCGCGAGGCGGGCATTCCCGAAGGCGTGATCCGGCTGGTCATCGGCGGGCCGGACCAGGGCCGGGCGCTTGCCGCCCATGACGGGATTGACGGGCTGCTGTTCACCGGCTCCGCGCGCACCGGCCTGGCGCTCAACCGCCAGTTTGCCGAGACGCCGGAGAAAATCCTGGCGCTGGAAATGGGCGGCAACAATCCGATCATCGCCTGGGACACCGGCGATCTGGGCGCGGCGGCGGCGCTGATCGTCCAGTCGGCGTTCATGTCGGCCGGGCAGCGCTGCACGGCGGCGCGGCGGCTGATCGTGCGCGACGGGCTTTACGAGCCGCTGATGGCCGAGCTTCTGAAGCTGACCGAGCGGCTGATCATCGACCATCCCCATGCGACGCCCGCGCCCTTTCTGGGCCCGGTGATCGACAATGATGCGGCCGACAGCCTGACCGAGGGGTTCCTCGCGCTGATGATGAAGGGCGGCCGGGTGATCAAGCATCTGGAACGCCCCGATGAAAGCCGCCCGTTCCTGAAACCGGGCCTCATCGACATGACCGGCATTGCCGACCGGCCCGATGCCGAAATGTTCGGCCCGGTGCTGCAGGTGGTGCGCGTCGCCGATTTCGAGGCGGCGATCATCGAGGCCAATGCCACGCGCTATGGCCTGTCGGCCGCGCTGATCGGCGGCACCCCGGCGCATTACGACCAGTTCTGGGCCAATATCCGGGCCGGGATCGTCAACTGGAACCGGCCGACCAACGGCGCGTCGTCCGCCGCGCCTTTTGGCGGGATCGGCTGGTCGGGCAATCACCGGCCAAGCGCCTATTATGCCGCCGATTACTGCGCCTATCCGGTCGTCTCGACCGAGGCCGAACAGCCGCGCGCGGCAATCGGCGTCGGGCTGGCCGATCCGGCCACTGAAAAGCTCAGCTAAAGCCCGCCCAAGCATCGCTGCTTTGCCGCTGTCGGCGCCCCGTCCCATGTGGCGGGCATGACAGGTGCATCCTCTTCACCCGGCGCCCGACAGGGGCGCGTCTGGCTGGTGGGCGCGGGCCCCGGCGATCCGGACCTGCTGACGCTGAAGGCCGCCCGGCTGCTGGCCGAGGCCGATCTGCTCGTCCATGACGGGCTGGTCGATCCCCGGATCCTCGACATGAGCCCGGCACCGCGCGTGTCGGTCGCCAAATCGCGCAGCCGCCATTCGATGCCGCAGGAGGAGATCAACGCCCTGCTGGTCGCCGAGGCGCGTGCGGGCCGCCGCGTCGTCCGGCTGAAGGGCGGCGATCCGTTCATCTTCGGCCGCGGCGGCGAAGAGGCCGAAGCCTGCCAAGCAGCGGGCATCGCGGTCGAGGTGGTGCCCGGCGTGTCCGCCGCGCTCGGCTGCGCGGCGGAGGCGATGCTGCCCCTCACCCATCGCAACTGGTCGAGCGCGGTCAGCTTCGTCGCCGGCCAGTGCAAGGGGCTGGCCGATCAGGACTGGTCTGGCCTGGCCGGGCAGGGCCGCACGCTCGTCATCTATATGGGCGTCGCGACCGGGGCCGACATTGCCGACAAGCTGATCGCCGACGGCGTGTCGCCGGCTATGCCGGTCGCCGTGCTCGAACGCGGCACCCGGCCGGGGTCGCGGGCGCTCCGCACGCTGCTTGCCGATCTGGGCGGGCTGATCGAGCGGGCGCGCGTCGCCAGCCCGGCGCTGATCGTGGTAGGCGAAGTCGCGGCGCTCGGCCGCGCGCAGGACATGCTGGCGCTGGCAGACGCGCACCCAGCGGTAACGGCGGCGGTGACGGCGGCGGTGACGGCGGGGGCGCGGGCATGAAGCTGCTGACCGGAAACGATCTCGGCTCGGGCGATGTCATCTGGTGGACCGGCAGCGGCTGGTCGCGCCACATCGCCGACGCCGTCGATGTCGGCCAGGACGGCGAGGCGATCGCCCACCGCGAGGAAGGGGCGCGGCGGGTGAATGTGCCCTATGTCGTCGATGCGGTCGCCGGCCCCGACGGTCCACGCCCGGCCCATATCAAGGACCGCATCCGCGCGCTCGGCCCCACCGTCCGGCCCGACCTGTCGCTCCAGCCCGCCGATCCGGGTGCCGGCAGCTGGGTGATCTGACATGATCGCGGCCACCTTCGCCCTGCTGCTCGGCCCTGCCGCCCCGGCCCCCGTCCCGGCCCCGCCCCGGCCCCCGCCCCGACCATGTCCGCGACCACGGCGCCGGGGATGGTCGAGCAAACCTATCTGAAGGCAGAGCCTGGCGCGCGCGCGGCGCTTGCCCGCTACATCGTCGCCAACTGGCTGGCGATGGACCGGGTGGCGACCGAACAGGGCTGGTTCGACGGCTATACGCTGCATGAAAATGCCGATGGCGACGCCGCGGGCTGGGATCTGCTGGTCACCGTCCACTACCGCAGCGCCGACGGCTATGCCGATCCGGCCACTCAGGCGGCGTTCGAAGCGATCCGCCGCGCGCACCGCGAGGTCAGCATCGATGGCCGTCGTCTCGCGCAGCTTGGCCGCATCGTCCGGCACCAGCGGCTGCGCCCGATCGCGCCGGTCCTGCCGCCCGCATCCCCCCTTCCTCCGGCCGCCGTCAGCGGCCCGCAAAGGTAGAGCATGTACAGATACGACAGCTATGACACGGCGATGGTCGCCGCGCGGGTGGACGAGTTTCGCGATCAGGTCGCGCGCCGCCTGTCGGGGCAGATGACCGAAGACCAGTTCAAGCCGCTCCGGCTGATGAACGGTCTCTATCTCCAGCTCCATGCCTATATGCTGCGCGTCGCCATTCCCTATGGCACGCTCGACAGCCGGCAGATGCGGATGCTCGGCCATATCGCGCGCCGCTATGACCGGGGATATGGCCATTTCACGACGCGCCAGAACATCCAGTTCAACTGGATCCGGCTGGAGGACGCGGCCGATATTCTGGCCGAGCTGGCGACGGTCGAGATGCATGCCATCCAGACGTCGGGCAATTGCATCCGCAACATCAGTTCGGACCAATATGCAGGCGCGGCCGCCGACGAGGTGACCGATCCCCGCCCCTGGGCCGAGCTGCTGCGCCAGTGGAGCAGCTTTCACCCCGAGTTCAGCTATCTGCCGCGCAAGTTCAAGATCGCGGTCATTGCCAGCGACACCGACCGCGCGGCGATGCGGCTGCACGATATCGGCATCCAGATCGTGCGGGGGCGGACGGCACGCTGGGCGCGCGCATCTATGCCGGCGGCGGCATGGGCCGCACGCCGATGATCGCGCATCTGATCCGCGATTTCGTTCCCGCCGACCAGCTGATCAGCTATGTCGAGGCGTGCCTGCGCGTCTACAACCGCTATGGCCGGCGCGACAACATCTACAAGGCGCGGATCAAGATCCTGCTGCACGAGATCGGGGCCGATGAATATCGCCGCCAGGTCGATGAGGAATTCGCCCATGTGCTGACGCTGGGCATCGACCCGCCGGCTGCCGAACTGGCGCGGATCACCGGCTTTTTTGCCGGGCCCGCGCTCACCCCCCGCGACGATGGCGACGAAGCGCCCGCCGATCCGGCCTTTGCCGCCTGGATCGACCGCAATGTCGCGCCACACAAGGTGCCGGGGCACGCCATCGTCAATATCAGCCTGAAACCGGTGGGCGGCATTCCGGGCGATGCAAGCGCCGACCAGATCGACCTGATCGCCGATCTTGCCGAACGCTACAGCCATGACGAGCTGCGCATCTCCCATGCCCAGAACATCGTGCTGCCGCATGTCGCGCGCGCCGATCTGAAAGCGGTGTGGGACGCGCTGGTCGCCGCCGGGCTGGCCGAGGCCAATCTTGATCTGATCACCGACATCATCGCCTGCCCGGGCCTTGATTATTGCAGCCTTGCCAATGCCCGGTCGATCCCGGTCGCGCAGAAGATCGCGCGGCGCTTCGCCGATCCGGCGCGGCAGCGCGACCTTGGCGAACTCAAGCTCAAGATCAGCGGCTGCATCAACGCCTGCGGCCATCACCATGCCGGCCATATCGGCATTCTGGGCGTCGACCGCAAAGGCACCGAAAACTATCAGCTGCTGCTCGGCGGTTCGGGGGCGGAGGACGTCAGCCTCGGCCGCATCACCGGACCGGGCTTTGACGAGGACGGCGTCGTCGACGCGATCGAGCGCGTCACCGACCGCTATCTGGCGCTGCGTGCCGAGGGCGAACGCTTTGTCGACACCTATCGCCGGGTCGGCATGGATCCGTTCAAGGAGGCGATCTATGGCTGATCAGCTGCTCAGGCTGCGCGACGACGACCCCGCCGAAGAGCCGGCGGTGACGCTGGATGCCTTTCTTGCCCAGGCCGATGCCGGCGCGGTCCGGATCGAGCCGGGCGACGATGCCCGCGCGCTGCTGCCCCATCTGCAGCGGCTGCGACTCATCGAAATCGCCTTTCCGGGCTTTCGCGACGGGCGCGGCTATTCGGCGGCGCGCATCCTGCGCGAACATGGCTATGCCGGCGAACTGCGCGCCGAGGGCGATGTGCTGATCGACCAGATCGTGCCGATGCGCCGGGCGGGGTTCGACAGCTTTGCCCCGCGCGTGCCGATCGACCGGGCGGCGGTCGATACGGCGCTCGCGCGCTATCGCCATGTCTATCAGGCGGCCGCCGATGACCGGGCGCCGGTGTGGAAGCTGCGCCATGGCTGATCCCGCCCGCGCCGCCGACCGGATCGACACCGCCCCGGCCTTCACGCCTGCCGATGCCGCAGCACTCGAGGCGCGTTTTGCCGGGGTGGCGACGGCCGACATGCTGGCCGCGCTGCTGCCCGAACTGGCCGGGCGGGTGGCGCTCGTCTCCTCGTTCGGCGCCGAATCGGCGGTGCTGCTCCATCTGGTCGCGGCGGTCGACCGCCAGGTGCCGCTGATCTTCATCAACACCCAGAAGATGTTCGGGCAGACCCTTGCCTATCGCGACGAGCTGGCGGAACGGCTGGGCTTTGTCGACCTGCGGGTGTTCCGCCCCGACCCCTATCAGCTGGCGCTCAAGGACCAGACCAGCCTGCGCTGGTCCTATGACCCCGATGGCTGCTGCGCGCTCCGCAAGGTCGAGCCGCTCGACCGCGCGCTTGGCGGCTTCGATGCATGGATTTCGGGGCGCAAGGGCTTTCAGGCGAAAACGCGCGTCGCTTTGCCCCGCTTCGAGATCGAGGACGGACGGCTGAAGATCAATCCGCTTGCCGACTGGAGCAAGGGCGATCTCGACGCCTATTTCGCCGCGCACGAGCTGCCGCGCCATCCGCTCGAGGCCGAGGGCTATCCGTCGATCGGCTGCTCGCCCTGCACCAGCAAAGTCCGCCCGGGCGAAGACCCGCGCGCCGGGCGCTGGCGCGGCTGGGACAAGACCGAATGCGGCATCCACGGCAAGGGCGGCGCCGACGATCCGGTGTTCTAACAGGCCGGGATTCCCAGCCGCTCCGCATCAGGCCTTGACGGGCGGTTCCCGGCCAATCGCCACCGCGCGGGCAAAGACGCGCGCGAACATGTCCGGCGTCAGCCGCCCGGTATTCTGATTGTAGCGCGAGCAGTGATAGCTGTCGATCAACACCTGCCCGCCCGGCAGCCGGTGTTCGGCCAGATGGCCGAAGCGGAAATCGGCCTGCCGCCCGCCACAGGTGCGGACCAGCTGCTGATGCGCGATCTGGCCGAGCGCGACCAGCACCCTGACCTGCGGCAGCGCCGCCAGCTGGCGCGCGAGGAATGGGCGGCAGGCATTGGCCTCGGCCGGGGTCGGCTTGTTTTCCGGCGGCAGGCATTTGACCGCGTTCAGGATCACCGCCCCGTCGAGCACCAGCCCGTCATCGGGCCGGGCATCGTAGCGCCCGCGGGCGAGCCCGAAATCGATGAGCGTTTCATACAGCAGATCGCCGGCGAAATCGCCGGTGAACGGTCGGCCGGTGCGGTTGGCGCCATGCTTGCCGGGCGCCAGCCCGATGATCGCCAGCCACGCCCCCGGATCGCCAAAGGCCGGCACCGGCGCGTTCCACCAGCCCGGATGCTCGGCGCGGAGCGCATCCCTGAACGCGGCCAGCCGCGGGCACAGCGGACAGTCGACCGGCGCCTCAAGCTGCGGCCATGGGCTGATCGCCGGGGCCGGCGATGCGGGCGTCAGAGAGTTTTCAGGGCTTATCATGGCGGTCGCCCCGCGATAGGCGCAGCGGCATGACAGGGGCAAGCCCGCACACCAGCTATGCCGTCGCGATCGGCTCCAACCGCCGCCATCACCGGCACGGGCTGCCGGCGGGCGTCGTGCGTGCAGCGGCGCAGGCGCTGGCGGCACTCGGCACGATCCGGGCGGTCGCGCCGGTGCGCGCCACCCCGGCGCTCGGCCCGGCGGGGCGCGGCTTTGCCAATGGCGCGGTGCTGATCGACAGCCCGCTCGCCCCGCCCGCCCTGCTCGCCGCGCTCAAGCGCATCGAACGCGGCTTTGGCCGGCGTGGCGGACGGCGCTGGGGGCCGCGCGTCCTTGATCTCGACATCATCCTGTGGTCGGGCGGCGGCTGGGCGGAACCGGGGCTGGTTATCCCGCACCCCGATTACCGGATCCGCGATTTCGTGCTCGGCCCGCTTGCCGCCATCGCGCCGGGCTGGCGCGATCCGCTGTCGGGGCTGACGGTGCGCCAGCTTCGCCACCGCCAACGGCGGCCGCAGCCATGCCCAGCCGTTCCACCGGTTGACCGGGGCCGGTCATCCTTCTAAGGGGGCCGGCCTATGCCCGATCGGGGGCCCTTAGCTCAGTCGGTAGAGCAACTGACTTTTAATCAGTAGGTCGCTGGTTCGAATCCAGCAGGGCTCACCATTTCCGCCGGTGCCAGCCGGCGGTCGCCTGCCCCGGTCGCGGTCATCTGCATACAATCCGCACCACCCCCCGCCGAAGCCGGACAGTCGTTCGTCGATCCGGGTTGCGGTTTGCAACGGGCTGGTTGCATCCGTTCCGGATACATTTAGGCTGGCGGCATTTCGATCCCAGCGGATGCCCGATCCATGACCGATGCGCCGATCCTTGCATCCCCGTTCCAGCCCGCGCACGGCCCGGCGCTGCCCAACCGGCTGGTCAAGGCGGCGATGACCGAGGGGCTGGCCGAAGGCGGACGCCCCGGCGCGGCGCTGAACCAGCTTTACCGGCTGTGGGGCGCAAGCGGCGTCGGCCTGCAGATCACCGGCAATGTCCAGATCGACGCTGCCCATCTCGAACGGCCGGGCAATGTCGTGATCGACCGCCCCCCGATGCCGATATGGCCGCGCGGCTGGCCGACTGGGCGATGGCGGCGAAAAGCGGCGGCGGCCGGGTGTGGATGCAGATCAACCATCCGGGGCGGCAGACGCCGATCCACGTCAATCCGCGCCCCAAGGCCCCGTCCGCCGTTCCGGTCGCACTGCCGGGCAAGCGGTTCGGCGCGCCGGTTCCGCTTGATGAGGCCGAGATCGCGGCGCTGATCGCGGGCTTTGCGACAGCCGCGCACGCCGCCGCCGATGCGGGGTTTGACGGCGTGCAAATCCATGCCGCCCATGGCTATCTGTTGTCGCAATTCCTGTCGCCGCGCGCCAACCGGCGCACCGATCAATATGGCGGGTCGCTGGAAAACCGGGCGCGGATGCTGATCGCGACCGTCCGTGCGGTGCGCGCGGCGCTCCCGGGCGGCCAGACGGTGTCGGTCAAGCTCAACTCGGCGGATTTCCAGAAGGACGGCTTTGCGTTCGAGGATTCGCTGCGCGTCGCCGCATGGCTGGCCGATGAGGGGGTGGACCTGCTCGAAATCTCCGGCGGCTCCTATGAACAGCCGCGCATGATGGCGCTTGACGGGCTGGAGCGGCCGGTCGAGCCGATCGCCGGCTCGACCCGTGCGCGCGAGGCCTATTTCCTCGATTTCGCGCGCGCGATGCGCAGCGGCCGCACCCCGCCGCTGATGGTGACCGGCGGGTTCCGCACGGCGGCGGCGATGGCGGGCGCGCTGGCGGACGGCATCGCGCTGATCGGCATCGGCCGCCCGATGTGCGCCGATCCGCTCGGCCCGGCCCGGCTGCTGGCGGGCAGCGACGAAATGCTGGCGCGGATCGAGGACCGGCTGCGCATCGGGCCGGGCATTTTCGGCCCGGCATCGCCGTTGCGGATGGTGAAGGCGCTGAACGGCTTTGCCGTCATGTCGTGGTATTATCAGCAGATCAGACGGATGGGCGCGGGCCAGATGCCCGATGCCGACCAGTCGGTCCTCGGCGCGCTGATCGCGGAACAGCGCACCGACCGGGCGTTAATCGGCCGCTGATCGGCCCGAAACCCCGATCCACAGCCAGGCCAGCCCGTGCTGCCCGGCCAGCCGCGCGCGATAGGCCGCCACCGGCAGCGGCTGCGCGCTGTGCAGCGCGATCAGTGCGGCAAACCGCCCCGGCCCGATGCGCCAGCAGCGCAGATCGACCACCTCAGTCGCCTCATCCTCCACCGCCGCCCGCAGGCGCGCGGCCAGCCCCGGATCGGCGGTTGCGTCAACGAGCACCAGCCCGGTCGTCCGCATCAGCCCCAGCGCCCAATGCGCGATGACGAGTGCACCCGCGATCCCGGCCGCCGCATCGAGCCAGCGCCAGCCCAGATACAGCCCGGCCAGCAGCGCCGCGATCGCCAGCACCGATGTCAGCGCATCGGCCAGCACGTGGAAATAGGCGGAGCGCAGATTATGGTCATGATGATGGCCGTGCGCGCCATGGTGATGGTCATGGCCATGGTCATGGTCGTGCGGATGGTCATGGTCATGCGCCAGCAGCAGCGCGCTCGCCAGATTGACGGCCAGCCCCAGCCCCGCGACCCACAGTGCCTCGCCATAGGCAATCGCCCCCGGCGCGAACAGCCGGTCGACCGATTCCGCCGCAATCCCGATGGCGAACACGCCCAGCATCAATGCGCTGGCAAAGCCCGCCAGATCGCCGACCTTGCCGGTCCCGAACACGAAACGCGGATCGGCGGCATGGCGGCGCGCATAGCGATAGGCAAAGGCGGCAAGGCCCAGCGCACCGACATGGGTTGCCATATGGATGCCGTCGGCCAGCAGCGCCATCGACCCCGTGGCCAGCCCGGCCGCAATCTCGACCAGCATGGTGATCGCAGCGAGCGCGACCACCCACAGCGTCCGGCGTTCATGGACCTGATGGCCCGCGCCAAGCGCCGCCACCGGGCCGTGATCCGTTCCGGCGCTCACGACAGGTCGATCCCGTCCAGCACGGCGCGCACGCGGGGGCCAGTTCGGGTGCGCAGATCAGCAGATCGGGCAGCAGCGTCTCCGCGCCGTTATAGATGCACGGGCCGCCATCGGCGCGCGTCGCCACCATGCCGGCGGCCCGCGCGACCGCGACCGGCGCGGCATTGTCCCATTGATGCTGGCCGCCGGTGTGGAAATAGATGTCGCCCTCGCCCATCAGCACCGCCATCGCCTTTGCGCCCGCCGATCCCATAGGCACCATGTCGGCGTCCAGCGCCTCGGCCAGCCGGGTGGCGGCCTCTGGCGGGCGCGAACGGCTGACCAGCAGGCGCGGGCGCGCCGGGCGCGTCACCGGCGGCGGCGGCGCATCCGAACGGAACACCAGCCCGCGCGCCGGCAGCGCGACCGCGCCGACCGTCGCCACACCGTCCACCGCCAGCGCGACATGCACGGCCCAATCATCGCGGCCCTCGGCATATTCGCGCGTGCCGTCGAGCGGATCGATGATCCACACCCGCGCCTTGCCCAGCCGGTCAAGACTGTCGGTCGTCTCTTCCGACAGCACACCGTCCTCGGGCCGCGCCTCGGCCAGCGCCTTCATCAGCAGCACATTGACCGCCTGATCGCCGGCATCGCCCAGCGCGCGCCCGGAAACAAGGCCGGTGTCGCGCAGCGTCAGCGCAAGGCGGCCGGCCGCGCCGGCCAGCCGCGCGGCCAGCTCGGCATCGGTCATTGCTCGACCGGGCCGGTGCTGGTCGCGTCGGGGGTGCGCTGGCGCAGCCGGGCAAACTCCACCACCTGTTTGCCGACCAGATCGAGCTGCCCGGCCGCCGCCTCGTCATGGCAGGCACCGTCGCGGAACATGCCCGACACGCTGCGAATGCCCGCCCCCAAAGGCGTCGGCCAGCCGCGCAGCGCATGGACGATGGCGCGCAGCGTGGCGAGCGTCGATCCGGTCGCCTGCCAGCCATAGGCGGTGGCGATCAGCCCGACCGGCAGCCCGTCCAGATAGACGCGCGCATCGCGGGCGGTTTCCTCGATATAATCGATCGCATTCTTGACCAGGCCGGAAATCGACCCGTGATAGCCCGGGCTGGCCAGGATCAGGCCATGCGCGCCGCGCACCGCCTCGACCAGCCGGCGGCCTTCGGCCGACTGCGCGACCGCGCCGGGCGCATAATGGGGAAGCGCGGCCAGCGTCGGGCCATCGAACAATGTCACCGTCGCGCCTTCGGCCTCGGCGGCGGCAAGCGCGAGGCGGAGCGCCTGTTCGGTCGACGACCCCGGCTGGGTGGTGCCCCCGATCCCGACAATCGACAATTCCCGGCTCACCCGCACCCTCCCGCTTGCATCGCGGGGCCAGCCCCCGCACAGACTCGTGGATGACCCAAAAGCATATCCGTCCCCGCCGGTCGATGCTCTATGTGCCCGGCGACAAGCCCCGCGCGCTCGAAAAGGCGCGGACCCTGCCGGTCGATGGCGTGATCTTCGATCTTGAGGACGCGGTCGCGCCCGAGGCCAAGGACGCCGCCCGCGCCGGCATCGCCGCAGCACTGGCGGGCGACTGGGGCGGGCGCGAACTGATCCTGCGCGTGAGCGCCGCCGATTGCGCGGCCGATTTCGACCTGGCCGACCGGCTGGCGCTTGACGGCGTGCTGCTGCCCAAGGTGGAGGACGCGGCGACCGTGCTGGCGGCGGCGGGCCGAACGCGGCATCCGATCTGGTCGATGATCGAAACGCCGCTCGGCGTGCTGCGCGCAGCCGGGATTGCGGGTGCGGGCGACCGGCTGGCCGGGTTCGTCGTCGGCACCAACGATCTGGTCAAGGATCTGCGCGCCCGCCATGTGCCGGACCGGACGCCGATCCTGACCGCCCTGTCGCTGATCCTGCTCGCCGCGCGCGCGCACGGGCTGGCCGCGATCGACGGTGTGCATCTGGGGCTGGACGACATGGCCGGGCTGGAGGCTGCCTGCCGACAGGGCCGCGACATGGGATTTGACGGCAAGACGCTGGTTCATCCCGCCGGGATCGACATCGCCAACCGCATCTTTGGTCCCGACGCGCAAGAGGTCGCACAGGCGCGGCGGATCATCGCCGCCTGGGCCGAGGCGCGCGCCGCCGGCAAGGGCGTCGCCCGGATCGACGGCCAGATGGTCGAACAGCTGCATGTCGACCAGGCGGAAGCGCTGGTCGCGCTGGCCGAGGCGGTCGCAGCCGCCGCCTGAGTGAGGCCAGGCGGCGGCGGGCGTCAGCAGGCCGGAATCAGCCTTGCGCCTCGACCCGGACGAGCAGCGTCCCCTCGCTCACCTGCGCCCCCGCCTCGGCGCGCAGCTCGGCGACATGGCCGTCGAACGGCGCGGTCAGCGTATGCTCCATCTTCATCGCCTCGAGCGTGACGAGCTTCTGCCCCTTGGCGACGCGCGCGCCCTCGGCCACGTCGACGGCGATGATGCGGCCGGGCATCGGCGACAGGATCGCCCCGTCGCCGCCGCCGCCCGCCGCACCGCCCGCCGCGCGCCACGGCGCGACCGCCCAGCTCTGCCCCGCCTCGCTGAGCACCAGCGCCTCGCGGTCGGCACCCGGCGCTTCGAGCCGGCCGGTGCCGGCGGCGGTGCCTTCAGCGGCGACCAGGTGCAGCGCACCGTCGACCGACAGGGCAACCCGGCGCTCGGCCGCGCGGTTGAGGCGGAAACCTGCGAGCGGCCGGGCCGCGAACATCGCCGCCGCCTCGGCAAGCGCAGCCTCCGACGGCAGCGCATCGGGCATCAGCGCCTCGCCCGCCCGCGCGATCAGCCCGGTATCGAGCGTGCCCGCCATGAAATCGGGATGGGCGAGCGCCTTGACCAGAAAGCCCGCATTGGCCCTGACCGGCCAGACCACCGTGTCGGCCAGCGCCTCGGCCAGCGCGGCGCGCGCCGCTTCCCGGTCCTCGCCCCAGGCGATCAGCTTGGCGATCATCGGATCATAATAAGGGGTGACCTCGCCACCCTCCTCGACCCCGGTGTCGATGCGGACATCCTCGCCCAGTTCAAACGCCTCCAGCCGGCCGATCGACGGCAGGAAGCCCTTGGCCGGATCCTCGGCGTAAAGCCGCGCTTCCATCGCCCAGCCGGTGATCGACAGCTCGTCCTGCGCCAGCGGCAGCCGCTCGCCCGCAGCGACGCGCAGCTGCCATTCGACCAGATCGACGCCGGTAATCTCCTCGGTCACCGGATGCTCGACCTGGAGCCTGGTGTTCATTTCCATGAACCAGATCCGGTCGGCGCGCAGCCCTTCGGAGGCGTCGGCGATGAACTCGATCGTTCCCGCGCCCTCATAATCGACCGCGCGCGCCGCGCGCACGGCGGCGGCGCACACCGCCTCGCGCGTTGCCGCGTCCATGCCGGGCGCTGGCGCTTCCTCGATCACCTTCTGATGGCGGCGCTGCAGCGAACAGTCGCGTTCGAACAGATGGACGACCTCGCCATGGCTGTCGCCGAACACCTGCACCTCGATATGCCGGGGGGCGAGGATGTATTTCTCGATCAGCACCCGGTCGTCGCCAAAGCTCGCCGCCGCCTCGCGCTTGCAGCTGGCGAGCGCGTCGGCAAACTCCGCCGCGCTGTCGACGCGGCGCATGCCCTTGCCGCCGCCGCCGGCCACCGCCTTGATCAGCACGGGCCAGCCGATCGCCGCCGCCTCCGCCGCCAGCCGGTCGGGCGACTGGTCCTCGCCCAGATAGCCGGGGGTGACGGGCACGCCGGCCTCGGCCATCAGCTTTTTCGCCGCATCCTTCAGCCCCATCGCCCGGATCGCGTGCGGCTTCGGCCCCACCCAGATCAGCCCGGCATCGATGACCGCCTGCGCGAAATCGGCATTTTCCGACAGAAAACCATAGCCCGGATGGATGGCGGCTGCCCCGGTCGCGCGGGCGGCGGCGATGATCCGGTCGCCCAGCAGATAGCTTTCGCGCGCCGGCGGCGGGCCGATATGCACCGCCTCGTCCGCCTCGCGCACATGCAGCGCCCCGGCATCGGCGTCGGAATAGACGGCGATGGTGCGCACGCCCAGCCGCCGCGCGGTGCGGATGATGCGGCAGGCAATCTCGCCGCGATTGGCGATCAGAAGCGAAGGGATCATCTCGTCGGTCCTCAGAGCATTTTCGATGCCGGGTTCGTTCACCCGGCGGCCCGGAAAATGCGGCAACTCAAAAACCCGGACAGGTCACATGCGGAACACGCCGAAGCGCGGCGTGTCGCCGACCGGCGCGTTCAGGCTGGCGGCAAGCGCGAGGCCGAGCACGTCGCGCGTCTGCGCCGGATCGATCACCCCGTCGTCCCACAGCCGCGCGGTCGCGTAATAGGGATTGCCCTCATCCTCATATTTCTGGCGGATCGGCGCCTTGAACGCCTCGGCCTCTGCCGGCGTCCAGCGTTCGGCGTCGCGGTGGACGGTGGCCAGCACGCTTGCCGCCTGTTCGCCGCCCATCACGCTGATCCGCGCATTGGGCCAGCTGAACAGGAAACGCGGCGAATAGGCGCGGCCGCACATCCCGTAATTGCCCGCCCCGAAGCTGCCGCCGATCAGCACGGTCAGCTTGGGCACGCTCGCCGTGGCGACGGCGGTGACCAGCTTTGCGCCATGTTTGGCAATGCCTTCGGCCTCATATTTGCCGCCGACCATGAAGCCGGAAATATTCTGCAGGAACAACAGCGGCACCCGACGCTGACAGGCCAGTTCGATGAAATGCGCGCCCTTGACCGCGCTTTCGGAGAACAGGATGCCGTTATTGGCCAGGATCGCGACCGGCATGCCCCAGATATGGGCAAAACCGCACACCAAAGTGGTGCCGTAAAGCGGCTTGAACTCGTGAAACTCCGACCCGTCGACGATCCGCGCAATCACTTCGCGCACGTCATAGGGCGCGCGCACATCCTCGGGGATGATGCCGTAAATCCCGGCGGGATCATAAGCCGGGGGGCGCGGCGCGCGCAGGTTCAGCCCCGGATCGGCGGGCGGCGGCAGCGTCGCCACGATGTCGCGCACAATGGTCAGCGCATGATCGTCATTTTCGGCGACATGATCGACCACGCCCGACCGGCGGCCATGCAGATCGCCGCCGCCCAGATCCTCGGCCGAAATCACCTCGCCGGTCGCCGCCTTGACGAGCGGCGGGCCGCCCAGAAAGATCGTGCCCTGGTTGCGCACGATCACCGTTTCGTCCGACATCGCCGGGACATAGGCGCCGCCAGCCGTGCAGCTGCCCATCACGCAGGCGATCTGGGCAATTCCCTGCGCCGACATGTTCGCCTGGTTGAAAAAGATGCGGCCGAAATGGTCGCGGTCGGGAAACACCTCGGCCTGGTGCGGCAGATTGGCCCCGCCGGAATCGACCAGATAGATGCAGGGCAGCCGGTTCTGCTCGGCGATTTCCTGCGCGCGCAGATGCTTTTTGACGGTCAGCGGATAATAGGTGCCGCCTTTGACGGTGGCATCGTTGCACACGATCATCACCTGCCGGTCGGACACGCGGCCAATGCCGGCGATCAGCCCGGCCCCCGGCACATCCTCGCCATAGACGCCGTCGGCGGCCAGCTGGCCGATTTCCAGAAAGGGCGACCCCGGATCGAGCAGCCGCTCGACCCGCTCGCGCGGCAGCAGCTTGCCGCGCGCGACATGGCGGTCGCGCGCCGTCTCCGGCCCGCCCAGCGCCGCCTCGGCGACGCGCGCGGCCAGCGCATCGGCAAGCGCGCGGTTATGCGCTGCCCGCGCCTGAACGGCGGGGCTGTCGGGCTGGACCGCCGTCGGGATCACGGGCGCGCTCATCGCCTTTCTCCCCCGGCTGGAGCGGTCATCCCGCCCGGATTGCCCTGTTCGCCCGCCCGGAGGGGGCCGCTTGATGCCATCATGACCATCGCCCTGTGTTCGCCCGAAATGAATGCCGCCCGGCAGCCGCCAACCCCGCCCCGCCCCGGCGGACAGGGAGGCGGCGGCCCGTGCCTCAGGCCGCCCCGATCAGTTCGCGGCCGATCAGCATCCGCCGGATCTCATTGGTCCCCGCGCCGATGTCGAGCAGCTTGGCATCGCGCAGGAAGCGTTCGACCGGCCAGTCGCGCGTATAGCCGGCACCGCCCAGCGCCTGCACCGCCTCGCCGGCGACGCGGAATGCGTTTTCCGACGCCAGCAGGATCGCGCCCGCCGCATCGAACCGGGTCGTGCGCCCGGCATCGCAGGCGCGCGCGACCGCATAGACATAGGCCCGGGCCGAGTTGAGCGCGACATACATGTCGGCGACCTTGGCCTGGATCAGCTGGAACGCGCCGATCGGCTTGCCGAATTGCTGACGCTCGCGGACATAGGGAATGACGGTGTCGAGACAGGCCTGCATGATGCCAAGCTGGATGCCGGCCAGCACCGCCCGCTCATAATCCAGCCCCGACATCAGCACGCCGACGCCGCCATTTTCCGGGCCCATCACATTTTCCTCGGGCACCTCGCAGTCGGTGAACACCAGCTCCGCGGTCGGCGAGCCGCGCATGCCCATCTTGTCGATCTTCTGCCCGATGCTGAAACCGGGCATGTCCTTTTCGATGAGGAAGGTGGTGATGCCGCGCGATCCCGCCTCGGGCGCGGTCTTGGCATAGACGACCAGCGTGTCGGCATAGGCCGAGTTGGTGATCCAGAATTTGGTGCCATTGAGCACCCAGCCGCCCTGGACGCGTTCGGCGCGCAGCTTCATCGACACGACGTCGGACCCGGCCCCGGCCTCGGACATGGCAAGGCTGCCGACATGCTCGCCCGAGATCAGCTTGGGCAGATATCTGGCCTTCTGCTCGGCATTGCCCCAGCGGGCGATCTGGTTGACGCACAGATTGGAATGGGCGCCATAGGACAGGCCGATCGAACCGGACGCGCGCGCAATCTCCTCACAGGCGATCACATGCTCCAGATAGCCAAGGCCCAGCCCGCCATCGGCCTCGGCCACGGTGATGCCATGCAGGCCAAGCTCGCCCATCGCCGGCCACAGCTCGTCACGGGGGAACCAGTCCTCCGCGTCGATGCGGGCGGCGAGCGGTGCAATCCGTTCGTCGGCGAAGCGGCGCGTCGTCTCACGGATCATCTCGGCATTTTCGCCAAGCGCGAAATCAAACTCGGGCGTTGCGACAGTCATTTATCGGGTTCCTGCTCTCTCCAGCAGCCGCCGTGCCTGTTTCACGTGCGGCGCGTCAACCATCTTGCCGCCGACCTTCAGGACGCCGGCACCGGGATTGGCGGCAAAGGCCTCGATCACCGCCCGGGCATGGGCAATGGCCTCGGGCGCGGGGGTGAAGGCGGCGTTGATCACCGGGATCTGGGCGGGGTGGATCGCCATCATGCCCTGAAAACCGTCGCGCGCGGCGCGGGCGGCATAGGCGGCAAGCCCGTCCAGATCGCGGATATCGGGATAGACGGTCTCGACCGGCGCGACCCCGGCTGCAGCGGCCGCGAACAAAGTGAGCGCGCGCGCCACCTCATAAGGCGGCGTATAGCTGCCATCGGCCTCGCGCGCCGACACCGCACCGATCGCGGCGGGCAGATCCTCCGCCCCCAGGTCAGCCCGGCCAGATCGGCGGCGGCCTGTTCATATTCGCCAAGCCGGAACAGCGCGCGCGGCGTCTCGGTCACGATCGGCAGGATCGGCAGGCCGGGGGCGGCGGCGGCCAGCGCCGCGATGCTCGCCGCGCCTTCGGCCTTGGGCAGCACCAGCCCGTCCGGCCCGGCGGGCAGCACGGCTGCCAGATCAGCGGCATGATCGGCGGTGCCGAGCGGATTGACGCGCACGAACAGGCGCGGTCCTTCCCTGCCCGCGCGGGCAAGGAACGCGGCGATCGCCGCCCGCGCCTCCGGCCGGGCATCGGGGGCGACCGAATCCTCAAGGTCGAGGATCAGCGCATCGGCGCCGAGGCCGAGCGCCTTGTCCATCCGCTCCGGCCGGTCGCCCGGCACGAACAGCCAGCTCTTCATGCCGGCCGCCGCCGGACAAGCGCCATGCGCAGGCAGCGGCAGACCAGCTGGTCGCGCTGGTTGAACATCCGGTGTTCGAAGGTGACGATCCCGGCATCGGGGCGCGATCCGCTGGCACGCAGTTCGGCGACAGCGGTTTCGGCGCGCAGCGTGTCGCCGATGAACACCGGGGCGGGCATCACCACCTTGTCATAGCCCAGATTGGCGACGAGCGTGCCGAGCGTCGTGTCGCCGACCGACACGCCCACCATCAGCGCAAAGGTGAAGGTGCCGTTGACGAGGATCTGGCCGAACTCGCTGGCGCGCGCCGCCTCTGCATCCAGGTGCAAAGGCTGCGGATTGTGGGTGAGCGCGGACATCATCAGATTGTCCGTCTCGGTCACCGTGCGGCGGATGTCATGGGCGATGGTGTCGCCCACGGTCCAGTCGTCGAAATAGCGTCCGGGCATCGTGAATCTCTCCTGCCGGCGCGCCTCTAGAGCATTTTCCGGCCGGGTAAAATCGCGCGGCAGCCCGGAACATGCGGCAAATCGAACGTCGCGGGCAGCGCCCCTCAAAACAGCATTTCGGCCGCCGCCAGCGCGAGCAGGAAACTGACCGCGGTCGCCGCCACCACCGGCATCGATGCGCGCCAGCCTTGCTGGAGCAGCAGGTGCATCGGTGAGCGGATGCCGGTCGCGACCACGGCCAGCAGCAGCAGGATCGTCGTTGCGCGCTTGGCGATCAGCGCGACCTCGGCCGGCAAGGTGATCGCCGAGTTGAGCGCAGTCAGCCCCAGAAACGCCGCGATGAACCAGGGCACCGGGGCCCCGCCGCCCGCCCCGCCCGGTTCACGCGGCACGGCGAGGGTGACGAGCAGCAGCGTCGGCGCGAGCAGCGCCACCCGGGTCAGCTTGACGATCGCCGCCGTCTGCCCCTCGACCTCGCCCAGCGAATAGCCGGCGCCCAGCGCCTGGGCGACGTCATGGATCGACGCGCCGATCAGAAAGCCCGCCGCCTCGCGGCCCAGCCCCAGGCTGGTGGCAAGGATCGGGTAGAGCGACATGGCAAGCGCGCTCGCCGCCGAAACGGTGACCAGCACCAACGTCAGCTGCGCCTGATTGACGCGCTTTTCGCCCAGCGCGGTGGCGAGCGCCAGCGCCGCCGATGCGCCGCAGATCGCGACCGAGCCGCCCGCCAGCAGCCCGAAGGCCAGCCCGAGGCCGAGCGCGCGCGCAACCAGCGTGCCCGCCGCCATCACCAGCAGGATGATGAGCGCGATGGCGACGAAGCTCGGCCAGCCGAGATCGGCGATTTCCCATAATGTCACCTGGAAACCGACCAGCACGATCCCCCAGCGCAGCAGCGTTTTCGACGCAAAGCCCAGCCCCTCGTGCAGCCGCTGATCGGCGTTCAGAAAGTTGAAGGCGAGGCCGATCAGCAGCCCCATCAGCATCAGCGGCGCGGCATAATGATCGGCAAGCCAGGCTGCAGCAGCGCCTGCCAGCGCTGTCACACCCAGGCCCGGCAACAGCGCGAACAGGGCCGGACGCAACCGGCCCGCACCGCCGCCCGCCGGGCGCGCATCGACCTCCAGCAGGTCACCGAACAGGTCCGCCGCGGCGGGCATGGGCCGCGCTGCCGGAACGGGGCGACCAGGGGGCTGGGTGTCGGGATGATGCGCCATGGCGCTGCTCATGGCGCAAAGCCGTCCGCGCGAAAAGGGGGCGGGCGCGCTTGCGCCCGGCGGCAGGCGCGGACAGGATGCGCCGATGTCCATTCCGCCGGTCGCCCCCGCCTTCCCTCCCCGCCCTCAGCGCCATGCGCGGTGCGGGCCGATCCGCCCGCCGGGCGGGGACGGTGCTGGCGCTGGTCGCCGCGCTTGCCGCCACGGCCTGCGGCACAGCCGATGACGGCAATGACAGTGCGGAGGCGGCCCGGCCGATCGTTTTTCCGTCCAACCGGGCGGCGCAGGCGGCGGCCTGCTATGCGGCGCGGCTGGCGCGCACCGATGCCACGGGCGGCAAGCCGCTCTCGATCGACGAGGTCAGCGAGGCCGCGCATTATCTGCTGCTCGGCGCGACCGAGGCCGGGATCACCGAACCGAACCGGGCCAATGGCCTGCGCGACGAGGGGCTGGCGCTGGTCGACCGCATCCGCGCCAGCGGCCAGGCGGACAGCCTGTTGCGCCAGTGCCAGCAGGCTTTCGCCGCCACCCGCCCCGGCGCATTCGTCGCGCTGCCCGCCGACACGCCCGGCGCGCGGCAGCAATGCTATGGCCTGGGCTTTGCGATTGCGCAGATCGCCGGCAACTCGCCCGATGTGGCGCGCGATGCGCGGCTGACCGGCTATCTGAAGATGACGGCGGCGCTTGACGAGCGGGTGGCCGCCGATGCGCGGGCCAGCGGCACGACCGCGCCCGAACTGCTGCTGCAGGATGTGAAGCGCGGCCTTGCTCGCGCGCTCGAGGCGGGACCGGTGACCACCGTGCTGGACGCGTGCAGCCAGCGTTACGGCGGGACCGACGCCAGGGGCTGATCCGGCCTGATACGCCAGGCCCTGACACCGCAAACATCTCCGCGCGCCCGCCAGCCTGAGCGGGCGTAGCCGCCTGCGCGGCCGGCGCATCATCTCCGTGTGACGTTACGGCATCAGGCCATCATCTTCGCAGATGCAGCATGACCACGCACGCCCGGCGCACACCCGGCCGGGGCAACGGATCGCGCACCCATTCTGTCCGGTCGCGGCCAGATTCTGTTCCGTTCGCACCCGGATCGTCCGCCCCCCTCTATAATGACTGCGATAGGCGATCGGACAGCATTGCGGAGAACATCGGTTGGGCATGAGCAAAGGCAGGACTGCGGATTTAGCCGGAAACCCTGTTTGTTAAATTCTAGCAAACCCTATCAGCATTTCTACTTACTTAGGCCGAAACCACTCTGAAATCGCTGTCATATAGCGCCGTGACATGACCTGATGAAATCACAACCTACGTGTTTAGTTTATCCTGACTGTCGAATATCATCGGTCTTAACCAAATATTTAGTTGTTTTTCTGCGTTTTCCCACCCGGCATTACAGAAGAAAGCGGATTAGATGACCAAGACCCTCCTTCTCCTCACCGCCGCGCCGTTCGCGCTTGCGACACCCGCCCTCGCCGAAACCACCATGGCCGGCGCTGCTGCCGACGCCGTAGAGGCTTCGGAAGCTGCGGAGCCGCAGGATGCCAAGAACGCGCCGCCGGCCGAGATTTTCTCCACCGGCGTCGCCAAGGGCCGCGACCGTCTGGACAGCGCCACCTCGACCAGCTCGCTGCGCGCGACCGAGATCGAGAAGTTCGGTGCCCGTTCGCTCGCCGAAGTGTTCCGCAACATCCCCGGCATCCGCGCCGAAGCGATCGGCGAGGGCCTGGGCAGCTACACCATCCGCGGCCTGCCGCTCGCGTCCAACGGCTCGAAGTGGCTCAATTTCCAGGAAGACGGCCTTCCGGTCGTCGAGTTCGGCGACATCAACTATCTGACGCCTGACTCGCTGATGCGCTTCGACCTCAATGTCGGCCAGATCGAGACCATCCGCGGCGGTTCGGCCTCGACCTTCGCGTCCAACTCGCCGGGCGGGGTGATCAACCTCATCTCCAAGACCGGCGATGTCGAAGGCGGCGCGCTGCAGGCCTCGACCGGCATCGACTATCAGGATTACCGCGTCGACTTCTCCTATGGCGCGCGCCTCAGCGAAACCGTCCGCTTCCACGTCGGCGGCTATTACCGGGAGGGCGAAGGCCCGCGTGACAATGGCTTCACCGCCTATCGCGGCGGCCAGATCAAGTTCAACATCACCAAGGACCTGCCGACCGGCTATATCCGCCTCTACGGTAAGTATCTGAGCGACCGCACCCCGCTGTATCAGGGCGTGCCGATCGCGGTGACCGGCACCAACGAGGATCCGCGCTATTCGAACGTCGCGGGCTTCGACGCGTCGCGCGACGTGCTCCAGGGCCGCAACATCAGCAACTATGTGATCCCGAACGGCCAGAACAACCTGACCCGGTTCGACGCGCGCCAGGGCATCAACCCGACCGTCAAGTCGATCGGCCTCGAGGCGCAGTTCGACGTCGGCGACTGGACCATCACCGAGCGCTTCCGCTATTCCGACATCGGCGGCAGCGTGCAGCTGATCCTGCCGCTGCGCATCGCCCCGGCGGCGACCATCCTGGGCGCACTCAATGCGCCGGGCGGCTCGCTGCGCTACGTGAACGGCGACCGCGCCGGGCAGGTGGTGAACAATGCGGGTACGGCCACGCTCAACGGCAACGGCCTGCTCGTCAGCGGGATGCTCTACAACCCGCAGATGAAGAACATGGACAACATCACCAACGACCTGCGCGCCAGCCGCGTGTGGAAGGCCGGTGCCGGTGAGCTGACGACGACCGTTGGTCTCTACACGTCGCGCCAGTCGGTGTTCAACGACTTCCTTGGCCCGAACATCGTCACCGACGTGCGCGGCGGCGGCAACACGGCGCTGGTCGATCTGATCAACGCCGGCGGCATCGCCCAGACCCAGGGCGGTTTCTTCAACTTCAATGCGTCGGTCGCGGCAAGCTTTGATGCGGACTATCAGGTCCTCGCGCCCTATGCCTCGGTCAACTACAAGGTCGGCAAGTTCTCGTTCGGCGGCAGCGTCCGCTTCGATCGCGGCAATGTCGAGGGCCAGGCCTTTGGCTACACGATCGGCGCGACCAACATTCCGACCCGCCCCGTCGACATCAACCGTGACGGTACCATTTCGGTCGCGGAAACCCGCACCGCGGTGTTCGATTTCAACGCCCCGTCGCTGGTCGACTATAACTACAACTATGTCAGCTATTCGGGCAGCGTGAACTATCGCGCGTCGGACTCGCTCGCCGCCTTCGCGCGCTACAGCCGCGGCGGCCGTGCGGCGGCCGACCGCATCCTGCTGACCCCGAGCATCGATCCGGTCACCGGCCGGCTCGCACCGGGCTTCCGGGGCTATGACGTGGTCACCCAGACCGAGCTGGGCCTGAAGTTCCGCAAGTCGAACGTCACGCTGAACGTGACCGGCTTCCTTGCCAACACCGGCGAAGTCAACCGTCAGGTCACCTCGAACGCAGCCGGCGAAACCGTCGCCTTCCTGATCGAGCGTGACTACCGCGCTTACGGCGTGGAGTTCGAGGGTGCGGTCACCTTCGGCAACTTCAGCCTGTCGGCCGGCGCCACCTACACCAAGGCGGAAATCACCGCCGACGCCACCCAGCCGCAGTTCGTCGGCAACACCCCGCGCCGTCAGCCGAACCTGATCTTCCAGGCGACGCCGCAGTACAACACCGATCTGTTCACGGTCGGCGTCAATGTGGTCGGTCACACCGACAGCTACACCCAGGACGTCAACCAGCTGCGCCTGCCGGGCTTCACCATCGTGAGCCCCTTCCTGCAGGTGCGGCCGGCCGACCGGGTGACGGTGATGCTCAACGTCAACAATGTGTTCGACACCATGGGCATCGTCGAAATCTCGCAGGGCGCGCTGCCGGCCAACGGCGTCGTGACCGGGCGGACCATCAACCCGCGCACCGTCTCGGCCGCGGTCCGGTTCAACTTCTGAGGAACGCCGTCCCGGCCGGGGCATGACGCCCCGGTCGGGATGGCTTCCCCATGGATACCCGATGAGAGTGCCAAGATGCTGAAGTCCCTGAGCCTTCCCAGAAAACTGGGCCTGTCGTTCATGCTGATCTGCGTGTCAGCCGCGATCATGATGGCGGTGTTCTTCGCGAACATCTCCATGATCCGGTCGACGACCGACCAGAACAACCAAAGCCAGTCGATCCATGCCCAGGCGCTGGCGCTGGAGACGGCTCTGTTGCGCCAGAACAGCCAGCTGCGCGGCTATCTGGTGACCGGGGACGACAGCTACCTGAAATCCTATGACGAAGGCCGGGACGAATATGACCGGACTTCGGCCGAACTCGAAAAGACGCTGACCGAGGCGGCGCACCGCACCGCGCTCCTCAAGTCGCGTGAAGAAACCCTCGCCTGGCGCGAAAAATGGGGCGACCGGCTGATCCGCATGGTCAAGTCCGGCCAGCGCGACCGCGCGCAGGAGGAAGTGCGTGCGGCAGGCAAGGCGGTGCTCGTCACCAACGCCGTGCTGCCGCTGCGCGACATCCGCGACGCCCAGGTCGAACTCAGCAAGAAGAATGGCGAGCTGCAGGAAGGCGCGATCAGCTCGGCCACCACCGCGCTGGTGCTCGGCGGGCTGGCGCTGATCGGCATCGCGATCGGCCTTGCCGTCATGCTCAGCCGCGCGATCGCCAAGCCGATCACCGACCTGACCCGCGTGATGGGTGACCTGGCCGCCGGCCGCAACGACATCAACGTGCCCGACACCGACCGGGGCGACGAGCTGGGCAACATGGCGCGTGCCGTGCTGGTGTTCCGCGACGCCGCGCTCGCCAAGCAGAAGGCCGATGCCGCCGCTGCCGAGGCCGAAGCGGTGCAGAAGCTGGTGGTCGATACGGTGTCGAGCCAGCTCTCCGCCCTCGCAGGCGGCGACCTGACCGTTCAGATCGATGCCGATTTCCCGGGCAGCTATGCCACGGTCAAGACCAACTTCAACGCCGCCGTCTCGGCACTGCGCGACCTGATCGCGTCGGTCAGCCAGACCACTGCGTCGATCCGCACCGGATCGGGCGAAATCGCCCAGGCTTCGGAAGATCTGGCACGCCGCACCGAAGCCAATGCCGCGAGCCTCGAGGAAACCTCGGCAGCCGTGGCGGAGATGGATCAGCGCCTGAAGGCGACCGCCGAGGCCGCGCGCCGCACGGTCGAACGCGCCGACGGTGCCATCGCCACGGTGAGCGGCGGCCGCTCGACCGCCGACCAGGCAGTGCAGGCCATGACCCGCGTCGCCGACAGCGCCAAGGGCATCGACAGCGTCATCGAAGGCCTCGACAAGATCGCGTTCCAGACGCGCGTTCTGGCGATGAACGCGGCGGTCGAAGCGGGCCGCGCCGGCGAGGCGGGCCGCGGCTTCGCGGTCGTCGCCGACCTGGTGTCCGCGCTGGCCATGCGCTCGGAAGAAGAAGCCGCCCGCGCCCGCGACCAGCTGACCTCGACCCAGACCGATATCGGCGCGGCGGTGGAAGCGATCCACCGCGTGGATACGGCGCTGGCCGACATTTCGACCGATGTCGGCGAAGTGCACCAGCTGCTTGCCGGCATGGCCAATGACAACCAGGCCCAGGCCGCCGCGATCAGCGAGATCAGCACGGCGATCGGCTCGATGGACCAGTCGACCCAGCAGAATGCGGCGATGGTCGAGGAAACCTCGGCTGCGGCCCGCAACCTGGCGAGCGAGGTCGACGCGCTGTCCGAACAGGCGCTGCGGTTCAAGATCAGCGACCAGCTGGGCACGGCTGCCCGGATGCGCAGCCCGGTGCTGAGCACGACGGCGCCAACCCGGCCGCTGCCTGCCGCAGCCGTCAGGGCACTGTCCCGCCCGGCGGCGGCGACCGCCGACGACGACTGGACCAACTTCTGATGTCCCGGCGCCGCGGCGGTGTGTTTGCCGCGGCGCCGGAAACCGGCCGGCCCGCTCCGGCTGAGAGGATTTTATGACGATCATGGTCCCGGCCGTCGAAGCCGGAGAACTCTGGCGCCAGGCGCGTATTGCCCGGCAGCTCGGGTCCTTCTTTGTCGCCGAAGTTCTGGAAGCCGCCGAACGGCAGCTTCACCGCGCCCCGCGGACCGCCGAAATGGTCCGCACCTGGCCGGGCGATCCGTCGGCTGCGGCCATGGCGATGCGGCTCAATGCCGCGCTCCACGCGCTTGCCCGCCGCGACACTATTCCTGTTCTGACAGCGCTTTACCGCGGCGAGCATGAGGATTACGACCGGGCGATCGCCGCCGCGCTCACCCTGGCGGACGAGTTCATCCAGAAATGGATGATGCATGTTCCCCAGACCAACGAGGTCGGTCGCGCTGCCGCAATTGCCGCCGCGCTGATGCAGGTCAGCGGCCGCACCGCGATGCCGTTCGAGCTGATCGAACTGGGATCCAGCTGCGGGCTCAATCTCAACCTTGCCCGCTATGGCTATAATCTGGGCGGGGCGACCGCCGGGGTGGAGGATTCGCGCGTGCAGATCGCGCCGGTCTGGCATGGCCCCGCGCCCAGCGTCGCCCCGCTCCAGGTCGTGCGCGCCGAGGGGGTGGACCTCAATCCGCTCGATCCGGGTGACGAAGCGACGCGCGAGCGGCTGCTGGCGTTCATCTGGGCGGATCAGCGCAAACGCTCGCACCGGCTGCAACAGGCGCTGGCGCTCGCCTGCTGCCATCCGCCGGTTGTCCATCAGGGCCATGCCGTGCCCTGGCTGGCAGACCGCCTCGCCCGCCCCCAGGCCGATGGCGTGTGCCGTGCGGTCATCCATTCGATGGTGCTGCAATATCTGACCGCCGAAGAGCGCGCGCAGGTGACCAGCATGATCGCCGAGGCCGGTGCGCGGGCGACGGCAGCGCGCCCACTGTGCTGGATCAGCTTTGAATGGACGCCGCAGCGCACCGAGGTGCTGCTGACCCTCACCACATGGCCGGACGGCGAAAAGCGGGTGCTCGCCCAATGCCATCCTTATGGCGACTGGGTCGAATGGTATGGCGAGCAGGGTCGGGCCTGAGCGGACACCCTTGGCCGATCATCGTTGACGCGGGTTGCAAAGGATTGCAATTCGCGTCATCACCTTGCCATTGACAAATGGAATGATCTCGATCAGTTTCTCTTTGAAACTTTGATCGGCGCGTGAGTCTCATGCGCCGTGGCTTTGCTGTTTCGACCGCGCCGGCAGTTTGCCGGCGGGCTCAGGTTGAACGGCAGCAGCCGGTGATGAGGTGTACGGCACATGCACAGCCCCCTTCCCCGCTCCCTCGCCCTCGGGCTGGCCGCGCTTGCCGCTGCCTGTTCGGGCGGCGCGCCCCAGCCCCCGCCGCCGATGACCGTCGCGGTCGCCGTGCCGCTGACCCGCGAGGTCATCGACTGGGACGATTATGTCGGGCGGTTCGAGGCCATTCAGGATGTGAACATCGTGCCGCGCGTGTCGGGGCAGGTGACGCGCATCGGCTTTCGCGAAGGGGTCGAGGTCGGCCAGGGCGCGATGCTGTTCGAGATCGATCCCCGCCCCTATCGCGCCGCCCTGGCCCAGGCCGAAGCCGAAGCGGCGCGGGCCGAGGCGACGCGGGCCAACGCCGCCGCCGAACTGGCGCGCGCCCGGCAGCTGCTCGACCAGCAGGCGATCAGCCGCGAGGAATATGACCAGAAACTGGCCGCCGCCCGCGCGGGCGACGCCGGGCTGGCGGCCGCCCGCGCGCAGGTGCAGGCGCGGCGGCTGGACATGGAGTTCACCACCGTGCGCGCGCCGATCGGCGGGCGCGTGTCGGACAAGCGGGTGGCGATCGGCGACTATGTGGTCGCCGGCCAGACGCAGCTCACCCGCATCGTCTCGACCAACCCGATCTGGTTCACCTTTGACGGGGCTGAGAGCTTCTATCTCAAATATGTCCGGCAGGACAAAAATGGCGAGCGGCGATCATCGCGCTATGCCCCCAATCCGGTCGAGATCCAGCTGGCCGATGAAAGCGGCTATCGCTGGCGCGGGCGCATGGTGTTCGTCGACAATGCCATCGATCCGCGTTCGGGCACGATCCGCGCCCATGCCGAAGTCGCCAATCCCGACGGGTTTCTGGTGCCCGGCATGTTCGGCCGCGCCCGGCTGCTCGGATCGGGCACCTACAAGGCGATGCTCGTCCCCGATGAGGCGGTGGTGACCGACCAGACGCGGCGGCTGGTCTATGTCGTCGGGCGCGACGGCAAGGCCGCGCCGCGGCTGGTCGAGACCGGACCGATGGTCGAGGGGCTGCGCGTGATCAAGACCGGCCTTGCGCCGACCGACCAGGTGGTGCTCGACGGGCTTGCCCGGCTGCAGCCCGGCGCGCCGGTCAAGCCCAAGCTGACGGTGATCAAGCCGCGCGCTGCCGATGACGCGCCGATCGCCACGCCGATCACGACGCCCCCGCCCGCCGAAGCCACGACGCGCTGACGGGAGCCGGCCATGCGCTTCCCCCATTTCTTCATCGACCGGCCGATCTTCGCGGCCGTCCTGTCCATCCTGATCGTCATCGTCGGCATGGTCGCCTATCCGACGCTGCCGGTCGCCCAATATCCGGAGATCGCGCCGCCCACCGTCGTCGTGTCGGCAAGCTTTCCCGGCGCCTCGGCGGAAACGCTTGCCGAGACCGTCGCCGCGCCGCTTGAGGAGCAGATCAACGGCGTTGAAAACATGATCTACCTGTCGTCCTCCTCGACCGGGGACGGCAATGTCGCGATCACCGTGACCTTCGCGCAGGGCACCGATGTCGATCAGGCGCAGGTGCTGGTCCAGAACCGCGTCGCGACCGCCGAGCCGCGCCTGCCCGAAGAGGTGCGCCAGATCGGCGTCACCGTGCGCAAGAACGCGCCCGACCTGCTGCTGGTCGCCACGCTGATCTCGCCCGACGGCTCGCTCGACCAGCAATATCTGTCGAATTATGCGACGCTGCAGCTGATCGACCGGCTGAGCCGCGTCACCGGCGTCGGCAGCGTGCGGCTGTTCGGCGGGCGCGACTATAACATGCGGGTGTGGATCGACCCCGACCGGGCGGCGACCCATGACCTGACGGTGGGCGAGATCGTCGCGGCGATCCGTGCGCAGAACGCGCAGGTGGCAGCCGGCGGCGTCGGCCAGCCGCCGTTCAACAAGGGCGGCACCGCGTTCCAGCTCAACCTCCAGGCGCGGGGTCGGCTGTCGAGCCCCGAAGAGTTCGGCCAGGTGATCGTGCGGCGGTTCGACGACGGGCGGCTGATCCGCCTGCGCGACGTTGCCCGGATCGAGCTGGGCGCGCAGGATTACAGCATCAACGCCTATCTGTCGGGCAGCCCGACGGTCGCGATCGCGATTTCGCAGCTGCCGGGATCGAACGCGCTCGCCACCGCTGCCGCGGTCAAGGCGGAGCTGGACTCAGCCGCCAAGAGCTTTCCGCCGGGGATGAGCTATACCATCCCCTATAACCCGACCGAATATATCGATGCGTCGATCGCGGCCGTCAAAGACACGCTGTTCGAGGCGGTGGTGCTGGTCGCGCTGGTCGTGCTGCTGTTCCTGCAAAGCTGGCGCGCGGCGATCATCCCGATCATCGCCATTCCGGTGTCGCTGATCGGATCGTTCGCGGTGCTCGCGGCCTTTGGCTTCAGCCTCAACAACCTGTCGCTGTTCGGCATGGTGCTGGCGATCGGCATCGTCGTCGACGATGCCATCGTCGTCGTTGAAAATGTCGAGCGGCTGATGGAGCAGGAAGGCCTGTCGCCGCGCGATGCCGCGCACAAGACGATGGACGAGGTGTCGGGCGCGCTCATCGCCATCGCGCTTGTGCTGATCGGCGTGTTCCTGCCGACCAGCTTCATCCCCGGCATTTCCGGCCAGTTCTACAAGCAGTTCGCGCTGACGATCATGAGCGCGACGGCGATTTCGGCCTTTGTCTCGCTCACTTTGTCCCCGGCGATGGCGGCGCTGGTGCTGCGCCCGCGCCATGACGCGGAGCCGGCGCCGGGCTGGCGCGGCGCACCGGGGCGGTTCGCGCGCGGTTTCAACCGCGGGTTCGATCGGCTCTCAGAACGCTATGGCCGCTTCACCGCCCGGGCGGTGCGCGCGCTGGCGATTGTCGGCATCGCCTATGCCTGTCTGATCGGGCTGGCCGGCTGGCGCTTCGCCGCCACGCCGACCGGCTTCATCCCGGCACAGGATCAGGGCTATCTGATTGCCGTCGTGCAGATGCCGCCCGGCGCGTCGCTTGAACGCACGACCGAGGTGCTGGAAGAGGCCCAGCGCATCGCGCTGCGCAACCCGGCAACGGCGCGCACGGTTGCCTTTGCCGGCTTTGACGGGGCGACATTTTCAAGCGCGCCCAACGCCGCCGCCATGTTCGTGTCGATGAAGCCGCATGACCAGCGCGCCGGGGCTGATCAGGTGCTGGGCGAACTGAACGGCGCGCTGAGCGCGATCACCGCCGGCAGCATCTTCGTCATTCCGCCGCCGCCCGTGTCGGGCATCGGCACCGGTGGCGGGTTCAAGATGATGATCGAGGACCGGGGCGGCGCGGGCCTGCGCGCGCTCGAAGGCGTGACCTTCCAGATGATGATGGCGGCCAATCAGGCACCGGGGATCGTCGGGGCCTTCACCACCTTCAACACGCGCACGCCGCGCCTGTTCGCCGATGTCGACCGCGAACGCGCGGAACAGCTGGGCGTGCCGGTTGAAAGCGTGTTTGCAACGCTCGGCACCTATCTCGGCTCGACCTATATCAATGATTTCAACTTTCTCGGCCGCACATTCCGCGTAACCGCGCAGGCCGATGCCCCCTATCGCGACAGCGTTGCCGACATTTTGCAGCTGCGCACCCGTTCCGACACCGGGCAGATGGTGCCGCTCGGCTCGGTGATGTCGCTTGCCAATGACAGCGGCCCCTACCGCGTCGTGCGCTACAATCTCTATCCGGCGGCCGAGCTGCAGGGCAACACGCTGCCCGGCTTTTCGAGCGGCCAGTCGCTGGAGACGATGGAGGCGCTGGCGGCGGCCAATCTGCCCCAGGGCTTTGCCTATGACTGGACCGAGCTGGCGTTCGAGCAGAAACAGGCGGGGAGCACCGGGGTGATCGCCTTCGGGCTGGCCGTGGTGTTCGTGTTCCTGCTGCTCGCCGCCCAGTATGAAAGCCTGATTCTGCCGCTCGCGGTGATCCTGATCGTGCCGATGTGCCTGCTGGCAGCGATGCTGGGCGTCAACGCGATGGGGATGGACAATAACATCCTGACCCAGATCGGGCTGGTGGTGCTGATCGGCCTGGCCGCCAAGAACGCCATCCTGATCGTCGAGTTCGCCAAGCAGAACGAGGATCATGGCATGGAGCTGCGCGAAGCCGCGCAGGCGGCGGCGGCGCTGCGCCTGCGGCCGATCCTGATGACGTCGATCGCCTTCATTCTGGGCGTGCTGCCGCTCGTCATCGGCACCGGCCCGGGGGCGGAGATGCGTCAGGCGCTGGGCGTGGCGGTGTTCTTCGGGATGCTGGGGGTGACGCTGTTCGGGCTGATCTTCACCCCCGCTTTCTACGTCATCAGCCGCCGCTTCGGCGACTGGGCGGCGGCGCGGCTCAGGCGCGGTTCGCCGGCAACACCGGCCGCGACCGGGGAGATGGGCGCATGACCGGGGGCGTATGACGCACAAGGCCGGCGGGCGCCGCCTGTTTGCAACCCTGCTGCCGGGGCTGCTTCTGGCCGGCTGTGCGGCCGGCCCGGATTACCAGACCCCGGCTGTGCCCGGCGGCGCCGCGCCCCGGCTGCGCGAGGCGGATCTGGCGGCGGTCACGCCCAGCCCGCTGCCGGCGCAGTGGTGGCGGCTGTTCGGCGATGCCGAGCTTGACCGGCTGGTCGCCCGCGCGCTTGAACGCAACACCGATCTGCGTCAGGCGAGCGCCAATCTGCAGCGCGCACGGGCGCTGCTGAGCGAGGCGCGCGCCGGGCAGCTGCCGACGACCGGCCTCAACGCCCAATATGTCCGCCAGCGCTTTGGCGGGCAGGTGTTCAACGCGGTCGGCGGCTTTCCGGTGCTGACCACCGATTTCTATTCGACCACCTTCGACGCGAGCTACGAGATCGACCTGTTCGGCGGGGTCAGCCGGGCGGTCGAGGCCGCGCGTGCCGATGCCGCCGCCGCCCAGGCGCAGGTCGATGCCGCGCGGGTGACCGTCGCTGCGGAAACCGCGCGCGCCTATGTGCTTGCCTGCGCCTATGCGGTGCAGGCCGATGTCGCGCGCGAGACGGTGCGGTTGCAGGACCAGAGCTTTGACCTCACCCGCCGGCTGGTCGAAGCCGGGCGCAGCACAAGGCGCGATCTTGCCCAGGCCGAGGCGCTCAAGGCGCAGACCGAGGCCGAGCTGCCCCGGCTGGAGGCCGAACGCCGCGCCGCGCTCTATGCGCTTGCCTATCTGACCGGCGACGCGCCCGAGGCGGCCGACATGACGGCGGCGCAGTGCCGCACCCTGCCCCGCATCGCGCAGCCGATTCCGGTCGGCGACGGCCAGGCGCTGATCGCCCGGCGGCCCGATGTGCGCGCCGCCGAACGCACGCTCGCCGCCGACACCGCGCGCATTGGTGTGGCGACCGCCGCGCTCTATCCGTCAATCTCGCTCGGCGGGCAGGCGCTGCTCGGATCGCCGCAGATCGGCGATCTCGGTCGGTCGGCCAGCTTTGGCTATTCGCTCGGCCCGCTGATCAGCTGGTCATTCCCGCTGAACGGCGCCGGCCGCGCGCGCGTGCGCCAGGCGCGGGCCGGCGCGGAGGCCAGCCTTGCCGCCTTTGACGGCACGGTGCTGAAGGCGTTGCAGGAGGCCGAACAGGCGCTGGCCCGGCTGGGCGGTGCGCTCGACCGCGAGGCGGCGCTCGCCCGCGCAAATGCCGCCACGGCGGAGGCCGCGCGCCTGTCCGAACTGCGTTACCGCGCGGGGGCCGACAGCTTCCTGCAATTGCTCGATGCCGAGCGGCAGCGCGCCGCCGCCCGCGCCACCCTCGCCCAGGCCGAGGCCGACCGCGCCGAGGCCCAGATCACGCTGTTCAAGGCCCTAGGCGGGGGCTGGGAAGCCCCCGCGAAACCTTAGACCCCGGGGGCTGGGAAGCCCCCGCAAAACCCTGAAACGCCGCGGGCTGGGAAGCCGCCTCAAAACCCTAGGCTCCGGGGCCGGGAAGCCCCGGCGCGCGGGGGCCTGGCGCATCTGGCGAACCCGTTTTCGGGTGAACAGATCATCCGGCGATGACCGCACCGGCATCACCCACCGGCTGCCCGGCCAGCATCCTGCTCGTTCCGATGGCACCCGAACGCCTCCATATCTTGGTGGGCAAGGCATTTACCGGGCAAGCAACTGATCCGACGCGATCTCAACAACGCTGTCATCGGCTTTGGACGATGACATATTCGTTATGGATCATGTTTACGGTATCGGTTTTGATTCAGATATCGACCTCAAGGTCATCATCCGAGATACTGACAATCAGTCCGAATAAAGACTCGAAACATTTTTGACCGCAAGGCGTGCAATGACACCTTTGCGGAGGGGGTGGTCATGACCTTGCAATATAGCGACATCAATGCGCCGCATCTGAACCGTTCCGTGCTCATTGCGCCCGGCCGCAGGATCAACCTGGCCGGCACCGATCACCCGCTCGCCAGGATCGCGCCGCGCACCCGGCTGGGGGCGCTGGCGCTCAACCTGTCGGTGCAGTCGTCGATCGCGACGATCCAGATCATCGCCACCAGCACCTATGTGAACGCGCTGACCGCACTGGCCGCACCGGCGATCACCTTTACCGCCCCGCCGCCCGGCACGCACGGGATCACCGTCCAGCAGCTGCAGTCGTCGTGGCAGAGCTTTGTCGAACAGCTGGCCGCGCTCCAGGGTCGGGCGATGGCGTGGATCGCGACCTCACCGGGCAGCGGGGCCAGCATCTTTTCCAATCTGGTGTCGGTCGCCGGCACGATCGGCGGCATCAACGCCACCGTGCAGAGCCAGTTCACCCTGCTCCAGACGCTGCCGCCCGGTTCGTCGGAGTGGCAGAAGGCGCTTACAAGTGCGAAAAGCCTGGTCGGTGTGGAGATCGCGCCGCTTGCCAGCCTTGGGACGCAGATCGAGACGCTGTCGACCAATCTGGGCGCTGCCGCGTCGATGCTGACCAGTGCCGCATCGACCGGCGTGCTGCAGCAGCTGCAGACCGCCTATCAGAACGAGATCGACGCGCTCAAACAGGATATCACCAACTGCAACAACACGATCAGCAGCGACAATTCAAAGATCGTCGGGCTGGGCTTTGCCGCCGGCGCGGCGATCGTCGTCGGGATTGTCGGGCTGCTCAACTTCTGGAACCCCATTGGCTGGATCATGATCGCCGGCGGGGCTGCCGGGGCCTATTTCGCGATTGCCGAGATCGAGGCGCTGAAGGGCGAGATCGCGATCCTGACCCAGAAGATCAAGAACGACACCGCGACCATCGACACCGACCGCACGGCCGCGCAGACCATTGCCGCCTTTGCCCAGAGCGCACAGGCCGCCGCCAATATGAACAGCGCCGCCCAGCAGGAGCTGAACACGCTGATCCAGCTGTGCACGACGCTTGGCGACGAGATGACGGCCGCGCTCAACGACCTGAATCAGGATGAGATCGCCGATGCGCTGACCGAATGGAACGAGGTGGTGGCCGCCGCCGCGTTCCTGGGGGGAATCACCGCCTATATCTGGCCGGGATCGATCCAGTTGGCCAACCCGACCAACCTGTCGGCGACCGGCAATTCCGCCTATCTCGTCAGCAACTCCGGCACGGTTTATCAGTATCAGACCGGCGGCAACAGCTGGTCGGCGCTGCCCGGATCGAGCCTGTCGGTCGTCTCCGGCAGCGGCGGGGTGTTCGGCATCGACGGCGCGCCCGCCGACGGCTCGCATATCGAGCCGACACCCTATGGCCTGAGCTTCTTGGTCAAGGCCTATGCGAACGGGGCGTGGACCAACATCTCCACCTTCCCCGCCGCGCAGATCGCGACCGACGGCCAGGGCCATGTCTGGGCAATCAACCAGACCATGTCCGACCGTCAGGCCTATCGCTACGGCGGCAGCAGCACCGGCTGGAGCGCCCTTGGCCCGATGCCGAACAGCGATGCGCCCGGCGACATTGCCGGCTGCAACGGCAAGCTGTTCGCCATTGCGAACAATGGCCGCGGCTTGTGGGCGGCCGGCGGCAGCGGCTGGACCCAGATCGGCACCGCCACCTATGCGGCGATGGACGCGAATGGCGGCTGGCTGGGCCTTGTCGACACCGGCGGCAATGGCTGGGTGATCGACACCACCGCAACCAGCCCCGCGCCCCAGGCGATGATGACCGGGCTGAGCCTGCTCGCCCAGGCGCCCAATGGCGACCAATATGTGACCGACAGCAGCCTCAACCTGTGGCACGTCGCCTATGTCGCCGGGCAAAGCCCGTCCTGCACCCAGCTGCGCGCCAATATCGTCGGCATCGCCGTCAGCGATGGCGGCACCGTCTATGCGACCGACAATAGCGGCAATGTCTGGGTGCTGACCGCGCCCGCCACCAATAGCTGGCAGCTGCTGCCGGCGCTGCCGTCCTGAACCGGCCGTCATCCCCGCCAACCGTGAAAGGAACCGCCATGGCCCCGCTGCCCGTGATCCCGATCCTGCAATCGGTCATGACCGCCCAGTCCTATCTGCGCGCCGCCACCAATGCCAGCCTGCCGCCGGTGATCACCGGCCAGGGCCAATATGGCCCGCTCGTCACCAGCTTTGTCGACTGGCAGGAGGAGTTGTGGACCCAGTTCTGGGAAGGGCTGGTCGACACCGGGGTCGTGGCGGCCGCAGCAGAGGTGAACACGCTCTTTCACAGCAATCTGGCCGATGCAGGCGTGATCAACGGCCTGCTCTATGACGACGACATCCCGATCGCCGTCGCCCAGTGCAACGACGTTGCCAACCTGATCACCAGCGCCCAGCCCATGCTCGAACAGCTGGAGGAGATTGCCGCATCGATCGAGGGGGCCGATCAGGCCAAGGTCGATGCCTATACGGCGCTGGTCGCACAGTTGCAGGACCAGTTCAACGCGCAGGAAGACAAGCTGACCCAGGACGCGCTCGACAGCGCGACCGAAATCGTGTCGACCGCGATCGATGTCGGGATCGCCATCGGGTCCGAGGGCGAGGATACGACCCAGCTGATCGAAGGCGTCATCAAGCTCGGCACGACGGCGATCGACGAACTTGCGCTGACTGCCGCGATCAAGGAGACGCTCGGCCAGCTCGAAGACGCCTGGGCCGCGCTTGATCAGGCGAGCGCCGACCTTGCCCAGATCACCCATTGCTGCAAGCAGCTGAAGACAGTGACCGACCAGACGGCAGCGACGCTGACCGCGCTCGATACGCTGTCCACCGCGTGGAACAGCGTTGCCGCCACGACCACCCTGCCTGCCGATCAGTGGGAATCGGAAGGCTGCGCGGCGCTCCGCCAATGGGCGGCGCAGATGGTCAAGCTCAGCTTCGGCAACGCCACCCAGCGGGTGACGACCAGCACCGTCAGCGCGGCCTGAACCGGGGTCCGTTCCCCGCCCCGGTCCCGGCGCTGCATCCGGGGGACAACACCCCGCCCCCGGCGATCGGGCGGCACATCATCCGTGCCGCCCGATCGGCGTTTCCGCCGGATTGCGCGCGGTCATGGGCACGCGCAATCACGGGGATCGGAAACATGATTGCGGGCATCTGTCGCGCTGGTCGTTCTTGAGGGCCAAGCTGTTCTTGTTCCGGTGGAATTACGCCCTGCCCCCGCCCCCCGTTCCACAATGGGACAGATATTTGCCGCTTATGACTTGCATAACCATTCATTAATCAGGATTCTGCGGCACCGGAGGAGCACCATGACTCATGGGGAAAAGGGGTAGATCTGTGAAAAGCCCTCTGAAAGGAGGGTTGCTTGCCGGTGCAGCCTTTGGCCTTGCCGGCAGCGCCAACGCGGCGATCACCGTGCACACCACGTCGGGCAGCTTCACCGCCGCCGCTACCGGGCTGCAGACCGACACGTTCAACGACCTGTCCGAGATCCTCTATTCGTCGCCGCTGAGCCGCAGCGCCGGCTCGTTCAGCTATCAGGCGTCAGCCGCGAACGGGCTGTTTCCGGGCAGCGTGTCGGGGAACCGGTTCCTGTCGACCAACACGGCAACCAACCTGATCACGTTTGCGAACTTCGGCACCGCAGTCTCGGCGATTGGCGGTCGCTTCTTCGGCTCCGACAGAAATGGCGATTTCATTCGGTCGCCCTCGATCACCCTCACCGCCACGGACACGACCGGCAGCGTCGTCGAGGTGATCGTGAACCCGACCACGTCGAGCTTCCGCGGCTTCACCACCACCGGCAGCTTTGTCTCGCTGCTCGTGGCCGGGTTCAATCCGGTCGCATCGAACCCGCTCTGGCCGTCTGTCGATGACCTCCAGCTCGGCACGGCCGTCACCGACGCCATCCCCGAACCGGCAAGCTGGGCGATGATGATCAGCGGCCTCAGCCTTGCCGGTGCCGCGATGCGTCGCCGCCGGGTGAATGTCGCTTTCGCCTGACCCGCAGCGTCAGGCCAGGCCGAAAGGGGTCGCGCCGTCCGCCGGCGCGGCCCTTTTTCGTCGGTGCCGGGCATGAAGACAGGGTGACGGGCGAACCCGGCCCTGCCTGACCCGGATCCGGCTGCATTTGACGGCGATGTTCGAAGAAACCGTGGTAGCGGAGGAGGGACTCGAACCCCCGACACGCGGATTATGATTCCGCTGCTCTAACCAGCTGAGCTACTCCGCCCCTGACGGCGAGGCGGCGCTATAGGCGGGCTGGCGCGCCCGGTCAACCGGCAGATGAGCAGCTGCGCGACCTGCTTGACCGGAGGGCTGCGATCTTCTTTCTGCTCCTTGCCCCGGACAGGCCGGGCGGCGTGAAGGGAGCAGCGGAAGTTGACGGACGCGAGCATGGGCCGGGTGGTGATCGTGGGTGCGGGCCATGGCGGGGCGCAGGCGGCGATCATGCTGCGGCAGCTGGGCTATGCCGGCACAGTGACGATGATCGGCGACGAGCCGGAACTGCCCTATGAGCGTCCGCCGCTGTCCAAGGACTATCTGGCCGGGGAAAAGCCGTTCGAGCGGCTGCTGATCCGCCCCGAGCGTTTCTGGGCCGAACGCGGGATCGACATCAGGCCCGGCGAACGCGTCGTCACCGTCGATGCCGAAGCGCACCGCGTGACGACCGACCGGGGCGAGGCCATTCAATATGACCGGCTGATCTGGGCGGCGGGCGGGCGGCCGCGCGCCCTGCCCTGCCCGGGTGGCGAGTGCGGCGATGTCCACCGCATCCGCACCCGCGCCGATGTCGACCGGCTGGTCGCGCATCTGGGCGAGGCGGAGCGGATCGCGATCATCGGCGGCGGCTATATCGGGCTCGAGGCGGCAGCGGTGCTGGTGAAGCTTGGCAAGCGCGTCAGCCTGTTCGAGGCGCAGGAGCGGCTGCTCGCCCGCGTCGCCGGCCCGGCGCTGTCGGCCTTTTATGCCGAACGCCACCGGGCGCACGGCGTCGACCTGCATCTGGGCGCGAGCGTCGCGGCGATCGAAACCGATCCGGCGAGCGGGCGGATGACCGGCGTGCGCCTCGCGGGCGGCGACGGCACGCCCGGGATGCTGGTGCCCGCCGACATGGCGATTGTCGGCATCGGCATCGTGCCCGAGGTCGCGCCGCTGCTCGCCGCAGGTGCTGCGGGCGATGCCAGCGGGGTATCTGTCGATGAACGCTGCCGCACCAGCCTGGCTGATATCTTCGCGATCGGCGACTGCGCGGTCGCCGCCAACCGCTTTGCCGGCGGCGCGCGCATCCGCGTCGAATCGGTCCAGAACGCCAATGATCAGGCGGGTGTCGCGGCGCGCACCATCTGCGGCGAGGACGCCGTTTATGATGCCGTGCCGTGGTTCTGGTCGAACCAATATGATCTGAAGCTGCAGACCGTCGGCCTGTCGCTCGGCCATGACGAGGCGGTGCTGCGCGGCGATCCGGCGGCAGGCGGGTTTTCGGTCGTTTACCTGAAGGACGGCCGGGTGATCGCGCTCGACTGCGTCAACGCGACCAAGGATTATGTGCAGGGCCGCGCGCTGGTGCTGGCCGGGGCGCGGATCGACCCGCTCGACCTTGCCGATGCATCGCGCCCCCTCAAGGAACTGCCGCAGCAATGCTGAGCGCGGTCAGCCGCGCCCGTTGAAGCGGGTGCTGCCGATCGCCTCCCACGGCCCGCCGCGCCATGCCCAGCTTGCCAGCCCGGCTATGTGCAGCGGCCGGGCGGTCACCTCGGCCGACAGGGCGGCGAACAGCGCCTTCGCCTCGCGCGCCGGGACGCCGTTCTGGATGGTGATGTGCGGCTGCCACCCGGCCCGGTCCTGCGCGCCGAGCAGTCCGGCCAGCCCGTCGGCCAGCTCGTCGCGGATCGCCGCCAGATCGGGGCTGTGGACGCTGAGCGCGACCCCGGCCTCCAGCCGCATCACCCCGGCGATCCGCGCGCGCGGCGGTGCGCGCCCCGCCACGGCGGCGCGCAGCCGCGTGGCCAGTTCCGGGCCGCTCGCCGGGGGCAGCTGGTGGAACAGCGTCAGATGCGCGGGCACATGGTTGCGCGCCGCCGGATAATGCGCCCGCCGCAGCTTGTCGGCAAAGGCCTGGTCGGCGGCGCCAAGAAGCGCGGTGACAATGATCGGCGCCGGCGTCACATTGCCCCCGACGCGCGCCCCGGCCCGGCCGGGGCACCGCCACCGGACCAAGGAGACAGCGATGATCGAGTTCCATACCGCCGCCACCCCCAACGGCCACAAAGTGTCGATCATGCTCGAGGAATGCGGGCTGGATTATCGTCTGCATGTGATCGACCTGTCCTCCCAGGCCCAGAAACAGCCCGATTTCCTCGCGATCAACCCCAATGGCCGCATCCCGGCGATTGTCGACAATGGCTTTCCCGTCTTCGAATCGGGGGCGATCCTGCTTTATCTGGCCGAAAAGACCGGCCGGTTCCTGCCCGCCGACGCTGAAGGGCGCAGCCGCGCGGTGCAGTGGCTGATGTGGCAGATGGGCGGGCTTGGCCCGATGATGGGCCAGCTCAACGTCTTCAAACGCTATTTCCCCGAACATATCCCCGCCGCGATCGAACGCTATGAGCGCGAAAGCTACCGGCTGTTCGGCGTGATGGAAACGCGGCTGGCCGACAGCCCCTATCTGGCGGGCGATGATTACAGCATCGCCGACATTGCCTGCTGGCCCTGGGTGCGCGCGCATGAATGGCCGGGCCTGACGCTCGCCAACCATCCGCGCCTCGCCGACTGGCTGGCGCGGATCGGCGAGCGGCCGGCGGTGGTGCGCGGCATGCAGGTGCCGCCGCGCCCGGACATGAGTGGCGACGGTGCCCAGCGCTTTGTCGAGCGGGCGCGCACCATCCTGGCGTGAGGGTTAAGTCGGAGAGGGTGTGTCTTGCGCGGTGAAGCGCAAACACACCCCCCTCAGATTTCGACCTGGCTGCCCAGTTCGACGACGCGGTTGGTCGGCAGGCGGAAAAACTCCATCGCGCTTTCCGCGTTGCGCAGCATCCAGGCGAACAGCTTTTCCCGCCACAGCGCCATGCCCGGCCGCGACGAGGCGAGCAGCGTCTGGCGCGCGAGGAAGAAGCTGGTGTCCATCATCTTGAACTCGGGCCCGCAGCCGGTGAGGTTCTTGAGCGCGGCGGGAACATCGGGTTCCTGCATGAAGCCATATTTGATCACCAGCCGGTGGAAGCCGCGGCCGAGATCCTCAAGCTGGCAGCGCTGCACCTGCTCGACATAGGGCACATCGAGGATCCTGACCGTCAGCAGGATCACCCGCTCATGCAGCACCTTGTTGTGCTTGAGATTGTGGAGCAGCGCATGCGGCACGCCTTCGGGCGTCGAGGTCATGAACACTGCGGTGCCGGGGACGCGGGTGGCCGAGTTGGTCGCGGATTCGATGAAGATCGAAATCGGCATCGCCGATTCGCGCAGCCGCTCGATCATCAGCTTGCGGCCCTTGGCCCAGGTGGTCAGCAGCGTGAACGCGATCAGCCCCACGAGCAGCGGGAACCAGCCGCCATCGGGCACCTTGGTCAGGTTCGACAGCAGATAGGCCAAGTCGACGATGAAGAACACCGCGAGCAGCAGCGTCGCCAGCAGCTTGTTCCAGCGCCACATCGAAAACAGCACGACCGCGAGCAGACAGGCATCGATCGACATCGCGCCGGTGACCGCGATGCCATAAGCGGCGGCAAGGTTCGACGAGGACTGGAAGCTCAGCACCAGCAGGATGACGACCGTCATCAGCGTCCAGTTGATCACCGGGATATAGATCTGCCCGGCGGTCGACGCGCTGGTGTGGGTGATGCGCAGGCGCGGGATGAAGCCCAGCTGGATCGCCTGCTGGGTCACCGAGAACGCCCCCGAAATCACCGCCTGGCTGGCGATGATGGTGGCCAAAGTTGCCAGGATGACGAGCGGCAGGCGCAGCGATTCGGGCGCGAGCAGGAAGAACGGGTTCTTGATCGTCTCGACCGCCGCCTCGGGCGGCAGGCCGACGACCATCGCCCCCTGCCCCAGATAATTGAGCATCAGCGCCGGCAGCACGAAGAACAGCCAGGACACGCGGATCGGGTTGCGCCCGAAATGGCCCATATCGGCATAGAGCGCCTCGGCCCCCGTCACCGCGAGCACGACCGAGCCGAGCGCGAGGAAGGCCAGCCACTGGTCGACAAGGAAGAACTGCACCGCATGCCAGGGATTGAGCGCGGCGAGAATGCCCGGCGCCTTCACGATCTGGACAATGCCCAGCGCGGCGATCGCGACGAAATAGGCGAGCATGATCGGCCCGAACAGCCGCCCGACCGCCGCGGTGCCGCGCGACTGGATCATGAACAGGAAGATCATGATGCCGACCGCGATCGGCACGACCAGCGGCGCAAAGCGCGCCTCGACCACCGTCAGCCCCTCGACCGCCGACAGCACCGACATCGCCGGGGTGATCATCGAGTCGCCATAAAACAGCGCGGTCGCGAACACGCCGAGCAGCACGATCGGCGCCGTCCAGCGCGCGCCATTGGTCGACCGGTTGATGAGCGCGAGCAGCGCCAGGCTGCCGCCCTCGCCCTTGTTGTCGGCGCGCATGATGATCGACACATATTTGAGCGTGACGACCAGCATCATCGACCAGAAGACGAGGCTGAGCACGCCATAGATGTGCAGCCGGTCGGGCGTCAGCGGGTGATGGCCGGCAAAGGTCTCGCGGAACGCATAGATCGGGCTGGTGCCGATATCGCCGAACACGATGCCGATCGCCGCCACGGCAAGCCGCGCCAGCCCCTGGCCGGCATGGCCGTGCGGATCCTGCATGACCGGCGCGTCGTCGCAGCCCGGCGTGTCGCTGCCCATCGGGTCGGCGGTGCCGGACATCATCGGCGGGTCATTTCGATCAATCGCGACATCAAGCGCATAACAAGCACTACGCCCCTTGCACAGGCGGGCGGCCCCTATCACGCGCCCGGTGGGGCTGCAACGCCTATCGGGTCGGCCGCTCGCCACCCTCCGGCCCGGCCGTGCCGAACAGGGCGTCGGCCTCGCTGCGCGTCGGGATAGCGCGCAGCACGAAACTGCTGCTGATCGTCGTCACGCCGGGCAGCCGGCCAAGATGTTCGCGGTGCAGCCGCTCATAATCATCAAGGTCGCGGGCGACGATCTTCAGCCGGTAATCATGCGCGCCCGAAATCAGCGCGCATTCCACGACACCGTCGATCGCCGCCACCGCCCGCTCGAACCGCGCCAGATCCTCCTCGACCTGGGTGCTGAGCGTGATGTCGACCAGCGCTGTGACGTGAAAGCCGAGCCGGCGATGGCCGAGCCGCGCGCCATAGCCCTCGATCAGCCCGCCCGCCTCCAGCGCCTGGATGCGCCGCGTGCAGGCCGACTGGGACAGGCCGACCCGTTCGGCGATCTGCGCAACCGGCAGCCGCGCATCGGCGGCCAGCGCCTTCAGGATGTTGCGGTCAATCCGGTCCATGCGCAGATATCCTCTGTCAAGTCGCTCTATCACGCCGGATTTATGCGCGCAAACGGCATCCGGCGCAGTGAAGTTGCAGGGATTCGCGCGCCCGCTTTGCGCTATCGATCAGGGCGACAACCCTGAGCGATGGAGAGACGGACATGCGTGTCGGTGTGCCCAAGGAAATCAAGAATCACGAATATCGCGTCGGCCTGACCCCGCCGTCGGTGGCGGAGCTGGTCGCGGCCGGCCATGAGGTGGTGGTCGAAACCCGCGCCGGCAGCGGCATCGATTTCGACGATCAGGATTATGTCGCCGCCGGCGCGCGCATCATGGGCAGCGCGGCCGAGGTGTTCGCCAATGCCGACATGATCGTGAAGGTGAAGGAACCCCAGCCGGGCGAGATCGCGCTGCTCGAGAGCCGCCACCTGCTGTTCACCTATCTGCATCTGGCCGCCGACAAGCCGCAGGCCGAAGGGCTGATGAAGTCGGGCGCGACCTGCATCGCCTATGAAACGGTGACGGCGCGCGACGGCTCGCTGCCGCTCCTGAAGCCGATGTCGGAAGTCGCCGGGCGGATGTCGATCCAGGTCGGCGCCCATTATCTGGAAAAGGAACAGGGCGGTCGCGGCGTGCTGCTGGGCGGCGTGCCCGGCGTCGCGCCGGCGCGGGTCGCGATTCTGGGCGGCGGCGTCGCCGGGGTGAATGCCGCGCAGATGGCGGTCGGCATGCGCGCCGACGTGACCATCTATGACATCAACATGGCGCGGCTGGCCGAACTGGACATGTTCTTTTCCAGCCAGATCAAAACCGCCTATGCCTCCAAGGCCGCGATCGCAGCGGCGGTGCGCAACGCCCATCTGGTCATCGGCGCGGTGCTGGTGCCGGGCGCGGCAGCGCCCAAGCTCGTCACCCGCGACATGCTGAAGACGATGAAGCGCGGATCGGTGCTGGTCGATATCGCGATCGATCAGGGCGGCTGCTTTGAAACCTCGCGCGCGACCACGCACGACAATCCGGTGTTCGAAGTGGACGGCGTGACCCATTATTGCGTCGCCAACATGCCGGGCGCGGTCGCGCGCACCTCTGCCTTTGCGCTCAACAATGCGACGCTGCCCTTCGTGCTCCGCCTCGCCAATCTGGGCGCGGACGCAGCGATGGCGGCGGATGCGCATCTGGCAAACGGCCTCAACGTCTCGGGCGGCAAGATCCGTCACCAGGCGGTGGCCGAGGCGCTCGACCTGCCGTTCGACCCGGCCTGATCCGGGGCGGCAGTGAAGCCGGGGGCCGGATATGTCCGGCCCCAAGGCCTCAGAACAGCTCGTCGAGCAGCAGGTGGAAACGGAGCCGGGCCTCGTCCGGCTCCGTGATGCCGTAAGCCGCGAGCATCGCCGCCTGGGCGTCCGCGCCGTAAGCGGACAGATTGTTCCACAGGATCGCCAGATCCTGCCACGGGTCGGCCAGACCCAGCCGGCCGACATCGATCATCCCGGCCACGGCCCCGTCGGCGATCAGCAGATTGCCGGTCGAAAAATCGCCATGCGTGACCACGCGGCGCAGCCCCTCGGGCCGGGTGGCAACCAGCGCGTCCCAGACCTGGGCGGCGGTCCAGCCCTGGCGCTCGGCATCGAAATCGGTTTCATCGACCAGACCCAGCTCGATGTTGCGGCTGGCGGCCGTCATGCGCAGGTCCGCACCCATTTCGAACGGACACTGGCCGGCGGGCAGCGCATGAAAATCACGCAGATAGCGCCCGAGCAGCGCGGCAATCTCCGCCGCGCGGTGCGGCTCGGCAGCCAGCAGCGCATCGACCGTCACGCCCGACAGCGCCTCGGTCAGCAGCCAGGCCGCCCCGCCTTCGCTGGCAAAGGCCAGCATGCGCGGCGCCGGCCAGCGCCCCTCAAGCCAGCGCAGCCGCGCCATTTCATTGGTCAGTTCATCGGCCACGCGGCCGGTGCCATATTTCAGATAGGCGGGCCGCTCGCCCTGCCGCGCGAACACCAGCCCGCCGGATTCGCCCCCGGTGACCGGAACCCAATCCCCGTCGAGCATGGCCGGAAACGGCGTCGGCATCGGGCAATCGGGCATGGCAACCTCCTCAAGCGGGCAATTCGGCGATCCTTGCCTCCAGCTCGTCGCGCCACGGCGCATCGGCCGGGCTGCGGGCGAGCAGCTGCTGCCACAGCTCCCGCGCCTCGTTGAAGCGGCCCGACTGGGCGAGCGCCAGCCCCATGAAGAAGGGCGGGCCGGGATGCAGCGGCGCGATCTCCGCGGCGCGCCGGAACGCGAACATCGCGGCCGGGGACACCTGCCCCTCATTATAGACGACAAATGCGTTGCCGAACCCCAGCCACAGATCGGGGTCGCGCGGATAATCCTTCAGTCCCCGGCGGATGAAGCCGATCGCCGCCGCCGGAACCCCCGCGCGCATCGCGCCGTCGGCGGCAATCAGATATTGCTGCGCCCCGCCCATGCGGTCGCCAAACTTTGCCCTGAGCGCGATTTCGGCATCGGCCACCCGTGCCGCATCGGCGCGCGTCGCGCGTGGCGCGCCGGGCAGATCGGGCCGCCCCTGCAGGGCATAGCCGGCCAGACCGAGCAGAAGCGCGGCGGCCACCACCTCAAACGCCGCGCGCGGCAGGCTGGCAAAGCGCCACATGGCAAGGCCGACCAGCACCACCAGGCCGATCACCGGCAGCCATCCCGTCATCGCCGTCCCCTCCCCCGGAAGCGCCCGCGCGCCAGCCAGCCGCCCAGGGCAAGCAGGATCAGCGGCGTGACCCACAAGGGCGCGGTGACGGCATCGACCGGCGGTTCATAGGTCACCCAGCGGCCATAGCGTTCGATCAGCCAGTCGCGGATCGACTCGGGCGTCTCGCCGGCGTCGATGCGGCTGCGCACCAGCGCGCGCATGTCGCCGGCCAGTTCCGCATCGCTGTCGGCAATCGACTGGCCCTGACAGACGATGCAGCGCAGCGTCAGCATCAGATCATGCGCGACGCGCTCCTTTGCCGGATCGGCCAGCTGTTCATGCGCATAACGGGCCGGCGGCAGCGCGGAATCGGCCAGCGCCGGCCCGGCAAGGGCGAGCAGCGCGACAAAGGCGGCGGCGCACGGGCGCACAGGCGCGCTCACCGTGCCGCCTCGTCAAGCCGGGCGAGGATGTCGGGGATATTCTCCGCCCGGATGTCGCCGATATGCTGGTGGCGGATGATGCCGCGCCCGTCGACGACGAACGTCTCGGGCACGCCCGATGATCCCATCGCCAGCTGCACGCGCGACACGGTGTCGGACCCGATATGGCGATAGGGGTCGCCGTGCCGCGCAAGGAAGCCGGCGACATCCTGCGGCCGGTCGCGGATCGCGATCGCGTCGATCTCGACCCCGCGCCGCTTCAGCTCCATCAGCACCGGCGCTTCGGCGACGCAGGGCACGCACCAGCTGGCAAAGACGTTGAGCAGGCGGGGCTTGCCGGTTGCCAGCGCGCGGCTGTCGAACCGGCCGCGCCCCGGCGCGCCTTCGGGCAGGTCGAACGCCGGCACCGGCTTGCCGACCATGCGCGAGGTGATGCTGCGGTCTGCCGGGGCGTAAAGGCCGTGCGCGACAAAGCCCAGAAAGGCGACGAACCCCGCGAGCGGCAGCCAGAGAATAAGCGCGCGTTTCATGCGAACGCCGCCACCGGCTGGCGCGCCGCGCGACGCACCCGGCCGACCAGCGCCAGCGCACCGCCCAGCGCGATCAGCCCGCCGCCCAGCCAGATCAGGGTCACGAACGGTTTCCACCACAGCCGCAGCTGCCAGCGCCCGCGCTCATCCTGCGCGCCCAGCACCGTGTAGAGCTGACCGTCCCAGGCAGTGGCGATGGCCGATTCGCTGGTCTGGGTCACCGGATTGGGCCAGCTGCGCGCCTGCGGCTTGAGCGTGATCGGCGCATTGGTGCCGCGCTGCGCGACCAAAGTGGCTTCAAGCGCGGTCCAGTTCGGCCCGGCGACCGGATCGATCGCCGTCAGCCTGACCGAATAAGGCCCGACCATGCGCGCCTCGCCCGGGTTGAGCGCGACCAAAGTTTCACGGGTAAAGGCGCTGTCGCACGCCATGCCCGCCAGCGATACGGCCACACCCAGATGCGCGATCACCATGCCCCAGATGAACAGCGGCGTGCGCCTGAGGTTACGGCCAAAGAGCGGCGCGACACTGGCCGCGCCAACGCCGATTGCCGTCACCAGCCCGAGCAGCGGCAGGATGCGGATGCCCGGCGCAAATACCAGCACCGCGCCCAGCGCGGCGACCCCGGCCAACATCGGCACCGCCAGCCGCCGGATCAGCGCCTTTGCCTGGTCGCGCCGCCAGCGCAGAAGCGGCCCCGCCGCCATCAGCACGAACATCAACAGCGCGAGCGGCCCGGCGGTCGCGTCGAAATAAGGCGGGCCGACCGACAATTTCTCGCCCGACAGCGCCTCGGCCGCCAGCGGATAGAGCGTGCCGACGAACACCACGCCCAGGATCGCGGTGAGCAGCAGATTGTTGCCGACAAGCGCGCCCTCGCGGCTCACCGGCTCGAACTGCGCGCCTTCCTTGACGGTCGCGATGCGCAACCCGAACAGCGCCAGCGCGCCGCCGATATAGAGCGCGAGCAGCGCGAGGATGAACGACCCGCGCTGGGGATCGACGGCAAAGGCGTGAACGCTGGTCAGAATGCCGGAGCGCACAAGGAAGGTGCCGACCATCGACATCGAAAAGGCGATGACCGCCAGCATCACCGTCCAGGCGCGCAGCGCATCGCGCGTTGCCAGCACGGTCACCGAATGCAGCAGCGCGGTCGCCGCCAGCCAGGGCATCAGCGAGGCATTTTCAACCGGGTCCCAGAACCACCAGCCGCCCCAGCCCAGCTCATAATAGGCCCAGTAGCTGCCGGCGGTGATGCCGAGCGTCAGCATGATCCATGCCGCCAGCACCCAGGGCCGCATCGCGCGGGCAAAACCGGCATCGACCTCGCGCGTCAGCAGCGCGCCGACCGCGAAGGAAAAGGCAACCGACAGCCCGACATAGCCGAGGTAAAGCGTCGGCGGATGAAAGGCGAGGCCCGGATCCTGAAGCAGCGGGTTGAGCCCCTGCCCCTCGGCCGCCGCCGGTGCCAGCCGCTCGAACGGGTTTGACGAAAACAGCAGAAACGCGAAAAAGCCGAGGCCGATCGCAGCCTGGGCGGCAAGCGTCGCATGGCGCATCCGCGCGCTCACCCGCCGTTCGAACAGCGCCACCGCCGCGCCCGCCACGCCCAGGATCGTCACCCAGAGCAGCATCGAGCCCTCGTGATTTCCCCAGGTGCCGGCGATCTTGTAGAGCATCGGCTTGGCCGAATGGCTGTTGGCCGCCACCAGCCGCACCGACATGTCGGATTCGGTGAACAGCCAGACGAGCAGCATGAAGGCAAGCAGCGTTAGCAGCCCCTGGGCAACCGCCGCCGGGCCGACCACCGCCCCGCCGACCATCCGGGCGGCATCGCCGCGCCCGGCAAAGGCGGTCGCCCCCATCACCAGCTGCAGCAGCGCGAGCGCCGCCGCCAGCCACAATGCGGCCAGCCCCGCCTCGGCGATCATGGCTTCAGCGTCCCGGTCTTGTGACGCTGGCCGTCGCCCCCCCGTTCCAGCTCGGGGGGCATGTAGCGCTCGTCATGCTTGGCGAGAATCGTGTCGGCGACGAACACGCCGTCGGGGCCGAATGCGCCTTCCGCGACCACGCCGCTCTTCTCCTTGAACAGATCGGGCGGAATGCCGCGAAACCGCACTTTGGTGGTCGACGGCCCGTCGGCGACGACGAAATCGATGGTCACGCCGTCCGCCGCGCGGCGGATCGATTTGTCGGCGACCATGCCGCCCAGCCGGATGCGCTGCCCCGGATCGACCGGGCTGCGCGCCAGATCGGCGGGCGAATAGAAATAGGCCGCCTGATCGCGCAGCGCCGAGGCGGCAAGCAGGCCAGCCCCGACCAGTGACGCCAGCGCGACCACGCCGAGCGTCAGTCTTTGGTGCTTTGCCTTCATTTGCGCCGGATCGCCTCCGCCTCGCGCTCGGCCCGGCGCATCGCCGCCCAGGCATGGAGGGACAGGCCCGCCGCACCCAGCACGGTGATCGCATAGGCGGCGATGATATAGGGCCAGTGGTTCATGCCGCCGCCAGCCGGCGCAGCCGCGCCTCGACCTTGGCGCTCGCCAGCGTCGCGCGCATCCGCATCAGCACGATGGCCCCGAACAGCAGCGAGAAACCCAGAGTTGTGAAGGCGAGCGGCCACAGGATTTCAGGCGCGATCGCCGAACCGCGCACGGTGATGCTCGGCCCCTGATGCAGCGAGTTCCACCAGACGACCGACCGGTTGATGATCGGCACATTGACCGCGCCGACCAGCCCGAAAATGGCGGTGGCGCGCGACACGCTGGTCTTTTCCTCGCTCGCGCCCGCAAGCGCGATATAGCCGATATAGAGGAACAGCAGCACGAGCATCGACGTCATCCGCCCGTCCCACTGCCACCATGTGCCCCAGGTGCGGCTGCCCCAGATCGAGCCCGAAATCAGGCAGATGGCGGTAAAATAAGCCCCGGGCAGCGCAATCGCCCGCGCCGCGACCCCGGCCAGCGGATGCCGCCAGACCAGCTGGGTCAGGCTGGCGATCGCAATGCCGGTCCACCCGCCCATGCCCAGCCAGGCGGCGGGCACATGCACATACATGATCCGGACGCTCTCGCCCTGCAGGTAATCGGGCGGGGCCAGCATCAGCCCGGCATAGAAGCCATAAAGGCAAAGCGCCGCGCCAAGACCGAACAGCCATGGGGTGAGCGGCCGGGCAAGCCCCAGAAAACGGGTTGGATTCGCGAAGCCGTGCATGATCTGGGCTAACCTTAACCGACCGGACGGCCAAGCGGAAGCGCCGAATGGGCCAGCCGGTTGCCGCCCGGCCGGACCGAGCGATCAGCGCCAGACGATCAGGCCGGGACGATCAGGCCCGCACGGGCGGGCCGATGCTCAGCCCCGGCCGATCAGCTGCTGCGCGATGCGGTCGGCGACATGGGCGGCGGGATCGCCGGTCGCGGCGCTTTCGGCCCAGACCTGTTCCAGCCGTTCGGGGATCTGGCGGATGCGCGCGCGCACCTCGGCCTCGTCGCCCTGCCCCAGATATTCCAGCCCGACATTGATGATGCCGCCGGCGTTGATCACATAATCGGGCGCATAGAGAATGCCCCGGCCATGGATGCGGTCGCCATCGGCGTGGGTCGCCAGCTGGTTGTTCGCCCCGCCGGCGACGATCGGCGCCTTGAGCGCGGCGATGCTCGCCTCGGTCAGCACCGCGCCCAGCGCATTGGGGCTGATGACATCGGCCTCGATGGCCAGAATCTCGTCGGTCGCGGCGGTCGCCGCACCCAGTTCGGCCGCCAGTTCGGCGGCGCGCGCCGCGTTGACATCGGCAAGCGTCAGGCGCGCGCCTTCGGCTGCCAGCAGCCGGGCAACCCCGCCACCGACGCTGCCGACGCCCTGAATGGCGACATGCACGCCCGCCATGTCGTCACGGCCGAGCGCACGGCGCACCGCAGCCTTGATGCCCAGAAACACGCCATAGGCGGTGAACGGCCCCGGATCGCCGCCCGCGCTGCCCTGTTCGACCGGCAGGCCCGACACGAAGCGGGTGTGGCGCGACACGGCGACCATGTCGGCGGTCGAAATGCCGACATCCTCCGCGGTGACATAGCGGCCACCCAGCGAATCGACCGAGCGGCCGAACGCGGCGAGCATCGCCTCGGTCTTGGTTCCCTGCGCATCGGCCAGGATGACGCCCTTGCCGCCGCCCAGCGGCAGCCCGGCCATGGCGTTCTTGTAGCTCATGCCGCGCGACAGGCGCAGCGCGTCGGTCACCGCATCGTCGCGGCGCGGATAATGCCAGAAACGCGCGCCGCCCGCCGCCGGGCCAAGCGCGGTCGAATGCACGGCAACGACCGCCGTCAGCCCGCTGTCGCGGTCGCGGAACAGGTGCACGCCCTCATGGTCGTCAAAATCCGGCAAATCCCAGACGTTCACGGCAAACCCTTATCAAATCAAGATGATGGGGCGATCGACGGGACTTGAACCCGCAACCCCTGGTACCACAAACCAGTGCTCTAACCGATTGAGCTACGATCGCCGTAACGGCTGGAACCGCGGCGGGCACATAGGAGCGCGAACGCCCCCGCGTCAAGCACATGGCGCACCCGGATCGATCAATAATCGCCCGACAGGTCGAGAACCGGCCGGTTTGCCCCCGTCACGCGCAGCCGCGCCGTCCAGCCGGCCCGCCCCAGCCGGAGCGTCAGCCGCTCGGTGCCGCCGGCGCTCACCAGGTCCAGCCGCACATCGCCCGCAGCGCAGGAAACCGGCCCCGACAGGCGCAGCGCCGCGCCCGCCGCCAGGCCCGGCACTGCCGCTGCCGGCAGGTCCGCAGTCACCCGCCCGCGCGCGCTGACGCAGCGGCCGCCCGAAAAGCCGATACCGACCTCATCCAGTTCGACCGCCTCCACCGGCGGCAGGCCGGCCGCGCCCGCCAGCACGATCCGCCCGGTCGCCGAATCGAGCGACTGCCCCCCGGCCCGGCTTCGATCCGCGCCGCAAATGCCGGCACATATCCCGCAAGGCCCAGCCGCACCCGGCCGGTCAGCAGCGCCAGCGGGTCCAGCCCGGCCTGCACGTCGCCCAGCATCAACGGCCCGATCCGGGCATCGACCAGCCGGCCCGACCACAGGCTGCCGGTCGCGGCGCGGGCGGCAAGCACCGGCGGCATCAGCCCCAGCACGACGCGGAGCGGCATCAGCGCGATCAGCGCGACGACGAAGCCCAGCCCCGCGACCAGCACGATCCGGCGGCTCATCGCCCGGCCGCCCCCGGCGCGGCGATCAGCCCGGCCTCGACCTGCACGGTCTGGTCGGCATTGGCGCGGACCGCCAGCCGCTCGACCACCACGCCCTCGCCATCGAGCGCCGCGATCCATGCAAAGGCGGCGGCTGGCCGCGCGGCGGGAATGATCAGCGCCGCCCGGCCCGCGCCCTGCGGCGTGACGGCGGCTCCGGCAAAGCCCGCCGCCTCCGCCGCCGCGCCGATGCGGGTCGCCAGATCGCCCGGCACAGCGGGGCGCGCGCGCGCCGCGCGGTCGAGCCGCGCCAGCGCCGCCGCCCGCGCCTCAACCCGCCCGGCCAGCAGCACCGCCTCGGCATGGCGCGCCTCGGCCCGGGCCAGCCCGGCGGCCAGCGGACGCGCAATGCCCAGCCAGCCGATCACGACCGCCAGCAGCGCCAGCATCACCGCAATCAGCACGCGTTCCCGCGCGCTCAGGGCGCGGAACCAGCCCGACAGCTGCCCGACAGCGCTCATCCGCCGATCCTCAGTTCGCCGCGGATGCGGCCATTTTCGGTCACAAAGGGCGGCGTCTCGACCGCCAGCCCGGCGGCGCGCAGCCGGGCCGCCAGCGCCTCGACCTCCGCCGCGCCGGGTGCGGAAATCGTCGCGCGCAGCAACCCATCCACGGAAAAACTCATTTCTTTCAACTCGATCGCTGGGGCAGCCGCCAACCCGGCAAACAATGTGCCCGCCGTTGCGGCAAAGCCTGCGCCGCCACCCTGGCGCTGGGCCAGCCGGGCATCGAGCGCCGCCACACCCCCGGCAGGCGCGGCCTTTGCGGCAGCCGCCGCCTCCAGCCGCGCGGCGGCAAGATTGAGCCGAACCATCTCGGCCAGCGGCACGGCTGCGCTCAGCACCGCCAGCGCCGCAGCAAACATGCCGAGCCGTTGGATCCGCTCCGGCGCGACCGCCAGCCGGCGGCGGCGCGCAAACCGCCCCTGCCGCAGGTCGAGCGGCGGATGGGCGAGCACCGCAGCGAAGGCCGCGGCCATGTCCACCGCCATCACCGGCGCGTCAGCGGTCAGCAGCGGGGTCAGCGCCGGATCATCGGCAAAGGCGCAGTCCGCCCCGCGCAGCACCGCGCCCTCCCCCAGTCCAGACGGGCAAAGCCGGTCGCCGGCACCGGCGGCAACAGGATTGCCGGCCAGATTTCATCGGGATCGACCCCCGCCGATGCCAGCCCCCCAGCCATGCCTGCATCCGCGCCGCCGTGACCAGCGCGACCGGCCGCGTCGCCCCTTCAGCCGGGCCGACGGCGACATGGGTGTCGCCGGCAGGATCGAGCAGCTGATCGGCCAGCATCGCCCGCGCCGCCCCGCCCGCCTGGGCCGGGGGCATGGCCCCGAGGTCGAGCCGCACCAGCCGCACCGCATCGGCGGGCGCGACCGCCACCAGCAGCTCGTCCGGCCCCGTCGCCGGCAGCGGCAGGCCGCCATGGGCGATTTCCCGTCCGCGCCCGTCGCTGCCGCGCTCGATCCGGTGCCAGCCGGCGGGCCGGTCATTGTCCCCGATCCTGACGAGCAGCAGGCTGCCCGTGTCGCGTGCCGGCCGCGTCACTGGCCGTCGCCCCAGCGCCGGGCGACGATCCGCGCCGGATTTGCCCCGGCATCGATCAGCGCGCGTTCGGCAAAATCGGCCCCGCCCACCGCCACCTCAACATCGAGCGCGAACCAGCGCGTCTGGACGCGCGGCTGGGCCTGCACATCGGCGGGCGCTTCGGCACCCAGCCGCCCGGCATCGTTCCAGAATGCGGCAACGCTTTCCCAGCCCCCGGCCGGGCGGCGGGCGATCAGCGCCCGGGCGCGGGCCGGGGGGATCTGTTCGGGCGACAACATGGTGAGCAGCGGCACCTGTTCGGGCGTGAGCGTGTTGACGTTGATCGGCGACAGGTCGGTCACCGGCAAGGTGCAAACCCAGGGCTTCAGCCGCTGATAAAGGGCCGGGCCGATCCCGGCAATGGCGGCCAGTTCGCTGGGATCCGCCAGGACGGTGCCGGCGGTCAGATGCGGCACCGGCAGCGCGCGATAGGCGGCATCCTCTGCCCCCATTGCGCGCGGATAGTCATCGGTGTCGATCCAGTCGGCAAGCGCATCGCCGGCCCGCCGCGCCTCGGCAGCACCAATGCCCAGCCCCTCCATCAGCGCGACGAACTGGGCCAGCCCCGTCGGGCGGGTGACGAAGCGGATGTCCGGCCCCGTCGTCGCGCCCGACACCACGCTGTTGAGATTGAAGCAATTGCCGCCATCGCTCAGCCGCGCCGCCGCCAGCCCGGCGGGCAAAGGCAGGCCGACTCGCCGCCCCTGCCAGCCGCCCGGATCGGCGCGCTCCCCGGCCGCACGGCGCAGGGCGGCGATGCGCGCGACCGCCACCTGTTCGGCGGCAAGCGCCAGGAAACGCGCCTGTTCGATGCCCGCACCATTGGCGGCGATGCGCGTCGCGAGCCTCAGCCGGTCAAGCGCCATCGCCGCCAGCCCGGCCATGATCGCGACCAGCATCAAGACCGCCAGCAACGCGGCCCCGCGCTCATGCGCCCGAATGCGGATCAGGGCCGGGCGCGTCACTGGCCGGCCCCGACCAGATAGGCATGGCGGGTCTCCACCCCGCCCGGCCCGGTGACGACCAGTTCGAGCGCCAGCGGCAGCGCATCGCGGGCAAGCGGATCCCAGCGGTCGCGCCAGCCCGCGCGGCTGCGATAACGCAGCCGGATCGCCTGCGCATCGGCGATCACCGGCTCTGGCGCGAGCGGCGCGGCACCATCGAGCATCGGCCAGATCCGCCTCTCCAGCCGCGCGCCCGCCAGCCGGTATTCGACCCGCTGCAGCTCGGCCCGGGGGGCATCGTCCAGATTGTCCCAGCCGCCGCGCACCAGAGTGAAGCCGTCGGGCCCGCCGGCAAAGGCCGGTTCCATCGCCCCGGCGGCATTGCGCGTCGGGCGCGGCACCGCCTGGGCCAGATCGGCGCGCAGCAGCGCATCGACGCGGCGGGCGGCGGCCAGCTCGTCCAGCCGCGCACGCACCGCCCCTGCGACTGGACGCTGATGCGCAGCACCGCGATGCCGGCCGCCGCGAGCAGCGCGAAGACGAGCAGCGCGACCAGCAGCTCGACGAGCGTAAATCCCTGCGCGGCGGCGCGCTGCCCGTCGGTCCGCGTCGTCATGCGACGGGCCTGAGCACGGTCAGCAGCGCGGGTGCGCCGCCGCCCGCGACCATGATGTCGATGCGCAGCAGCGGCTGGCCGGCCACCGCCTCGGCCCTGACCGTCCAGCGCCAGCGGCGGCCGCCATTGGCGAGCGCGCCAGTCCTGACGCCGGCGGGCGGGGGCAGCGGATCGGTCAGCAGATCGACCGCGATGTTGCGCGCGACCAGCTCTGCCTGTTGCCGCTCGGCCAGGTCGGCGGTCTGGCGGACCGAGGCGGTTTCCAGCCGCATCAGCGCGAGTGCCGCCAGGCCGAACAGCAGCAGCGCGACCAGCAGCTCGACAAGCGTGAAACCGGCCCCGCGCGCGGTCATCTCAGCCGCCGACCGACACTGCGCCATCGGCGGCGATGCGCACGCCGATCCGCACCCCGTCGCGCGTCAGCACGAGGGAGAATGGTCCGCTCGGCCGCCCGGTCGCGTCGAACGCGGTGCGCGCCGCAGGCGGCCCGCCCAGCTCCGCCCGCACGCCCGCGCCCCAGGGCCGGGCGGCAAAGGCGCGGTCAACGACCGGCAGCCACTGGCCGTCGCGCCGCCGGTCGAACGCATAGCCGCTGGCGGTGACACGCAGCGCGACCGGCCGCCCCTCAATGACCGCCATGTCGCGCGCCGCCGCGGTGCGCGCGGCAAAACGCTCCGCCTCGTCCAGCAGATCGCCGCGCGGATCGGGCATGGTCAGCACCACCGCGCCCGCCATCAACCCGATGATCGCGATCACGACCATCAGTTCGACCAGCGTGAAGCCGTGTTCGGCGGAACGCCATGAAGACGTGAAGCCGTGTTCGGCCGAACGCCTGCGCGGTGGTGCGCCGCGTCCGGTGCTTCGCCGACCGGGATCAGTCCCAATTGCCGATATCGGCATTCTCGGCCTCGCCCCCCTCTTTGCCGTCCGCGCCGAGCGTCCAGACATCGACGGGGCCGTGCGTGCCAGGCGCGGCATAGAGATAGGGCCGCCCCCAAGGGTCGTCGGGCAGGCGCTTCACATAGCCGCCCGGCCGGTAACGCTGCGGCTGGGCAAGGCCCGGCGGCGGCGCGACCAGCGCCTTCAGCCCGTCGGTCGTCTGCGGATAGGCAAGATTGTCGAGCCGGTACATTTCAAGCGCCTGTTCAAGCGTCGCAATGTCCGCCCGCGCCTTTTCCATCGCCGCCTTGTCGCCCGCCGGCAGCACATTCACCGCGACGATCGTCGCCAAAAGTCCGATGATCACGATCACGACCATCAGTTCGACCAGCGTGAAGCCGTGTTCGGCCGAACGCCGCGAAGACATGAAGCCGTGTTCGGCGGAACGCTTCACAGACGTGAAGCCGTGTTCGGCGTAACGCCGAGAAGACGTGAAGCCGTGTTCGGCGGAACGCCGAACGGGCGCGCGAATGGCACGCGAGAGAAAAGCCGCGCGGGGCGGCGGAATCGGGCAAGGGTCATCATCTTCCTCATCATCCGGCCCCCTTATAATCCGGCCAGCGTCTCCAGCTGCAAAATCGGCAGCAGGATCGCCAGCACAATCGCGGCGACCAGCGCCCCCATCATCACGATGATGGCCGGTTCAAGCAGCGCCAGCGCGGTCGCGGTAAAGCCGTCAAACTCGCGCTCCAGATAATCGGCGGCGCGTTCGAGCATCTGGTCGAGCCGGCCCGATGCCTCACCGCCCGCCGCCAGATAGACGAGCAGCGGCGGAAACACCCCGGCGCGGCGCAGCGCCGCCGACAGGCTGCCGCCGCCGCGGATCGCCTCGACAATCTCGTCGGTCGCGGCGCGCAGTGCGCGGTTGTGGATCGTGCCCGCAGTCAGCGCCAGCCCGTCGAGCAGCGGCAGCCGCGAGGCGACCATGGTCGCGAGCGTGCGCGCCATGCGCGCGGCATGCAGGTCACGGATCAGCCGCCCGATCAGCGGCAGGCCGAGCAAAGCGCGGTCAAAGGCCAGCCGGGTGCGCGGCTCGGTCAGCGCCCGCGCCGCGATCAGCCCCGAAGCGACCAGCCCGGCAAGCAGCGCCCACCACCAGCCGACCAGAAAGTCCGACAGGCCGATGACCATGCGGGTGAGCAAAGGCAGCCGCTGCCCGACCGTGTCGAACTGTTCGACCACCTTTGGAACGACGAACACCATCAGCGCCGCGACCACGAACAGGGCGACCAGCGCCAGCACCGCCGGATAGGCGGTGGCGGTGACGATTTTCGAGCGCATCTGCGCCTGACGTTCGAGCAGCGCCGACAGCCGCTCAAGGATCACCGGCAGCGCGCCCGAACCCTCCCCGGCGCTCACCATCGCGCGGTAGAGCGGCGGAAAGCTCAACGGCGCGCGGGCCATGGCATCGGACAGCCGCCGCCCCTCCACCACCCCCTGATGCACCTGGCCGACAATCTGCCGGACATGCGGCTGTTCGGACTGGACGGCCATCGTCCGCAGGGATTCCTCAAGCGGGCTGACCTGGGTCAGCGTCGCCAGCTGGCGGGTGAACAGGGTCAGGTCCTTGGCCGACAGCCGGCGGCGGCGCGCGAACGGGCGGGCCCGCATGCCCACGGGCGGATCGGCGGTCCCCGGTTCCAGCCGCACGACGAACAGGCGGCGCTGATCAAGCTGCTGGCGCGCCAGATCGGCCGAGGCGGCGGCAATGCGTCCGCGCCGCTCCCCGCCCGGGCGTCGATCGCCAGATAGTCATAATCAGGCATCGACCGGCTCGCGGCGCGAGATGCGCACCGCCTCTTCCGCCGTGGTTTCGCCCGTACGCACCAGCGCCCGCGCGGCAGCCCCCAGATTGGGGGCGTTCAGGAACGCATGGCGGGCGATGATCGCTTCGTCGCCGCCATCGTTGATCAGCCGCCGGATCGTCTCGTCGACGCGCACCGCCTCGAACACGCCGATGCGGCCGCGAAAGCCGCTCTGCCCGCAGGCGTCGCAGCCGACCGGCTCATAAACGATCTCGCCGGGATCAAAGCCGAGCAGCGCCGCCACCGACCCGCTCGCCGCGACCGGGCGGCGGCAATCGGGGCACAGCCGCCTGACCAGCCGCTGCGCGATGACCGCGCGCAGCGTGGAGGCGAGCAGGAATGGCTCCACCTTCATGTCGCGCATCCGCGTGATCGCGCCGACGGCATCGTTGGTGTGGACGGTCGACAGCACCAGATGGCCGGTCAGCGACGCCTGCACGGCGATGTCGGCGGTTTCGCGGTCGCGGATTTCGCCGACCATCACCACATCGGGATCCTGGCGCAGGATCGCGCGCAGCCCGGCGGCAAAGGTCAGCCCGACCTTGGCATTGACCTGGGTCTGGCCGACGCCCTCGACCGCATATTCGACCGGATCCTCGACGGTCAGGATGTTGCGCGTGCCGTCATTCAATAGCCTGAGGCTCGCATAGAGCGTCGTCGTCTTGCCCGATCCGGTCGGGCCGGTGACAAGGATGATGCCATTGGGCTCGGCCAGTGCATCGCGCAGCACCGCCTCCGCCCCCGGCGCGAGGCCGAGCAGGGCAAGGTCCATGCCCGCATTGGCCTTGTCGAGGATGCGCAGCACCACCCGCTCGCCCGCCCGGCTGGGCAGGGTCGACACGCGCACGTCGAGCAGCTTGCCGCCCAAAGTCAGCGAAATGCGCCCGTCCTGCGGCACGCGCCGCTCGGCAATGTCGAGCCGCGCCATCACCTTGATGCGGCTGACGAGCACCGGGGCGACATGGGCGGGCATGCGCAATGTTTCGCGCAGCACGCCATCGATGCGCATCCGCACGACCAGCCCGGTCTCATAAGGCTCGACATGGATGTCCGACACGCCCTGGCGCACGGCATCGGCGATCACGCCGTTGATCAGCCGGATGGCGGGCGCATCGTCGGCGGTGTCGAGCAGATCGTCGGCGGTCGGCAGATCGCCCGCGATCAGCGCCAGATCGTCGCCCAGCCCGAGCGAGCCTGCCGCCATCGCCGCCGCCTCGCCGCCCAGCGCATAATGATCCGACAGCAGCCGGTCGAACGCATCCGGGGCGACAAAGGCGACGTCGAACCCCTGTGCCAGATGCCGCCTGACCTCGAGCAGAATGGCCGGGTCCGCCCCCTCGCGCAGCGCGACCGACAGCCTGTCCCCCGACCCCGCCATCAGGATGACGCCGTGACGCCGGGCAAAGCCATAGGGGATGGCGATGGGCAGCGCCGCCGGTGCCGGCATGGCGGGACCGGCCGCCGCCAGATCGCCGGGGCGGCCCATCGTCACCGGTCGCTCCCCGGCGCGGCGGGAGGCGCGGATTCGGGCCGGGCCGGTTCAGGCTGGGCGGGTTGGGGCTGAGCCGTGCCCGGCCGCGCCGGCAGCAGCGCGGCGGCGCCCATATAGTCGCGCACCAGTTCGTCGATCGTCGGCTCCGCGTCCGGCTGCTGGTCGAGCTGCTGGGCGCGGACATAGCCATAGCGGCGCATGGCCACCGCACGCGCATCCTCGGGCGTGCGCAGGATGGTCGGGCGGATGAACACCATCAGATTGGTCTTGGCGCGCGAGCGCGAGCGCGACCGGAACAGCTCGCCCAGCCCCGGAATGTCGCCGAGCAGCGGGATCTTCTCGATCGTCCGCCGTTCATTGTCGTCAAGCAGGCCGCCAAGCGCGATGATCTGGCCGTCATCGACGGTCACCGTCGTCTCGATCTCGCGCTTGTTCAGGATCAGTTCCTGGTTGCTGTTCGACACCGGCCCGGCGATCGAGCTGACCTCCTGCCGCAGGATCAGCTTGATCGCCCCACCCTCGTTGATCTGCGGCCGGACCTGCAGCTGGATGCCGACATTCTGGCGCTGGATCGTGCGGAAGGCATTGTCGAAATTGTTCGACAGCGCCTGACCGGTGGTGATCGGGATTTCCTGGCCGACCAGGATCCGCGCTTCCTGATTGTCGAGCGTCATGATCGACGGCGTCGACAGCAGGTTGGACGCGGTGTCGGAGCGGACGGCGTTCAGGATCACGCCGAAAATGCCGTTGCGCCCGACATTGGTGGCAAAGCCGCCCAGCCCGCCGGTCGCGCCCAGCACGGCATTGGCCGCCGCCTGCGCCAGCTGGTCGGACACCGGGCTGTTGGTGGTCGTCGTCACCACCTGGCCGTTGACGGTGGTGGTCGTGCGATCAAGCTCGCGCGCGGCGACCGCTCCGGCGATGGTCAGGATGTTGGGCTGGGCGTTGGAGTAATTGGTCGCGAGCAGCGGCACGTCGCTGCCCGGCTCGCCGCCCAGCAGGAACTGCACGCCCAGCCGCTTGGCCAGCTGGTCCGAAATCTCGACGATGATCGCCTCGACCAGCACCTGATCGCGGCGGGTGTCGAGCTGGCGCACCACCTCGCCCAGAATGCGCTGCGTGTCGGGCGCGGCGGCGATGATGATCGCGTTCGCACCTTCAAAACGGGTGACGATCGCGCTTTGCCGGCCGATGATGCTTTCGCCCGGCGGCACCGGCTGGGCCGGCAGCGCCGCCGGCTGGGGCGACCCCTGCGCCGCGCCCAGCCCGCCGCCCGCACTCCCCGCCCCGCCCAGGCCGCGCGACTGGCTGAGCCCGGCGGTCTGGCCGGGCTGGGTCACGCTCTGCCCGGTCAGCTGCTGCAGCACCGGCAGCAGCAGCTGGGCATCGGCATGTTCGAGCCAGTGGACGCGCACCTCGGTGCCGTTGGCCGCGCGCTGGTCAAGCTCGGCCGCGACCTGCGCCAGCCGCGCGACCGTCGCCGGATCGCCGCGCAGCACGACGGCGTTCGAACTGTCGACCGCGACCACGCTGGCCGCCGCCTGTCCGCCGCTTTGCCCCGGCGCACCTGCCCCGCCCGGCCCGATCAGCTGGGACAGCGAGCCGGCAATCTCGCGCGCGCCGGCATTCTTGAGCGTGATCACCCGGGTTGCCGCGCTGTCACGGTCGATCCGCGCCAGCACCTCGCGCACCCGGCGGACATTGTCACCGAAATCGACGATCACCAGCGAGTTGCCGGCGCGATTGGCGGTCACCGAGCCTTCGCGGCTGACCAGCGGCCGCACCGTTTCCGCCGCCGAGGGCGCATCGATCGAGCGCAGGCGGACGATTTCCGTCACCAGCGCATTGGCCGTGCCCGCCCGGCCGACGCGGCTGGGCTGGCTGGCCGCGCCGTCGAGCGGCTGGACGCGGAACGCGCCGCTGCCGGCCGGCACCGCGACCAGGCCATTGGCCCTGAGCGTCGACAGGAACACTTCCAGATATTCGCTGCGCGACAGGCTGCGGTCGGTGACGACCGACACCTTGCCCTGCACCCGCTGGTCGATGATGAAGCTGCGCCCGGTGACCTTGGCCGCATCCTGGATGAAGGCGCGGATATCGGCGTCGCGGACGTTGAGCGCATATTGCGCCGCCGCCGGGGCCGCGAGCAGCAGCGCAGCGGCGGTGCCAAGGGTGAATGCGGCGGATGGACGGCGCATCAGCGTGCCTCCCCCGGCCCGGAGGCAGGCTGGGTAACGGGCGGGGCAACAGGCTGGGCAACAGGTGCCGGAACCGCCGCCGGGGCGTCACCGACGACCGGAGCCGGCGGTGCGCTGCCCGACTGGACGATGAACAGCGATTCGTCGCGCCCGGCGCGGCTGATCACGACATGATCGAACGCCACCGATTTGAGCGTCACGCCTGGCTCGATCTCCTCGCCGACCGCAACGCTGCGCTGCACATTGTCGGCGCCCGCCAGGATCGCGGATCCACGGCCCGTCGCCTCGTCCACCCTTGTGCCGAACAGGCTGAGCGGCAGCGCGGTGACTGCAGCGGTATCGCCGGTCGCGGTGCGGAAGAACGGATCGGTGCCGGCGGCAAGCGCCGCGCGCCCGGCCGCCGCATCGGGGCCGGGCATGGCGGCCCATGCCCCGACCGGGCCGGTCGGGGTGATGACCGCCCAGGCAAGCCGGGCCGCCTGCACCGCGATCAGCGCGACGACCAGAATCTCGGCGAGCAGCAGCGGATCGAACCGGGCGGGGCGCCACAGGGTTCGCCAGCGGCGCGGATCAGTCGACAGGCGCATCCATTCTCCCCAGCGTGCGGCCGCGCTAGGCCCCCTTGGTGACAGTTCGCGGAATGATTTGTGACAGTCATATGGCAGCCGGAGCAGACCAGCAACCGGCCCCGACCTGCGCGCCTCCACCTGCGACCGACCCAGCGGGCCTTGACGCTTGCCGCCCGCCCGCGCGACGGTCCGCCATGCCGGAAGGATGGCCGGGCAGGAGGATGACGTGACCGACAATCCCTATGACCAGATGGTCATCGACAGCATGATGGCTGCGCCCGGCATCCAGCGCGTGCCGACGCCCAAGGTCAGCCTGTTCATCCGGCGCGGGTTCCTGACCCCGGAGGAATGCGCGCAGGTGATCGAACGGATCGACCGCGGCCGCCAGCCTTCGACCGTCACCGATTACAATGGCGACGCCGCGTTCAGGACCAGCGAGACCTGCTATTTCGACGTCAATGATCCCTTGATCGTCGACATCGACCAGCGGATCTTCGCCTTCTCACGGCTCGATCTCAAATATGGCGAGCCGATGCAGGGGCAGCGTTATGCGGTGGGGCAGGAGTTCAAGGCCCATACCGACTATTTCGAGCCGCAGGGCGCCGATTATCAGACGCATACCCAGGTCGCCGGACAGCGGACCTGGACGGTGATGATCTATCTGAACGAACCCGAAGCCGGGGGGGCGACGCGTTTCAAGGCGATCGACAAGACCGTGCAGCCCGAAACCGGCAAGCTGCTCGCCTGGAACAACCGCCGCCCCGATGGCAGCCCCAATCCCTCGACCATCCATCACGGCATGAAGGTGCGGGCGGGCACCAAATACATCATCACCAAATGGTTCCGGGAGCGCCCCTGGGGCTGGGCCTGAGCGCAACGGACGGCCGCGATGAGGCGGTTCACGGAGCCGCACAGGTAACGAACCGGCCCGCCCGTGTCCGGTGCCGGCAAAGGCGTCACACCCGGCAACGCAGCCCCGACCGACCGGCCTTCTTGCCGCGACGACCCCGCGCCAGCACCGCCATTTCACGAAAAAAGCCAGAAAAAAGAAAAGGGACGGCCCGGAGACCGCCCCTTTCCGTCATTGGCGTCCAGCCCGTTTCCGGGCCGGCCGGGATCAGGCGTAGACCGCGCGAACCTTGCGGACGCGGCGGGCAGCGGCACCGATCATGCCGAAGCCACCGATCATCATCGCCCAGGTCGCCGGCTCAGGCACCGCCGCGATGGCGATGTTGTCGACTTCAAAGGCGTTGCCATAGGCGCTGAAGCGCAGCGCGGTCACCTGCGACTGGAAGCCGTTGGTGAAGTCCAGGCGCACGATGCGGTTGGTGTTGGCTTCGGTCTGGTTGCCATTGGCCGGATCCCAGACATTGCTGCCTTCGATGGTGGCGAGAACGACGCCACCGGCGCCGAGCACTTCGAGCGTGTTGTAGACGTCGATCGAGCCCCAGAGCAGGCTAACCGCGTTGATCGGGCCGAGACCGGTCAGATCGAACACGCCGGGCGTGCCATCGGCCGGGCCGACCGAGATGAAGCCGCCGGTGCTGCCGAGCGGACGGGCGCGGGTTTCGACGGTCGTCGTGAAGATCGACCGGTTCCAGCGCGGCGTGGAGGTTTCGAAGTCGAACACCAGCGGGTTGTCGAACCCGCTGCCCGGATAGACAGCCGCACCCGGCGTGCTCGAAAGGACAACAGCCGACTGGGCCGGCGCGGCGGCAATGGCGGCACCCGCCATCGCGAGACCGAGAACAAACTTCTTCATAAACAACACCCCTTGGTTCGTAAGGATCAGCAACCCACCCAAAAAACGCCGATCTGTCAGTCATGTGCGCCCCGGGCACGAATCACCCGGCACCTCACGCAACCGCTTCGGCTTCAGTTACCCGTTTACGCAAAATTAACCATTCTGTCCAAGGCAAATGTTCACTTATGCACGTCCCGCAGTGGCACATGGGGCACCGGACGGAACGGCCTGGTTGCACAGGAAAGGGCGGTCGGCGCGGGCATGCAGTGCCGCCAGGCACCGCAGCTCAGCCGGTCAGCGCCTCGACCAGCGCGCGGACCTTTTTCTGCCGCCATTGCGGCATCGGGGCATGCGCCCAATAGCCCATGCCGTGATCGACCGGGTCGGCCAGCGCCACGATGCGCCCGGCGGCCAGATCCGCTTCGGCCAGCATTTCAGGCACAAGCGCGCGGCCCAGCCCCTCTGCCGCCGCGTCGATGGCAAGCCCGGCATCGGCGACGCGCAGCAACGCCCCATCGGGGGCATGGCCCGGCCAGGCGATCCACGGCGCATCGGCGGCCGCGCCCGGCGCGGCGATGCGCACGAACCGGGCGGTGCCGATCAGCACCCCTTCATGCTCGCCCCGGTCGACCATCAGCCGGATGGCGAGATCGAGATTGGCCTCGGTGAAATCGACCGCCTCGTCCCCCGCGACGATGTGAAAGCGCAGTTCGCCGTCGTCGGCCGCCAGCCGGGCGAGGCGCGGTGCCAGCCAGCGCGCGGTCAGGTCGCGCGGCGCGGCGATGGTCAGCACTTTCGACGACTGACCGGCCTGGATCGCCCGCACCGCATCTTCAAAGCACAAAAAGCCCTGGCGCAGCGCCGCCAGCCCGGCTTCTGCCTCGGGCGTCAGTTCCAGCCCCTTGGCGGTGCGGCGGAACAGCACGACGCCCAAAGTCTCCTCAAGCGCGCGCACCTGCTGGCCGACCGCGGCCGGGGTGACCGCCAGCTCGTCGGCCGCGCGGGTGAAGGACAGGTGGCGCGCCGCCGCGTCGAGCACGCGCAGGCCGTTGAGCGGCAGATGCGTGCGCTTCATGCCTGCACCGCTGGCGCGACGAGCGGAAAGCGCGGGATCGCGACGTCGAAGGTCGAGCCATCCTCGGCGATCATGCGGTAGCTGCCGCGCATCTGCCCGGTCGGGGTCGACAGCGGGCAGCCCGAAACATAGTCGAACGATGCCCCCGGCGACAGCAGCGGCTGTTCGCCCACAACCCCCTCGCCCTGCACCTCGTGGCGCGCGCCGTGCCCGTCGGTGATGATCCAGTGGCGGCTGATCAGCTGCACCGCCATCCGCCCCTCATTTTCCAGCCGGATGTGATAGGCCCAGAACCAGCGCCCCCGTTCGGGATCCGACTGATCGGGCATGAACGAGACGGAGACCCTGACGGTCACGCCCCGCGTGGTCTGGGCATGGGGGAAAAGCGCCTTCACAGCCCGACTGCGCCGAGCGCCCGGTCGAGATCCTCGATCAGGTCGGCGACATCCTCCAGCCCGACATTCAGGCGCAGCATCCCGTCGGTGATGCCCATATCGGCGCGCACCTCGGCCGACAGGCTGCTGTGGGTGGTGGTGGCCGGATGCGTCATCAGCGACCGGGAATCGCCGATATTGTTGGAAATGTCGATCAGTTCGAGCGCGTCGAGCAGGCCGTGCGCCTGGGCACGGTCGGCGACGAACAGCGCCATGATCGTGCCGCCGGCCGCCATCTGCCGTGCCGCCAGCGCGCGCTGCGGATGGCTGTCCAGCCCCGGATAGAGGACGCGCAGTCCCCGGTCTTCGAGAAACCGGGCGACGGCCAGCGCATTGTCGCTCTGCCGGCGGACGCGCAGGTCGAGCGTTTCCAGACCCTTGAGCACCACCCAGGCGTTGAACGCCGACAGCGTCGGGCCGGTGTTGCGCACGAACGGTAGCAGCACATCGTCGATGAACGCCCGGCTGCCGCACACCGCCCGGCGAGCACCCGGCCCTGCCCGTCCATAAGCTTGGTCGCCGAATAGGCGACGATATCGGCCCCGAAATCGAGCGGCCGCTGCAACGCGGAGGTCGCAAAGGCATTGTCGACGAGCGTGCGGATGCCGTGCGCGCGCGCAATGCCGCAGATGGCGGCCAGATCGGCGATCTCCAGCGTCGGATTAGCGGGGGTTTCAAAGAAGAACAGCCGGGTGTTGGGCCGGATCGCGGCTTCCCAGGCGGCGGTATCGACCGCATCGACGATCGTCACCTCGATCCCGAAGCGCGGCAGCAGCGAATCGGTCAGCCAGCGGCACGATCCGAACATGGTCCGCGCCGCGACCAGATGGTCGCCGGCCGAAAGCTGGCAGAGCAAGGCCGACGTCATCGCCGCCATGCCGCTCGCCATCGCGCGCGCGGCCTCAGCCCCGTCGAGCATCGCGATGCGCTGTTCGAGCATCTCGACCGTCGGGTTCTGCAGCCGGCTGTAGGTCATCCCCTTCTGTTCGCCGGCAAAACGCGCGGCGGCATCGCCCGCGCAGTCATAGGCGTAGCCGGAGGTGAGGAAGATCGCTTCGGACGTCTCCCCCCATTCGGACCGCGCAGTGCCGCCGCGCACCGCCTGGGTCGCGGGGCGCCATTTCGAGGTGATCGCAGGATCCTGGCCGGTCAGTCGCTTCATGGCGGCCGCTTTGCCGGTTTTGCCCGGCCAAGGTCAACTCGGGCGATGGCCGGAGCGCCTGCCAGTTTTTCTTTCAGCCGGCCAAGCCGGGGCAGCGCCCGGCCTCGCCGCTCGGTCCGGTCAAGCGGCGAGCGCGGCGATCACCCGGTCGCCCATCGCTGCGGTGCCGATCGTGCCGCCCAGATCGGCGGTGCGCGCGCCCGAGGCGAGCACGGCGGCGACCGCCGCCTCGATCCGCGCCGCCGCGTCGGCCAGCCCCAGCGAATGGCGCAGCATCATGGCCGCCGACAGGATCGTTGCCAGCGGATTGGCCCGGTCCTGCCCGGCAATGTCGGGGGCGGAGCCGTGGATCGGCTCGTACAGCCCCTTGCCCGCCGCATCGAGCGAGGCCGAGGGCAGCAACCCGATCGAGCCGACGCACATCGATGCCTGATCCGACAATATGTCGCCGAACAGATTGCCGGTCACGATCGTGTCGAACTGCCCCGGCGCGCGCACCAGCTGCATCGCGGCATTGTCGACATACATATGGGTGAGCGCGACATCGGAATATTCGGCGGCGATTTCGGTCACCACGTCGCGCCACAGCTGCGAGGTTTCGAGCACATTGGCCTTGTCGACCGAACACAGCCGCCCGCGCCGCCCCCGCGCGGTTTCGAACCCCAGCCGCGCGATGCGGGCAATCTCCGCCTCGTCATAGCGCATCGTGTCAAAGCCTTCGCGCAGCCCATCGGCGGTCGTGCGGCGGCCGCGCGGCGTGCCGAAATAGACGTCGCCCGTCAGTTCGCGGACGATCATCAGGTCGATCGCCCCGGCGACTTCGGGGCGCAGCGCAGAGGCGTCGGCCAGCCCCGGAAACAGCCGCGCCGGCCGCAGATTGGCGAACAGCCCCAGTTCGCGGCGCAGGCCCAGGATCGCCTGTTCGGGCCGCAACTGCCGCTCCAGCCCGTCACAGTCCGGATCGCCGACCGCGCCGAACAGGATGGCATCGGCGCGCGCGGCCAGCGCCAGCGTCTCGGGCGGCAGCGGGTGGCCGGCGACGCGATAGGCATGGCCGCCGACCGGTGCCTCGGCAAAGTCGAGACCGAGGTCGAGCGCCGTCAGCACCCGCACCGCCTGGGCGACCACGTCCGGCCCGATCCCGTCCCCGCCAATATCGCGACCAGCACCAGCACCCTCCCCAGAAAACGGCAGCCTGCCGGTGCAAAGCCGCATCCGGCCCCGCCGGTCAACCCCGGCCCGCCCGGACCTTTGCCGCGTCAGCCCCCGCTGCCGGCACGCGCCAGCCGGGTGCGCAGCCGGTCGCGCGCCGCCAGAATGACGCCGCGCCGGCCCGGCAGCAGGTGACGGGCAATGGCATCGCCGGTCGCATCACCCGTCGCATCGCCGCCGCCGCCAGCCTCCGGCCCTGCTGCGCGTCGCTCCGGCAGCCCCCCGGCCAGCCCATAACCAAGCTCGGCCAGCAGCAGCGCCTCGAACCGCCAGATCGCGGGCGCCCAGCCGCGCGCGCTCGGCGCATGTTCGACGGCATCGAGCACCGCGGCCAGCGCGTCATGCACGGCAGGATAGGCATACCCCTCGGGCAGCGTCGCGGCGGTGAGCGCGCACAGCCAGTCGATCGCCGCCGCCGGCAGCGGTTCGGCGAGCAGCGGCGCGCGGCTGTGCACCAGCTCGGCGGTGGCGGCGGCAAGCTGCGTCTCGGTGCGGGCGCGCAGGCTGAGCGCGACGACGTTGCCCGGCGACAGCACTGGCCGGAGCGCCCGCGACCGGCCACCCCGGACATAGCCTGGCTGCAGGCCATGGGCCGGGGTCAGCGCGCGGATCACCGCGCCATGCTCGCCATGCGCGCGCACCGCCAGGATCAGCGCCTGCGCCTCGATGATCATCGCCGGCCGGCCTCCCGACCGGATCGGGGAGCGGGCCGGTGCCGCCCTGCCCCACCGGGGTGCTCAGCGCTGATGAAAATGGTCATAGACAAGCTGGGCGACGCTGCGCGACACGCCAGGGGCCTTTTGCAGATCCTCAAGGCTTGCCGCGCGCACCGCGCGGGCGGTGCCGAAATGCATCAGCAGCGCCCGCTTGCGCGCCGGGCCGATGCCCGGCACCTCGTCCAGCGGCGATGCGCCAATGGCCTTGGCGCGTTTCTGGCGGTGCGCGCCGATGGCAAAACGGTGCGCCTCGTCACGCAGCCTTTGCAGATAGAACAGCACCGGCGCGTTGGGCGGCAGCGTCAGCTCGCGCCCGCCGGGCAGATGGAAAGTCTCGCGCCCGGCATTGCGGTCCGGCCCCTTGGACACGCCGACCAGCGGCACATCCTCGATCCCCATATCGCCCAGCGTGCGCAGCGCGGCATTGAGCTGGCCGCGCCCGCCATCGATCAACACCAGATCGGGCCAGTCGCCGCCCTCGCGGTCGGGATCGTCATTCTGCGCGCGGGCGAAGCGGCGCTCGAACACCTCGCGCATCATCGCGAAATCGTCTCCGGGCGCGGTTTCGGGCCTGCGGATATTGAACTTGCGATAGCAATTCTTGAGGAACCCGTCCGGCCCGGCGACGATCATCGCGCCCAGCGCATTGGTGCCCATGATGTGGCTGTTGTCATAGACCTCGATGCGCTGCGGCGGGCCGTCCAGCTCGAACAGCTCGGCCAGTTCGCGCAGCAGCCGCGCCTGGGTGGTGCTTTCGGCGAGCCGCCGGTCGAGCGCTTCCTCGGCATTGCGGCGCGCCTGATCGATCAGCCGCCGCCGGTCGCCGCGCTGCGGGGCGAGGATCGCGACCTTGCCGCCCGCCGCCGGGGCCAGCGCCTCGGCCACCAGCTCCGCCTCGTCCAGCGGCCGGTCGAGCAGGATGGTGCGCGGCGGCGGCACCTCTTCGTAGAATTGCATCAGAAAGCTGGTCAGCACCGCGTCTTCGGCCAGATCTTCGACATGGGTCGGAAAGAAGCTGCGATGCCCCCAATTCTGCCCGCCGCGGATGAAAAACCCCTGGATGCCGACCGTCCCGCCCTTGCTCGCCAGCGCGAAGATATCGGCATCGCCCAGCCCGTCGGCATTGATCGCCTGGCTGCCCTGGATGAAGGTCAGCGCGCGCAGCCGGTCGCGGTAGATGGCGGCCAGCTCGAAATCCATCCGCTCGGCCGCGTCCTGCATCGCCGCGCCCAGCTTGGCCTGCACCTGGGTCGATTTGCCGGCCAGGAACGCCTTGGCGTCGGCCACCAGCTCGCCATAGGCATCGGGCGTGATCCGCCCGACACAGGGGGCGGAGCAGCGCTTGATCTGATAGAGCAGGCAGGGCCGCGACCGGTTGGCGAAGAAGCTGTCGCTGCACGAGCGCAGCAGGAACAGCTTTTGCAGCGCATTGAGCGTGCGCGTCACCGATCCGGCGCTGGCGAACGGCCCGTAATAATTGCCTTTGGCCCGCTGCGCCCCGCGATGCTTCTGGATGCGCGGATAGTCATGCTCCGCGCCCAGCAGGATATAGGGAAAGCTTTTGTCGTCGCGCAGCAGCACATTATAGGGCGGGCGATAGCGCTTGATCAGCTGCGCTTCGAGCAGCAGCGCCTCGGCCTCGCTGTTCGTCGTCACGATCGTCATCGCCCGGGTCTGCGCGACCATCCGCTGCAGCCGCCGGGGTAGCCGTGTGACCTGCGTGTAATTGGTCACCCGGTTTTTGAGCGCCCGCGCCTTGCCGACATAGAGCACATCGCCGCGCGCATCCTGCATCCGGTAGACGCCCGGCCGGGCGGGCAGCGTGCGCAGCACGTTGCGGATCGCGGCAATGCCCAGATCAAGGTCGGGCGCATCCGCCCCGCGCACCGAATAGGCGGCGCTTTCCTCGTTGAACCGGTCAGGGGTGTTGGGGCGCGACATGGCCGCCCCAGTTAGGCATGATCGCCCCGGGCGGCAACCGGCCGCCGGGCCGGCAGACCGGCGACAGGCGCAGGTGAACAGGCGGGAGACGGGAATGCAGGTGCGCGGGCTGAACGTGGTGGTGACCGGCGGCACCGACGGGATCGGCCGCCATCTGGCCGCCCAGCTGCACGATGCGGGCGCGGCGGTGATCGTGATCGGCCGCGATGCCGAGCGGCTGGCCGCCGCCCGCGCGGCGGGGATGGAGGCAATCGCCGCCGACCTGTCGAACCGCGCCGGATGCGACGCGCTGATCGCCGCGCTTGCCGGCCGGCCGATCGACATGCTGATCAACAATGCCGGCATGAACAGCGATTTCGATGTCGACGGGGTGATGGACCGCGACATGACGGACCGGGCGATCTTCCTGAACCTCAATGCCCCGATCCATCTGGTCGCGGGGCTGCTGCCCGCGCTGCGCGCCCGGCCGCAGGCGGCGATCGTCAATGTGACGTCGGGCCTTGCCTATGCGCCGCGCGCCGGCGCGCCCGTCTATTGCGCAACCAAGGCCGGGCTGCGCAGCTTTACCCAGACGCTGCGCCACCAGCTCCGCGACAGCCGGATCAGGGTGATCGAGGTGCTGCCGCCGGTCGTCGACACGCGGATGACCGCGGCCAACCGCCACCGCAAGATGCCCGCCGATGCCTGTGCACGCGACATCATCGCGGCGATCCGCGCCGACCGGCTGGAAGCGCCGGTGGGCGCGGCGCGGCTGCTGCGGATCCTGGCCAATATCGCCCCGGCGGCCGCACGGCGGATCATGATCCGATACTGAGCGTTTTCGAGCCGGGTGGACTCACCCGGCGGCCGGGAAAACGCGGCAAACCAACGAATTAGAGCGGTTGGTCTGGCGCAGCCAGATCTAAAACCGCTCTAAGCGAGCCGGACGATGCAAAAGAGCGGCGCCCCCGCCAAGGGGACGCCGCTCCGTTCGCGACCGGCGCAGGGCCGGGCCGGTCGAGTTCTGGGCGCGGGCCGCGCCGGTTACTTGACGGCAGCGAGCGCCGCTTCGGCTTTGGCCATCGTCTCGTCGGTCAGCGCCCCGTTCGAAAAGGGCTGAACCTGGCGCAGGGACATCGACTTGAACTGGTCAAAGGCCGGGTGGGTCGAGATGCCCGGCACCGCGGTGTCGAGCGCAGCCTTGCCAGCCGGATCGGCGACGATCTGTTCGATCGGCGTGTCGAGCGTGAAGCGCGCGGCAGTCGCCGGCGCGGCGGCGCCATGGCCGGCATGGTTCTGGGCGACGGCCGGGACAGCGGCAAAGCCGATCAGCGCGGCGGCAAAAAGCTTGTTCATGGTCATCCTCTCCCTCATGACGCCGCCAGCCATGCCGGCCGCGATGATCAGTGAACCGAGCCGAGCCCGGCAATCGTCGAATCGACGAGCGCCTTGTCCGCCTTGGCGTCGTGGCGAGCGGCGATCAGCCGGGTCGCGGCCTCGGTCGCGGCATCGACGGTGCGGGCGCGAAGTTCGTCAATGGCCGCGCGCTCGGCAGCGGCGATCTTGTCTTCCGCCATCCGTGCCCGGCGCTCGACCAAAGCCGCCGCATCGGCTTCGGCACGGGCGCGCAGCGCTTCGGCCTCGGCCTCGGCATGGGCGACCATCTGCCGGGCGTCGGCCTCGATCGCGGCAAGCTTGCGCGCATATTCATCGCGCAGCGCCTCGGCCTCGGCGCGCAGCGCACGGGCCTCGTCCAGCCGGCCGCGAATGGCCGCAATCTGGCCGTCGAGCATCCGCCCGATCAGGCGCGGCACACCCTGCCAGATCAGGATGGCGATGAACACCGCCATCGCCAGCGACACCCAGCCGGTCGGATCGAGCATCAGCGCGGTCGGATCGGCATGGACCACGGCCTCGCCATGCGCGGCCGCGTCAGCGGAAAGGAAGGAAAGTTCAACCATTCAACACCGCCTTGACGGCGCCCTGCGCCTCGACGTCCGAGATCTCGGCACCCGACACGCGGGCAACGATGGCGCGCGCCGCATCGGCGGCAACGGCCTCGATTTCCCCCGCCGCCTGGGCGGCAGCGGCGGCAATGCGCGCTTCGGCATCGGCGATCCGCGCCGCCTGGGCGGCATCGGCCGCAGCCAGCACCGCTTCGGCGCGGGTCGCCGCTTCGGCCTGGGCAGCGGTCAGCTTAGCACGTGCCGACTCGCGGGCGGCATTTTCGCGCGCCCGCCAGTCCTGCTCGGCCGTGTCGGCGGCGCCACGCGCCGCCTCGGCTGCCGCCAGATCCGCCGCGACCTGCGCGTCACGGGCGTCCATGGTTGACTGGATCTTGGGAACCATTCCCCGGCCAACGATGAAAAAGGCAAGGCCGAACGTGATCAGCAGCCAGAACAGCTGCGATGCATAGGTTGCGGCGACTTGATCGATCTGGGGCATTCTGGCTGTCCTGCATTGCGCGGGGCCGGCGGGTGCCGGCCCCCGATCGTGCCTGGCTTAGGCGACGAAGATCAGCAGCACCGCGACGACGAAGGCGAGCAGGCCGAGAAGTTCGGCGGCGGCGAAGCCGATGAACATGTTGCCCTGCTGGCCGGCAGCAGCCGACGGGTTGCGCAGCGCGCCCTGAAGGAAGGCGGCAAAGACGTTGCCCACGCCCAGCGCGGCGAGGCCCGCACCGATCGCCGCGAGACCGGCACCGAGCAGCTTGATCGAATCAGCTTCCATTGTTCACTCCTTGGGAAATGCGTTTGACGAAAACGGGTGAAAATCAGTGCGCGTGGAGATGCTCGGCATCGTTGATGTAGAGCGACGTCAGCAGCGCGAACACATAGGCCTGGACCGCCGCGACCAGCACTTCGAGCGCCGACACGCCGACCATCAGCGCAAAGCTGGGAATGCCGACGGCCAGCCCGGTGCCGGCACCGGCACCCGCCGCCTGCACGATGAAATAGGCGAGCACCTTCAGCAGGATATGGCCCGCGGTCATCGCGACGAACAGCCGCAGCGCAAGGCTGAACGGGCGCACCATGAACGACACGAACTCGATCGGCGCGACCAGCAGCAGCACCGGCGCGGGCGTGCCCTTGGGCGCGAACAGGCTGAAGAAGTGGAGACCGTGGCGGACAAAGCCGACCACCAGCACGATCGAGAAGGACAGGATCGCGAGCACGCCCGTCACCGTGAAATGGCTGGTGAAGGTGAAGGGATGCAGCCCGAACAGGCCAAGCGGCAGCAGGCCGAGCAGGTTGGCGAACAGGATGAACATGAACAGCGTGAAGACATAGGGCACATATTTGCGCCCGGCCTTGCCGATATTCTGCGCCAGCAGCTTGTCGATGAAACCGACAAACGCCTCGACCATCATCTGCCCGCGCCCCGGCACCAGCTGGCGCTTCATGCCCATCAGCATGAACGCCCACAGGCCGATAAGCGCCGCGACCATGAACGCCGCGCTGTTGGTGAACGCGATTTTCTGGCCGCCCAGCGTGAACATGTCGGCAATCGTCTGCACCTCGAACTGGTGCATCGGATCGATCGTGCCTGCCTTTTCGGTCGCCACAGCCATTCCCATTTAACCAAAGCGCCCGAAGGTCACTGCCCCGAGCGCTTCTTCGAAATCCGGATGATGTTCCTGAACGCGCTCACCGTTCCCAGGAACAGCAAGGCGAGCAGGAGCCAGGGCGATGTGCCGAACAGGCGGTCAAGCACCCACCCGATCAGCGACCCCCGACCATGCCCCCGACCAGTTCGGCCAGCACATGATTGCCGAGACGATAGCCGTCCCCGTCACCGCGCTCTGCCGCACCGGTCCTGTCCGCCTCTTCGCCGCGGGCGCGGCGCAGGCGCGCATCGAGCGCATCCAGCCGCCGGTCCTCGGGTAAAGGCTCCAGGCCGGGTTCGTCCTCCGCCATGCCAAAGTCTCTCCGTGCCACGGCCCTGAGGCCATATCGGGCGAGCCCAAATGCGCGACGGCGAGCGACCCCGCCAAGGCGCGGCCCGTTTAGGAAGGGAGTCGAGGGGTGTCAACATGTCTGGCATGTGACAGGCCGGCCGCGCCCGACCGGCGGGCGGCGTTCAGCCGCACCCCCGCAAGGCTGCCGCCGGGTCAGTCCGGGCAGTTCAGACCGCGCGGCGGCGGGTCGCCGGCCCCGCGCACGCGCCAGTTGGTGCCGTCGAGCGAATAGGCATGGCCCGGCGCGACGCGCTTCAGCGTCTGGCAGCCCGTTGCCGCGGCAATCTCCTCGACCGACACGCCGCGCGCCGCCGCCTTTTCGGTGTAGAGCGCGCGGCGCTTGATGTTGATCTGATCGATCTGGGCGCGGATGCCCGCATCGACGGCGCTGCGCACGCCCAGATAGCCGTCGGCGCGTTCGCCGACCGCGCCGGAATCGAGCACGGCGGTCAGCCCCGCGACCTGGGCGGCGGCAGGGGCCGCCACCATCAGCGCGACCGGGATCAGGGCAAATCTCATCATTGCGGAAACAGCTCCGAATTCTGCTCGATCAGCTCCTGCGCGTCGCGCTGCAGCCGGACGAGCACCTCCTGCTTGATGTTGACGTTAAGATTGATCTCGATCGGCCGGTCGGGCGCATTCACCTGCACACAGCCGGCCGTGACGATCGCCAGGAAAGGAACGACAAGAACCCGCATGGCCCCCTGCGTCGCATCCCGATGGTCCGCGGTCAACATCGCATCCCCTATCGGCGGTTCCGGCTGACCCCGGCCTGAACGGCGGGGCGCGCCGGAACCGGATCGGCCGGCCTCAGCTCCGGCGGCAGCCGGTCACGCAGGATCAGGCCGGGGTCATAAAAGCTGCGCGCGCTCGACAACAGGCCGCGAAACGGCGCCGTCACGCGGATATTGAACCGGAACGGCAGACGCTGCACCTGCGCGGCCAGCTGACCGCCCAGCCGCGCGATCAGCCCGGTCGCGACCGGGGCGATGGTGCCGCGGCTGACCCCGTCGAAGCGGATCTGGCTGATCATCTCGCCATCCACCGCCCCGTCGAGCGCGATGGTCAGATCGCGGTAGCTGATCGATTGCAGCGCATCGAACGCGATATCGCCCCAGATGCCGAGATCGGCCTTGGATACATCGCCGACATAGGCGATGCGGCCGCCGGGCGGGCGGGCGCGCAGCATCCCGCCGACGATGCGCCCGCCATCGCGGTCGAACACCATCGGCACGACACCGTCGAAAATGCCGGTGGCATCGAGGTTGCGCACCTCGAGCCGGCCGATGAACTGCGCGGCATCGATGCCGCTCAAATCGACGGTCATCTGGCGCGGCTGGTCGGCGGCAAAATCCCAGACCGTCGGGCGGATCGAAATGCGCCCGCCGGCAAGCGGCCATGTGGCACCGGCCAGCGCCATCCGCCGCCCGGGCAGCAGGCTGTAGGCGACCTCGCCATTTTCAACGAGCACGCCCGGATTGACGGCGGCGATGGTCGCGCGCTGATCGGGCGCGGTGACAAGGCCGAGCAGGTCGGTGAAGCGGATACGCCCCTTGAGCCCGTTGACCGGACCGAACGCGGCGGCAAGCGCGGCGGCATCATAATCGAACACGCCGCTGCTCGTCACCTCAGCCCCCGCCCAGCCGATGCGCGCGGTGCCGTCGATCACGCCATCGACCGAAGCGACCACGCCGAGGGTGAGCGGGGTCAGCGCCTCGGGCTGGAGATCAGGCCCGAACCGCAGCCCGACGACGCGCAGATCCGCCGCGCCCTGCCCGCGCGCCAGATCATGGTCGATGCTCACCTTGGCGACCGCCGTGCCGGTCGCGGGGTGGCGCAGCGTTCCGCTGGCCCTGACCATGCCACCCGCCAGCCGGAGCGACAGGTCGGGCACGGCCAGCGGCTCGAACCGGGCGGCGGCGGCGCGGTCGGCGATCCGCGCGGCGGCACCCACATCAAGCACGCCGCCCGCCAGCCGCCAGCTGCCCGCGCCGCCGGACATGAGCAGCGGCACCGTGCCGATCCGTCCGGACAGGCCGGCAAAGCGGCCACCGGCTCGGCCAAACCGGCCTGACAGACTCTCGACCTCGACCATGCTCGCGGCATCGCCGGTGCCGAGCCGGGCCGCGAGGCCGGTCGCGGCAAGGCCATCACGATCGACGGTCAGCCGCCCGGCGGCAAGCCGCAGCGGCGCGTCGCCCGACCGGCCGGTCAGCACCAGATCACGGACCGCCGCACCGTCGAGCAGCGACCTGCCGGTGGCGCACAGCCGCGCGCGCGCCGGATCAAGGACAATCTCGCCAATCGCCGCGCGGGCAAAGCCGATGGCGGTGCAGCCGGGATTGAGCATCGGCGCGGCGGCGATCCGCCCGCCCAGATCGAATGCCAGCCCCTCGATCCGGCCGCCGGGGATCGGCCCGGTCATCGTCACCCGCGTGCTGACCCGCCCCCCTCAAGACGCACCGGCGCAAAGGCGACCCGCGCATCACCGGCCACATGCGGCGCGATCCGGATCCAGCCCGACAGGGCCGCGCCGGGCGCGCGCTGCACCAGCCGAGCGCTGACCGGCGGCAGGCCGGGTGCCGTCAGGTCGATCTGGCCATCGGTCTGCAGGTTGAGCGCCGGCCAGACCAGCCTGACGCCCTCGCCCCCGCCAGCCGTAGCCGCGCGCCGCCGGCCCGCGCCTCGACCGTGTCGATGGTGAGCGCGCCGCGCCCGCCGGACCCGGCGGCCGCCAGTGTGGCGGCAACGTCCGTGCCCCGCGCCGCCTGCTGCACCAGCCGGTCGGCCCCGGCAATCAGCGCCGCCGCCGGGGTGCCCGGTGCCTGAAGCCGCGGCACGCCCCCCGCGGCGGCGAGGCCGCGCGCCCCGGCCCGGCCCGACAGCCGCCATGCCCCGTCGGCGCGCAGATCGAGTGTGCCGGCAGTCTCCGCCCGCTCGATTGTCAGCCCCGGTGCGGTGACGCCAAGCGCGGCCAGCACCACCTGCCCGCCTGCGCTCGCACCCCGGCCCGATAGGCCGATCGTCGCGCGCAGCCCGTCCGCCGCCAGTTGCGCCCCCGGCACCGCCGCCGCTGCCGTCGCCAGCTGAGCGCTGGCACGCCAGCTGTCGAAGCCCGATGACAGACCAAGCTCAACCGCCGCATCGGGCCGGGCCAGCCGGGCTGCGCCGCAATCGATCCCCGCCGCCCTGACCGGCCCGGTCAGCGCCGGCCGCCCGCCCCGAACGGTGATGGCCAGCCGCCCGGACAGCCCGGTCACCCGGCAGGGATCGACCTGCAGCGTCGGCGCAGCCAACGCGACCCGGCCAGCAAAACCGTCATTCATCCGCCCACGCCCGGCGAGCGCGATGCGCACCGGGCCGGCGGGTGTCGCCAGATCGGCGATGGCGTCGGCCAGCTGCAGGTCGAAATCAGGCAGCGCCGCCCTGCCCGTCCCCTCCGTCCCCAGCCGGTCGAGCGCGCCGATATCCAGCCGCCCATCGGCCCAGCGCGCGCTGAGCCTGACGCCCCCGGCCCGGATGGCGGCGATACGCGGCGCGCCCAGCCGGGGCATCAGATCGATCTCGACCCAGCGGGCCGACAGGTCGGGCCGCGCGGGATCGCCGATCACCAGATTTTCGATCCGCTGCGTCCTGAGACCAATCCGGGTGATGGTGTAGCGCGCCGGGATGCCGCGCGCGGTCAGCGCCCGCTCGATCGCCCGCTCGGCAATCGGCGCGCGGGCCAGCCACAGGGCGGCAAGCGCCGCGACGATGCCGGTCGCGCCCAGCATCGCCGCCCGCGCGGGGCGCCGGGACGGGCTGGTCAAGAAAGGACCGTGACGTTCATCCCCGCCAGCATAGCGGGGCCGGACGCCGATTGCGAAGCCCGGATCGGCGGCATAAGCCTTGGGCCATGGCGGATAACGGGATGGATGGTGACGTGGCTGCGGCGCATGGAGGAACCTCCGGTGCGGACGGGGCTGCGGACGCGGTGCAGGATCCGGGCGGCACGGCAGGCCACCGCGCGCGGCTGCGCCAGCGGCTGCTGCGCGGCGGGCCGGACGCGCTGCTCGACCATGAACTGATCGAATATCTGCTCGCCCTCGCCATCCCGCGCCGCGACACCAAGCCGCTGGCGAAGCGGCTGATCGCGGAGTTTGGCGGCATTGGCGGGCTGCTCGCCGCCGATCCCGAGGCGATCGGCCGCACCGGCCTTGGCGAATCGGCGATCAGCGCGCTGAAGCTGGTGCAGGCGGCAGCGCTGCGCATGCTGTCGGCCGAAGTGCGCGCCCGGCCGGTGATCAACAGCTGGGCGGCCCTGCTCGATTATCTCCACGCCGATCTTGCCCATATCCCGGTCGAACGGGTGCGCGTGCTGTTCCTCAATGCCAAGAACATGCTGATCCGCGATGAGGTGATGAGCACCGGATCGACGAACGAAGCGGCGATCTACACGCGCGAAGTCATTCGCCGCGCGCTCGACCTGTCGGCATCGGGGTTGATCCTCGTCCACAACCACCCGAGCGGCGACCCTGCGCCCAGCAAGCAGGACATCGCCGTCACCCGCGACATTGTCGAGGCGGGCCGGCGGCTCGACATCACCGTGCACGACCATCTGATCATCGGATCGAACGGCCATAGCAGCCTCAGGTCGATGGGCCTGATCTGACGGCAATGTCGGTGCCCCCGCCACCGGCGCGGGCGTTAACTTTCTTTTATCCGCTGAATGATCACCCCCGGCGGCCGGCGTTCCTAGATATGAATGATACACGCCAATGGCTGTCATCGTTCTTTACCATCAATCGCGTGGAACGATCCAAATCATTGGCCGGAAATATGCCGACTGAGGAGGATCATATGCATTGGTTCACCGCACATGCGCCGATCCGGCAGAAGCTGCTGATCGCCTTTGGCGTGATGGTCGCGCTGACAGCGCTGCCGGCATTGGCCGCGCTGCTGACCGGTGCGTGGGTCATGGCGGCCGTCGGGGCGGTGGCGACGCTTGCGGCCGCCAGTGTCGCCCATCTGTGCCGCGAGGCGATCGCGCGCCCCTATGTGACGACCGTGGTCCGCATGGAGGGGCTGGCCGCCGGTGATCTGGACAGCCCCATCGCCCATACCGATTTCACCGACTGTGTCGGCCGGATGACCCGCGCGATGTTCGTGTTCCGCGACACGGCGCGCGCGCAGCTGTCCAGCCGGGCCGAGGAACAGGCGCTGGTGACGGGGATCTTCGGCACCGCGCTCGCGACACTGCGCCAGGGCGACCTGACCATGCGCATCGATGCCGACGTTCCCGCCGCTTATTCCCAGCTGAAGACTGATTTCAACGACATGGCGGAGACGCTTCAGGCGCTGCTGGCGGCGCTGAGCGAAAGCAGCCGCACGATCATGGGCGGATCGGGCGAGATTGCGAGCGCCGCCGGCGACCTTGCCCGGCGAACCGAGGCCAATGCCGCCAGCATCGAGGAAACCGCCGCCGCCATCGCGCAGATGAACGAACGGCTGGGCGAAGTCTCGGCCGCGGCCGGGCGCACGGTCGACCGGGCCGACCAGACGCGCGTGACCGTATCGGCGGGGCGCACGACCGCGAACGAGGCGGTGACGGCGATGGAGCGGGTGTCGGACAGCGCCAAGGGCATCGACAGCGTGATCGAGGGGCTGGACAAGATCGCGTTCCAGACGCGCGTTCTGGCGATGAACGCGGCGGTCGAGGCGGGCCGCGCGGGCGAGGCGGGGCGCGGCTTTGCCGTCGTCGCCGATCTCGTCTCCGCGCTGGCCATGCGCGCCGAGGAAGAAGCCAAGCGCGCGCGCGACCAGCTGACCCTGACCCAGACTGATATCGGCACGGCGGTCGGCGCGGTCGAGCGGGTCGACACCGCGCTCGCCGCGATCGCCGACGATGTCGGCACCGTTCATGCGCTGCTGGCCGACATCGCGCGCGACAATGCGGCCCAGTCGGCCGCGATCACCCAGATCAACGCGGCGATCGGCTCGATGGACCAGTCGACCCAGCAGACGGCGGCGATGGTCGAACAGACATCGGCCGCCGCCAACACATTGATGGGCGAGGCCGGCGTGCTCGCCGACCGTGCGGCGGCGTTCGAAATCGGTGGCGAGCGCGGCGGTGAGCGCAGCGGGCCGCGGCACGGCCAGCGTTCACCTGCGCTGCGGCTGGTTGCCGACCCGCCGGCCCGGGCCGGGGCCGGCAGCGGCGGCCGGAACGCCCGCCCCGTCCCCCACGCCGCCGAGGCGGCATGGAGCGGTTTCTGACAGCAGGGCCGGCCGGTGTCCCGCAGGGGATGCCGGCCGGGCGGCGTCAGCCCTTTTTCAGGTGCCGGCGGCCGAGCAGTTCGGCGATCTGCACGGCGTTGAGCGCCGCGCCCTTGCGCAGATTGTCGGACACGCACCACAGCGCGATGCCATTCTCGACGGTCGGATCCTCGCGCACGCGGCTGACATAGGTCGCGAACTCGCCCACGCATTCGATCGGCGTCACATAGCCGCCATCCTCGCGCTTATCGACGAGCATGATCCCCGGTGCCTCGCGCAGCAGGCGCTGTGCGTCGGCGGCCGAAATGTCGTTTTCGAACTCGATATGGATCGCCTCGGAATGGCCGACGAACACCGGCACGCGCACGCAGGTGGCGACGACCTTCACCTTGGGATCGAGGATCTTCTTGGTCTCGACCACCATCTTCCATTCTTCCTTGGTCGACCCGTCGTCGAGGAAGCTGTCGATATGGGGGATGACGTTGAAGGCGATCTGCTTGGTGAACTTCTTCGGCTCGGCCGGGTCGCCGACAAAGATGTTGCGGCTCTGCTCGAACAGCTCGTCCATGCCCTGCTTGCCCGCACCCGACACCGACTGGTAGGTCGACACCACCACCCGCCGGATCGTCGCGAAATCATGCAGCGGCTTCAGCGCCACCACCATCTGCGCGGTCGAGCAGTTCGGATTGGCGATGATGTTGCGCGCCTTGTAGCCGTCGATGGCGTCGGGATTGACCTCCGGCACGATCAGCGGGACGTCCGGCTCCATCCGGTAGAGCGAGGAATTGTCGATCACCGTGCAGCCGGCAGCAGCAAAGCGCGGCGCGTGGATGCGCGTGGCGTCCGACCCGATGGCGAACAGCGCGATGTCCCAGCCGGTGGGGTCGAAATGCTCGATATTCTGGACCTTGACCGTGCGCCCGGTATCGCCCAGCTCGACCTCTTCGCCCTGGCTGCGCGACGATGCGAGCGCGGCCAGATCGCTGATCGGGAATTCGCGTTCCGCCAGGATGTTCAGCATCTCGCGGCCGACATTGCCGGTCGCGCCCGCAACCACCACCCGATAACCCATGAAGCGCCTCCTCAAGGGGTGGCGCCTAGCGGGCGGGCGCGGGCCTGTCCAGCGCCGGGCGGGCGCGCAACCGGGCTCGCGCGCGTCCGGCGGGCCAAGATTTTCTTCAGCGCCTGAAAGCCGGGGGCGGCACCCCGCCCGCCCCCGGCACTCTCCGGATCAGGCGAACACGATCCGCGCCTGGCGGCGGCGCAGGCCGAACCCGGCAAGGCCGAACCCGGCGACCATCATCGCCCAGGTCGCGGGCTCGGGCACCGCATTGCCCGAGAAGCGCACTTCCGACAGGCCGCTCGCCCAGTCACGCTCGGCATAGGTGCCCTGGGCATGGTTGGACAGGATGTCGAGCCGCACGAAGCGCGCCTCGCCCGCCAGCGCGAAATCCTGGGCGGCGAGCGCCTGGCCGGTGCCGAGCGCCAGCCGCGCATCGAGCGCGCGGGCATAGCTGCCGCCGTCGCGCGACACGAAGATGCTGAAATCCTTCACCCCGCGCAGGATGGTCGACATGAACTCGGCCGGGTTGCCGAAGTTATAGTTCCAGATGCTGACGCCGCTGAGCGCATAGACATCGCCCAGATCGAAGGTGACCGACGCCTGGTTCACGCCCAGATTGGTCATCCACATATTGGCAAAGCCGGCATCATGGGTGCCACCGGTCAGCCCGCTGCCGTTGATCAGGTTGACCGCGCGATACTGGCCGAAAAAGGCGAAGGTGTCGCTGGCGGAAACGCCGACCGGAACGATGGTCCCGGCAGCCGCCGGCGCGGCCAGCGCCGAGGCCGCGAGCGCGGCGGCGAAAACATGCTTGATCATGAACCATACCCCTTGACTGACAGGCGGCACCGACGGGCGGTGCCGCGCAGCCGGGCTTAGATGCGGTTCGAGACAGGATGGTTAACCATTTCCTAAGCTTTTGTTTTTCACCCGCGGCGATGGTGCCGGACAGGGCGCGGATTTGACGCCGGTCGGCGGCCAGGCCATGCTGGAGCACTCGCCATCCGCTCCGCCCAGACCATGACCGAGTTTCGCGCCGCCCCGCCGCCCATATCGGCCCCCTCCGCCCCGCCCGTGATCCGCACCGCGCGCCTGACGCTGCGTCCCGCCACGATGGAGGATCTGGAGCCTTTGCACGCGGTGCTGAGCGATGCGCGGGCGATGCGTTACTGGGCGACCCTGCCCCACCGCGCGCTCGACGAGACGCGCGACTGGCTGCAGGCGATGATCGACGCGCCCGCCGGCGAGGGCGAGGACTGGATCATCACGCATCGCGGCACGGCGATCGGCAAGGCCGGGCTGTGGCGCTTTCCCGAAATCGGCTTCATCCTGCACCCGGATCGCTGGGGTCAGGGGCTGGCCGGCGAAGCCGTGGCGGCGGTGATCGACCGCGCCTTTGCCGTGCACCGGCTGCCGCGCATCACCGCCGATGTCGATCCGCGCAACACGGCATCGCTGCGCCTGCTGGCGCGGCTGGGATTTGTCGAAACGGGCCGCGCCAGCCGCACGCTCAGGCTGGGCGACGAATGGTGCGACAGCGTCTATCTGGAACTGGCCGCACCCGGCCCGGACGCGGGATAACCACCCCCGCCCGGGCCGCGCATGGCGGCGTCAGGCCGCGCGCGGGGCGCTCTGCCGGACGCCCTCATCGACATGGTCCGCGAACTGCGCGAAATTGTCGATGAACTGCTGGACGAGCTTGCGCGCCGTCGCGTCATATTCGGCGGCATCGGGCCAGGTCGCGCGCGGATCGAGGATCGCGCTGTCCACGCCCGGCACCGCCACCGGCACCTGGAAGCCGAAGAACGGATCGGTGCGGAACTCGGCATTGGCGAGCGAGCCGTCCAGCGCGGCGTTGAGCAGCGCGCGCGTCGCCTTGATCGGCATGCGCCGGCCGACGCCATATTTGCCGCCGGTCCAGCCGGTGTTGACCAGCCAGCAATCGACATTGCCGCGCGCGATCCGCTCCTTCAGCAGATTGCCATAGACGCTGGGATGGCGCGGCATGAACGGCGCGCCGAAACAGGTCGAGAAGGTCGCATCCGGCTCGGTCACGCCGATCTCGGTCCCCGCGACGCGCGCGGTATAGCCGGACAGGAAGTGGTACATCGCCTGATCCGGGGTCAGCCGCGCGATCGGCGGCAGCACGCCATAGGCATCGGCGGTCAGGAAGATCATGTTGCGCGGCACCGGGCCCAGATTGTCGCGCGACGCATTGGGAATGAACTCGATCGGATAGGCGCCGCGGCTGTTTTCCGCGAGGCTGTTGTCGTCGAAATCCAGTTCGCGCGTGTCGGGATCGATCACGACATTCTCAAGCACGGTGCCGAAGCGCTTGGTGGTCGCGAAGATTTCCGGCTCCGCCTCGGGCGAGAGGCGGATCATCTTGGCGTAGCAGCCGCCTTCGAAGTTGAACACGGCAGTGTCCGACCAGCCATGTTCGTCATCGCCGATCAGCGTGCGGCTGGCATCGGCCGACAGCGTCGTCTTGCCGGTGCCCGACAGGCCGAAGAAGATCGCCGTATCGCCTTCCGGGCCGATATTGGCCGAGCAGTGCATCGGCATCACGCCCTTGGCCGGCAGCAGATAATTGAGGATGCCGAACACCGACTTCTTCATTTCGCCGGCATAGGCGGTGCCGCCGATCAGGATCAGCTTTTCGGTGAAGCTGACGGCGATCACCGTTTCCGAACGGCAGCCATGCCGGGCCGGATCGGCCTGGAAGCTCGGCAGGTCGATGATCGTATATTCGGGCACGAACCCGGCAAGCGCGGCGCGGTCGGGGCGCACCAGCAGCGTGCGGATGAACAGATTGTGCCACGCAAACTCGTTGATGACGCGCACATTCACCCGGTGCTCGGGCTGCGATCCGCCATAGAGATCCTGGACGAACAGCGTGTCCTTGGTGCCCAGATGGGCAAGGAAATCGGCCTTGAGCGCGGCGAAATGCTCCGGGCTCATCGCCTTGTTGGTCTTGCCCCACCACACGGTCGCGTCGGTTTCGGCATCGCGGACGATGAACTTGTCATTGGCCGAACGGCCGGTGTGCTTGCCGGTCTTGACGACCAGCGGCCCGTCCTTGGCGAGCACGCCCTCGCCGCGGCGCACCGCCTGCTCGACGAGCGGCGCGGTGCCGAGATTCCAGTGGAGCGTCGCCCCGGTGTCGATTCCCTGATCGGCAAGCGTGAAATCAGGCACATGATTGGACACGGACACCCTCCAGCAAAAGATCCTCGGCGCACGCGCGCGTGCATTCGAATGCAGGCCGCATATCCACCCCCGCGCCCTGAGTCAAATGGCGCAGGGCGGATTGGTCCTATCCGGGACAGATGACCCAAAACATAATGCAGATGGTTCTGACACAAGGAAAAATGCAGCGGGTGCCGTCGCCTCGACTGCCGAAAAATCTGCCAGAGGGTCTGTAAGCCGGGTTCTGTCCATCCCGGAACGGGTCCGGGACTGGGCGATCATTCCTCTCGGGCCGCCATTGCTGACGGCCTCCAGCAACCAACCCGGGCGACTGGGCCGGAACAAGGCCCTGCGGGTTGCCCCGCGCGCCGCCCCTATTCGGTCTTGCTCCCGGTGGGGTTTGCAATGCCGTCCCCGTTGCCGGGGCCGCGGTGCGCTCTTACCGCACCCTTTCACCCTCGCGTCGCCGAAGCGGTCGCTTGTCTGCTCTCTGTTGCACTGTCCCTGATCCCCGGCCGCTGGCCGGAAACCGCCGGGCGTTACCCGGCACCGCTGTTCCGTGGAGCCCGGACTTTCCTCGGCACCGCTTGCGCGGCGACGCGATCGCCCGACCCTCTGGCCCGGCCCCCTTAGCGCCGGGGCGCCGGCGCGTCACGCATCTTGTCGCGCCTCAATCGTCGCCCTGCGGATGCCTCAATCGTCGCCCTGCGGATGCCTCAATCGTCGCCCTGCGGGCGGGGCAACAGCAGCGCGAGCAGGATGGCGCGGCATTCGGCGTCGATCGTGCCGTCGATCAGTTCGGGGCGGAACCGGCGCTGGAACGCGACGACCGCCGCCAGCGCGTCCGTCACGTCATAGCCGAAGCGTTCGAGCGCGAGCAGAAAGCCGCCATCGCTCCAGCCCGGATCCATCAGGTTGCGCGTCGGCCGCGGCAGCGCGAGCCGCAGCCGCGCCAGCCGCCCCCAGGGGAACAGCTCGCCCGGATCCTGCTTGCGCGCCGGCGCGATGTCCGAATGCCCGACGATATTGCCGCGGGTGATGCCGTGCCGGTCCTTCACATCGGCGACGAGCGGGATCAGCGCCTCGATCTGCGCATCGGGGAAGGGACGATAGCCGAACTCATGCCCCGGATTGACGATCTCGATCCCGATCGAGGCGGAGTTGATGTCGGTCACGCCGCGCCAGTGCGACAGGCCGGCATGCCAGGCGCGCTTGTCTTCGCCGACCATCCGCACCACCTGCCCGTCCTCGGTCACCAGATAATGGCACGACACCTTGGCCTCCGGGTCGGCCAGCCGGGCGATGGCGGAGGCGGCATCCGCCATGCCCGTATAGTGCAGGACGATCATGCTCACCGGCAGGCGGCGCTCATCCCAGTTGGGCGACGGCGTGTCGATGATCTCCCTCACCCTTCCTCCTTCAAGCCCGGCGTTTCGGCCTGTGTCAGCTTTTGCCGCTGCGAGCCTCGCCATCCTGAACGCGCGCCGACCGGAGCGTCACGATCGCCACCCCGGTCAGCGCCACCACCCCGCCCAAAATCATCATCGGCGTCAAGGGCGTGGCAAAGAACAGCGCCGCTGCCGCCACCGAAATCACCGGCGTCGCCAGGGTGAGCGGCATGACCACCGCAATCGGGTGGCGCTGGAGCAGCCACGCCATCGAGCCATGGCCCATGATCGTCGATCCGATGGCGGAAAAGGCAATCCAGCCGATGCTGGCCAGCGGCAGAGCGGGGATCGCGCGCATCGCCGCCGGCTCGAACACCCAGGCGACCGGGCCGAGCACCGCGGCCCCGATCAGGCCGATCCAGCCATACATGGTCAGCACATTGACGCCGGTCAGGCCGCGCTGGATCAGCGAGGCGAACGCCCAGATCAGGCTGGCGAGCGCGGTCAGCGCGATGCCCGGCACCTCATTTGCCGCGCGCGGATCGAACAGCAGGATGCCGACACCGGCGAGCGACAGCGCGACCCCGGCGATCCGGTAGCGGTGGATGCGTTCCTTGAGCACGATGACCGCCAGCAGCATCGAAAACGGCACGCCCAGCTGGCCGGCAATCGCGAGCGCGCCCACATTGGTCGCCACCGCCAGCGACATGTTGATGGCGATGAAGAACAGCCCCCGGTCAGGACGCCGAGGCCGAGCAGCGCCGGCATCCGCCCCGGCACGATGCGGATCCAGCTGCCGCACACCAGCAGCACGATCAGCTGGCGGATGAACGCGGCGGTCAGCGGCTCGACCGCATCGACGGCCATTTTGACCGCAACGATGTTCAGCCCCCAGAGCAGGTTCATCACCAGCACGACCATCAGATCGCGCGGCCCGAGGCGGGAAAGGGTGGCGGCCATGCCGGGCGCTGTAACGGGTGAGGCGGCGGGCGCAAGCGCGTCGCGCACCAATGGCCGGATTGCGACGGGATTGCCGCCCGACCGGCGGTCAGGCCGCCTGACGCCGGATCAGCGCTGCCGGGCGGTAAAGCCCGCGCAATTCGGGATCGGATCCGAACCGGTCGGTCTGGCCGATCACCGTCTCGCCCGCGCCCAGCATCAGATAGCCGTCGGGCGCGAGCGCATCGGCCAGCCGGTCAAAGGCGCGCCGCCGCCGCTCGGCGTTGAAATAGAGCATGACATTGCGGCACAGGATCAGGTCGAACCGCCCCGGCGCCGGATCGTCGAGCAGATGGTGGCGCTTGAACCGCACCCGGCCGGCAAGCGCACGGCCCACCCGCCACGTCTCGCCATCCTGATCGAACCAGCGCAGCATCGAGGTGATCGGCAGGCCGCGCTGGATCTCGAACTGGCTGTAGCTGCCGGTGCGCGCCCGTTCGACCGCCGCCGCCGACACGTCGCTGGCCTGGATATCGACGGTCCAGCCCTGCCAGCGCGCGGGATCGTTGGCGAAGATCATCGCCAGCGAATAGGCCTCCTGGCCCGTCGAGCAGCCGGCCGACCAGATCGCGATCCGCCGGTCGGCGCCGCGCGCCTCGCGCAGCTGGTCGAGCACGCCGGTTTCGATCAGCTTGAAGGCTGCGGTGTCGCGGAAGAAATAGGTTTCGTGGTTCAAAAGCGCCGACAGCACGGCATCGACCAGCGCCGGTTCGGCCCCGGCGCGGAGCCGGGCGACCAGATCGCCGAGCGAGGCGATGCCCTGGGCGCGGATCATCGCCTTGAGCACGGTTTCGATCCGCCACAGCCGGTTCGGCCCGATCTGCTGGCCGGTGCGCTGCTCGAGCAGGCTGGCCAGATAGGCCAAAGACGGCTTGTCGGCGATCATGCCGCGGCCCGGTGGCGGCGGGCGATCAGCTCGGCAATCTGGCGCGGCGGCAGGACGGCGCTTGCCAGCCCCGCCGACACCACCGCGCCCGGCATGCCCCAGACCACCGAGGTGTCGCGGGTCTGCGCGACGACGCTGGCGCCGCTGTCGGCCAGCCGCGCCGCACCCAGCGCGCCGTCGCGGCCCATGCCGCTCAGCACCACGCCCAGCGCGCGCGGCCCGTAAATCTCGGCGACCGACATGAACATCGGATCGACCGAGGGCATGCAGCCACTCGCCACGCGTTCATCAGTGATGCGGATGCGGACCGCGCCGCCCACCGTCTCCACCCCCAGATGGCCGATGCCCGGCGCGACATAGCAGCGGCCGGAGAGGATGCGCGCGCCCGGCCGCGCCACCTCTGCCGGGCGGCGGGCCATTTCGGCGATCTGGGCGGCAAAGAAGCTCATGAACGCCGGCGGCAGATGCTGGGTGATCAGGATTGGCGCGGCAAAGCCCGTCGGCAGCGCGCCGAGCAGCTCGGACAGGGCATGCAGCCCGCCCGTCGATGCGCCGACCGCCAGACAGTCGATCGGCCCTTCGGCCAGCGGGCGCAATCTGGCGGCAACGGCTTCCGCCCCCGCGCCGTCACCCCCTGCGTCCGCCGCCGGGCGGACGCAGGGCGCATGGGCGGCGCGGCCCAGCCGCAGCAGCTTTTCGGCCAGCACATCGGCAAAGCGGCCGCCAAAGGCGCTCGCCCCCGGCTTGGCGAGCGTGTCGGCCGCCCCCAGCGTCAGCGCCCGGATCGTCGCCACCGCGCCCTGCTCTGCCGATGACGAGACGATCAGCACGCGCGCCCCGGCGCTGGCGGCGAGGATCGCGGGCAGCGCGGTCAGCCCGTCCTGCCCCGGCATTTCGATGTCGAGCAGGATGATGTCGACCCGCGCACCGGCCAGGAAATCGAGCGCGGCAGCCGCGCTCGCCACGGTGGCGGCAATCTCGAACTCCGGGCGGCTGCCGACCATGCGCGCGAACACCGCGCGCGCGACCGCCGAATCATCGACGATCAGCAGGCGGATGGGCGGCAATGAAACGGGACCGGCCCCGGCCCGGTGCGGCGGTGCCTCGGTCAGCGGAGACGGGGACACGGCGCGCGGGTCAGGCGAGGCCGACGATCTGCAGCTTGGACGCCAGCGTGTCGCGGTCGAACGGCTTCATCACATATTCGTCCGCACCCGCCTCGATCGCCGCCTTGATATGGCCGATGCCGCTTTCGGTCGTGCAGAACACCACTTTGGGCCGCCGGGGCAGATCGACCTCGCCCAGCGCCTTCAAAAACTCCATCCCGGTCATCACCGGCATGTTCCAGTCGAGCAGGACGACATCGGGCGTCGCCGCCTGGCACTGGTCGAGCGCGTCGCGCCCGTCGCCGGCCTCGGACACCTGAAAGTCGAGCGTTTCGAGAATGTGCCGCGCAACCTTGCGGATCACCTTGGAATCATCAACGACAAGGCAGGTCTTCATGACGGCAACTCGACTGGTTCTGTCCCAGTGCACACCCTAGGCGGCTGAAGGTAAGGACATGGTTAAGGCCGGGCTCTGGTCGAGGGCGGGTGGGGCTGTTTGCGGTGCGGTTGGTTGTTGCGCGCCTTGCGGCGCGGGGGCGGCACCAGCCCGCTCCCCCACCCGGCCACCCAACGGCAGTATCATATGGGTGGCCGGGTGGGGGAGCGGGCTGGTGCCGTTCTTCCCAAACAAACAACTCCCGGTGCCGCCCACGCGCCACAAGGCGCGCAACAAACAACACGCCCCTGCGCCGCAAGGCGCAGCACAAACGAGCCGCGCAACCAGCGCCCCGTCAGGCGGCGAGCGCCTCGTCGGGGCCGGCGACCAGCGCTTGCGGATCGACGAGCAGCAGCGCCTCGCCGCCGAAATCGAGCATGCCGAGCGCGACGCGCGCCCAGCCGGCGTCCAGCCGGGCGCGGATCGGGGCCGGCGCGTCTTCGATCACGCGCGCATCCTCGATCGTGCCGACGCGCAGCCCGTAATGATGGCCATCGACATTGACGACGACGATCCGCGACCGCCGCGCCGGCGTCGGCGGCAGGCCGAGCGCGCGTTCGCAGCAGATGATGGTCAGCACGCGCGAGCGCAGCGGGGCCAGCCCGGCAATGTGCGGCGGGGCAAGCGGCACCGGCGCGATATGGTCGATATCGACCACCGATTCGACCAGCGCGGCGCGGATGGCGACCGGCTGGTCGGCGATGGTCGCGATCAGATAGAGATTGTCCATCAGCCCCGCTCCGCCGCGATGCGTTCGATGGCCGCGAGCAGCGCGACCCGGTCGTAACGATAGATGCGGTCGCCGCCCGCGCGCTGCCGGTCGGGCGTCAGCCGGACGACCGGGGCGCCCCCCGCCCCTCCTGCCGTTCGCCGTCATGGCCTCCCGCCTCGTCGGCACCGTCTTCAAGCGCGATGATGACCGCCGCCTCCTCGGCCGGGGTCTCCCCCCGGAAGGCGACGCGGTAGCCCGCCGCCTCGACCAGCGGGCGCAGGATTTCGCGCGTCCACAGATCCTCGCGGTCGGGCAACAGACAGACCGGACGGCGCAGCGGCGGCACATCGGCCTCGGCAGCGGCGAACAGCCAGAAGGGATCGAGCAGCTCGATCTGGTCACCCCCGCCAGCACGACGCCAGCCACCGGCCCCGGCGCGCCGGCGGCATGGCAGTCGGGCGGCAGGCGGACAATGTCGATCACATCGTCGATCGCATAGGCAAGGTCGCGCGCGCCGTCATGCAGGCGCAGCAGCTTGACCGCATCGCCCGCCGGCGCGGCGTCCAGCCCGGCGAGCGGCAGCAGCCGGTCGCCGATCGCGACGCGCATCCGGCCGGCGGTGAAGCGGATCTGGTCGACGGGCACATCCTCGACCCGTTCGACGACCGCCAGGCGGATCGCCCGCACCCGCCCGTCCAGGTCGCGGAACAACAGGCTCGACACATGATTGTCCGCCTCTTCGGCCTCGGCGACCGGCAGGGCGGCGGCGGCATCTTCGGCCGCCACCCCGGCGCGCGCGGCGATGCCCGCCATGTCGAGCAGCAGCATCGGCACGCCGCTGTCGGGCAGCGACTTGCCGGCATAGACGCCGGTTGCCGCAATCGGCGGCGAGGCCGGCTTGATCACCAGTTCCTCATGGTCGTGCACGGCCTCGACGCACAGCGCATAGACGCAGCCGGCACCCGCGCGGATGACGACGAGGGTGCGCCCATCGGCCGCGTCCACCCGGCCCATGCCCAGCACCTGTTCGAGATGGACGAGCGGCATCGCCCGCCCGCGGATGGTGACGATGCCGGCATTGCCGAGCGAATCGATGCGGATCATCCCGCTCGACGCGCGGACGATCTCGTCGATGGCGACGCGCGGGATGGCGAAGCTCTGGCCGCCCGCCGACACGGTGAGCGTGGCGATGATCGTCAGGGTCAGCGGCACGCGGATCACCGCGCGCAGCCCGGCGCGCGGCCGGTTGTCGAGCTCGATCGACCCGCCGATCCGTTCGATGTTCGATTTGACCACGTCCATGCCGACGCCCCGGCCCGACAGGGCGGTGACCTGCTCGGCCGTCGACAGGCCGGGGGAAAAGACCAGCGCCAGCCGCTCGGGCGCGCTCATCTGCTCGGCCGCCTCGGGCGTCACGATGCCGGCGGCCACCGCCTTGGCGACGATCCGCGCCTCGTCGATCCCGTTGCCGTCATCGGCCACTTCGATCACGATCTGATTGCCCGACTGGCGGGCGCTGATCGACAGCCGCCCGACCGGCGGCTTGCCGCGCCGGCGGCGTTCGGTCGGCGGCTCAAGGCCATGATCGATGGCGTTTCTGACCATATGCGTCAGCGGATCGCGGATCAGCTCGATCATCTCGCGGTCAAGCTCGACATCGCCGCCGTCGATTTCGAGGTCGACGGGCTTGCCCAGCTCGGCGGCGGTGTCGCGCACCAGCCGGGGCAAGGCCGAAAACAGTTTTTCGATCCGCTGCATCCGCGTGCGCGTCACCGCGTCGCGCATGTCGGCGATGCAGGCCGACAGACGCTCGAACGCGCCGCCCAGCTCGCCTTCCGCGTCCAGATCGCGCAGCCGCCGCGACAGTTCATTGCGCGCCAGCACCATGTCGGACACGCCGCTCATGATCCGGTCGAGCAGGTCGAGCGGCACGCGGATGCTGCGCATCGCCGCCCGCGAGGCCTGGTTCATGCTGACCGCCTGGGCCGCCGGCTGCGCGCCGCGCCCGGCGTCGGCAAGGGCGGCGACCAGCTGGTCATCCTCGTCTTCCGACAGGCTGGTTCCGGCCTCGAGCGCGTCGACATGCTCGCCGATGCGGTCGATGACGGCGAGCACGGCGGTGACCAGCGCGGCATCGCCGCCGCGCGTGCCCGCGCGCAGCGCCGACAGCACATCCTCGGCGGCATGGCTCAGCCGTTCGAGCCGGGGCAGTTCCAGAAAGCCGCAGCTGCCCTTCACCGTGTGAACAAAGCGGAACACCGCATCCAGGCGCGCGCGATCCTGCGGATCGGCCTCCCAGGCGATGATCTCGCCCGACAGCGCCTCCAGCGTCTCGCGTGTTTCCGCGATGAACTCGCTCAGCAGATCGTCCATCAGCCCCATCCGGTCCGGTCGGGGCCTTGTGACAGGGCGATGGTTAAGGCCGGGTTAGGACCGGCACCCGCAGCCGTCAGGCCGCGGGCGCGTGGTGAAGCGTCGCCCCGAACATGACGAACGGCTCTTCGGGCGCGGAGACGAGCACCTGCCCGCCGGTGCCGGCAACCAGCTGATGGACCAGCCAGGCGGCGGCGGCGCGCGGGGTGAGCGCGGCCTCGTCGGTCCGCCCCTGCAGCGCGTCGCGCAGCTCGCTGTCGAGCACGAGGCGCGGCCCTTCGGCGCGGACGACGATTTCGGTCGTGTCGCCGCCCACTTCCGCGCCGACATCGAGCCGGCCGCCGCGCACCAGCGCGTCACCGGCGATCAGCGCGAGGTTGAGCAGCACCTTGATCGCCGTCTTGCTCAGCGCCTCGGCCTCGACCATCCAGCCCAGCTCGACCCGCCCGCCGGGGCCGAACAGCCCCTCGATCGCCGCCCGCGCCTCACGCGCGGCGACGCTTTCGCCGAACCCGCCGGCGGCGCCAAAGGCGAGGCGGAAGAATTTGAGCTTGTTGGCCGAAGCGCGCGCGCTTTCATTGAGCAGATCAAGGCAGCGCGCCCGCATGTCGGGATCATGCTCATCGGCCAGCAGCTCCAGCCCGTTGTTGAGCGCCCCGACCGGGCTGAGCAGGTCATGGCAGAGGCGCGAGCACAACAGGCTGGCGAAATCGACGGCGCTGGCAGTCATGAGGCGTCCCGGTTGCAAAGATCGGCGTCCTTCTGGCGAAGCGGCGGGCGTGATGCAAGCCGCGCTGCGCCCGGCCAGGGTCAATCGAACGGGATGAGCACAACCGGCGCGAATCCGCCCGGCAGCGCGCGCCACGCGCCCGGCACGCCCGCCTCCCCGCCCGCCCCGCCACCGGCATCGTCGCCGGGGAGGATCAGCCAGATCTGCCCGTCGCCCGCCGCCATGGCGGCATCGCGCGCCGACGGTCGGGCGGGGCCGCTGGGGTGGGAATGATAGCAGCCGATGACCGCCGGGCCGCCATTTCGCGCGGCGCGGTGGGCGGCGATCAGCGCGGCGGGATCGATTTCGAACATGATCGCCGGATCGGCCGCGACATTGGCGCAGGGCTGCGCCGTGTCGATGCGCAGGCCGCCGTCCACGCCCGTCACGCCCAGCAACAGGCCGCACGCCTCGCGCCCCGGCGTCGCCGCCGCATGGGCGCGGGCCGCCGCCAGCGCCGCCCTTGAAATCATCACCGTCATGACCAACTTCGCCTATCCGATGGACGCGGGGGTTTCCATAATCGCGGCGACGATCAGCGCCGAAGCCGATGGCTGGCGGCTCGACCGGGCGCTGGCCGCGGCGGTGCCGATCCTGTCGCGCGAGCGCATCAAGACGCTGATCGCATCGGGCCGGGTGACCGGCGACGATGGCCGGGCGTGGCGCGATCCGGCGGTGCGCGCGGTGGCGGGCGCCCGGTTCGCGCTGGGCGTGCCCGATCCCGAACCGGCGCATAATGTCGCCCAGGATCTCAATCTCGTGATCGCGTTCGAGGATGAGCATCTGATCGTGATCGACAAGCCGGCGGGCATGGTCGTCCATCCCGCCGCCGGCAATCCCGACGGCACTTTGGTCAATGCGCTGCTGCATCACTGCGCGGGCCAGCTGTCGGGCATTGGCGGGGTGGCGCGGCCGGGCATCGTTCACCGGATCGACAAGGACACATCGGGCCTGATCGTCGCGGCCAAGACCGACCGCGCACATGAAGGGCTGGCGCGCCAGTTTGCCGATCACAGCATCGACCGGCGCTATCTGGCGATTGTCGCGGGCCTGCCCAGCCCGGCCTCGGGCACGGTCGATGCGCCGCTCGCGCGGTCGGACAGCGACCGGAAAAAGGTGGCGATCGTCACGGCTGGGCGCGGCAAGCGCGCGGTCACCCATTACCGGATGGTCACGCCGCTGCGCGACTCGGCGCTGGTCGAATGCCGGCTGGAAACCGGGCGCACCCATCAGGTGCGCGTGCACATGGCCTCGCTCGGCCATGGGCTGCTCGGCGATCCGGTCTATGGCCGGGTGCGACCGGGGCACCGCGCGGTGCTGAAGGCGTTGGACTTCAAACGGCAGGCGCTGCACGCCGCGCGGCTCGGCTTTGTCCATCCGATCACGCGGGCAGAGATGGCTTTTGACAGCGAAATGCCCGATGACATGCAGCTGTTGTTCAGTCAGCTGCGTATATAAATGTATCAAGTCTTGATGCCCGCCCGAACAGGGCGCGGCGACGGCAGGGAGAATGAACAATGGCCAGTGGCAAGAACGTACCCGCGACCATCCCGGCGCTGGGCGGCGAGGCCGGCCTCAACCGCTACCTGGCCGAGATCCGCAAATATCCGATCCTGACGCCCGAGCAGGAATATATGCTCGCCAAACGCTATCAGGAGCATCAGGACCCGGAAGCGGCGGCGCAGCTGGTGACCTCGCATCTGCGGCTCGTGGCCAAGATCGCGATGGGCTATCGCGGCTATGGCCTGCCGGTGTCCGAGCTGATTTCCGAAGGCAATATCGGCCTGATGCAGGGCGTGAAGAAGTTCGAGCCGGACCGGGGCTTCCGCCTGGCGACCTATGCAATGTGGTGGATCCGCGCCTCGATCCAGGAGTTCATCCTGCGGTCCTGGTCGCTGGTGAAGATGGGCACCACCGCCGCCCAGAAAAAGCTGTTTTTCAACCTGAGGCGGATGAAGAACCGCATCGACGCGTTCGAGGACGGCGATCTCCGGCCCGAGGACGTGACCAAGATCGCGACCGATCTCGGCGTGTCCGAAGACGATGTGATCAGCATGAACCGCCGCATGGCGATGGGCGGCGACAGCTCGCTCAACGTGTCGATGCGCGAGGATGGCGAGGGCCAGTGGCAGGATATTCTCGCCGACAATGATCCGCTGCAGGACGAACGGCTGGCCGATGCCGAGGAGCGCGACGTGCGCCACCAGCTGCTCGTCGAGGCGATGGACGATCTGAACGACCGCGAGCGCCACATCCTGACCGAGCGGCGGCTGGCCGAAGAGCCGAAGACGCTTGAGGAGCTGAGCCAGGTTTACGGCGTCAGCCGCGAGCGGGTGCGCCAGATCGAGGTGCGCGCCTTTGAAAAGCTGCAGCGCGCGATGCTGCGGCTGGCCGGCGACCGGCGGCTGCTGCCCGCCTGACATCCGGCGGCTGCTGCCGTCCGGCACGGTTCCACGATCCTCCCCGGCCCGGGCCGGGGAGGATCTGTTTTTTAAGCGGTCCAGCTTGCTGTTTTGCCGCGTTTTCCGGGCCGCCGGGTGATTCCACCCGGCCTGAAAACGCTCTAAAGACCGGCGATGGCCAAGCGCGCACGTCGTTCCTCGCCCTTTGACCGCCCCCGCCGGTTCCGGCCCGGCCGGCTGCTCATCCGTGCCGGCATCGGCTTTGTGCTGGGGTCGGTGATCTGGGTGGCGCTTTACCGCTTCGTGCCCCGCCCTTCACCTTCACCATGGCCGGGGACATTCTGGCCGGGCGCAGCGTGACCAAGGACTGGACGCCGCTGTCGCGCATCGACGCCGACATGCCGCGCGCGGCGATCGCGGCCGAGGATGCGCGCTTTTGCAGCCATCACGGCTTCGACGTCGATGCAATCGCGGCGGCCGCGATCAGCAACGCCCAGGGCGGCCGCATCCGCGGCGGATCGACGATCAGCCAGCAGGCGGCGAAGAACGCCTTTCTGTGGCAGGGCGGCGGCTATGTCCGCAAGGCGCTGGAGGCCTGGTTCACGCTGCTGATCGAGGCGATCTGGGGCAAAAGGCGGATCATGGAAGTCTATCTGAACATCGCCGAAACCGGCATCGGCACCTATGGCGTCGAGGCCGGGGCCAAACGCTATTTCCGGCACGGCGCGGACCGGCTGACGACCGTGGAGGCGGCGCGGATCGCCGCCGTTCTGCCGCTGCCCAAGAAACGCGCCGCCACCGCCCCGACGGGCGCGACGCGGCGCTATGGCAATGCGATCCTCAGGCGCATGGGCGCGGTCAAGCGCGACCGGCTGGACGGCTGTCTGCGCTGAAACGGGGTGGTGTGGTTGTGCCGCGCCTCACGGCGGGGTTTTTTGTTGCGCGCCTCGCGGCGCGGGGGCGGCACCGGGGTCGTTTGTTTGGGAAGAACGGCACCGGCCCGCTCCCCCACCCGGCCTCATGGGCGGCAGGTTACGCTATGGGAGGCCGGGTGGGGGAGCGGGCCGGTGCCGCCCACGCGCCGTAAGGCGCGCAGCAAACAACACGCCCCTGCGCCTCACGGCGCAGCACAAACAACGCTTCAGAACGGCAGCTTGAAGCCCGGCGGCAGCGGCAGGCCGCTGGTCATCTTGCTCATTTCAGCACTCGATGCCTGATCGGCCTTGGCGCGCGCATCGTTGAACGCGGCGGCGACCAGATCCTCCAGCATCTGCTTTTCCGACGGGGCGAGCAGCGACGGATCGATATCGACCGCGATGATGCGCCCCTTGGCGGTGGCGCGGACCTTGACCAGACCGCCGCCGGCCGCACCCTCGACCTCGATATGGTCGAGATTGGCCTGCGCCTTGGTCAGTTCGTCCTGAACATTCTTCGCCATGTTCAGGATATCGTCGAGACTTTTCATCATCAGCTCCCTTGCGCGCGGCCGCGCGCCTGCATTGCCGGGCTGTAGTCGATCAGCTCGGCGTCTGGAAAGGCGGCAAAGGCGGCGCTCACCACCGGCATGTCGAGAATCGCCTGCCGCGCCGCCGCCTCCGCCGCCCGCTCCTGCTCAAGCAGCGACGGCGCAGCCGCGCCATCGACCAGCTCGACCGTCCAGTTCATCCCCGTGCGCTGGCGCAGCACGGCCACCAGATCGCGCAGAAACTCGCCCGGCAGCGGCCTGAGCGGGCGCAGCCGCACCAGCGGCGGCGCATAGTGGATCAGCCCGACATCGTCATGCAGGTGCAGCGCCAGCCGGGGCCGGTCGGCATAGACCAGATCGTGAAAGGCGCGGAAATCGGCCGGCGCGTCGGGCGACGGCGCCGGTTCGGCGGCACCGGATGCGGGGGCGAGCGGCGCGACCGGCGCATCCGACGCCTGGGGCGCACCGGCATGACCGCCGCCCCCGGACGGACCGGCAGGCCCGCCCGGCGCGGGCAGATCGCCGCGCGCGAGGCGGCGGACAAGCTCTGCCGGGTCGGGCAGTTCGGCGGCATGGATGACGCGCAGCAGCGCCATTTCCGCCGCCTCGATCGGCATCGGCGCGCGCACCACCTCGTCATGGCCCTTGAGCAGCAGCTGCCACAGCCGGTGCGTCTGGACGAAGGACAGCCGCGCCGCCCATCCCGCCAGCGCCTCGCGCTCCTCGGCCGACTGGGCGGGATCGGCCCCCGCGCCCATCCGCTCCAGCGTGACGCCGTGCACGGTCTCGAGCAGCCCGCGCAGCACGGTCGCCGGATCGACGCCATGATCATATTGGGCGCGCAGGCCGGCAAGCGCAGCGGCGGCATCGCCGGCCAGCACCGCCCCGAACAGCCGCCGGATCGCTCCCCGGTCGGACAGGCCGAGCATGTCGCGCACCTGCGCGGCGGTTACCTGCCCCTCGCCCTCCAGATCGGCATGGGCGATCGCCTGATCGAGGATCGACAGGCCGTCGCGCGCCGACCCTTCGGCGGCGCGCGCGACCAGCGCCAGCGCCTCCGGCTCGGCGGCCACGCCCTCGGCCGCGCACACATGGGCGAAATGCCCGGCGAGCAGCTCGGCGGGGATGCGCCGCAGATCGAAACGCTGGCACCGCGACAGGATCGTCACCGGCACCTTGTGGACCTCGGTGGTCGCGAAAATGAACTTCACATGCGGCGGCGGTTCCTCAAGCGTCTTCAGGAGCGCGTTGAACGACGCGTTCGACAGCATGTGAACTTCGTCGATGATGTAGACCTTGAAGCGCGCCGACACCGGGGCATAGGGGATGGTGTCGAGCAGGTCGCGCATCTGTTCGACCTTGGTGTTCGACGCCGCATCCTGTTCGAGCACGTCGATGAACCGCCCCTCGGCAATCGCGCGGCACGGATCGCACTGGCCGCACGGATCGATGGTCGGTCCGCCCTGCCCGTCAGGGCCGATGCAGTTGAGCGCCTTGGCGATCAGCCGCGCGGTCGATGTCTTGCCGACCCCGCGCACCCCGGTCATCAGAAACGCATGCGCCAGCCGCCCGCGCCGGATCGCATTGCCCAGCGTCGTCACCATCGCGTCCTGGCCGATCAGCTCTGAAAAGCGCTGCGGCCGGTATTTGCGCGCGAGGACGCGGTAAGCTTGGGAAGACTCGGACATTGCCCGGTTTCTAGTGCGGTTTCAGGCCAAGGGGAAACACTTCGCCGGCCATCGGGGGCGCGTGGGAAGAAACCGACGAAAGGTGAAGGTGGGAGCCGGAACGACCCGGCACGAAAATCGTTACGGCTGCTTCCTTCCGGACCTGACCGGGTTGGCGACGGCACCGTCCGCCCGACTCCCGCGCCGCATATGGGCGATGATGCGGGCGGTTGCAAGCATGGGCGCGCCCGCCCCCGCCCGGCCCCTTCCCGCGCCCTCTCCAGAAGCCCGGTCAGCGGCCCTGCATGTTGCGCGCCTCGGCCGGGATGCGCACGGTCAGCCCGTCCAGCTCCTCGGTCAGCACGATCTGGCAGGCAAGCCGGCTGGTGCGGGTCGCCCCGGCGGCGAGGTCGAGCATGTCTTCCTCGGCCTCGGCGGCGGGGGCAGCCGGTCGAAATCCGCCGCTGCCACGATCACATGGCAGGTCGAACAGGCCATCTGCCCCTCGCACGTGCCCTCAAGCGGCTGGCCATCGGCCTGGGCGACGGTCAGCAGCCTTTCGCCCGGCTGCGCCTCGATCTCGCGCACGGTGCCGCCATCGGCGCGTTCGAACCGGATCCTGATCATGCCGCCTTCAGCCCCTGCTTGTCCGCCGCGTCCAAGATCATGTCGAGCGCGCGGTTCAGTTCTTCAACCCGTGTATAGCGGCCAAAGCCCAGCCGGATGCTCGCCCGCGCCTCGGCATCGGCAAGGCCGATCGCGCGCAGCACATGGCTCGGCCGGCCCGATCCGCTCGCACAGGCGCTGCCCGCCGAAAAGGCGACACCGCGCACATCGGCGATCAGCCGCGCCGCATCCAGCCCGGCGCACCGGACATTGAGGTTGCCGGGCCAGCGCTGCTCAATGCCGCCATTGATCTGCCAGCCGGTCAGCCGGGCACGCGCGCGCGCGGCCAGCGCCTCGGCATGGGCGCGGTCCTCGACCATCCGCCCCGCCGCCAGTTCGGCCGCCGCACCAAAGCCCGCGCACAGCGCCGGGGCCTGGGTGCCCGAACGCAGCCCGCCCTCCTGCCCGCCGCCATGGAGCAAAGGTTCGAGCGCCACGCCGTCGCGCACCCACAGCGCGCCGATCCCCTTGGGACCATGGATCTTGTGCGCCGATACAGCGACCAGATCGGCATCGGGAATGGCGACCCGCCCCAGCCCCTGCACGGCATCGCACAGGAACAGCGCGCCCGCCGCCCGCGCCACTTCGGCGATGCGGGCGACGGGCTGGATCGCCCCGATCTCGTTGTTGACCAGCATGGCCGCGACCAGCAGCGTATCGTCATCGACCGCCGCCGCCAGCCGGTCGGGATCGACCAGCCCGTCGGCGCCCACCGGCACGAGCACCGGCTGAAACCCGCGCTGGCCAAGCCAGCCCAGCGTGTCGAGCACACAGGCATGCTCGCTCGCCAGCGCGACGATGCGGCGGCGGCGCGGGCTGGCCCAGGCCGCGCCCTTGATCGCCAGATTGACCGCCTCGGTCGCGCCCGATGTGAACACCAGCCGCCCGCCGGCCAGGCCGATGGCCGCCACCAGCTGTTCGCGCGCAAACGCCACCGCCGCTGCCGCCTCGCGCCCCGGCCGGTGCGGCGAATGCGGATTGGCGAAACGCGCCTCAAGCCAAGGGCCCATCGCCGCCAGCGCCTCGGGCGCGAGCGGGGTCGTCGCCTGATAATCGAGATAGATGGGCGTCATGCCGCCCTCGCCCGCGCATCGCGGGCGATGCGCGTCCACACCTCGATGAAGCGGTAAATGTCGGCGCGGCTGGTTTCCGGCCCGAAACTGACGCGCACCACCTCGCGCGCGGCCTCATCGTCCCAGCCCATGGCGGCGAGCACATGGCTGGTCTTGAGCGTGCCCGACGAACAGGCGCTGCCCGCCGACACCGCAATTCCCGCCAGATCGAACTGGATCAGCTGCGCCGATGCGGCGACGCCGGGCATGCGGTAGCTGGCGATGGTCGCCAGCCGGGGCGCGCGCCGGGCGATGCTCTCGCCCCCCGCCGCCTCGATCGCGCCGTCAAGATGCGCGCGCAGATCGCCCGCCCGCTCCACCCAGCCGCGCTGGCTTTCGAGCGCGGCGGCCATGGCAAGCGCACCAGGCAGATTCTCCGTGCCCGGGCGATAGCCTTTTTCCTGGCCGCCGGTGGCGGAGATCAGCCCCAGATCGCGCACCAGCAGCGCGCCGATGCCCGGCGGACCGCCGAATTTATGCGCCGAGACCGTGATCAGATCGGCCTCGGGCAGCGGCAGCTTGCCCGCCGACTGGGCGCAATCGACAAACAGCATGCCGCCCGCCGCGCGCACCACCGGGGCCAGGTCCCCAGCGGCTGGATCACCCCGGTTTCGTTATTGACCTGCTGGATCGCGACCAGCGGCCGCCGCGCGCCAAGCGCGCCCAGCCGTCCTTCAAGCGCATGGGCGGCGACCAGCCCGTCAGGCCCCACCGGCAGCAAATAGGCATCGCCCGACAGGCGGTGGACCGCATCATGCTCGACCGCCGACACCAGCCGCGCATCGGCAGCCGCGCGGCCCAGCGCGATGGCGATCGCCTCGCTCGCGCCCGAGGTGAAGATCAGCTCGCCCTGCCAGCCGAGCGCGGCCAGGATCCGCCGCCGCGCATCCTCAAGCGCCGCACGCGCCGCGCGGCCTTCCTGATGCGGCGAGGACGGATTGGCCCAGCGCGCAAAACCGGCCTTCATCGCCTCGCGCGCCTCGAGCGACACCGGCGTCGTCGCCGCATGATCGAGGTAGAGCCGCTGCATCACCTGTCCGTCCGCCCTCTTCGTCACCCCATGACCGGGAGCACCCATGTCCCGCCCCGGATCATGTCGCCCGCCGGGCGATCAGCCGCGCCTATTTGCGCGCAGGCCCGCCAATCCTATATAGCCTCACGCTCAAGCGCCACCCGCGCGCCTGTCCCGATGGCCCATTTTTCGATCAAGGTGCTATGCCCGAAGTGATTTTTCCCGGCCCCGAGGGTCGTCTCGAAGGTCGTTTCTCGCCCCCGCCCCGCCCGCGCGCGCCGGTGGCGATGATCCTTCATCCGCACCCCCAGGCCGGCGGCACGATGAACAACCGCATCGTCCAGTCGCTTTACCAGACATTCGCCCGGCGCGGATTCGCCGTGCTGCGGTTCAACTTCCGCGGCGTCGGCAAGAGCCAGGGGACGTTCGACAATGGCGTCGGCGAGCTGTCGGATGCGGCCTCGGCGCTCGACTGGGTGCAGAGCTTCCACCCCGAAGCGCAGCAGACCTGGGTTGCCGGCGTCAGCTTCGGCGCGTGGATCGGCATGCAGCTGCTGATGCGCCGGCCAGAGGTGCGCGGCTTCATCTCGGTCGCGCCGCCCGCCAACATGTATGATTTCAGCTTCCTCGCGCCCTGCCCGGCTTCGGGCATCATCATCCAGGGCGATTCCGATGAAGTGGTCACCCCCTCTGCCGTGCAGAAGCTGGTCGACAAGCTGCGCACGCAGAAGCACATCACCATCCACCACGACACCGTGCCGGGTGCGAACCATTTCTTCGAACATGAAATGCCGCAGCTGATGGGCAGCGTCGACCGCTATCTCGACTTCCGGCTCGACCCCGGCTGTCCGATCCGCTGAGCGGAACACAGGCGATGACCGGTGCCGTGATCTGGGGCGGGCCCCAGCTTGGGCCGAGGCCGGAACGGGGGGAAAATGCCATGGCCGACCGCGAGAAGCTGCTGCTCGACCTGTTCGTCGAAATCGCCCGGGTCGAGCATCTGGTGCGCAATTATCTGGGCCCGATCGAACCGCTGGGGCTGAGCGCCGAGCAGTTCGGCCTGCTCAATTATTTCATCCGCAACAACCGCCAGACCGAGCGGCGCTCGATCCTGGCCTGGGTGTTCCAGATCGACGAAGCCGAGACGGCGACGCATCTGGACGTGCTCGCCGCGCGCGGGCTGGTCGCGCGCCGCCCGGAGGGCGAGGACGAGATCGTGGCGCTGACCCCGGCGGGGCAGGCCGCGCATGAGGCGGCGGTCAAGATGGTCGCCCCCGATGTGCTGCCGCTGATGTCGGAGTTTGCCGATGACGATCTTGGCCAGGCGCTGACCACCCTGCAGGAAATCCGCCGGGTGTTCGACAACCTGCCCGACCGGCCGGCCGCAGGCTGATCGCCGGCTGGCCGTTCAGACGGTCAGGATGGCGACATTGCCGGCGAGCACCAGCGCGGCGACGATCATCAGCCAGCCGCGCCTGCGATCCTGCCCCAGACCGCGCCGGAGCGTCGCGATCCCGCCCAGCAGCAGCCCGGCGGATGCGATCATGAGGACGGACAGGACAAGGGCGGCAGTGGCGTTCATCGCGCGCCCCTAGAGCATTTCCGGGCCGGGCTGTGAAGCGTCCGCGTCTGCCGCGTCGAGCCGCGCCATGCGCGCGAACAGGCCCGGATCGACATTGCCGCCCGACAGCATCACCAGCGTCCCCGGCTCTGGCGCCACCCGCCCGCTGAGCATCGCCGCCAGCGCGACCGCGCCCCCCGGCTCCAGCACCAGCCGCAAGCGTTCAAACGCCCAGCGCATCGCCGCGCCGGTTTCGGCTTCGCTGACCGCGACTCCGCGTGCGCCGCGCGCGCTCAGGATGCCGAAGGTCAGCGGCGCGACCCGAAAGGTCTGCAGCGCGTCGCAGGCGGTGGCGGGCGGGTTCGGCCCGACGCCGACAATCTCCCCGGCGGCGAGCGAACGCGCCATGTCGTCCCACCCCTCCGGCTCCACGGTCACGATCTCGGCATCGGGCAGGGCGAGCGCCAGCCCGGCGGCCAGCCCGCCGCCGCCGCAGCAGGTGACGACCCGGCGGATCGCCCCGCCGCCCAGCGCCGCGACCTGCGCCGCCGCCTCCAGCCCGACGCTGCCCTGCCCTTCGACCACGAACGGATCATCAAAGCTTGGCACCAGCACGGCCCCGCGCGCCTCGGCCAGTTCGGCGGCGATCTGTTCGCGCGACTGGGTCAGCCGGTCGTAAAGGATCACCTCTCCCCCCAGCGCCGCGGTGTTGGCGCGCTTGGCGGCGGGCGCATCGGCGGGCATCACGATCGCCGCCGGCATCCCCAGCCGCGCCGCCGCCCAGGCGACGCCCTGGGCATGGTTGCCGGATGAAAAGGCGACGACGCCGCGCGCGCGCTGCGACTCCGGAATCGCGGTCAGCCGGTGCCACGCCCCGCGCAGCTTGAACGCGCCCATGGGCTGGAGCGATTCGGCCTTCAGCCAGCACGCAGCGTCCCCGATCCGCGCGCTGAGCAGCGGCGTGGGCGGCACGATTTTACTTATCTTTTCCAGTGCCTTGACGACACCTTCGCGATCCGGCTGGCGCAACGCCCACCCCTTTGTCTTGCAATTGAAACAGATCAGGATTCGGCTCTTTACAGGGGGGACCCCCGCCCATATATCGCGCCTCCGCTGCCCCATGGGACTTCCACCGCAAGGCAGCTTTTGTCGCCACGTACGCCGTAAGGCAATTGGAGGTCCCTTGAGTTGCACAAGCATCATCGCGCGCTGGGGCTAGCAAGCGTCCCCAACAATGCCGTGACCGGCATTGACGTCGCCCGTTCCTGCCCGGCAGAGCCGGTCACGCTCGTCCGCCCCCATGCGGCACGGCGCGCGGCCCGCTTCTTCGTCGAGAAGTTTCCCGGCCGGACCCTTTACGCGGTCAAGGCGAATCCGTCGCCTGACCTGATCCGCATCCTGTGGGACGCGGGCGTCACCCATTATGACGTCGCCTCGATCGCCGAGGTGCGGATGGTGCGCGCCACGCTGCCCGAAGCGGTGCTGTGCTTCATGCATCCGGTGAAGGCGGAAGAAGCGATTGCCGAGGCCTATTTCGGCCATGGTGTGCGCACCTTCTCGCTCGATTCGATGGAGGAGCTGGACAAGATCGTCCGCGCCACCCGCGCGCCCGACGGCACCCCGGCGGCTGATCTGACGCTGTGCGTGCGGCTGCGCGTCTCGTCGGATTATTCCAAGCTCAGCCTCGCGTCGAAGTTCGGCGTGTCGCCGGTCGAGGCGAAGGAGCTGCTGATCGCCGCCCGGCAGGTCGCCGATGCGCTCGGCATCTGCTTCCATGTCGGCAGCCAGGCGATGACGCCCGACGCCTATGCCCAGGCGATGGAGCGGGTGCGCCAGGCGATCGTCGAGGCCGCGGTGACGGTTGACGTGATCGATGTCGGGGGAGGCTTCCCGTCCTCCTATCCCGGCATGGAGCCGCCGCCGCTCGAACTGTATTTCGAGACCATCCACCGCGCGTTCGAAAAGCTGCCGGTCAGCTATTCGTCCGAACTGTGGGCGGAACCGGGCCGGGCGCTGTGCGCGGAATATTCATCGCTGATCGTGCGCGTCGAAAAGCGCCGTGGTGACGAGCTGTACATCAATGACGGCGCTTATGGGGCGCTGTTCGATGCCGCCCATGTCGGCTGGCGCTTTCCGGTCACGCTGCTGCGCGACACCGAAAGCCGCACCAAGCCGATGGCGTTCAGCTTTTACGGTCCGACCTGCGACGATATGGACCGGATGGCCGGGCCGTTCATGCTGCCCGCCGATATCGCCGCCGGCGACTATATCGAGGTCGGGATGCTCGGTGCCTATGGCTGCGCGATGCGCACCGGCTTCAACGGCTTCGGCACTGCGCGCACGGTGACCGTGGCGGATGAGCCGATGACGACCCTTTATGCCGGCCGCACGGCGGAACCGGCGAGCAACGTCGTCAAGCTGTAACGCCCGCCGGGCATTTTTCGGGTTTGGCGTCCGGCCCCTGGCGGGGTCGGACGCCCGTTCGGGTTTCCGCGTCCCCTTCCCCAACGACTGCGGCCGATGACCATGTGGAAAGACCAGGCATGACCGATATCGTGAACGACACCCGCAAGGCGGAGCTTCTGTCGAAGACCGTCGAGCATATCGACATCCGCAGCTTCGACGCGCGCCCGATCGTCGATGCGATGGGCAAGATGAGCTTCACCAGCCGCGATCTCGCCCGCGCGACCGGCATCTACAACCAGATGCTCGCCGATCCCGACTGCTCGATCTTCCTGGTGATCGCCGGCTCGACCTCGGCCGGCGGCTGCATGGACCTGTATGCAGAGCTGGTGCGCTCGAACATGGTCGACGGTGTCGTCGCGACCGGCGCGTCGATCGTCGACATGGATTTCTTCGAAGGGCTTGGCCACAAGCATTATCAGGCGCTCGAGGTGCCGGACGACAACACGCTGCGTTCGCTCTACATCGACCGCATCTACGACACCTATATCGACGAAGAGGCGCTGCAGGACTGCGACCACACGATCGGCCGCATCGCCGACAGCCTGGAGCCGCGTGCCTATTCGTCGCGCGCCTTCATCCGCGAGATGGGCAAATATCTGGCCGAACACGGCAAGAAGGAAAACAGCCTCGTCAAGCTTGCCTATGAGCATGACGTGCCGATCTTCTGCCCGGCCTTTGTCGACAGCTCGGCGGGCTTCGGCCTCGTCAAGCATCAGGTCGACCGGATGAAGCAGGGCCAGCCCTATATGGTGCTCGACGCCATCGCCGATTTCCGCGAACTGACCGACATCAAGATCAAGGCCGGCACCACCGGCCTGCTGATGATCGGCGGCGGCGTGCCCAAGAACTTCATCCAGGACACGGTCGTGTGCGCCGAAATCCTCGGCCATGACGATGTCGAGATGCACAAATATGCCGTGCAGATCACCGTCGCCGATGTGCGCGACGGTGCCTGCTCGTCCTCGACGCTCAAGGAAGCGGCGAGCTGGGGCAAGGTCGACACCGCGCTGGAGCAGATGGTGTTCGCCGAGGCCGGCTCGGTCATGCCGCTGCTCGCCTCCGACGCTTATCATCGCGGCCATTGGCGCACCCGCGCCAAGCGCGCCTGGGGCAAGCTGTTCGACTGATCCGGTCAAAGGGGCCGGGCCGCGCTGCTGCGGCCCGGCCCGTTCGGCCCCCACGCCGAGCCAAAAGAAAACCCCGCCGGACCACAGGTCCGGCGGGGTTTTTCATGTGTGGGTGTCTTGGACGCTCAGGCGGCGAGCGGCACCGCGCGGCGGCGGCGCATCGCCGTGCCGACAAGGCCGAAGCCGCCGATCATCATCGCCCAGGTCGCGGGTTCGGGGATCGCGTTGATCGTGCCGTTGAAGTTGCCGAGATGGATCTCGCCATTCATGACCAGCGACCGCACCGCCACCGAGCCCTGCAGGAAGTTGCGGTTATCGACGCGGCTGCCAAGCGCCACGACCGAGCCGACGAACGAGTTGGCGAACGTGATCTCGCGGATCGACGGGTCGAAGTTCCAGATCACCCGCTGCGAATAGAGATCGCCGTTGCCAAGAAAGTTCTGCCTGACAATGAGCGAGTCGAGCGGGGTCGCGCTGCCGACATTGATGATGATCGCATCGGCCGCACCGGCGTTGAAGCTGAATGCGCGCGAGGCCGCCGAGCTGAAGAACGCGGCCGCATCGGCGATGCGGAACACCACGGTCCCGGTCTGGCTGCCGACGTCGAACCGGACATTGTTCGGGTCGGCCATGTTGATCGACGCTGTCGGCGCGAAGGTGCGCAGTTCGTTCGAAAAGGCCGTCAGATCGGCCGCCAGAGCATCGCGCTTGGCCGCAAGCGACGCCTGAAAGCCGCTGCCAAGGGCCGCGTCCTGGCCGGTGGTCGAGCCATTGCCGTTGACATTGCTGTTGGTGCGGCTGCCCCAGCTGATCGACCCGCCGCTCGCGCCGTTGACATTGGCGTTGGACAACGCGCCGATCCGAACGGCCGAACCGGTCGCGTTGACGTTCAGCCCGCCCGTCAGGGTGCCGCCGATATCGATGCCGCGCGGGCCGACAAGGCCGCCGCCGGGGATCGTGCCGCCATTGAGCTGGAGGCCGCTGACATTGGCATTGCCGACGATCGTCGCGGTCGGCAGCGCGCCGGTTGCGGGATTGATGAAACCCTGTTCGCCGCTGCCGATGCCGAACTGGCCACCGCCCTCCAGGTTGCCGCCGATGAAGCTCTTGCCCTCGACCTCCTGGCTCATCACCACATTGCCGGTGGTGAACAGGTTCAGCTCACGCAGGATCGTGGTCCCGCGGCCGATCACCTCCGACGCCATCGCCGGGGCCGGAACGACAGTCAACGCGGCCACCGCCGCCAGCAACGCACCACGCATTTGCGGGTTTCTCCTCACATCCCTTGTGGTGACGTCATGTCATATCCGGAACGGTCGGGGAAGCAGTGTCGTTGGCGGAAATGCGGGAAAACTGTGCCATTGCGATCCGATCTGTCCCGATGATGGACAGGCCCCGGTCAATCGGGCAGCCTTGGCGTTCGAAAAACGGGGGAGACGCGGTTTGAACAGTCCAATTCTCGGGCCGGTGGTGGCGCTGACGTCATGGTCGCTGATCATGTGGCTGTGGATGTATGCGACGCGCCTGCCGGCGATCGGCCGCGCCAAGATCACGCTCGATCCGCGCGTGCCGCCCAAGACGCTGATGGAGCAGCTGCCGGCGGAAACCCGCTGGAAAGCCGATAATTACAATCATCTGATGGAACAGCCGACTTTGTTCTATGCGCTTGCGCTGACGCTCGCGCTTGCCGGTGCGGGATCGGGGCCGAACCTGATGTTCGCCTGGGGCTATGTTGCCCTCAGGGTTATCCACAGCATTTTCCAGTCGACGGTCAACATCATCCCGGTGCGGTTTGCGCTGCACGTGCTGGGGACCCTGTGCCTGTTCGGGCTGGCGGCGGGCGCGGCGATGCGGGTGTTTGCGTTGTAATCAGCCGGCGGATCGGCGCTCGAAAATGCCGCACAGCTCGACATGGGTCGACCAGCCGAACTGGCCGACCGGCACGATGCGCGTGAGCCTCAGGCCGCCACCGGCCAGGATGCGGGCATCGCGGGCAAAGGTCGCCGGGTTGCACGACACATAGGCGATGCGCGGCGTGCGGGCGGCGGCGATCAGCGCCGCCTGCGCCTCGGCCCCGGCGCGCGGCGGATCGAGGACGACGGCTTCGAACCGGTCAAGCTCTGCGGGCTGCAGCGGCCGGCGGTAAAGGTCGCGGTGATCGGCAAAAATGCCCGGCCGCGCGGCCTTGAGCGCCAGCACGGCGTCGCGCGCCGCCTCTGCCGCATAGACGCGCCCGGACAGCGCGAGCGCGAATGTGCCCAGCCCCGAAAACAGGTCCGCCACCACCCGCGCCGCGCCAACCCCGTCGCGCACGGCGGCGACCAGCGCCGCCTCCCCGTCCGCAGTTGCCTGCAGAAAGGCGGCATGCGGCAGGCCGACCGGCACGCCGCCGAGCGTGACCGTGACCGGCACCGGTTCCCACAATGTCTGCGGGCCGCCGCCATCGTCGAGCGCCAGCCGCGCCAGGGCGTGGCCGCGCGCGAAATCGCCCAGCGCCTCGATCGCCGCCAGCCCGTCAGCGGCCATGCCCTCGATCAGCAGGTCGATGCCCTGATCGGCCAGCGTCAGGCGCAGCGTCGCCCCGGCGGCGCGGGCGGGCAGCAGCCGGTCCATCAGCGCGCGCAGCGGCGCGACCAGCGCGAACAGGTCCGGATGCAGCACATGACATTCGGCCAGATCCTCGATCACATGGCTGCGTTCGCGGTTGAAGCCGATCAGGATCCGCCGCCCGGCACGGCGCACCGACAGGCCGGCACGCCGGCGCGTGCGCGGCGGCGACAGATGGACGGGATCGAAATCGGGCGCCGCCACGCCCTGGGCGGCAAGCGCCGAGGCGATGCGGTCGCGCACAAATGCGCCGAGGCTGTCGGTATCGAGATGCTGGAGCTGGCAGCCGCCACAGGCCGGGAAATGGCGGCAGACGGGGTCGGCATGGTGCGGACCGGGCAGCACCCGGCCATCATCGGTCACCCGGTCGCCGGGCGCGGCCAGCGGCACATGGCGGCCATCGGCGGTCACGCCCTCCCCGCGCGCGGCCACGCGGACGATCTCGACCCCGCTCATCGCGCGGCCTCCCCGGCCACGGCCCCGATCGCCGCCGCCAGATCATCGGCGATGAACGCCGCCCCCAGCCGGTCGGCGGCGCGGGCGTGCAGCCACACCCCGGCACCGGCGGCGGCAAAGGGATCAAGCCCGCGCGCCAGCAGCGCGCCGATCACCCCCGCCAGCACATCGCCGGTGCCGGCGGTCGACAGCCAGGGCGAAGCCGGGGGCGCAATCGCCGCCCGGCCATCGGGGCGGCGATCACCGTGTCGGCCCCTTTCAGAACGATGACCGCCCCGGCCCGGACGGCAGCGGCACGGGCGCGGTCAAGCTTGCTGCCCGGCAGGTCGCCGAACCGCGCCGCAAACTCCCCGTCATGCGGGGTCAGCACGGTCGCCGCGGGTGCGGGCCGGGTGCGCGGCAGCAGGTGCAGCGCATCGCCGTCGATCACCAGCGGCCGCCCGGCGGCGCAGGCGGCATCCAGCCGCCGCCGCGCCCCGCCGTCACGCCCCAGCCCCGGCCCGACCACGATGGCGGCGGTGCGCGGATCGGCCAGCGCGGCCTCGTCCCAGCCCTGCTGGACGATCGCATGAGGCAAGGTGGCAGGGGGCAAGGTCGCGGGCAGATCGCCCGGCATGTCGGCGATCAGCCGGACATAGCCGGCCCCGGCGCGCGCGGCGGCGACCGCCGCCAGCCCCGCCGCGCCCGGCATCGCCCCGCCAATGACGGCGACCAGCCCGCGCGAATATTTGTGATCGCCCGCCCCCGGCACGGGCAGCCGGGGTGCGGCAAGCTCATGGGTCGGCGCTGCCGCATCAAGGCCGATCCCGGCGACCACCAGCCGCCCGCACAGCGCAGCCGCCGGTTGCAGCAGATGGGCGGGCTTGAGCGCGCCCATCGCGACCGTCATGTCGAACCGCGTGACCGCACCCAGCAGCGCGCCGCTGTCGGTGTCGACCCCGCTCGGCAGGTCGGCGGCGACCGACACCTGCGCCGCCGCCGCCAGCCGGGCGAGCGCATCCGCCACCGGATCGGCAAGCGGCCGCGACAGGCCGGTGCCGAACACGGCATCGATCAGAAGCGGCCGGGGCACTGCCTGATCGAGCGCGACGACCGGCCCGTCCCACGCCGCGCGTGCCGCCGCCGCCGCGCCGCCGGGCGGCGTGCCGAGTGCCGCGACCATCACGTCCAGCCCCGCATCGCGCAGCAGCCGCGCCGCGACATAGCCGTCGCCGCCATTATTGCCCGGCCCGCAACAGATGAGCGCCGGCAGCGGCCCGGCATGGATGAGCGCCGCCCGCGCCAGCCCGGCCCCCGCGCGTTCCATCAGCTGATCGGCACCGGTGCCGGCGGCGATCAGCCGGTCTTCAGCGGCGCGGGTTTCGGCGGCGGTCAGGACGGGGCGGGACATGCCCCGTCCCTAACGGTTTTAAATGTCCGCGAACATATGGGTTTCGGCGCTGCCGCCGGGATGGGTGACGGCCCCGCCCACCGCCGGGCCGACATTCCGGGAATAGCGCCACAGCGTGCCCGACTGATAGTCATGCGCGCGCGGCTGCCAGCGGGCGCGGCGTTCGGCCAGCACATCGCCTGCGACATCAAGGTCGATGGTGCCGGCGACCGCATCGATGCGGATCATGTCGCCATCCTCGACCAGCGCGATCGGCCCGCCGACCGCCGCCTCGGGCCCGACATGGCCGATGCAGAAGCCGCGCGTCGCCCCCGAAAACCGCCCGTCGGTGATCAGCGCGACCTTCTCGCCCATGCCCTGGCCGTAAAGCGCGGCGGTGGTCGACAGCATCTCACGCATGCCGGGGCCGCCACGCGGGCCTTCATAGCGGATGATGATCACCGATCCCTCGGCAATGTCGCGCGCCTCGACGGCGGCAAAGGCGTCTTCCTCGCAGTCGAACACCCGCGCCGGACCGGCAAAGCTCAGCCGCGCCATGCCCGCGACCTTGACGATCGCCCCCTCCGGCGCAAGGCTGCCTTTCAGCCCCACCACCCCGCCGGTCGGGGTGATCGGGTTCGTCACCTCGCGGATCACCTTCTGGTCGGGGTTCCAGGTGACGCGGTCGATATTCTCGGCCAGCGTCAGGCCGCTCACCGTTTTGCAGTCGCCGTGCAGCAGGCCGCCCGCGAGCATGGTCTTCATCAGCATATAGACGCCGCCCGCCTCATACATGTCCTTGGCGACATAGCGGCCACCCGGCTTCAGATCGGCAAGATAGGGGGTCGAACGGAAAATCTCCGCGACGTCGAACAGATCGAACGCAATCCCCGCCTCATGCGCCATCGCGGGCAGGTGCAGCGCGGCATTGGTCGACCCGCCGGTCGCAGCGACGACGCGGGCGGCGTTTTCGAACGCCTCGCGCGTGCAGATGTCGCGCGGGCGCAGGCCGGCGGCCAGACAGTCCATCACCGCCACCCCCGCCGCATGGGCAAGCGCCGCGCGCCCGGCATAGGGCGCGGGCATCATGTTGGAGTTGGGCAGCGACAGGCCGATGGCTTCGGCGACACAGGCCATGGTGTTGGCGGTGAACTGCCCGCCACAGGCGCCGTGCCCCGGACAGGCGACCTTTTCGAGCGCGATCAGCTCTTCGAGCGGGCAGTGCCCGGCGGCGTGCTGGCCCACGGCCTCGAACACATCGACCACGGTCACATCCTGGCCATGATGGCTGCCCGGCAGGATCGAGCCGCCATAGACGAACACGCTCGGCACGTTCAGGCGCAGCATCGCCATCATCATGCCGGGCAGTGACTTGTCGCACCCGGCAAAACCCACCAGCGCGTCATAGCAATGGCCGCGCACCGACAGTTCGATCGAATCCGCAATCACCTCGCGGCTGACGAGCGACGACTTCATCCCCTGATGGCCCATGGCGATGCCATCGGTGACGGTGATGGTGTTGAACCGGCGCGGCAGCCCCCCGCCCGCCTCCACCCCGCCGCGCGCGGCATCGGCCTGCGCGTCGAGCGCGGTGTTGCATGGCGCGCTGTCATTGCCGGCGGACACGACGCCGACAAAGGGGCGGGCAATCTGCTCCTCGGTCAGCCCCATGGCGTAATAATAGCTGCGATGCGGGGCGCGTTCCGGCCCGACCGAGACATGGCGGGACGGCAGGCGGCTCTTGTCGAAAATGCGGGTCATGGCCCGCGCTATGTCCGAAAGGCCGCGGCCGGCGCAAGAGCCTTTCTAAATCGCGCCCACGATTGTCATTTTATTGCGCGGCATTGGCGGATGACGGGCAGCAGCCGCTCTGCCCAGGTGCGCGCGCCCGCCGCATCGTCAATCAGATCCTGACGCACCTCGATCGCCAGATAGGGGATGCCCCGCGCCTCGGCATGGCGGTTCATCGTCGCGTTGAGCAGCCGCCCCGAATAGGGTTCATTGTCGCCGGTCACGATGCCCATCGCGCGCAGGGCATCGATCGCCACCCGCGCCGCCCGCTCGTCCTGATTGTAGAGAATGCCCACCTGCCAGGGCCGCGCACCGTCGGGCGCGGTTTCGAGCCGCGGGGTAAAGCTGTGCACGGCGACGATCAGGTCGGGCCGCGCCTCGTCGATCATCGCCGCCAGCCGGGCATGATAGGGCCGGTGATAATCGGCGATGCGGGCGGCGCGGGCGGCGGCATCCAGCGCGGCATTGCCGGGAATGGCATGGCCGTCGCTCGCCACCGGGATCAGCGCGGGATGATCCTCTTCACGGTGCAGGTCGATCACCAGCCGCGACACGGTGCCGAACAGCGCCCGGCAGCCCAGCCGGTCGGCCAGCAGATCGGCCACCGCCTCCGCACCGATGTCCCAGCCGATATGGCGCTGGACCAGCGCCGGATCGATGCCGAGATCGACGTCCGGCGGCACATGCGCGGAGGCATGATCGACGACGATCAGCGCGCCGGGCCCGCCCACGCGTTCGCGGTAAGGACTGGCACGATAGGGACTGGCGCGATCGGGACTGGTCATCAGGCGGGCATCAGCGCGCGAAATCGGGGCGGCGGCGTTCGCGCGCGGCGGCATAGCTTTCGGCGAGTTCGGCCCCGCCCAGCGCGGCGTCGCAGGCGCGGTCATGCCCCTCATCGGCGCGCCGCCCGGCGGCGGCGAGCGCCAGCCCCTGTTTGAGCAGCGCAAGCGCGCCGGGCGCATGGCCGGCCATGTCCTGCGCCAGATCGGCGGCCAGCCGCGCCACATCATGCCCCTGCTGTTCGACCAGGCCGATGCGTTCAGCCTCCGCCGCATCGATCCTGACCGCGCCCAGCAGCAGCCGGGCCGCCTGTCCGCCGCCGACCAGATCACGTAATCCCGCAATGTCTTCAATCAGATATCCGATTCCCTGCCGGGCAGCGGGAATCGCGAAGCTGGCATTCGGCCCGGCCAGCCTGACATCGCAGGCCGCAGCCAGCGCGACGCCGGCGCCGACACAGGCACCGTCGATTTCGGCGATCACCGGCAGCGGCGAATGGCGGATCCCGTCCAGCGCCTGGCGCATCGCATTGCGATAGGGCAGCCGTTCCGCCGGATCGGCATGGAGCGTCGCCAGTTCACCGGTGTCGATCCCCGCGCTGAACCAGCCGGGCACCAGCGAGCGGACCAGGATCGCCCGCGCCTTCAGCCGGCCGGCCTGCTCGATCAGCGCGGCGAGCGCGCGCCAGTCTTCGGTGCGCAGGCCGTTGCGCGCCTGAGGACGATCCATGGTCAGCCGGGCGACCGGGCCGTCGAGCGAGAGTTCGAACATGGCGGCGCGCGCACCACGTGCCCCGCGCAGGGTCATCAAAGTATCGGAAAGCGAACGATATTCCATGCCCGACCCAGCGTCCGAAAAAGAAGGGCGGGGCGCGCGATCAACAGGATCGCGTCCCCGCCCGGACATGATGCATGCGCCGATACGCCGCGCATGGACCATGGGCGAATGAGCGTGCCGGCGGGCGCGCCGATTCGTTCCCGGGTCGTTCAGCAAAAGCCGTGCCATCCCGGCCACCCCTCGAATCCGGGCGATGCGGGGAAATGTGACTGTCCCGCGACAGGACGATCGGGTCAGGCCGCGTCCCGGAACCGGTCAGGCCAGGCTGGTGGCCATCCGCCATGCATCCGGCCAGTCGCGGGCGATGGCGTCCGCCGCCGCGTCGCGCGCATCGACCTGTTCGAACAGCGCAAAACAGGTCGCCCCCGATCCCGACATGCGCGCCAGCACCGCGCCGGGCCGCGCCGCCAGCCAGCCCACCAGCCGCGCAATCACCGGGGCCAGCGCCATCGCCGGCGGGGCAAGATCGTTGCGCCCGGCCCGTGCCGCCGCCAGCGGATCATTGCCGATGGTGAGCGGCCCGCGATCCTGCCCGTCCCAGCCCCTGAACACCGGGCCGGTCGGCATCGCCACGCCGGGATTGACGAGCAGCAGCGGCATCCCCGTCAGCCGCTCCGCCCCGGCCAGCGGCACCAGCTCCTCGCCCCGCCCCGTGCCCATCACCGCGCGGTTGTGCAGACAGGCGGGCACATCGGCCCCAAGCGTGCGGGCAATCGCATCGAGATCGGCCTCAACGCCCCACATCCGCGCGAGCAGGCGCAGCGCGGCAGCGGCGTCGCTGGAGCCGCCGCCAATGCCGGCGGCGATGGGCAGAGCCTTGGTCAGCCGCAGCGCCGCCCCGGCGCGGATGCCGGTCGCGGCGCGCAGCGCCTCGGCAGCGCGCAGCACCAGATTGTCCGCGCCCGCGTCCAGCCCGGCGGCGAACGGCCCGTCAATGGCAAGTTGAAGGTCGGCGTCCGGCCGGGCGGCGAGCATGTCGCCATCGCGGGCGAAAGCGAAAATCGTCTCGATCCGGTGATAGCCATCGGCCATCCGCGCGCGGACATGGAGCGCGAGGTTGATCTTGGCCGGCGCAGGCTCGACCAGCCAGCCGGCGGCGGCGTGGTTATCGGGGGTGGTGGCATGGGCGCGCGTCATGCCGCGCGCCATGCCGGTTTTGCGCCGCGCCGCCAAGAGCGGCGGCGATCATCGGGTCAGGCGGCGACCGGCATCCGCGCCCCGGCGGACGACTGCACCGTCAAGCCGGGCCTGACGCTTGCCTGCGCCGCCCCGCCCGATCCGGCCCCGCCTGCCCCGGCCCCGCCTGCCTGCGCGGCCAGCCGGTCGACCTCGGTCGTCAGGTTGCGGGCCGCCGCCGATGTTTCCTCGACCATTGCCGCATTCTGCTGGGTCGTGCGGTCCATCACGCCGATGGCGGCCGACACCTCGGTGATCGCCGTCGCCTGGGCCTGATTGTCATTGGCCATCACCGCGAGCAGTTCGTGCACGCGGCCGACATCTTCGGAAATCGCCGCCAGTGCGCCATCGACCTTCTGCACGGCGGCCACTGCCGTGCTGACATCGCCCTGCGTCGCGGTCAGCTGTTCGCGGGCGCGCTTGGCCTCTTCCTCCGACCGCATGGCGAGCGCGCCGACCAGATCGGCAACGACCGCAAAGCCGCGCCCCGCCTCGCCGGCGCGGCCTGCTTCGACCGCAGCGTTCATCGCCAGAACGCGCGTCTGGAACGCGATCTTGTCGAGGCCCTCGATCACGCTGTCGATGCCCTTGGCGCTTTCGGACACACGCTCCATCGCCGCCACCGCCTCCTCGGCGACCGAGCGGCCGGTATCGACCGTGGCGATGGCGCCATCGGCGCGCTCGACGGTGCGGCCGGCGGCTTCGGCGGTTGCCTTCAGCCGCTGGTCCATCTGCGCGATGGCGGCAGAGGTTTCCTCAAGGCTCGCGGCATTGCTTTCGGTCCGCCGCGCCAGATCCTCGGACGCCTGGGCGATTTCATCGGCCCCGGTCTTGATCGCGCCGACGCTGCCGTTGATCGCGCCGAGCAGCTCGGACAGTGCATGTTCGCGCTCGGTCACCGCCGCCATCGCTTCGGCGCGGCTCGCCTGTTCCTGCTCGAAATAGATCGATACCGACATTTCAAGGTCGATGAGTGCGGCCATCACGATGGCGCGGATCTGGTCGAACCGGGTATCGCCGCGCCCGCGGCCGAACAGGCCGCCCGCGCCCTTTTCCGCGCCGATCGTCTCGATCAGCGAATCGAGGATGACGCTGTAGGACCCGATATACCATTGCGGCGTCAGCCCGATCATGGCGTGGCGCGCGCCGATGCGCTTCACCCGCGCGACATAATCGGCGTCGAACGCGCCGCCCGACAAATGCCCCCAGTGATCGGACTGAAGCCGCTTGGCGGCATCGATGTGCGACGCGCCGTTGAACATCCGCGCGGTTTCGGGATGGGCGGCGATCTTCTTGTACAGCCGGTCGAGCGCCGGCCCCATCGCGCGCGCGATCATCTCGCGCGACTGGGCGAGCAATTCGCGCCGCTCGTTTGAAAAACCGACAAAATCCAGCCGGGTCGCCGTTTCGGGATGGGCCATGGTCTCTGTCCTCGTCCAGCCGGCCGCCCCGCGCCTGTTCACCGGCAGCCCGCGCTCATATTGATCATTGATGTGTATTATAGCGGGCGCGAGATGCATGACGCGCACCAGCCGACAGTTAATCGCGGTTAACGGCCCGGCCTGCGCAGCGACTTTCTTAACCGGTCGCCATTTATCCCCGCTCTGGTGATGGATCCGGTGCTTCTTGCGCTTTGGGCGAGCCTGGCGGTGCTGCTGCTGGCGCTCTGCGCCGTGCGGCGGCGGCGGCTGCGCATCGCGCCGCTGCCGAACGACTGCGGCGATGACGACAGCGGCGTCGGCAGCATGCGCGAGACGCTTGCCCGGCGCATCCAGCGCGGCGACGATTTCGGGCTATGACGCCCGGTCGCGCCAACACCCCGGCTACCGCTCAGCGCGCGGCCAGCGCGTCCGAAAAACCCCGGTCGATCTTGGCGGTCGCGCGTTCGGCAACCGCCGGGCTGTCGGCAAACAGCGCCGCCGCCCGCCAGGCATGGCGCGCCTCGAACCGGCGGCCTGCGGCCCAATAGGCATCGCCCAGATGCTCGTTGATCGTCGGATCGGCGGGCTCCCCCTCGACCGCGCGTTCAAGCGCCGGGATCGCCTGCGCCAGATCGCCGATCAGGAAATAGGCCCAGCCGAGCGAGTCGGTGATCGCCGGATCGTCGGGCCTGAGGCTCGCGGCACGCTCGATCAGCGTCATGGCCGCCTTGACGTTTTCGCGCCGTTCAAGCTGCGCATAGCCAAGATAATTGAGCGCCGCCGGTTCAAGCGGGGCAAGCTGCACCGCCTTTTCAAGCGCGGCCCGCGCCTCGCCCCACTGGCCCGAGCGCTCGAGCGCGCTGCCCAGCACCAGCCACAGGCTCCAGCGCCGCTCGCCCGCCGGGCTGCCTGCCGCCGCCTCGGCCAGCGTCACCGCACGGCGATAGGCGGGCACCGCCTCGCCCTCCCGGCCCAGCTCGACCAGCAGATCGCCCAGCCGGGCATGATCGGCAATGCCCGCGCGCGGATCGCGGCTGCGCTCCGCCGCCAGCGCCAGCGCCTCGTCGCGCCGGTCGGACTGGGCGAGGATCGCGATCTTGAGATCGACCGCCGGGGCGAGCAGCGGCGCGGCAGCGCCAGCGGCCACGATCGGGGCAAGCATGGCGAGCGCGGCGTCGCGCTGGCCGTTGACCGCGAGCAGCCGGGCGAGCGTCAGGGCAGCGGCCGGGCTGGCCGGATCGAGGAAATGCGCCAGCCGCGCCAAAGTGAGCGCCAGCGGCGAGCGCGGATCGGCCTGCACCGTCTCGCCCACCCGCAGCAGCAGCTGCGCGATCCCGCCGGCCGGGCCGGACGAGCCCATGTCGAGCGGCCGCCCGGCGGCGATGGCCGCGCGGGCCGAGACCATCACCGGATCCTCGCCCGGCAGCAGCGCCAGCGCCGCCTGGGTGCGGCCCGCCGCCTGCAGCCGCGCCGCCGCGACCAGCCGGAACGCGCCCGATCCGTCGCCGGTCAGCGCCTGGGTGCGGGCAATCCCCTCCCCCTCATCCACCCGGCCTGCGGCGATCAGCAGCAGCGCCCGGTGTTCGGCGGCAAGTGCTGCGGTCAGCGCGCTGCCGGTCGGCGCGTCGAGAATGGCGAACGGATCGCGCCCGGCCCCGCGCGCGATCCACGCGCTCAGCACCGGGGCGAGAAAATCGAAACTGCCGTCATCGGCAGCGGCATCGACCGCCGCCTGCGCCGCTGCCCAGTCCCGGTTGCGGACCGCCTGCGCCATCAGCAGCAGCCGGCCATCGGCGGGCAGCGCGCCGCCCTTGTCAAGCAGGGCCGCCGAGCGCAGCGCCAGCGCCATGTCGCCGGCGACCAGCGCCTGGCGATAAGCGCGCGCGGCGACCGCCGCATCGTCGGGCCGGGCCGCAAGCACCGCCGCCAGGCTGCGCGACGCAGCCGCGACATCGCCGTCCACGCCCGCCAGCCGCGCCCGCGCATAGGCCTTGAGCGGCGAGGCGGTGACCGGCGCGGGCCGGGCCGCGGCCGCACCGGGCGCGAGCGCGGCCAGCGCCACCGCGACCAGCGCCGCCAGCGACGGGGCGCGCCCCGCCGCCGTCCGCGCATTCAGCTTACATATTGGGGTAATTGGGACCACCACCGCCCTCCGGCACCACCCAGTTGATGTTCTGGGTCGGGTCCTTGATGTCACAGGTCTTGCAGTGGACGCAATTCTGGGCGTTGATCACGAAGCGGGGATTGCCCTCTTCCTGCCCGACCACCTCATAGACGCCCGCCGGGCAATAACGCTGTGCCGGTTCGTCATACAGCGGCAGATTGTGCCGGATCGGCACGTCCGCATCCTTGAGCGTCAGGTGAATCGGCTGATCTTCCTCGTGATTGGTGTTCGACAGGAACACCGAGGACAGCCGGTCGAAGCTGACGATCCCGTCGGGCTTGGGATAATCAATCTTGGGCATCACGTTGGCCGGCCACAGCTGCTCATGGTCGGGCTTGTGCTTGAAGGTGAAGGGCAGGCCGATGCCCAGCTGGCGCATCCACATGTCCACCCCGGCCACCAGCGTGCCGACCGTGCCGCCGAACTTCGCCACCGCCGGCTCGACATTGCGGACCATCTTCAGCTCGCGGTCGATCCAGCTGGCGCGCAGCGCGGTTTCATAATCGTCGAGCGCGTCATGCTGCCGGTCGGCAACGATCGCGGCAAACGCCGCCTCGGCGGCCAGCATGCCCGACTTCATCGCCGTATGGCTGCCCTTGATGCGCGGCACGTTCACGAACCCGGCCGAACAGCCGATCAGCGCACCGCCCGGAAACGCCAGCTTTGGGATCGACTGCCAGCCGCCCTCGTTGATCGCGCGCGCGCCGTAAGACACCCGCTTGCCGCCCTCCAGCATCTCGCGGATCGCCGGATGCGTCTTCCAGCGCTGAAACTCCTGAAACGGCGACAGATGCGGGTTGCGATAGTTGAGCGCGACGACGAAGCCGAGCGCGACCTGGCCGTTCGCCTGATGATAGATGAAGCCGCCGCCCCAGGCATCGTCGAGCGGCCAGCCCTGGGTGTGGATGACCTTGCCCGGCACATGCTTGGCCGGATCAATGTCCCACAGTTCTTTCAGGCCGATGCCATAGACCTGCGGCTCGCAGTCGCGTTCCAGGTCGAACCGCCGCTTCAGCTCCTTCGACAGATGGCCGCGCACGCCTTCGGCAAAGAAGGTGTAGCGGGCATGGAGTTCCAGCCCCGGCTGGTAATCGGGCTTGTGGGTGCCGTCGCGCGCCACGCCCATGTCGCCGGTGGCAACGCCGCGCACCGATCCGTCCTCGTTGAACAGCACCTCTGCCGCGGCAAAGCCGGGGAAAATTTCCACCCCCAGCCCCTCGGCCTGTTCGGCGAGCCAGCGGCAGACATTGCCGAGCGACCCGGTGTAGCAGCCCTTGTTGTGCATGAACGGCGGCAGCAGCGCGTGCGGAAACTCGGTCTTCTTGCCCGCGGTCAGCACCCAGTGATGGTTTTCGATGACCGGGGTCTGCGCCAGCGGGCAGCTATCGCGCCAGTCGGGCAGCAGCTCGTCAAGCGCGATCGGATCGACCACAGCCCCCGACAGGATGTGCGCGCCGACTTCCGACCCCTTTTCGATCACGCAGACCGAAAGCTCGCGGCCCGATGCGGCCGCCAGCTGTTTCAGCCGGATCGCCGCCCCCAGCCCCGCCGGCCCGGCGCCGACGATCACAACATCATAGGGCATCGATTCCCGCTGGCTCATTCCCGCTCTTCCTCTCTCCACAGCCATTTCGCCGCAGCGGTGCCACGGCCTGTCAGGCCAAGCGATGCTGTGTGTTGACGATATGGTCAACCTGTCCGTCTAAACAAAACATGCTTTCTTTGGATCAGCTGGACAGCCGCGACTGGGCGGCAAGCCTGATCGGCTGGTGGCAGGATGCCGGGCTGGACTGTCTGGTGGGTGATGCCCCGCGCGACTGGCTGGCGGCGGGCGACGCCGCTCAGCAGCGGGTGGACGCTGCGGAAGCCGGGGGCGGTGACGCACCCCCTGCCCCATCCTCTGCGCCGCGCCCGGCTGCTGCAATGCCTGCCGCGATCGCCGCGCGTCCCGCCCGGCAAATCTGCCGCAGACGCTCGACGCTTTTTGCGCATGGCGCGCGGCGGGCGACGATATTCCCGAGGCGGCCTGGCCGGACGCCGCCGCGCCCGGCATGGCGATTCCGGGCAGCGGGCCCAGGCGGGTGGCGGGCGGCGGCGATGCCGGCGCGGTGCTGGCCGTCGTCACCGACATGCCGGACCCTGAGGATCTGGGGGGCAATATGCTGCTGTCGGGCGCGGCCGGGCTGCTGTTCGACCGGATGCTCGGCGCCATCGGCCTTGCCCGCCCGGCGATCTGGCTGGCCCCGCTCGCCGTGGCGCGCCCGGTTGCCGGGCAGGTGCCCGCCGCCGACCAGCCGGCGCTGGCCGCGATCCTGCGGCACCAGCTGAGCCTGACCGGCGCTGAACAGCTGCTGGTGATGGGCGATGCGGCCAGCCGTGCGCTGACCGGGACGGAAACCGCGCGGGCGCGCGGACGCTTCCACAGCGTTAACCTTGGCGACCGCACGGTTGCGGTCGCTGCGACCTTCCATCCCCGGCTGCTGCTGCGCCGCCCGGCGCTGAAGGCGGAAGCCTGGGCCGATCTGCAGATGGTCGCGGCGCGGATGACTGGCGGAGGATCGCAATGCGCATGATCCGGGGGATGATGCTGGCGGCGGTGCCGTTCGCCGTTCCCGCTCAGGCGGGTGCGGAGACCGGCCCGGCTGCTGCGACGGCCCTTTCCGCCGCGACCGCGCCGGCCCAGCCGCTTCAGCCGGCAATGCTGACACCGGCGGCGCGCGAAGCCTGGGGCGCAATCTTCCGCGCGCTGCGCGCCGGGGCATGGGCCGATGCCGCCGCGCGGATCGACGCGCAGCCCGACGGCCCGCTCAAATCCTATGCGCGGGCCGAGCTGGTCACGGCCAAGGGCTCGCCCAGGGCCGAGGCCGATGCGCTGGCGGCCTTGCTCGCCGCCGCGCCCAACCTGCCGCAGGGGCCGCAACTTGCCGCGATGGCGCAGAAGCGCGGCGTGACGGACCTGCCTCCCCTCCCCGCATTTCAGAAATTCACCTGGCTCGGCAGTGCGCCGGTGCGCGAGCGCGCCCAGCCGACGCGCGAAGATCCGGTGGCGGCGGAACTGGCCCCGCGCATCCAGCCGCTGATCAAGAGCGACGATCCCGCCGGCTGCGAGGCGCTGCTGGTGGCCGAGGAAGGCCGGCTGTCGGGCGCGGCGCTGACCGAATGGCGGCAGCGCATTGCCTGGGTCTATTATCTGAACGGCGACGACGCCAATGCCCGCCGCCTCGCCGCGCTCGCGGCGCAGGGTGAGGGCGAATGGCGCGTGCAGGCCGACTGGACGCTGGGCCTTGCGGCATGGCGGCAGCGCGATCCGGGCGCGGCGGCGGAGGCGTTTGCGCGCGTCGCGGCGGCGGGCGGCGATGCCGAAATCCGCGCGGCGGGCCATTACTGGACGTCACGGGCCGACATGGCGCGCGGCCGGCCCGATCTGGTGCAGGCGCGGCTGCGCGCGGCGGCGCAGCATCAGGAAACATTTTACGGCCTGCTCGCCGCCCAGGCGCTGGGCATCGCCACCCAGCCCATCCATGATTTCGCGCGCCTCGACCGCGACTGGCCCCGGCTGGCGCGGATCGACAATGTCGCGCTGGCACAGGCGCTTGCCGCGCTGGGCGAGGCCGAACATGCCGACCGGGTGCTGCGCTATCAGGCGCGGATCGGCGCGCCTGCCGATCATCAGACGCTGGCGGCGCTGGCGGCGCGGCTCAACCTGCCCGACACCCAGCTTTACCTCGCCCATAACGGCCCGGCGGGCGCGCGGGCGAGCATCGTCGCCCGTTATCCGACCCCCGAATGGACGCCCGATGGCGGCTGGCGCGTCGAGCGCGAGCTGGTCTTTGCCCATGCGCTGCAGGAATCACGGTTCGAAGCCCGCGCGGTCAGCCCGGCCGGGGCTTATGGCATCATGCAGGTGATGCCCGGCACCGCCGATCTGATCGCCCGCCGGCGCGGTCAAGGACCGGTTGACCGGGCGCTGCTGATGCGCCCGTCGACCAACCTTGAATATGGGCAGGCGCGGCTTGAGCAGGTGCGCGACTATCGCCCGACCGGCGGGCTGCTGCCCAAGGTGATCGCGGGGTACAATGCCGGGCCGGGCGTGCTCGACCAGTGGAACGTCAAGGTGCGCGATCAGGGCGACCCGCTGCTGTTCATCGAAAGCATCCCCTATTGGGAAACGCGCGGCTATGTCGCCACGGTGATGCGCAATTACTGGATGTATCAGCGCAATGGCGGCAAGCCGTCGGCCAGCCTGAAGGCGATGGCGCAGGGCATGTGGCCGCGCTTTCCCGGCCTGCCCGGCGCCTATGCGGTGCGGCTGACGCCCACGGCCAGCGGCCCGGTGCGCACCGCGGCGCTGGGCGCTGCAAGCCCAGGCGATGGCGAGGCGGCGCGTGCCGATTGATCCGGCGCGGCCGTTCGTGCCGGTTGCCATTGCGGTCCTCACCATCTCCGACACGCGCGGGCCGGCGGATGACCGGTCGGGCGATCTGCTGGTCGAGCGGCTGACCGGGGCCGGCCACGGCCTCGCCGCGCGCGCGATCGAGCGCGACGATGTGGCGGCAATCACCGCCCGACTGCGCGCCTGGGTGGCCGATCCGGCGATCGACTGCGTGATCACCACCGGCGGCACCGGCCTGACCGGGCGCGACGTGACGCCGGAGGCGCTCGCCATGCTGGGCGGCAAGGACATTCCGGGCTTTGGCGAGCTGTTCCGCTGGCTGAGCTTTGCCAGCATCGGCACATCGACCATGCAGTCGCGGGCGATGGCGGTGCTGGCGGGCGGCACCTATGTGTTCGCGCTGCCCGGATCGACCGGGGCCGTGCGCGACGGGTGGGACCAGATCCTCGTCCACCAGCTCGACAGCCGCCACCGGCCCTGCAACCTGGTCGAACTGATGCCGCGCCTGAACGAACGCTGATTGCGGCGCGGCAGCGCCCGGCCGTTTAGAGCGGTTTGTGATCTGGCTGCGCCAGATCAACCGCTCTAATTTGTTGGTTTGCCGCGTTTTCCGAACCGTCAGGTGAGTCCACCTGACTGGAAACCGCTCATGCCCCACGTCCCGCACGGGCGGCAAAGGCGCGACCGACAATGCAACGAGCCGGCGGCTCAACCAGCCCGAACGGACGCATGATGGCGACTGGCGCGATGTGACGGACGCGGTGGACGGCCCCGTGCGGCCGGTTGCGACCAGCGTTTCTGCCATTCGACCGATCGATCAACGCCTGTCGCGACTGCATACATCCGACAATCTGCTGAACAACGCTGTCTTGACTCTTCTCTTTGTGATACCCGACAATACGAGAGTGAGCAGAACTAGGCGGTTAATGAGACGATAAATCCAGGATACTAGCCTCGATCATTCAAGAAATGATTATGACGAATAGGCCGAACAGCATGCGAGCAATTTTAATTTTTCTAGCGCTTTCATTCGGCTGCGCGCCGGTAACAAGTTTACATGCGCATGACAACCAAAACCCATTGAGCATCGACGAGAAAGTCCGGATCAGGCGATTAATTGAGCGCGCCATTGAAGCTGGCCGACGTGAAGCCGACGCGGCGCGATCCGATATCACCGTTGCTAACAATGACCGCGGAGATATACAAAGCCAATTTGCACTCACGCTCATTACAGCCGATCGTTGCGAGGAAGCCGTTCAGTTCGTACGCGACCGCACAGAGATTATGGCTGGCGGCATTGATCGCCTGATCATTAGCAGATATATGGATATACATATCAGATCTGATCGATTGCCAATCACAAATATCCTGAAAGATGATCTAAAGTGCTCCATTGACCTGGCAAAGATAATGCTTGATCGTTGGGACGATGCCGACTACTATCCTGTTGGACGCATCGCATTTCGGTATAAAGCGGCTGTTTATCTCGACGCGGCCGATATCACTGGCGCAAAAGCTCTGATGAATGATGCAGAGCAAAAACTATTCGATATGAGAACGAGCGGGGTGGGCGCGCTAACCACGCTGTGGCACTCGAGACTCGAGGCACTTGTGATATATAAGGGATCCCCGAAGCAAATGAGCTATATTGATGAAATTGGCTCCAAAATGCTGACTGAGAAGCTGGATCCGAAATCGTACGAAGCGAATGGACTGTTAGAATTACTTGCCGGCGCCGGCCGCTGCGATCTGGTTGAGGGTTTCGTCCGAAAAGGCCCAACCAGCTGCGACGAATATATTGAGTCGCGCAGGAAGGCCTCTATGGCAGATTTACAATTCAATTTCTCCTTTTTCAGTGACGAGCCTGCACTTGTCGAGGAGAGCATAGATGATGCCCTATCGCAGACGACGCCGTGGCTTCGACTCACAAAACTCCTTCTCATTGTTCGCGCGGGGAGCCTGGCACTAAGGTCAGCGGACGGTCACGGGCTGCCAACAAAAATGGTACAGTGATGACTCTGGAGCCGACGCCTGACAGGCGAATTTTTATACGGGCATCCCATTCGACGGACATTGACTGTTCACCACCCCCGTTGCCTTAACTGCGCCGCCACTTGAAGTTCAGGGCATGGGAACATGGTCGCGCCCATTGCCGAGCCCGGCTCGACGGTGGCGGGCGCAATCTGTCACCGGGGCTGGATTTCCAAAGACGCAATGCCCCCCGCCGTCTGGAGCGGCCGATCCGGTTGCAGCGGATCGGCCGCCCCGGACCGAAAAA